>NZ_OCTS01000011.1 GCF_900232865.1 Corynebacterium dentalis | reverse complement strand
AGGTTCTCTGCCAGGATACGGTCCTCGACGAGGCGGACCACGCGGTCCTTCGCATCCTGGTCAAATTTCTTTGGCATGTTCCAGATTTTCCCATCTACTCAGACGGAACAAAACCTGGGGCACTTCAATCAACACACCGGAACAACCCGGCACCACGAACACCAGGAGATAGGTATGAGCCACACGCTCACTTTCAACGCAAAACCAGGAACACGAGTCACCAACTACGACGCGTTCAACCTAAAACGATTCGCAATCGCAGATGACATCGACTCCGGCGCAGAAGACGCCCAGGTAAAAGAAAACGGCACCAAAGTAGAAGTGCACTTCACCTTCAAGCCAAACGCCTACCAGCGCAACCTCATCGAAGCGAACATTCAAAAACACTTCCCAAACCTCTACCTCAGCTAACAACCAAACCCCACACCTCACCCCGAGGCAGTGGGGTCGGGCCCTGCTGTGGTTGCAGCTGAAAATGCCACACCAACCGCTGTACCAGCGCTGCACCCACCGGCTGCTTATTATCTTTGACTGACTGCATTACAACTCAGCTCCTTGACCTGGTGATGGGGCCACGCTGGGCATGTCGTTGCCAGTGTCGGTTCCCAGCTCCATTGCCTTGTCCTGGCTTGAGGATTCTGTGCCTAGTGCTTCAGCGACATCACCACCCGCCACTGCACTCTGTCCAAAATCCGCCGCATCGATCAACTCCTGGTCAGCGCCATCTTCTACCAGGTCGCTGACAAGATCAGCGCCAGCGTCCGTCTCCGAGTCCGCAATGGGGGATACTCCCAGCTCGCTTGCCCTGCTGTCGACAGCTTCCACTACCTCATCGACGGCGGCGACACCTCCCACTGCCGCGACCGCTGTAAATGCGGCATCCATGGGGGACGTATCAGCGTGGGTGGACTGGTTTGTTCGAGCGTTAGCTGATTCAGCGTCCTGGCGAGCTTCGCGTGCCTCTGCTTGGGCATCCAGCGCGGCATCTTGTGCAGCGATCGCTTCTTCGCGCGCTGCCGCCACTTGGGCTGTTGCTGCTGTTGAGGCGTCGGTGGTCTGGGCAGGTGCCGCCGCCGCATTTTCAGGTGCGGCGACTGGCGGGCGGAATCCTGTTTCTTGGGGCCACGTGCGTCCCATGGTGTTCCACTGGCCTTGGGTTTTGCTCATCTCTCGACGTCCCAGCTCGGCGGAGATCCGGCGAGCTTCCGTACCGACCGTCTCCCCTGCCAGGGCTCGAGTATTCACTGAAACCATGTATCCCGAGAGCTGTCCTGGAGTCATGCGCCGCAACTGGCGACGGCCAGGAGCCTTTGTTCGACGGGCTCCGACTTGCCGCGGATTCGGGCGGCCCGTCCGGCCCATGGCCGTGCGGGTGCGCAGGTCTCGCATTGTCTGTGCCCCTGAACGGTGCACCGAGACGAAGGCTTGCTCTAGTTCTTGATCAAGTTGTTGTAGCGGATCCATTGTTTACTCCTTGTTTTCGTCTGGTTCGGCCAGCTTCTGGCTCAGCGGCACGACAGTCAGAGGGGTATCTGGCTTATGACTGGTGGTGCAGCGGGTGAATGGCCCGCGGCCGCTCATCAGGAAGTTCATGTGATAGTCGCCAATGGTGCGCATCCAGACTTCCTCGCCGGTGGCGGGCATCTCGGCGCGCATGTTCTCCCAGGTGACCCACATCAGGGTCAGACGTCGCATCGCTGCCTTGTGGAGGTAGAACTGCTCGCACCACCGCAGTTCCTGAGTCATTTGGGTGCCGTAGAGATCCACGACGACCCGGTCAACGAACTCGAAGACGTCACTAAAGCGTGTCCGTGCGGGCAGTTCCAGTTCTCGTGCCAGTTGCGCCTGTGCGTGCTTGTCTGCCAGTTTCTCGAGGCGGCCTGCAACCTCATCACCTGTGCCGTTGAGGTTGGTGAACGCTCTTTTTGATGGCTCGAGCACCACCGCTTCAATCTTTTGCTTCAGAAGATTTGCGAGAGTCTTTTCAATGGCTTTGTGGATCAGTGTTGTCATTGTTTCCTCCCTCTACTGCTCCGCTGCCGCAAGAGCGGCCGCATCCTGCTTGGCTTGTTCAATCAGCTTGCGCTGCGCCTCGATTTCTGGGCGGAAGGTACGTTCCCAAAACGGAATCGTCTCCACCAACACCGGGCGTCGCTTTGGTGCGATGACCAGCATCATGTGCGGGTCCATATCGCGTAGCTCTGCGGCGGTCAGGATGGACTTATCGTCGAGGGAGACCGACGCGGAGGTCTTATATGAATCGCTGTCTGAGCTGCGGCTGACCTTGCGGGATTCGTACTCGCCGATGAGCGTTTCGATCTCCTTGAGATACGCGGAGTCCTTGATACCGCCGCCAATCATCAATGCAGCATTGTCGCGGAGCACACCAGCCTTATTCTCTCCCCAGATTTCCTTGGCCTGGCCATAGGACTGAAGGATCGAGGCAATGATGATTCCCTTGGAGCCAAAGTGTGAGTAGGCATCCGGCATTCCTTGCCACGTCACGGTGTTGGCGATCTCGTCCAGCGGCATCATCAGCGGCGTCTTCAGACGTCCACCCTGGCGGAATGCAGAGTATTCCGCAGCCTCAGTGACCCAGACCGTCAGCAGGATCACCAAGAGTGAGGCTGAGCCTGCGCGGCGCTTGTCCGAGAGCAGGTACAGCGTGGGGCATTCTCCCCGATCGTGGGCTGCGATGAACTCGTCGGGGCTGAACTTTGGCACATCGTCGGATTGTGGGCGGGTCACCCAGTTTTGGAACACCTTCGTGGCCAGCGGGGTGACCATCGACTTCATGGAGAAAAACACTCCCGAGCGAGTGCGATCGACCAGGTTGTAGCTGCCGTTGGCCAGCATGGCCATGCTCGGCCAGTCGTGGCGCTTGAGAATATCTACGATGGATCGGTCGGATTCATCGTTAGCCCAGTCGAGCACGTCGGTAATGGGACGGTATTCCACCGCCGCGGCCAGCAACATGCAGGCCAGCAGTTCAGCACCGCTATTGCGCCACATGGCGTCATCGCCACCAGATCCCACGGACACGCCCGCATCGTCGGCGAACAATCGCGCGAGATCGCCTGCTGCTGAGTCCCACTCGTCGGCAGGGCGACGGCGGATGTAGTCCAGGGGATCGACCCAGAAGGCAGGCCGGGCATCGCCGCCGGTGTAGATCCTTTGTGGATCTCCTACCCAGCAGGTGCCGATAGCTTCACGCAAAGCGATGGTGTCGCCAATCAAGTCCGGCTTGTTGGAGGTCGCCACGACTGCGCCTGGGGCATCGAGCATCATCGGAAACACACGCCCGGTGGTTTTACCGTAGCGCGCTGGCCAGGTGTCCAGCATCAGCGTTTCGTAGTCCAAGTAGATCTCTTTGCCGGTGCCCAGCTCGCGGCCGACCAGTTGGCCGGGGCTCGCCCACTCAGGAAGATCCATGTTCAGGTGTTGCTGGGACTGGGTCACAGCTTTGCGACCCATCTGCTCAATCTGAGCACGGCTGGCCAGTGACTTTGTCGCGTGGCGCACCGACCCGCCACGTGAGGTGCGGGCACGGGAGCTGCGTACCAGCCAGAGCACCAGGCCGCCGAGCGCGGCGAGGATCACAGCGCTGAGGATGAATCCGAGGATGCTGTAGTGCTGTGCGTGGGCTGGTTTGAGCAGGCCGATCAGGTGCAGCAATGGGTTTACGGATACGCCCGGCCCGCTGAGTGCTTGACCTGCCCAAAAGATCAGCCACAGACCTACGAGTACGCCGCCGAGGAGATAAGGGCCTGCCCAGTACGGCATCCCTAAGTGGTCACTGCGATTTCTCACACTCGTTGACATGGGTCTAGGCTTCCTCGTCGGTTTCGGTCTCGACCAAGGCCGCCAGTTCAGTCTCAGGCACATCGCGCAGGTTGCGGAAGCCGCCCATCTGCGCCATAAACAGTGCCTTATCCGCGTCCTGGTCGACGGTGATACTCAGTGCCACACCCTGGCGGGCTCCCGCCACGCGCAGGCTGTCTTCGTCCAGGTCGGGGCAGGAAGTGGTCAGCCACAGCGCAATATTGTCGATGCCCAAGGCCTTGCGCGCTGTCGCGGCGGCATACACCGCCTTATCCGCTGCGGATTGCTCGGCAGAGACGAGGTCGCCTTCCTTGCGGATGCGCTCGAACTTGGAGCTGAATCGCCCGAACCACAGGGCAGTGCCTTCGTCATCGGTAATGGCGAAGCTGGCCTCATCGTCCTGCTCTACTGCGGCGCATTCCAGCTGAATGAACGGCAGGCCTTCGGCGTTCATCTCCATTTCCTGAGCCTGCTCGAGAAGTGCGGCGTCGCGTTCCTTGATCGTTTCTTCTCTAAGGCTGTTGTAGTCCACGCCGATTTTGCGCAGGGATGATTTGAATTTTCCGAAGTCTGGCCCGTTGTCCATGCCGTTGTCTTCTGCCCACTGGCGCAGCGTGGTGTGGTCGGGTGCTGCTTTCAGTTCGTCTTTCGCGCCGAAGATCATCTCGTCGATTTCGTCCCAGCGCTGCTTGTCAGCCTTGCTCAATGCCATGATGTGTCCTCTTTCTTGGAGTGAAGCTCGTTGTGTGATGGTGGTGTTAGTAGTTGACGTGGGTGATCTCGTAGTTTGCTGCCTTCCACATCCCCTCCTCTCTGACCATGGAGACGGTGGCCACGCTGGAGCGGTACGGTGTCATCTCCCCGTCGGGGTGAATGACCTTTTGCTCCATATCGACCGTGACCTCCGCTGTAGTGGCATCCTCAGCAACCGGCTCCGTGCCGGGAGCCCGAGTCACGAATCCCTGCACGCGGTCGCCTGACCGGGCCCAGGACTGCCATTGCTCGGGCCAGGTCTTTTTGCTCATCTCGTCAGTGGGAGGATTTTGTGCCACGCGGAGCAACTGGCCGCTCAGGCGCTCTTCCACGGTCGCGTACTGGTCATAGGGACTGGTCTGCTCGGCGGGGCGCATCGACAACAGGGCAGACATGATGCCCTCCGCTGCCACCAGCACGTCATCGGCGGCCGGATCAATGCGCTCATGTGCATCGGTGGCCTCCATCGCGGGTTGCTCCGGTTCGCTCTGCAATGAGGTCGCGGCCCATGCCAGGCCACCGAGCAGGACAACCAGCGTGATCACCAGCAGGGTAAAGATTGTTGAACGTTTCATCAGGGGTATCTCTTTCTTCTAGACTTTTTCTTCAAAATTCTTTGCCGAGGCCGGGATGACTTCGACGTAGTGCTGAGTTTCTGCAAAGGGCGGCACACCACCGGCGTTGTCGACGTTGCCTTCACCGGCGTTGTAGGCCGCCAGCGCGAGCTGGAGCGTATCGCCCTTCCAGGCACCTGAGGCCTTCTTGCGTTCGGCGGTGGCGATGTTGTTGCACATCAGTCGAGCCATGGCCATGGTGGCGTCAGCCTCCGAGTTGATGTTTCCTTCACCAGCCGCACCCACTTTTCGTCCTTGGTCATCGACTTTGTATCCCCAGGTTGCCCACGTTCCTGGCATGAACTGGCCAGGGCCCTGCGCGCCCGCGGGCGAGCCGATGTTCTTCTGGAATCCAGACTCTTGCTTCATCTGAGCTGCGGCCACTGGTGCGGGGTATCCCTTGCACTCGCGGCCTGCGATCCGCAGCCACTTGACGAACTCTGGCGGGATCTGGCCATCTTCTAGGGCCACATCGACTCCGTCAGCACTGCCCGCGGCGCAATCGGGATCGCCAGAGACCGCACCGACGGTGGCGTTGCCTCCCTCAGGTGCAGGCCCGTATTTCTGACCTGGCTTGGGCATACCGTGGCCCTCGGTGGTCACGTGGACGTGATCGAAGTGGTTCTGTGTCAGCGACCCGCGATCCTCCATGAGGTTCGGTGTGCCCTGGCTCGGGATATACGTCTGTCGCCAGATCATGTACTGGATGTGGAAAGCATCCTTATTGGCAAACAGATACTCCTTGATCGCGTCGCCCAACTTTCGGCCTTCATCTGATTCATAGTTGGGGATCATGATGTCGGCCGCGCGTCCGGACGGGTGATC
Organism: Corynebacterium dentalis; assembly: GCF_900232865.1. GTDB lineage: Bacteria > Actinomycetota > Actinomycetes > Mycobacteriales > Mycobacteriaceae > Corynebacterium > Corynebacterium dentalis. The sequence continues at coordinate 18,886 of NZ_OCTS01000011.1, read as the reverse complement.
AGGATAGGTGTCGAACTCGCGCCAGCCACCGATCGTCTCAACCTGGGGGAACTTCTGCGCGACCGCTCGCGCGACGCGAATCGTGTCGACCTGAAGGTGCTCCTCCGACTGAATCTTGTCAGAGTCGGGCAATTCACCACCGGAGGTGGGCTTTTCCTCTGGCTTCTTGGCTCCGGCCGAGGCAGATTCCGACGACTTATCGGAGGGCGTTGCCGCCGCGTCGTCGGACGGCTTGCTGGAGGCGCGGCCTCCACCAGAGCGCGCCTTGTCGACCCACGGTTCGGGGTCGATGCTGGAGCCGCCGAACCGGCCACCATCCCAGATCTCGAAGTGCAGGTGTGCGCCAGCCACGCCTGGTGGATCGACTTCGCCGTTGTAGCCTTCATCGGCGATGTACTGGCCCTTTTTGATTTTGTCGCCAGTCTTGACCTTCAGGCCTTCATCGAAGATGTGGCCGTACACGGTGCTGTAGTGCTTGCCGTCGATTTCGTGGCCAATGACAATCCAGTTGCCGAAGCCGGTTGCAGGGCCTGCCTGCTCGACGACACCGTCAGCGAAGGCGTAGAGCTTATCTCCCACCGGACCTGCAAAGTCGATTCCCTCATGGTCGGGACGATCGGCAGATCGATACCCGGAGGTTTCTTTGCTCTTTGAGTCAGCGATCGGCTCCGCGAAGTCACCGTTGACCACGGGACTACCGCTACCGACTGATGCTGATCCTGGGCCCTCGCAGGTCTGTGGTTCTTCCACACCGGCAAAGACGGTCACCAGAATCGTGATCAGCAGGATGATCACCGCGATGATCACGACCAAGATCATCCCCATGCTGGATGTTTTCTTCATCGCCTAATCCACCATGACCGAGACGGTCTCGAACTCGGGGAAGCTATCCGACTCGTCATCGAGTGCGTTCAGCACTGCCGCGTCGTCGTAGCGCTTATCGGTGTTGTGCACGCCACTGGAGATTTCCACCGGAGTGCGCACCAGCTGGAAGGCAATATCTGCGCCGCGCTCATTGACCTTCATTACGAACTTTCCGGTTCCCGGCGGTGGTGGTGGCTTCTCGCCAGGACGCACTGCTTCACCAGCCACGGCCGGAGGGGCTGACCACGTCACCAGCATGTTTTGTGCAGCCTCGGACAGTTCCACCACATCACGGAGGCGATTGATCTCCTTTTTCGGCAACGGGCCGAAAAACTTCACACGGGAACGCTCGATGAGACCGTCAGCCTCATTCTGCGATTGCTTGGAGTCAAAGGCTGCCAGGTCGGCAATAGAGTGCGTGATCATCACCAGCTCGGTGGCCGTCTGACGATTCAAACGGGAGAGCTGATTGACTTTGGAAATCATCGACGAGTGTGACTGCAACACCTGCCATAGCTCATCCATGATGATCTGGAACGTACGCTTACGTTCCAGTCCGACATCCGCAAGGTGGTGTGCGGCTTCCACTGCGCCAAACCCTTCACCCCAGCAGGCCAGCAACACAGCTCCACGCAGCGGGGATGCATCCGAGTGCGGAATGTTGGACACATCCACATCGATGGCCGCCGCATCCAACTGAAGACGAGTGGTCGTGTGACCATTAAAAATCTCCCCGAACTCGCCGCGGATCAGTGCGCGCAAGGAGCGCACCAGCGGCTTAATGTCCTGGCGGTACTCCTCCTCAGCACGCAGGCGATCCTGCTCGGAAGCGTCTTTACCGTCGCGAGGATCAATGCCTGCATCCAGCATCATCTCCGAGCTGGGCATGCGGATCAGCTCATACAGATCTTCCAGCAGAGGTGGCTGATCGTGGGTAAACCCACCATCCTCATACAGTCGGCTGATTGCTGAGGCGATCATCGTCTCCTCAAACTCATTGATGGCCGAGCGGCGCACCAGTTGCACCAACGAGGCGACCATCATTGTTTGACGGGAACGCAGCTCTTCTTTGACCTTGCGGGCTCGCGTGTTGACTTCCCGAATCCAGTCCGAGCGCGCGTCCGCGCCCATCTGCCGCCACCGCTGGGCAAAGCTCGGCATGACCAGCTCGTCGATCTCCCGCTGGGAGATTTCATCACGGCGTTGTTCAGCGTCTTCCAGTGTCTTTGCCAGAGCTGCAATGCGGTCACCAGCGACACCCAGCAGGCCCACATCCAGTGGATTGAGGCTGCCCAGGCCATGGCCCAGCTCGATGATCTGGCCCATCGGATTACCCTGGGCATCGGTCATTGCTTCGACCTGATCACGGAAGTCGGGTTTGCAATCGCCGAGTACCAGCGAGGTACGTCCTTGTGCCACGGCACCGCTTTGTATGCGGCGACCCAGCGTTGACTTGCCGAAGCCGTTGAGCGCAATGATCATCACGATGGGGGCAGTGATCCCGCCACCACGCAGTTTGTAGCCGGTGGCATCAAACTGCACGGGCTCGCCCGTCATCAGGTTGTAGCCAATCGGGGGGCCGATTGGTGGCGAGCCAGCACCCACTGACCAGGGGTAAAAACCGGCAACGACATCGGTCGTGCCGCGGGCTTCAGGCATCGCTCCGACTGAGAAATCCGGGCCGCCGAACTCTCCGACCATGCCACGTGGCGTCATGGTGTGAGGTTTACGCCAGACATCCCCGTCCACCTTGGCGTTATCTCCGAACTTCACGCGTCGATAATTCGCATCTCGAGTCAGCAGCTGCCGGGCCCACACCGCCGACGGCCCTGAACCTTGGGCCTTGCGATTGAGCTCCTCGAGACGCCACTCGGTGTAGACACCATCGGCTGTATAGCCTTTCTTGGGGGTCTTCGGCTTCTCAATCTTCTGCTTTTTTGCCATCATCTGTCCGCCCCTTCCTTTAGCCCTGCACCAGTGCCGCGGCCGACAGATGCTCTGGGATGTTGATGCCCAGGCCCAACGCGGCAGCAAAGCTCAACTGCTGCGAGCAGTATCGGCGCCGCAATTGAATACGGGAACGCTGCGACAAGCTCTTCAAAATGGCTTCCGCATTCGGCATCTTGTCCACCGTCATACGACCTGACTCATCCAGATCCTGTGCAGGTTCAGTGACCGTGACGAGCAAGCCAAATCGAGTCAGTCCATGACCCAACGCTTCTGCCTGACGTGCCTGCTCAGCTGATGCCTCATCCTGTTCGGCGCGAGCACTTGCCGATCCGCGACGCCCGCGCTCTTGCTTGGTGCGCTCACGCTTGTTGATTGCATCCGAGTCCACGAGCTTGGCTGCTTCTGCTGCCGTGTGAGGTCGGTAGCACACCGCCACTCGCTTGGTCGATAAGTCAATGTCCTTCATCAACAATCCGCGTAGCACGCGGTGGGGCACATAGCCACGAGGTGGGATGACCATCTCCCAGGTTGAGGACACTGAGCCATCGTGGACGTAGTAGTTCGGGGTCTGTTCAGCCTGCGAAGGCCCAGCATCTGCCCACTCAATCTCATGGCCACGGCTCGTGGCCGACAATGCCTCAATTTCAGGATGCAGTGATGAGCTGTACGCCCGCTTGGCAACGGTCACAAGATCATCAATGGCCAAAGGACGGGTGTTCTGCCCCGCGTACTCAATCTGCGATTGCAACAACGGCAGGCGCACCGCCAAATCCTTAGCCTGCGCAGAGACGTCACGCCGCTTTTCTGACGTCGTGGCTTTAAATGTGATCGACAGCCGAGCTTCCAGCTCAATGCGCTGAGACGAGTGCATCTCAGCTGCTTCCACCATCACCTGCTGCGCAAATACCGGGGCATCCAGTTTCGTAATCGAACGGACTTCCTGGCGAACCTTCATGCCCGTCGACGGGAACGTCTCCACCACTGCGGTTGCGGCGACAACATCGCCCTCTGCTCCCAAGTTGGACAGGAAGGCACCCCACTGATCCACCCAGGAATCCATCACGTCAGAGTCGACCAACTGATCACCCTGCGGCCAGATGCCAAACACGACCGTGTACTCGCTGCGTTGTGGATCATGCAGCATCGCAAACGGCTGATTGCCGCCGGTGTAGTGCTCTGATACTTCCAGTCGGCCCAGCACGCCCGGAAGAGCGTAGCGCCCTCCCGGTACTCGTGAAAACGGGCCAGAGAGATACTTCGACAGGCCCTTGCGCTTTGCTCGCTTGAATTCCATTCTTAGTCCAATCCATTCACTCACTGGGCGGCCCTGGGGCTTGAGCACCAACAGCACGCCACCGATAATTCCTGCAATAGCCACGGGGCCAGCGACAAACCAACTGACTACGCCGCCCAAGAGCACGACTAGGATCACCCACACGAAGAACGCAGCCGTCACCGGTGCGGTCAGACCAAAAAGTCCCTCCGAGCGCGGCATCGTCCATCCGCCGTACATCCTCAACTGCTTTTTCTCTGCCATACTTCTCTCCGCTAATGTAACCCTGCCTTACATGTCTACTACCTTACATGCCAGGGTGCTTACATTGTGTATAAAGAAGCCGCCAGCGTCGACTGGCGGCTTGAGTGTTCACTTACAACCTGATCGACAGTGCGTGCGCTTAGCGCAAAACGCCTGAGGGAGGCTTCGAGGTGGTTGCCTTTAACTGAGTGATCGGCGCTTTTCCTCCACCGATGACAGCCGAAGGAGGAGTCCGACGACGATGCGCGCCACCAGCTGCAACACCTGGGGAGCGCTGTCCTGCCGCCCGAGGGGACGCGCCAGCAGTAGATACTGGCCTGCCGGACTCTGCCCCCTTAGCTCCTCCGGACGTGGCTCCTGCGGCAGCGCCCGCAGCTCCAGCAGCAGCTAGTTCACCACCACCAGGGGCTACTGGCGTGGCTCCAGCATAAATGGCTCCACCAGGATCTCCCCCGCTGTCTCCTCCCGGAACACCCATACCTGCAACGGCAGGTGAGGAATCGGCTTCTACCGAACGCGCAGCGGGAGACCCGCCAGCCATCGCAGCGCTTGGAGAAGACTCAGGCACACCAGCGCCCCCGCCTCCACCGGCAGGCCGCGGACTAGGGCCAGACTCGCCACCACCGCCAAATCCACCGCCGCCGAAGCCGCCACCACCTCCACCGCCAGAGCCGCCGAAACCACCCACGGCAGGCGAGCTCTTACCGGTAGACATCCCAGCCATGCCTGTTGGCTGCGATCCAGCCAACGCGCGAGAAGTGCCACCCGTGGCGGCCATCATCGCACCACCGGCCGCCAGACCGATGGCACCACCGGCCACCTTCATGCCTGACGGGCCTGCCAAGGAACCAGTTCCTGGGGGGCTCAGCAGATTAAGCAGCATCGGCAGTACCAAGATCGGCAACATGAACAGCAACAGGGCGACGATCACCGAAAGAGTGTCGTCCTTCTTGATTTCCTTAATCGCCAAGAACGGAATGGCGTACAAGATAGCGGCCACCAGCTTGTAGAGAAGCAGGGCGATGGTCATGCTCTTAAGCTTTTCCCACATCTCCTTGCCCATGGGCAGACCGCCACCGGCGGCCACCATCGGCGCGAAGAGAGTCATGAAGATCAACAGTCCTTGGCGCACAAACAGCAACAGCATTTGGATTGCCGAGGTGATGATCACGATGATGCCGAAGATAAGGACAATGCCCAGCGTTCCACCATTGCTTAGAACAGCAGGTGACGCGAAAGCTGTTTTCATCGTCCAGTCATCAGCCGTCGACTGTTCCAACAGTCCTCTCACGGAATCGGAGGCTTGCTTCGAGGTTTCATCAAAGATCCACAGCGATAGACCGTCGATCACACGAGTGACGCCAATAATCAACGCGGCCCAGACCGTCACAGCAAATAAGCTGCGCCCCAGTGTCATGCCTGCATCTTCAGTAATGTCGCCAAGCTCTTTGCCCTTGGACAGCATAAAACGAGCAGCAATCGCAAGGATCGACATCACTGCCACCACGAGCTGTATATAACCGAGGTAGCCGTTAAGCTCACCGATCAGCCCCTGATCCTGATCACCGGCGTTACCATCTCCCAGACTCAGCACGATCGAACTTGGCGTGGTGATGAACAGGCCCAGCATCCACTGCATCATCTTCAGCGCCGATTCACCGATCGCCGCCACAATCTTGCCGAACTGGCCTTCAACCAAGTCCGACGTTTCTTGCTTGGCTTCCTCCACGGTCGACTTACCCGCCACTAGGCCAGCAGCAGTTCCCGGGTTCGCTGTCATCGCGCCAACACCACGACACTTATCTGACGTCACATCGAGATTCTTTAAACAATCTAAGCTAGCCCCACCTAGAGCACCAGCATTATCTTTCAGTCGATCCAAGATATTTGGATCTTCCTTCTCATCGGCTGGCTGCGAGTCCGCCGCAGCTGTCTCGGATGCAGGCGCCGACGCTTCATCTTGCGCCTGAGCAGGTGGAGCTAAACCGACAACTAGCAATCCAGCGAAGATCATCCAGACCATCCGCCTGGCTATGAGGATTAGTTTTGATCCCATGTCCACGCCTCCTTCGGCAATGTCTCCACAGCAGAGACCTCTGGAGTGCCCGAAATGCTCAACTTCCACTGATCATCAATCCACTGAAAGTCTTGAGTTATGGAGACCAGCCCCTCGGTTCCGTCTTGCCTTTTACCAAACGAATACAGCGACACCCTCGCATAGTCATCGCGGATCAGATCCACCTTCGCACCTTCGGAGGCAGGCCCCCGTCCGACCTTGTGCACTGAGCGCAGCGTCTCTTTATCCTGCGCAATCTGAGCCGCCACAGATTCAACTCGCTTACGGGTCTCCTCTGTCGCCCCCACACTTGCCTTCTCAATAAATTCAGGATAGTTGGGTGAAAATGCAGCAGCCGTGTAAGCAGCAGCAGCCAAAGCAACTCCAGCCGCCGACTGGGTGTATCCAGTCGGAACCATCCCGTCAAAGCCTGTGGGCCCGTCAGATTCAGAGAACGGAACAGGCTCAACCGGCGAAAAATCAACGAGTTGAAACACAACCCCTTCCGGCTCAGAGGTCTTTGCTTCTTCCGATCCTGGTTCATACGAGCGGGTCTCCGTTGACAGGATCTGTCCCTTCGACTCACTAGCTTTCGGCTGGAAAATCAGGATGCCGTTCGGGTCAGCTGCACGTGCTTCCCACTCGAACCTCTCCTCCACAGGTCGGTTATCTTCCGAGGACACCACCTGCTCAGAGGCCGTGTTCTCTTCCTCATCGTTGCCGCACGCGGTGAGCACACTGCCCGCAAACACCGCGGAGAGCACAACACCGCCGACACGGCGCATTGTCTTATTCATCACTTAGCCTCCAGGGGCACCATGTCGTCAGGGAAATTGTCAACAGCTTTGACCGATCCACCGGCATTGCCGTCATCAGGCAAGTGGATCTTCCAATCGCCGCCGGTGAAATCCATTGCGTATGCGTTTGATGCTTTTGACCCATCGGTGTACGAGGTGAACACCGTCACCTCGGCGTGCTCATCGGAGTAGTCGTTGAGTTTGTACCCGTTGAACGCCGTTGGCAGGAGGGACTTATCCATGCCCTGGCCAATAATCGAGACACGTGCCTGCGTGAACAGGTCACGCCCCTCCGTGGGGGCAAATGCCGCTGCGGCCGCTTCCTCCCAGTGCTTGTCGTCAGCCAGGATCGGTCGGATCGACCCGTTGACTGCCGCTAATGCCGCGCCCTGCGGGGAATGTTCCCATCCAGAGGCGTCACTGTAGGTACCAACATCACGTGGGCCATGCACCGACGAGACGGGCAAGCTCACACCCTTGACCTTGCTCCAGGACAGTTTCTGCGGCGGAGCCGACAGATCAGGACCTTGAGACCCAGTGGCCTCCTCGTCGCTACCACACGACGTCATCAGCAGCGCACTAGCCATCAGGACTGCACCTGCTGTGACGCGACGGTGAGATGTTCGACTACCCACGTGTGTTCTCCTTTACGAATTGTTTGCGTCTACCTGCCGACCATGAATACGGCCCACGTACCGGCGGTTCCGGCGATTATTCCGCCGATGATCAGGCCGATGATCTGCACCACGGGTGCATTCTCGTCGGGGTTTCCTTGCCATCGATGCCAGCCGAAGAGGGCGCCGATCCAGATCAAACGTCCAACGGCCAAGACCATCAGAAGCCACAGGAACCAGCCCAGGTATGTCGAGACATTGCCGGTGACTTCAGCAGGCGGAGTCTTATAGTCGGCAGCCATGTTCATCAGGACGTTGGTCATTGGCTTTAGTTACCCACCGCAAAGGCCATCAGTGGGCCTGCTACAGAGCCGATCACGCCACCAACGATGGCCGCAATTACCCTTCGTGGTGCTTGGGCTTCACCGTGGCTCGACCACTTTTCCCAGCCGAACATTGCACCACCCCAGAGCAAGGCAGCAACACCGGCCACCATGGCGATCCATCCAAGGATGTTGACCAATTCCAGGATGCGATCTCCTCCAGGAGGAGGTGTCGGATTCACGTCGATTTCTTGTGCGAGCACCATCGCGTGGGCAGAGAGCGTGTTGAACATTGTTCTTACTTCCTTTTCAAATACTGGTGGCGCGGGGTTTACGCGCCGGAGTGAGAGGCACGAGAGGCTTCCCGCGCCAAGTCAAGAATGTCGGCTGCGGCGGGCAGAATGCCCAGCGCAGCGGGGGAATTTTTCACACGGCGAGCTTTGGCCTGGCTTTTGTCGTCCATGGCCAGCCACTCGGCAATGTCTTGGGGCTGAACTGTCTCTCGACGTTCGGGAGTGGTCAGGGCCAACTGCTCATTCCACTCCACGCGGATGACCTCGCCCGGCAAATTTTCATCGCCCAGGATTGCTAGCCGCTCTGCGATCACCTTGGGTGTGCGCTTGCCTGTCCACCCCGGCTGGGCGGGGCGGGTGACCACGGCCAGCAGCTCGGTGTTTCCTGCAAGCTCGTTGCGATGTTGCAGCACCAAGTCGTGGGCAGCGGAGAGGCCAGTGATGGTTTCTGCGGCACAGATGATGATTAGGTCAGACTCACCTTTGACCTCCCCGGAGGGGAAAATCTGACCAGCATCGCCAAGAAATGGCACCTGGCTCACCAAAGCAGTTGCCCCGGCCCCACCGTGAGCAGACACAGCCCACACACGTGGTGTTGTGCCCGAGGTTTCCAGTGCTTCGGAAGCCACAGGGAAACGGCGGTGCTCTGGCGGTGGCGGATACCCACCAGCAGGCCCCACCCAGCGCACGGAATCATTGTTTCGTGCCTGTCGGCTGCTCAACTGCGGTACTGCGGTCATGATTGTCCTTCGAGGTTGGAAAAACGGTCAGCGATCTAACCAGCGGTCACGGTCTGCGATGCGCTCGCGGCGTCCCGCTCAGTGGAGGTCTCCGTGGCGGATTCAGTGGTCTCACTCTCGGACGTCTCAGATGCGGACGCGGATTCAGAGTCGTCTGGTTTCTGTGCGGTATCTTGAGTCGCCGCCATTAAGAACTTGCGGATGTATTCCATCGCAGAATCGCCGGAGGCATTCACGGGCACGTGGTTGTAGCTGGAGTGCTTCTTCCAGTGCGCCCAGTAATTCACATCGGTGGCCATGCGCAGCAGACCCTCGTTGGAGTCCACCTCAGCCTGGGCGACCTCGAATGCGGCAGACGCGCCACGCACGCCCACCGGGGCCATCACCTTTGTGGCCGATGCAGCGACCTTGGCACCCAACACCGGCAGCGCAGCTGCGGGGTTGACCAAGCCAACGCCTGCCACCTGGGCGATCGTGTCTGGTGTAAACGTCTCACGCGCCACAGCAATCAACGCATTCACGCCCAGCAAACCGAGCTTGCCAAGAGCCTGACCGGCACTGGACAACGTTTGAGAGTCCGATGCACTACCCGTTCCAGCCACAGACAGTGCAGAGTTTCCCAAGGCAGATGTCGTTGCCGTGGTGCTGGAGGTGTCTTCAATGTCTAGACCAGGCTGCACAGCCGTTTCGGTTGCCTCTGGTGTTGCAGACTCGGAGGCGGTCGCGGATTCCGTACCGTTTCCTGCGAGTTCTTCTGGATCACGGGCTGCGGCATCCTCGAGACGCTGCGAGATCGTCTTCGATGGAGTGAAGCTCACCGAGTCCAGCGTTTCTCCCTGGACATCTTCGTTGACTGCCGAGCTGGCTGCCTCCAGTGGAGACATGATCAGCGCGTCGCTGAGCTGATCCATTGCACGGAAAGGATCACCCTTTATCGTCACCGAGGTCGCCAGCTTCGCTAGCGCTCGTGCCGCGGGAGCATCCGCTGGCATGTCGCACACCAGATCGCCGTGTTCGCAAAAGCTCACCACGCGACCATCGAGTGTCCCGTAGGACTGGACATGATCGCCGGTGGCGGTCAAGCCGGCCCCGTCAGGGACAGGAGCCGTGATCTCCTCCAACGCGTCGATCGCTGGAGTGTCAGCTCCGATGTCGACGCTGACGCGTCCACCTTCCGCAATGGGCTGAGCCTCCCGCCGTGCGGGAGCGCCCATGTTGAATCCCGCCAAGATTGACTCAGCAGGCACCGAGGATGATCCGTTGCCGACGTTTTCCAGGAAATGGTCTGTGACATCTGCGCCCTGGGAATACCCGATTGGGACGATGTAGGTGCTGGGGCATTCATCCAGAATTTCCGTTGCTCGAGTCTCGAGCGCCTTGATGCCGCCTGCAACAGAGTCCCGGTAACTCATCGTGCCCATGTTGGCGAATCCACCCCAGCCCGCGTCATACGGAATATATTCCCGCGCGAACTGGCCTTTCACAGCCTGGGCGTCGTCACCGTCTTTGAACGTGAACATCCGGCCCAGGATCTCTCCGAGGAAGCCGCCGTCCATGTCGCGCGGGGTGGTTAAACTACTCTGGCCGGTTCCCTGGACACCGAGGGCGAACACATCGACGCAACTGCCGGAGTCAGTCTTCGGGGAAACCGGATCACCGGCAGCCGTCGAGCTTGTCTCGGCGGATTCAGTGGTCTCCTCTAGCGAGGAAGGCTCCGTCTGACTTTCTGTGGTGGAACTGGTGGTGCTACTTGTCGTGGATTCTTCTGACTGGGCACTGGCGGCCGGAGCCATGCCTGCCACAGTCAGGAAAACAGCCGCGGTGGTTGCAACAACCCCTGTGACTGCTGTTCGTGCCGTCATGATTAATCCTTCTTCGCTTCGATTTTTTCAATGAACCAGCGCCCGGCCTTGTCGGCTCGGCCGGTGATTTTCTGGTGAGAGATCACGTCTTTGCCATTCATGTGCATACGGATCGTGGCCGTAGCAGTTGTGCCTACGGCTGGGGGCATGGTCATGCAGTACGAGTAATCTTCAGGCACTGAGTTCAAGATTTTCTCCCAGTCCTGTCCGCGCCACTCTTTGTTGGACGGCAGGATCAATGCCTTGATTCCTTCTGCATTGCGTGCCTCATACTCTTTTTGAAACGTGATGTAGGCACTGCGCAGATTTCGCTGAGATGGCGGCATCCGTTCTTGGTCTGGTTCGAGGTCACAGCCGTCGCTGACGACCGTGACGGAATCCTTGGGCATATCCGTGGCCAACCGGTCACGCGTGGTGGTGGCCGCTGCCTGGCCCGCACTGCTGTCCAGAGACGGTTGCGCAGGCGCAGTGTGATCAGCGGCATAGTCTGTGCCGAACGACTGGCCGACAACAATCGCCCCGACCAGCAGAGCAACGATGGTCAGCACACCAGTAGCGATAACCGCAGGTTTGACCCACGCGGGTACCTCACGGCGAGTTTTTACTGGCCGCTGTGGCTTCGGAGCTTTCGTGCCAGCCTCAGCTTTGCGTGCCGAGCTCTTCCTGCGCCGAGGTGGGGCCGGAGTCTCTTGTTGGTTCCGAGCGGCAGGAGCAGGCGCGGCAAAGAGATCATCCCAGCTATTGATCTCAGGGGCATCCACCTCATCGGTGTCATCGTTGTCTTCACGAGGGTCGTCCGCGGAATCCTCTACGGGCCCTGGCTCAGGATCTTCGACGATGCTCAGCCGCTGCGGAGCAGGTTGCTCTGGTGCGGCCTGCTTTTCGACAGGCTTGTCACTGGGCTTCGGTGAGGAAGGTTCATCGCCAAAGCCGTTGACCCATGAGATCAACTCTGGGATGTCATCCTCTTTAGGATCTGCCATTGTTTCTTCCCCTTACCGCGTCGTAATCACTACTTCTGTAGAGACTCAGCACCCCAGATGGCCGAGCCGTCCCATGGGCCGACGGTGCCGTGGTAGTCGCCGGATGCCGTGGCCTGGCGAGCGTTCTCGGTCACCTCTGCTGGTACAGCCTCGGATGCGGCGCGCAAACCGTCTGCCACTGGCTTGGCCAGAGTCAGAGTCTGTTCGTTGCCTGCGACAGAGAAATCGGCGGTGCCGGTCTCCAGGTCGTAGGTACCGACGGTGATTTCGGGTGCGGAGAACTCACCGAACTGGGTGTTGACGTCGGCATTGACCGTTGTCTTAAACGGCACGGTGACATATCCGGCGGTGGCGTCGACGCCTGGGCCGGTGAGCTCAGCCGCGCCCTCGGAGAGCACCACTGGCTTGGCTGGCACAACAGGTGCAGGGACGACAGGGGCTGGAGTGGTCTCAGCAACTGGTTCCTCAGCCGCAGGAGCAGCCGGAGCCTCGGCAGCCGGATCGACAGTTTCAGGTGCTGGAGCTTCGTCAACCGCTGGCTGCTCGACCACAGGGGCTTCTTCGACCGGTGCAGTTGTATCAACCGGCTCTGGAATCTCTTCGACCGGCGCTTCGATCACTGGCGGCGTGGTCTCTTCAACAGGAGCGGGTGCTTCCTCAACCGGGGTTTCGGTGCCCAGCTGAGGGGTCTCGTCAACAGGGGTCGGTGCTTCCTCGACTGGAGTTTCAGTACCTGGCTGAGTGCCCTCGACAGGCTCGGACGGGGTTTCGGTTCCCGGCTGCGCAGCTCCCGTGTCAGTCGAGGGAGTCTCTGGGGCTGGAGTTTCGGTGCCCGGCTGCACCACAACTTCTTCATCGGCCATTGCAGGCGCAGCGAAAGCAATCGCGCTCGACAACAGGCTGGCCACTGAGGCAGCAATCAGCAAGGGGGTCTTTTTACGGGTCATCTTCAAACCTTCTTGGGTCGTAGTGAACTAACAACCATGTCATTATATGACCATCGTATCCCTCTTGTCTACTGTGCACATGTCATTTAAATATCATTTAAGTTAGCTTATGTATGGTTTATTACGGCATCAAGTGTCGTTATTCCCCACTTCATTTTGAACTGGTGGCGCATTCGCGGTTTATTTGCACGGTTGTCTAGGCTGGTAGTCATGTCTCCTCAGTCTTCTCGCCCCTCGTTCGGTCGCGCCCTACGCGACAGACGACACGAACTTGGACTGTCTATAGAAGACGTCGCCGCACTTGACGGCCCGAGCCCGTCTTCTCTTAATCGCCTTGAGAACGACAAAGTGATCAACCCGCACCGCAAGACGATGCAGGCTCTTGACAGAATCCTCCAGTGGGATGAAGGAACAACACAGAGGCTTTTCCGCGACTCTCAAGCGCGAGACGAACACTCCAGCTCATCCAGGCCTGCGTTACTTATCCACGAGGATGAAATCGCCGAACTGATGACCTGGAACTCCCTGCTTGCTCAGCATCATCAACACACAGGAGACTTCACCGCCTCCACCTTCACAGACAAGATCACCGCGATTACCAACGCTTTGTTGGGTCGTTGGATAGACACCACGATCGAATCCAATGACCCTGTTGCACTGAGGCTTTTGACGAATATCGTCTCGAATCAACCGCTGGTTGCCCCTGAATCCCCCGATTACGACGGCCAGCTCTACCGCAGGTGGAGGCTTGGGCTCATCCCTGATGATCAGCTCGGCGATGACACTATCGCGCGTTACCGGCAAGGAAATCTTCAACCAACTCGGAGGTTCTGATGAATGCTAATGCCCTTCTGATTGAACGTACCCGTACTGCGGCAAGCGTCTATTTTCCTACAGGCACCCTGCCCGACATCTGCACACTTGAGGATTGTAATCGCGCTTGTGGTCAGATGAACATTGATCCGAAGGAACTAGTCAAGCCAGATTCTCGGATGTGGCAGGTCATCCTTATGTGTCAGCAGATGAAAGACGGGTCGGCGGTTTTTACCTTCCGAGGGGAAGGATCAGAGCAGATCATTCAGCAAACCATTGCTAATTCTCATCCACGAGACCGTGAGCGATCATCACAAGTTCATCCCACCCGTCGATGATGCGCGGTTCACTCATAGGCTGCGCACCCGCATCCAAGTCATAGATAGCCAGCGCCAGCGAGGATGAATCCTGCTCTGTGTGGCTTACCTTCCTTGATTCTGATGCCAGGAAGTCCGCAGTCTCTCGCACGACCACAATCCATGTGAAGTCAACCCCTCCCCATTTTCGCTGTTCAAGCACGTCTACGGGATCGCCCTGGCCGCGGCGTTCATAGAGCATTCGCCACAGCTGCAAGATCTTATGCTCACTGTCGCGCTCTGGCGAATCTTCCTTCCATCCAAGAGCAGCCAGGGCCACAGTGCTAGTCGCGGCAATACATGAGAACCACAACACGCCACCATCATCACGTCCATCAGCTCCCCCGTGCAGCCAAAACGCCACGACTAGAGACAGTGAGTCCAACGAAAAGAGCATAATAATCGCCTGGCTCAGCCACAGTCCGAACGACGACTCTCGGCGGTTAATCAAGATATGAAGCAATCCCTGGGCACACAGCACAACCGTGGCACTGCTAAAGAGAAGTAAAAACAGCGCGGGTAAGATTCCGCCCGCGTTTTCGATCCTCGAAAAAGAAGGATCTACTGACGCAGAAATTATGACCAGCAGGACTCCGACGCAGCAGACCAACGTCACTCTGAGATACAGCCTGCGCGACTGCCATAGTGCGCCCCACACGCTCGCACGGATCGCTTCGGTTAAAAACGCCAGACCTAAAAGACACACCGTCTGCGTTACACCACGCCACACCAGGTGCATCTGCATCGAGGCCATCCAATCAGTCACCGCCGTACTTTTCATTGTCTCGGCAATCAAGATTGAGACCAGCGACAGCGTCAGAAACTGTTGATAGCGGACATGAGCACGCGACCAAATTCCCGCAGCGATCAAGCCGCACACCACCAAAACACTCAGGTGCAACGGCTCAGCGATGCTTGTCGGCATAACCGGTTCCTCCAAATAGTCCTGAAAGGCGGCGACCACGATGTGACCTTCGCTCGGTGAGTAGCGCCCCCACTGCGCTGTGCTGACGCGCAGTACGAAGGATCATCGCAGACAAGAACTCAGCTTCTTCTT
Organism: Corynebacterium dentalis; assembly: GCF_900232865.1. Taxonomy (GTDB): domain Bacteria; phylum Actinomycetota; class Actinomycetes; order Mycobacteriales; family Mycobacteriaceae; genus Corynebacterium; species Corynebacterium dentalis. The sequence goes on along the minus strand of NZ_OCTS01000011.1, from coordinate 3,694 downwards.
CGTCACTCATCGCCTGCTTGTCATCCACAAACTTCTGCACGAAAGAGGTATCAAGTCCCGGCCAAAGTGTCTCGACCTGAGAGGAAAGATCGCGGGCATTGCGAGAGCTCAATGCCCGATGGCGACACAAGACATGAGCCAACTCGTGGACAAGTACAAGCTCCTGAGACAGGCCATACGACGCGGTCTGATGCGCCGCAGGGACGCACAAGCGGTTGTAGTTCCCGATGCGAACACGCGAGCCACATACTCCAGAGACCGCAGACGCTTCGACAAAGACCACATCAATGTCTTCTTTGACTACACGTTGCACATTGCGAACCAGTGCATTGATGCTCCATTCCTCGCGTCGCCGCGGAGAAACGGTTTTTGCGAGACGTATGAGATAGAGCTTTCTATGCCACTGCACGATAAATCAGCTCACCAACAGCGGATGCTGGATTCAACGCTTCTGCCACTACAGCCACGTCGTAGACGGGGAAACGGTCTGCCCATCCCCAAGATTGGGCAGTGCGTTCAGCAAAAGGTTCAATCCAGGCATAATCAGGGCTATCTCTGATCTCAGCCATCTTGATGGCGGAGAGCTCTGCGGCATGACGCATTGACACCCACGACACAATGTTTGCACACGCCAAACTCGCAGCAGGATCTGCATTTCGATTAGTGTCTCTTAATCCAGCAGGTGCACCCTCAACTCCTCCTAAGGCAAATACCCGCGGGGATTGAACATAACGCGCACCACCCACACGGCTCAGTGCAGCAGCCAAGTTAGTTAACGGGCCGAGGCACATGATCGTGGACGAGGAAGATGTTAAGGCCCTAGCAATTAGATCAATTGCATCTACGGCCTCCACAGGGCGATGAACTCCGTCCCAAGCACCGTGTACTCCGTCGATTCCATGACGCCGCTCTGGCTGCCAGCCATATGGATTCAGCCCAGTGTGCACTGGTAGCCCCGTCATGAATCTGACCGTCTGAGCGGCCTGATCGGCACTGACATTGCCGCCCACCGTTGTTACCGTCAATGGGCATTGAGCCAAAGATTGGGCGACGCGGAGCGCAAGCACGTCATCCACTCCCCCATCGGTGTCAACTATTGTTGCCGTTCGTCCATCGGTCATCTTCATAACGTCTCACAATCTCAACCACTTTTCAGAACGAGCGTATAGTTATGATCATACATGCCATAAGATATGATAGTTTCTGGTAGATTTTGATTAGGGCGCGTTGCAAATAAACAACACCCAACGAACCTGTTGTAATAAGATCTACACCGCGTGGATGGACTACACCCCTCGTTCGAGTCAGGGGCACGCACAATCCCTATAGAGCATAGGGAAAACCCCCCGCATCATAGAGTTGGCGCTCTAGCGGAGGGTCTGAAAAAAAGGCGAATTTCGCCGGTAGTTGTCAGTGTACTACAGGAACGGTACACATCGCAGCTTTTCGGACGGTTCGCAGGAAAGGAATCCTGCCATGTAGCAACCCCTCCCCCGCGTCGCTCTTCTACTCCAGGGAAACCTATGCGAAAATGCGTAGATGACACTTGTGTAATTATCTGGAGGGCATTTACCGGCAGAGACAAAGACGTTTTTCGCACCTCACTTGCTAGGTGCTCAGTACAAATTTCATATGGTGACGATTTTTGAGTCGTGTCGCCAGCGCTGAGCGATCATCAGCGCCGCGAACTCTTGAGGCCTGCCTCACCAGCATTCCGTCAAGACAACGTGCTCACACGGCATGAAAAAATCCCCCCCGCGACCAACGAGGAGGATTTAAGAGAGTCGGTGAGAAGAAGTTACCAGCTTCTTCTCGAACAGAAATTGTCGCCCCAACCAAGGGAAATCAATGCCAATTGATGATCCCCAGGTTAGCCGTACCCTTGCCACAGATGCAAGCGGGCGCGACAACAACCTGGATTTTTTTTCACACACACACACCGACCCACCATCCGTATTCGACGCTGACCCGGAACTCCCGGCACTCTCCAAGGCCATCAAAGACCAGAACTATGCCTGGTCAGCCGACGATATGCCCCGCGTGGACTGGCAGGACGCCAACGACTGCGCCAAGGAACTCTCCAAGCTGCGCAACGCCCACCGCACGGTACAAAAGGCACGCACGAAGCGTGGCAAAGTCGCCGCCTGGGGCACCTACTTCACCCTGCCCAGTGATGATTACGCCACCAACCTCACCTGGCTCGCTGCCAACGAAGAGCGTTTCTGCACACTGATGGAAACCACCCAGATCATGCTTTCTGGTACGGTCTACGCCCTCAACAACGGCCAACCCGGCGAGGGCAGCTGGTGCCGCCTGCCCAAAGCCAAAGCCAAGCGCGGCCGGATCTACGGCAAAAAGCACTGGATCGGTGCCGCCACCCACTGGGTACTCGATCAACGCTCCCGGAACTCACTGACCTGCTCAGAGAACAATATCCGCGCCCTCATCGCCGCGATGGCTTCCCTGGCCCAACCCAACGGCCACTTCCTGACCGCCTCCAACGCCACGATCTGGCGTATCGCCGTTGCAGAGCACGGCTGCACACTGACCAGCGAAGAATCCGCCGCTAAGCGCGTCCAACACATCCGAAGCATCCTCAACAAAGAAGGCTTCCTCTGTCACCTCCGCGATGGAGGCAAACTGCGCGCCATCGAAACCTACGCCGCCTTCGTCCACCACGGCACCTGGCAAAAACGAGTCGGCAACACCTGCGATCTGAACATCCCCGACTGGGCTATCCCCCGCCACAACCCGGACGGCCCCGCCTGGAAACACGGACTCACCGAGCGCCTGGCAGCCCGCGATACGCGCTACTTCAACGGCATCCGATCCCGGATTTCTCACGCCATCGCCAGCGTCAAAAACTTTCTCCAGACCCCCTACACCGTAGGTTACGGTTTACTCTTCTCTTCATCTTTACAGAGGGAAACTCACAGCGCGCAGGCGCGCGCAAAAACCGAAGTTCAGCAGAAACAGACTCAATGTTCGCAGCGCGCCAGGATGATTGCCGACGATCTCACGCGCACTGATCCGCACCGCCCGTCAGCCAATGGCCCCTACCGCCATCTTCTTGGCCAAGACAAGGGACGGATGTCCCAAACAGCTCTGGCACGGTTGATCGATGCTTACGTCCCGGAGCACATCGACACCCCCCAACTGCTGCGCGCTATCGCAGCCAGCCAATACCGGCCAGACCATGGTCTCTACGCCCTGGGGTTAAAAACCGTTCCGACCAGCCCACATGCTTGGTTTACCACCGTGCTCACCCGCTGCGATTTCAGCGACGCCGCACTCCAGGCTGCACCGGCCTGGCACATCGTTGCCGAGCGCTACAGCGTCCACTGGTGCGGCACCTGGCACGACTGGAAACCCGTCATGCAGCACAAACACACTGCACACCCCGACCATCCTCCCCGCTAACCACTCTTTCCTGATTTACACTAAAACCAGCAGCCACCAGGCTAAAGACCACAGAAAGACACCCTCATGGCACAGGATCTGACCCAAGACACGCTGTTCCCCTGCCCCGACGACGCCGGATACCGCGCCCCCGACGTCTGCACACTGTGAAGTGCCCCAGGTTTTGTTCCGTCTGAGTAGATGGGAAAATCTGGAACATGCCAAAGAAATTTGACCAGGATGCGAAGGACCGCGTGGTCCGCCTCGTCGAGGACCGTATCCTGGCAGAGAACCT
>NZ_OCTS01000014.1 GCF_900232865.1 Corynebacterium dentalis | reverse complement strand
AGGTTCTCTGCCAGGATACGGTCCTCGACGAGGCGGACCACGCGGTCCTTCGCATCCTGGTCAAATTTCTTTGGCATGTTCCAGATTTTCCCATCTACTCAGACGGAACAAAACCTGGGGCACTTCATTTCCCCGATCAATCACAAGAAAGTCGCACGCATCATGAAAAACATGGGGCTAAAAGGCTTTAGCAAACGGCGTCGATGCATCACCACCAGGCGCAAGCCTGGTCACCGTGTCATGCCAGATCTAGTAGGCCGTACATTCACAGCTGACGAGCCGAACCGTGTGTATGTCGGCGACATTACCTACCTGCCCTGTAAGGGTGGCAAGAACATGTATTTGGCCACAGTCATTGACACCTATTCACGGAAACTTGCAGGTTATGCACTCGCAGACCACATGCGTGTCTCGTTGGTCATTGATGCTCTAGCCCACGCACATGGTGTGCGTGGAAGTCTTGACGGGGCCATTTTTCATTCCGATCACGGCAGCGTGTACACCTCACAAGCGTTTAGAAAATACTGCTCGTCGCTGGGTGTACGCCAATCCATGGGAGCGGTAGGAACGAGTGCCGATAATGCCCTGGCAGAATCATTTAACGCCACCCTAAAACGTGAAGTGCTGCGTGATCGGAAAATCTTTGACAATCCGATAACCTGCCGGCAGGAAGTCTTCCGGTGGTGCATGCGCTACAACACGCGCAGACGACACTCCTGGTGCAACCTTCTAGCCCCCGATGACTTCGAAGCACTCACATCAGCTACACTGACCCAAGCAGCATAGATAACCCCCGACGTGTCCACTTTCCGGGGGTCAGGCCCTTCCTATTAGCAGTCTGGAGTATGTCACTGCCTTCGGTGGCATCACCCCCCGGATCATTTTCAGACAGGGACGAAAACAAGCCATACCGAAGCCAGCGACTAGTTCCACTGCCACAAGGCAGAAGGAACGCAGATAAACATAACCTGCCCCAGCATGGGGCTAGGAGTACGAATCCTGGGCCCCTTCAAGCGGAACTGCCAACAACGTAATGGGGAGGGAGCGGTCTACAAACTATTCTGCGGAGCTTCGACAAAAGTAACAAGGGCGTGCCCACTCCAGTGAGCATTGACAGTAAGGATGAAATTATTGGGGTTCCTTTGTGAGAGTTCTCTTTAAAGATTCTTTGGTTATCTGTAGTCCTGGAGGCTGTGGTCAGTGAGTAGTCCAGGTTGTCTCGGTGGCAACCAAATCTTTGATTTGGGCGGCAGCACAACCGAACGTTAGTGAGGGCGTGAGCCACGATGGAATCTTATTTACTAGTTAGCGTTAGCGTTGACTGGTTGGTTTACCCCTGCTGGATATAGTTCTACAGTTTATAGTTATAAGCGACCAGGGGAAATAGATAAAATCCCAGTTCAAGCCCTGTGGATAACTGCTTGGATATTGGTAAATATGCGCAGCCGTATTGGTAAATATGCGCAGCCTGACCAGGGCATAAAGAAAGCGCCCACAAGGGGGCGCTCACTCGTTGATGAGTATTAATCCAGCTGCGGACGTGGCGGTTTTTTCTCAACTGAGGGAGATGTCTTAGTGACGGTGACTCCATCGAGGTCGGCTTTTATTCCACAATTACGCCATATCGCCTGAACATCGTGGATGGCTTTCTTGATTTCGTTGCGGAAGTTCACCCAGTCTTGCCCTGATACTAGCTCTTTGGTGGCGAAGCTTTGTGCCATCATGTCCCAGGTAAAAAGGTAGGAGTCTCGGTTGTTTTTGCTAAGCCAAAACTGCTTGACCGTTAGCCAGATATAAATGTCCATTGACCGTGGCTTGGTGAGCTGGCGTAGTACAGCAAGGTCGATAGGGATGGGGGCTTCGACAATGTGCTGGAAAAATTGTGGCGTGAGTTTGATGTAGGACTCGATGAAGCTTCCCTGATTAGGGTCGCGTGCATCAAACCATAAGTCCCATTCATCCATAATTTGAGTGTGTTTACCACGTGCGCGTACGCCATCGTCCTCTTTGACGGTCACGCGAGCATCAGCCAGGCGCAATAATTGCTCGCGGATATTGGCCAAGTTCCCTGTTGCGCCACCTGTGCCGCGTCCAGTTACTCCGATGGCTTGGAGGAAGTGGTTCATGGAGTGTCCGAGAGGGATGCGGACTGCTTGCTCAAGGTCTATTTTGCCTGCTTTGAGCTTTCCTGCGTTTTCCACGGCACGGGTGACGATGTAGGCCATGATTAGTCGGGGATATTTGCCGTAGGGCAATCCTCCATCGGCGTAGACAACGATTCGGCCTTGTGCTGTCTCTATGACTCGTTTTTCTTCGTCGGTCTTGCGGTATGGAAATAATGCTTGGACGAAGAGTTTGGATGTGTAGCCAATGTCTTGGGCGTTTATAAGTTCTTTTGCTTGATTAACTTCTCGGTCTTGGGCAGTCTTTTGGGCTGCTTGAAGCTGAGCAATTTTTTCTGGTGGCAGTGCCATGGAAGAATCCCTTTTCTGGTGACACTGCTTAACTTCTTGCAAACCGTGTATTTGGTGTATATGAACGAGGACAGAGGGCCACGCCCGTCGCCGGAGTTCGTGGAATGGCTTATGGATCTGCCAGTCAGATGGATTACCGACACGATGGGCGGACTGACTGCAAATCAGCAGAAGACCGCCTTCGGTAACGGGGTCCTGCCACTTCAAGCGCTCGTTGCACTGCGCAGTCTTGCATTACGTATGCAATCACGCTGAGTCGGGCGACCATCAACTGCCGCGCAACGGTCGGCGGAGTTCGGGAACGGTTCGACGGCCGAGCCTCAGATAATGCCTTCGAGGCGTTGCTCGATCTGCGGCTTCGGCATCGCCCCAATGATCTCGCGCACGATTTCACCCTTGTCGAAGACCTTCATCACAGGGATCGAACTGATGTTGTAGCGTGAGGCGATGTCGGGGTTCTCGTCGACATTGAGCTTGGCGATGAGGAGCTTTCCATCCTGCTCAGCTGCAATCTGGTCCAGGACCGGCGCGATCGCACGGCACGGGCCGCACCAGGCTGCCCAGAAGTCCACGAGAACGGGGACCTCGCTCTGGAGCACAACCTCTTCGAAGGCCTGGGTGTCGACGGTGGTGACTTCGCTCATGGGACTGCTTTCCTTCCTATTACACGTCGCGTGCGATAGACCGCGCGCACATCACAACACCCTACCCGGTGGGGGTATTCCCGTGGTGCTAGTTTTAGACCAGTCGCATCGTGGTCAGGCAGGTTTGCGCATCGTCGCCGACGGTCGAAAGTTCGGAGGTGACGGTCTGGCCGTCGTGGGTGATCGAGATCGATGTCTCGATGCCTCGGGGCAGCCAGATCCCGACGAAGCCGTTGTCGAGGGTTCTCAACTCCTCGTCGACGATCGTCTCGCCGGTCGTCGCATCCGTCACCGTTACGGCCACGTCTGCGTTGCGCAGCTCGCCCAGGCATCCGGTCGGGCTGTGGTAGTAGCAATCATGGGTCTGCGACCGATACGGGGCAACGGATACGTAGATCTCGTCACTGGGCAACCGCACCTCTGTCGCGTGCTCGTGCTGATCAGTGAGCGTGACCATCTCCGCAGTGATCGACGTGGTCAAGGTCTCCGTGCGATCGTCCAGCGGGATCGCATCGAGCGTTTCGACCAGCTCCCGCACGTCGAGGCCTTCGAGACCATTCTCGACAAGAATCTCGGCTCCGCTGGCCGAGGTGGCTGAGGTGGCTGAGGGTGAGTCGTTGGCGGCCGCGCATCCGGTGAGCAGGAAAGCGCCGATCACGACGGTGGTTGCAGCGGTTTTCTTCCCGCCGTACTTCGGCAATGACCTGAGGTTTTTCATGGGATTCCTTCTCGTGCCTGCCCGTGGTGCCAATTGGCCATAGTACCCCATAGGGGTAGTGCCTACCTGTGTGATGCGGAAGCGCCCCGCCCGGTACGAGCCCGGGAGGGGGCGCTGCGTTCAGTCGTGCTTGCTGACTTCCGGTTCATGTTCGGCAATGTGCTCGGTCTCGATCTGGAAGGTTGCGTGATGGACGGAGACCTCGAAGTGTCCTGCGACGCAGTCTTTGATCTCTTGGAGCATCTGGGCGGCATGACCGTCGGTGAAGCATTCGTCGTCGACGACGACGTGGGCGGTCAGGGTCGGTAGGCCGGTCGCCACAGTGGAGGCGTGCAGATCATGAACATCCTGGACGTGGTCGAGTTCGAGGATGTGTGAGCGGACTTTGTCGAGGTCGAGGCCCTTAGGAGTGAACTCCATGAGGACGCCGGTGGTCTCGCGCATCAGCTTGAACGCGCGAGGCACGATCAGGGTGGCGATGAACAGTCCGGCGATGGCGTCGGCCTGCATGAACCCGGTCGTGGAGATCACGATCGCCGCGATGATCACTCCGAGTGAGCCGAGGGCGTCGTTGAGGACTTCGAGGAACGCGGCACGCATGTTGAAGTTCGAACCGCGGCTGGAGGCGAGGATGGTGATGGCGATGATGTTCGCGACCAGGCCGATGATGCCGAAGATCAGCAGTTCGCTTGCGGGCACCTCCGGCGGCTCGAACAGTCGCCGGATTCCTTCGATGGCGGCGTACGTGCCCACCACCAGCAGCAGTGCCGACTGTCCGAGGGCTGCGATCACCTCGATACGTCGGAACCCCCAGGTGCGCTTGGAGTTGGCGGGCTTGAGCATCAGCGTCCCGGCGATCAGTGCGACCAGTAGGCCGACGGCATCGGTGATGGCATGGGCGGTGTCGGTTAGCAGTGCGAGGCTGCCGGTGATGACCGAGCCGATGGCCTGGGCGACGACGATCGTCGCGGTGATCGAGAATGCGATCCAGAGTTTCTTGCGGAAATCTCCAGGGTGCCCGGTCTCGCTGGCTGCGGGGCCGTGATTGTGTCCTGCGCCCATGTCTACTTCTTCTCCGTATCTGTCGCGTGGTGGGTATGTGGGAGTCGCAGGTGCGTGCAGAGCAGGGCCTGCGTGCCGGTGGCATCGAGGAGGCATTCGGCAGCGGCGACGAGGGTACGCAGGAGTTCGGGCTGTGTCAGCGAGTACCAGGTGGAGCGCCCTTCCGGGCGCATCGTCGCCAGGCCGCACTCAACGAGAAAGCCGACATGTTTGCTTACCGTGGACTGGGCCAGGCCCATGTGCTCGACCAGATCGCGGACCCGGTGCTCGCCCGAGGCGAGGTGCTGCACGATCGCCAACCTCGTCGGTTCTGCAAATGCCTGGAACAGGTGGGCGTACGCTGCTGTCGCCACCTCGTCGAGGGTTGCCCCCTCTTGTTGATTCATAGTCATATAGCGATTATATCGCTCTATGACGATATTGTCGAGTGTGATCTGTCGCTCGATGCGAAATGAAGCTCAGAGGTTCCGGCGCGCCCGAGGGTGGACTGCCCGCTTCCTGCGACGCGTGCCTTATTGGATTCGGCGGAAAGTGGAGGTGCCTACGGGACTCGAACCCGTGTACAAGGTTTTGCAGACCGCTGCCTATCCTCTCGGCCAAGGCGCCAAGTCGCCGGCAAGATCAGTCGCCCGGCGTGAGGCCGGCAACCAGGTTGAAGGCGCCGGTGAGAATGTTCAGCGACACGACCCCGACGACATCAGAGATCTCACGGTCGCTGTACCCGAACCCCCGAAGCTCGTCGATCTGCTCGTCGGTGATCGACGCAGGCTCACGGTAGACCTGGAGGCCGAGCGCGATCATCGCCGCGACCGGGCCGGTCATCGCCGTACCCTGCTGGGCGAGTGCGATCTCGTTATCGCTGACCCCGAGTGATCGTGCCGCGCTGATGTGCGAGGCCAGGCACATTCCGCATCCTTGCTGCGACTGCACGGCGATCGAAACGAGCTCGCTGACCTTGCGGTCGAGCTTGGCGCGACGCATGGCTTTGCTCAGCTGGAGATAACCGCCGAGCACCGCCGGGGAATGCGCCATCGTCGAGACCATGTCTCCGACCTCGCCGTGCCGCTCGACGAGATCGCCGAGCAAGTCTCGTGAGCTCCCCACTGCGGTCTCAGGGGTCAATCGGGAAAAACGGGGCATAATGCCTCCTTAGTCAGTTTGGTCGCGAGTTCGAGGTTGAACCCGCAGGGATGCGTTCCTGCTGCTGATGCCCGGCATGTACACCGGTCAATAGGTAGAAGTCGCCGGACTCGCGTTGCTGCCGACTCACGATCCCGGCCGCATCCAGGTGCGGTGTGTCATACGTGGCGTGCGCGTGTTCAGCCTCTCTCATAGTCACCAATCCTACCCTTTACCCCTATGGGGTATCAAGTATTATCCGATTGGTTTGAAGGACTCGGAGACGCGTGGCCGGGTGCGGCGGATTGAGGTGAGGCCAGAGACGACGGGTCCGCGCAGGAGTACGTGTCCAGTCGGAAGGGTCAACCGCGTCCAGCGGCCGGCGGTGGAGATCGCGGCCTCTCCTTCGGAGCTGAGGAACCCGAAGACGTAGGCGGCGAACGCGACGCCTTGTGGCAGCGACGCGAGGGCTGTGTCCGGGGTGCCCCAGACCATGCCCCGGATCTTGCGGGCGACATCGTCGCCGGGTTTGTCGGGAAGTGCTTGGGCCACGGCCTCGATGCCGGCACGGACGCTACGCATCAGCGTCAGACTGGACACGTCCGCAATGTATCTCCACCCGTGTTGTGGGGGTTCGACGCTGGTCCAAGCGGGTGCCAGCGAGGTCTCCGGCAGTTCGAGGGACAGGGGGTCGACGGTCGCGGTCAGGGTTTCGACGGTGACGTCGCACTGCAGCTCGGGGTCGGAATGGAGCGTGCGAAGGACGAGGATCGTAGGGGTGCGGTCGAGCGGACCACGGGGCGTTGGTACACCGCACTCATGCGCAGCAGCCCGGCCGCGGCCTGAGATGAGTATAAGAGCACGCAGATAAACATAACCTGCCCCAGCATGGGGCTAGGAGTACGAATCCTGGGCCCCTTCAAGCGGAACTGCCAAC
>NZ_OCTS01000003.1 GCF_900232865.1 Corynebacterium dentalis | reverse complement strand
GTCGGTGGTTTTTGCGACGGGGTCACGCCCGGTCCCTTTCCGAACCCGGAAGCTAAGCCTGTCTGCGCCGATGGTACTGCACCTGGGAGGGTGTGGGAGAGTAGGTCACCGCCGGCATCAAAAATTTTTTGAATAGATTGATGTGTGAAGAGCTCTGGTAGCGATACGAAATTGTGTGTTTCGTGGTCGTTGCCAGAGCTCTTCTTTTTTGTGTACCCGGAAAGTATGTGACTACCGGGTGATGAAGGTTCGGGGCACAGTGACGGCATCAGCGCCACCCCGAGGAAGCAAGATGAGGGTGGCAACGCTGTCTGGAAGTACATCGGTTGTTATGGCGGGAACATGAGTGTGGGCGGGCAGGGTGCACAATGATCCCCCGGAGCGGCCATCGGGTTTGTATTTCCGCAGGTCGCAGTTTATGGCGTGGCACTTCCGGGGGATGGTTGTGCACATTCGTGCGAGGTAGGCTCGGGACTATCTTGTTGGTGAGGTGACATTCGATCGTAGCCTAGCCACAGTGTGAATAGTTCGGCGAAGGAAGGTGGCGGTGCAATGAGGAACCAAACTTCGATGCCGAAGTACACGATGCTCGCTTGATCTTGCTCCCCCAATGAACTTCCATTCACCCCCTCGTAGTGCGAAGACATACAGTGAGTAGCCTGTGAGTATGTCTGAAGCTCGATCGTCTGCCCGGTGGTTGTTGCTGGCTGTCGTCGGTATCGGCGTCTTCCTCATCACGTTGGATAACACCGTCCTTTACACGGCGTTGCCCACCTTGGTCGGCGAGCTGAACGCGACCAGCACCCAACAGCTATGGGTTGTCAACGCCTATCCTGTCGTCATCGCGGGTCTGCTCCTCGGTACCGGCACGCTCGGGGACAAGATCGGCCACCGTCTGATGTTCACCGTCGGGTTGTGCATCTTCGGTATCGCCTCAGTGATCGCCGCATTTTCGCCGGCTCCTGAGTTTCTGATCGGCGCTCGAGTCCTGCTTGCCATCGGCGCGGCGACCATGATGCCGTCCACCCTCTCGCTGATTCGGCTGACGTTTACCAAGTCCCGCGAGCTCAGCTTCGCCATCGGTGTGTGGGCTTTGCTTTCGGTTGTGGCTTCCGCCTTGGGTCCGTTGGTGGGAGGTTTGCTTCTCGAGTGGTTTTGGTGGGGTTCCGTCTTTCTCATTAACATCCCCATGGTGATTTTCGCCCTGATCACCCTGCCTTTCGTGGCCCCGCGCAGCGTCCGAAATCCCGATAAACATTGGGATGTCATCTCTTCCCTCATGGCCATGGTCTGCTTGGTGGGTGCCGTGATGACCATCAAGGAGCTGGCGCATTCGCCCCAGAACTGGCCGCTCATCGCCGTGGCGATGGTGTGCGCCGTGGTGGGTGGTTTTCTATTCGTCCGACGCCAACCTCGCCTCGAACAGCCTCTCCTCACCCTCGAGGTTTTCAAGGAACCTGCTTTTGTGGCCGGCGCCATCGGAGCGAGCTTCGCCATGTTTGGCACGGTGGGTCTGCAGTACATCGTGTCGCAGAAGACTCAGTTGATCGATGGATTTTCTCCACTGCAGGCGGGCCTTGTGGTGTCCGCCATTGCTGTCGGTTCCGCTTTGACGAGTGTGATTGCGGGTGCTCGCCTGCACATTCTCGGCGCCCGCAGGCTGGTTGCTGGCGGTCTCGGAATCGCCGCGATTGGCTCCCTGGTGGTGGGCCTAGGCGGAGTTGTGCACAGCAACATCGTGTTGGCCTTTGGTTTGTTCATCATGGGCACCGGCTTGGGTGCCGTGATGTCCGTGGCATCCATCTTGATGATTTCCAACGCGCCGCCGCACCGGGCGGGCATGGCGGCTTCGGTAGAAGAAGTCTCCTATGAGTTCGGTTCTCTTTCGGCCGTTGCTCTGTTGGGAAGCTTGATCACGTTCATATTTAGCGCGAGCTACGTGGTTCCCGAAGGAGCTCCAGCGCGAGCTGGCGAAGGAATGCAGGATGCCCGCCTGGCCGTGGCGGAGAGTCACCTGCCACACGAGTTAGCAGAAGAAGTTCTGGCTCGGGCACACGAAAGTTTCAACGCTGGTTTCATCGCCTGCACGGTGTTGGTGACCGCGGTATTCGCGGTAGGCGCGCTGATTACTAGCCGTAATTTGCGCGGATATGTCCTCAGCGAAGAGGAGACCCACTAGCTACAGAGATGTCTATGTGCGGCCATGCCCGTGGAGTAGCAAGCGACGACCGTCATTAATACTGACTTATGAAGCTGCGTGCTTTGCCCGTGAGTGGATCAGTGAAGTCCAACCGCTTGGCGATCAACCCCATCGGCTTGGTGAAATCCTCGTCCTCCACAAACACCGGACGGGGAAGGGCGCCGTTCGGAGTGAGCAGTGCCGAATCATCGACATCGGCATACAGCGGATCATTGAGGATCGGTAGCCCCAAACAGCGCATCACCACCCGCAGCTGATGAGTCTTTCCGCTTCCTGGCTGCAACTGCCACACTGCGACTTCTCTGCCATCGCGGACTTCCGTTCGCATCCCCAACACCTTCGTCAAGGCATTCATTTCCGAGGCGGGGACGTCTTCATCAAGATAGGTGGATAGCCGTCCGCGAATCTTGATCATATGGTGCCGCAACACCCAAGGATCATCCGGAGTGGGCACTGGCCACGAACGCCACTGGCTGAACCGGGGAATTGGATGCATCGGGGCATCGTCTGGCACATCAGTGATGGCCTCATAAGTTTTTAGCGGCACCCGACGGTCAAACATCGTTTGATACGCGCCTCGCACTTCCGGGCGGACGGTGAACATGAGTACCCCGCGGGTGAGCCGATCCAGCCGATGGCTGGGGGAGAGCTCAGGGATCCCAAACTCCACGCGAGCTTTCACCAAGGCCGTCTCTGTGATGTGCTGCCCGCGAGGGAGAGTAGCCAGGAAGGGTGGTTTGTCGATGACGAGAAGGGTGGCGTCGGAAAAAAGAACGCGTAACTCACCAGGAACCGGACGCTCGGCTGCTGGTTGGCGGTAGAAATTCACAAACATGCCGGGGTGAAGTAGCGAATCTGGACGTAAAACCTCGCCGGAATCCAACACAACTTCGCCGCGAGCAAAGCGCTCGGCGAGGGCGGAATCATCATCTGCAGGGTGGCGATGCCGCTGGTCAGATATGAGAATCTTAAGGAAATCTTCAGTGCGAACCGTAGAAGTGCTGCTCAGGGGAACTTGGGCGCGGGTTGGATTTAATCCCAAACGTATTGGAAGAGGATTGATCACCGCGTATACTCCCAGCTATGGATCTGAATGCAATCTTAAATAGTATCGCGGAATTCTTCAGCACCGACTTTGGCGCGGCCGTAGGCAACGCACTCAATGCAATCTACACGTTCCTCTACCCAGCAAACGCAGAAGGCGCTTGGGACGTTCCACTCCCAGACACCAGCCCACGCAAGTAGACCTGCGCGCTCTGCCAGCACCTCACCACTCCTCGCGGAGACGGTGGGGTGCTTTTTGCTATGCGAGAGATTTGTCTCAAAGAATTTTCTGCCAGTCAGGGGCAAAAAGCGCATAATGGAAGTGTAAGAACTTAAGTGTTAAAAAGTTTCCCGCTTTCGGTTGGAAACAAGGCGCAGTCTCGCTGGAAAGTGAGCAATTGTGGCGAAATCCGTGGGCGGGTGTGAGCGAAAGGGATCTCATGTCCACCAATGACTCTGGAAACGTAATCGTCGTGGCGGTCGACGGCTCGGAAGCCTCAGACGCCGCCGTCCGCTGGGCCGCCAACTCCGCAAAGAAGCGCGGACAGCCACTGAAGCTGGTCACCGCCTACACCATGCCGCAATTCATGTACGCCGATGGAATGGTGCCTCCCCAGGAGCTCTACGACGAGCTCGAGGGTGAGGCCGGCGACAAGATCGACAAGGCACGCCGCATCGTCGAAGAATTCGATTCCTCCATCGAGGTCTCCCACGAAGTCCGCGAGGAATCCCCCATCGACTTCCTGCTGGCACTGTCCGAGGATGCCGGAATGTTGGTCATGGGCTCCCGTGGACTGGGCGGGCTGTCTGGCCTGGTGATGGGATCCGTGTCCGCCGCCGTTGTCTCGCACGCCGAGTGCCCCGTGGTGGTGGTTCGTAAGGACAACGACGTCACGGAAACCAACAAGTACGGACCCATCGTGGTGGGCGTGGACGGCTCCGAGGTTTCCCGCAAGGCGATTGAGATCGCTTTCCGCGAAGCCCAGGCACGCCAGGCTCCGCTGCGCGCCGTGCACGCGTGGTCCGATGCGCAGTTCCACACCTCCTACGTGAGCGTGGTGGAAGCCCAAAGCCAGATGGATCAGCTCATTGAAGACCACGAGCGTCTGTTGACCAGCGAACTCGCCCCGCTGATGGAGAAGTACCCAGAGGTGGAGGTCGAGGAAATCGTGGAGCGCGAGCGCCCTATCTACTCCTTGAAGGAAGCCGCCGAAGGTGCACAGTTGCTGGTGCTGGGATCGCACGGTCGTGGCGGATTCAAGGGCATGCTGCTGGGATCCACCTCCCGAGCGCTGTTGCAGTACGCACCGTGCCCCATGATGGTGGTGCGTCCGCAGAGCTAGCTGAGCACTTGCGCGTTAGTGCTTCGCGCTAGACTCTAGACCCAGTAGTCTAGAAATCTAACGAGACCGCACATTTCACGATCAACTCGCAAGGAAAGGTTTATGGCCACAGCTCCGAAGAAGACCAGCTCCCGCAGGCGTAACCGCCCTGGGCCGCGTCAGCGTCTTCTCGCTAGCGCCACGAACCTCTTCACCACCGAGGGGATCCGTGTCATCGGCATCGACCGCATCCTGCGCGATGCCGATGTGGCCAAGGCCTCGCTGTACTCCCTGTTCGGCTCCAAGGACAGCCTGGTGGTTGCCTACCTGGAAGAACTGGACAGCGAATGGCGCAAGCGGTGGGAGGAGATCGCTAGGGAGCGCGAGAAGCCAGAAGCCCGCATCATCGCTTTCTTCGACCTGTGCATCCGGGACGAGCCGAACAACAACTTCCGCGGCTCCCACTTCCAAAACGCCGCCAGCGAATACCCGCGCCCGGAGACGGAATCCGAAGAGCGTATCCGCAACGCGGCGATGGAACACCGCGATTGGTGTCGTAACACGATGGCCGAGCTGCTCAACGAGCGCTTCGGCTACTCTTCCCGCACCCTCGCCGACCAGCTGATGGTCTGCCTCGACGGCGGGCTGGCCGGCGCAAAAATGAGCCGCACCGTAGTTCCCTTAGAAACCGCCCGCAGCATGGCACGCCAGTTGCTACTCACCGCCCCCGCAATGTACAACATCTAGCGAGGGCGTTGCTGGCGCGCAGCCAACGCCTTGTGGGAATGCTTCCCGTGCTTCTTGGCATGCTTTGACTCCACGTGCACTGACTTCTTTTCCAGGTAGTGCTCCCGGAATTGCTCCGTAAACGGCATTGTCTGGTTCAGACGCGCCTGAATACCCCAGCTCTGCGCGGCCGTCCACAGGTTGTTGCACACCCAGTACAAAAGCAAAGCCACCGGTGCGGGCCCGGTGAGGCCGAAAATCCATGGGAACAGCAGCACTATTGGACCCATCCACAACAGCACCTTGGCGATAAAGCGCGCGGACGCCATGCTGTAATCCAGAGTGCGGCGATTGCGGATGTAGCTATATAGATAGTTCGCCGTAGTGAACAGTGACGCCATGGCGATCAAGGGCAGCGCCACATGCAGCACCTCCTGCTGGGAGGTGCCGAGATCCCGTAGCTTAGAATCCATCATGCTGACATAGGAGGGAAGGGGGACGTTGAAGAGCCTGGCGTCGAGAAAAGTCTTCACCTCCTCAGCATTCAACGGACCGTAACCAGAATGCGCCGCGTTCAACCCCTCGACTGGGCGGGCGATGCGCAGCAGCAGGCGATATAGGCCAATGATCACGGGAATCTGGATGAGCATGGGCACGCAACCATCGCGCACGCGATAGTCATTTTCCTGCTGCAATTCGCGCCGGGCAAGGCGAAGCTCGCGTCGACTGTCTTGATCATTCTTGCCCTCGAAGCTCTGGGAGATCTCCTCTAAATGCGGGCGCAGGTTGGCGAGGATGCGTGAGGAACGGAACTGGCGGTAAGCCAAAGGCAGCAACAACAGACGAATCGTGAGCACCAGCAACACGATGGAACCCACCCACGCGGTGTTCGCGTCCACGCCCAACATATCCGCCAACAACATGTGCCAGAGCTTCAACACCGCAGCCACTGGGTACTCAACGATAGCCATGGGAGAGACATTAGTCAGCTGCACTCATAAGCGCTGCATTAAAAGACGGCGAAGGCAAGGAAAAGGGCTATGGAAGGACAATGCGTGAGATAATGGCCGCCATGACAGACAGACGGGCAGCCAGGGCACGGTGGCGGCTCGATCCTGTCAGCGTGGTGGTGGAAACAGCCGGCTCCTGGAACATTTATCGTGTGCTGCCCATCGACGAAACTGTGGACGGCGGACAGGACACCAGGCGGGTGGCCGCGCAGCAGTTCATGGATCAGGACTTGGCACAGAGCATATCCGGCGGAGAGTACGCAGGGATACAAGGGCGCAGCATCGCTTCACCGGGCGATGACAACGTTATCAATCCGGTGCCGGGGCAAGCGCGAACCGAGGTGGCGGACGGAGATCTCGCACTGCTGACGATGACCCCCTGCCACCCGCAGTTTTCAAACGCGGAGCGAGTGATCGTGCACGCGGTATTGGTGCGCAGCGACAATAAATCTAGTGGCTAGGTGCCGCCGGAACTATCGGAGGTGACTTAAGCGATGTGTGCAGCATTGTGGCGGCACTGCCAGGGCCGACGTAGGTCAAGCTGGTGGGCATGTTCTTCCTGCTGATGGAAGTGGCGTTCCCGGCGATCGGGCCACTGATGCCGTGGACCGACGTGGGAGTGCGCTAGCCGGTTATCCGTTAGGGCTGACCTCTAGAGCTGGAGATTGGCGACGGTGCGTTCCGCGATTTGCTGCGCCTTTACGGACTGCAGCTGTGCGGTGGTGACGACCCACGGCGACCTCGTCCTTCCACACAGCGTAGACGGCGCCGATTTCCTCGTCGCTGCCACGGCAGCCGCTCCATCCATCCGGTTTAAGTGCCTTGAGTGTGGAATCGATGGGTGCCGCGCTATCCACCACAGCGACGGCCTCTGCGTTGCTGCGCATCGTGCGCACGCTCACTTGAACCTGAGGATCCTCCTCGAAGGATCAGAACACGCAGCCTGGGAAAAAACTGCGGGTGAGCAGCGCGGTATCGTGCGCGACATGGCTACGAGGCCAATGGAGAAGTGTTAGCTGTGCGCCTGGTTGAACTTCTCGATGATGTCCGAGGCGATTCGTCCACGCTTGGAAACATCCAGGTTGTTCTCCAGTGCCCACTCGCGGATGCGCTTGTTGCGGTTGGAGGAGGAGTTGGAGCTGGACTTGCGGTTGGACGAGGAACGAGTCGCACGACGTGCGACTGCAATGTAAGGGTCAACCGCAGATTGGAACTTTTGCAGGTTCTTTTCAGAAAGTTCCATAACATAATCAACGCCATTGACAGAAAACTCTACGACGTTCACCTCGTTATCTTCGAGGGGAGAGTTGTCAAAGTCATCAAAAAACTGGGTTACTTCGCGACGTGCCATGATGAGAAAACCTTAGGGTCTGTGAAATGGGAAAACTAGGCAGTTATGAATACCGTCCCGCCTATTCGTTGTATTACATGTTACTGATCTAAATGAATATCAGGCAAATTATAGGCCTTAATCAATATAAATTCACATGAATCTGCATTTCGATGCAAAGTGAAATGTGATTCGATAATTCAAATGAATCAAGATTCAAATTATCCTTTCCTTTAATGGTAACTTCTGGTTAGTCCTATAGCTTGCGCGCATGCAGGTATGAAAAAATGCCTAACCATGAATGGTTAGGCACCTAAAGGTAGAGGTGCAGTTAGCGGGCAGAGTGCGCGTTGACGTCCAAAGGCTGGTTGCTCATGCGAATACCCTGACCCTGGTAGGCGCGGGCAGACTTCGCGTAGTGCAGCGGAGCACCGGGATGGAACTTGCCGTCCGGATTCATGAAGATCCAGTCCGTGTGGACGTAGTCCGGAGTGACCTGAACCACCGCGTAGCCGTGGGAATCCATGTCCAGGTACTTCACGTAGCGGTTCAGATTAGTAAAAGCGGATTCCACTGTCTGAGAAAGAGGATTATCCTCAGGTAGCTTCAAGATGTCGTCGATATTTGAGCTGGTTACAGAAGGCGTCACGATTTCCACGCCGGCAACACCCTTGGCGGGGTAGTTGCCCGGCTCCACAGGAACATCGCACGCCCATGAGGAGTGAATATCGCCGGTCAGCCATACCGAATTGTGAATATCGTTTTCCTGCATCAGCTTCACGATCCGACGACGCTCGGCCGCGTAACCGTCCCACTGATCGAAGTTATAAGGAATGCCCTGCTCCGGCAGTCCCAGTAGCTGGGTCACAGCATCGGCCTCAGGCTGCTTGAGCGGCGGAATCAGAATGGGCGTAATCATCACGGAGTTACCGATCAGATTCCATCGCGCCTGGGAAGACTGCAGTTTGCCTGCCAGCCATGTGAACTGCTCGGAGCCCATCATGGTGCGGGAAGTGTCGTCCGTCTTGCCCATTGAGGTGAAAGAGACCTGCTCATTGCGGTAAGTGCGCAGATCCAACATGTTTAGCTCCGCCAGGGAACCGAAGGACAAGTTGCGGTAGATGTGGCCACCTTCGCTGAAAGGAGTGGCGCGGATCGGCAGCCACTCCAAGTAAGCCTGAATGGCAGCGTCGCGACGCTCGATGAAGTTGCCGTCCCCCGGCTGGTGGTTTTCCGCACCGCCGGACCATGTGTCATTGGCTACCTCGTGGTCATCCCACGTGACGATCCACGGGCAGGCACCGTGCGCGGCCTGCAGGTCCGGATCCGTGTGGTACTGCGCGTAGCGCTCGCGGTAATCAGCCAGCGACACGATCTCGTTGGCTGGCAGGTGGTTACGAAGAGAGCCGGTCTTGCCGGTGTACTCGCCAGCTGGGTACTCGTAGATGTAATCGCCCACGCACAGTGCGTAGTCAACATCGCCGCGTTGGGCCATATCACGGTAGGCGTTGAAAAAACCCGCTTCCCAGTTGGAGCAGCTAAACAGTGCAAAGCGAAGCTCGGACATGTCCTGGCCGGCAGCGGGTGCGGTCCGGGTGCGGCCCACCGGAGAAATCTGACCCTTGTAGGGACCATCCTGAACGCTGAAGCGGTAGAAGTAACCGGTGTACGGCTGCAGGCCCACAGCTTCCGGCTTGGCCGTCATGTCCGTATCCGGAGTCACGCGCATGGTGCCGGAGCTCACGATGTTGCCAAAGGCTTCGTCCGTAGCCACTTCCCAACGCACCGTGGTATCCACGCCGCGGTTGCGACCTGCATAATCCTCCGGGTGGGACGTCATGCGAGTCCATAGCAGCACGCTATCCGAGTACGGATCGCCAGAAGCCACGCCGTGTTGGAATACGGCGTGTTCAGTAGGGAATTCTTCAGCAGGGCCAGCGGAAGCAATGGATTGAGCGCTGGCCGCCGCGGCAGCAACTGCGGTAGCCGCAGCGCCGGTTTGCAGCGCGCGTCGTCGAGAAATGTTATGAGTCATAACAGAATGACAGCACGCCGCAGGCCATTGTGCAGCGCGAAACAGCCCCTGACGGGTCTGAATTAACCGCAAAGCCCCAAAAGGGGGCAATCAGGGGCTGGGAGAAGGGCAGATGCCTAGTGGGCAATTAGCCACGCTTGATGCGCAGCTGGTTTTCCACCAGATCCAGCTCGCGAGTAACCGCCTTCAGT
Organism: Corynebacterium dentalis; assembly: GCF_900232865.1. Taxonomy (GTDB): domain Bacteria; phylum Actinomycetota; class Actinomycetes; order Mycobacteriales; family Mycobacteriaceae; genus Corynebacterium; species Corynebacterium dentalis. The sequence continues at coordinate 299,605 of NZ_OCTS01000003.1, read as the reverse complement.
GCGTTACGCGTCTGGTTCTCATTCATCGTGCGCGTGCTATCCACGGCCTTGTCCAGCTGATCCAGCTGGTCCTCTGCGTCCTTGGCGAAACCGCCAGGCAAAGAATCATCCTTGAGCTCCTTGCGCAGCTTCGCGATGCGAGCCTTTTGCGCAGCACCATCGCCGCTGTACTTGGCCATCTCCGAAACTGGGACGTCCGAGTGCTGGGCACGGCTCTTTTCATTCGACGCCTGCATCTGGGTGATTCCGCGGTAGGCCAAAGGCAAAAGCGCAGGAATAGCCACGCGAGCTGCACCGACGTAACGAGTTACATTGCCACCGTTGAAGTTGCCGGCCTTGATCTGCTCGAGGGCAGCTTGAGCCATCTTCTCCTCGTGCTTACGGCGGTTCTTCAGTTCCTTGTTATCGGCCTTGCGCACCTGCTTGGCAGTCTTGCGAAGGTACTTTTCCTTCTGCTTCTCCAACTTGGCATCGGCCTTCGCCTCTGCCCTAGCGCGCACCTTTGCGGCACGCATAGCCGCCTTCTTTTCTTGGCGGCGCTTGCGCAGTGTGCTGAACAGTCCCATGTCTCTCCGAGCTATCGTGTGATCGTTTTACTTCTTGACCGTCATTGTATTGAACAGTTATCCACTGTAGTCGGCCGTCCCAGAATGTGTCGTAAGTTACCCAGCTCCTAAGATGTATAAGCATCGTGACTTCCACACCTTCCTCCGCTCACCAAACCTCAAGGGACGCCGCAGGCGCATCCCTTGAGGAGGTGCCCGTGGAACCGATGCACCCAGAAGACTTGGTGGGGTGCAGGCATAGGGGAGTATTGCGTCGGGCAATAAATCTCAACTCACCCACCCGGATGCGCACGGCATACGACCTCGAACAGACCGTGGAGCGGCTCAGCCACCGGATCTCCAGCCGGGCGAGGAAACAAGAAGTGCTGGCCAGCCTGCCGAAAGCACCGAGGCGTGGCGACAAACTCATCCCCACGCGAGTGGATATCGAGCGCGGAGACCACGCCGTGGAGGACACTCTGGAGGCCATGGCTGCGGGAACGCGGTTGATTGTTGGCGCCACGCTGGAACACGGGCCGATGGCCGCGACCGTGGACCTGCTGGTCCGGCGCGACGCAGGCTTCGGCGCGGACCCGGGCTTGGCGTATGCACCGGTGTTGATCTCTGCACACAGCGTGGCGCGCGCCGCCAAGAAAACCCAACGCGCGGACTGCCTCGCCGTGCCGCTGAGTGGACTGAGCCTGTCGCAGGGAATATCCGTGCCCTACCGACACCGTGCCATCGCTAAAGAAGGCCAACAGCTGGCCATGGCGCATGTCATCCTCGAGCAATGGGGATTTGCCGCGCCGGAGGTAGGGCTGATCGGACACGTCGCCAACCAGCAAGAGCAGTGCTACTTCTTCCCCGGCGCTCCTTTGCGTACCGGCCTGCTCACGGCCTTGTCTGAGCCCACCCCCACCGCGCCCAGCCGCGTGCGGGAATGTGCCGTGTGTGAATTTCACAACCACTGCCGCGCTCAGCTTCTGGAAAGCCTGGACGTTTCGCTCATGCTGCCAGGCGACCGCAACCGAGCCGTGCGGGAACGCGGGATCAACACCTTGCCAGAGCTCGCCGCCGAAAAAGACAGTGAGCAGAGCGCGCTGGCGGAAGCGTGGATGAACGGCGAAGTGGCACGCCGCAGACCACTGAAACGCTGGATCACCGACACGGAACTGTGGGGTGGGCACGAGTTCCACATGCCCGCGCACGGCCAGATGCCCATGGTGGAAGAACTGCGGGATGTGGTGGATCTTGATGTGGACATGGAGGCCCACCCGCAACGCGGCACCTTCCTCTGGGGCACATTCGATGGCTCCTCCTATGTCGGCTTCGGCGATTTCTCCGCCCACGGCGACGAGGGCGCGCACGTGGCCGAATTCTGGGCCTGGCTGCAGGCGCGCCGGGCATCTGCGGACGCGCACGGACGGCGCCTGCGGGTCTGGGTGTACGCCGCGCAAGGCGAAAACTACTGGTTGCGTACCTACGCGCAGCGCTTCGGCGGACGCGAATACACGTTGGACGACGGCCGCGTGGTGCTCATGCCGCGCAAGGAGGAGGTGGATGCGCTCATTGAGTCCGACGCATGGTGCGACCTATTCCGGCTGGTAAAAAAGGCCCTCGCGGGGACAGGCTCGCTGGGGCTGAAATCCGTGGCACCGCTGGCAGGGTTCACCTTCAGCCAGGAAGGTGTGGACGGCAAAGCGGCCGTGGACCTGTTTGAACAGGCCATTGGTTTGGACAGCCGAGGCAGATTGGCGGCGCGTCGTACACTCGAGCGGTATAACGCCGATGACTGCGTGGCCACCTCCCATGTGCGGGCGTGGCTGCGCGCTGGAGCCCCAGGAATCAACGGGCTCTGAACCTTTGCATCGAAACGGCGGCTAAGAAAAAGGAAAGGACGCATCATGGCAAGCTTCTTGGAACGCATCGCGGCGCTGAACTCCTCTGGACCGTATAGGGCCGAGCGTGTGACCGCGGAGACGGCGCTCAAGGGTGGGCGGCACCCTGTTCTCGAGCACCCACAACCAAATCCCGTGCTGGGCACCTCTCTGGGCGGAGTGGAAGACTTCCCTGCTGGGGCGGACGAGATTGTGGTGGGCATGGGCTGCTTCTGGGGAGCCGAGCGCATGTACTGGGACGTTGACGGCGTGCTGGGAACGTCCGTGGGCTACGCCGGCGGATTCACTAAGAACCCCACGTACCGGGAAGTATGCACTGGGCGGACAGGGCACACCGAGGCTGTGCGCGTGGTCTTCGACCCAGAGCAGGTGAGCGTGGAAGAACTACTCAAGGTGATGTTCGAAAATCACGACCCGACCCTCGGCGACCGCCAAGGCAATGACGTGGGGACCCAGTACCGCTCTGCCGTGTACGCCAGTTCATCGGAGCAGCTCGAGCGAGTGCGCGCGGCGCTGCAGGCCTGGTCCGCCAACTTTGCCGAGGCCGGCTTTGGCGAGCTAACCACCGAAGTGGGACTGCTCAGCGAGGTAGGGGATGGCCGCTACTACCTGGCAGAGGACGAGCACCAGCAGTACCTGCACAAGAACCCGGCAGGCTACTGCAACCACGGCCCCAACGGTGTGACCTGCCAAACCGGCGTGCTGTAAGAAGGCATAGAAAAGGCATAGAGAAGGCAAAGAAAAGCTCCCCGCAAACGTGCAGATTGCGGGGAGCTTTTTAGTAAAGAAGCGCTATGCCTTCCTTTACTTCTTTGCAGCCTCGAAGCGGGTTGCAACTTCGTCCCAGTTGAAGACGTTCCATACGGCCTTGACGTAGTCAGCCTTCACGTTCTTGTACTGGAGGTAGAAAGCGTGCTCCCACATATCCAGCAGCAGCAGTGGGGTCAGGTTAATGGACAGGTTGCCCTGCTGGTCAGTCATCTGCTCGATGACCAGACGGTCGGCAACGTGGTCGTAACCCAGGACTGCCCAGCCGGAGCCCTGCAGACCCAGTGCAGCTCCGTTGAAGTGCTCCTGGAACTTCTCGAAGGAACCGAAGTCGCGGTTGATGGCCTCAGCCAGCTCACCGGTTGGCTCGCCGCCACCGTTAGGGGACAGGTTCTTCCAGAACAGGGAGTGGTTGGTGTGGCCACCCAAGTTGAAAGCCAAGTCCTTAGACAGTGCGGTTACCACGCCGGCGATCTCGCCGTTTTCGCGTGCAGCCTGCAGCTTGTCCAGGGCAGCGTTAGCGCCGTTGACGTAGTTCTGGTGGTGCTTCGTGTGGTGAAGCTCCATGATCTCACCGGAGATGTGTGGCTCGAGAGCGTCGTAAGCGTAATCCAGCTCTGGCAATTCATACTTAGTCATGATGAATACTTCCCTTCACGTGTGTTCTTAGTTACATATTCCAGTGTCCCCTCGTTTGGTGATCCTCGCAAGTATTTTTTGCTTCGCAGGACAGGATTGCGCGAAGTGCGACTTGCACTGACGGTTGTCTTGCCGCGAACTAGGGTGAGAGGTATGAGCCTGACAACAGGAACCAAAATTGTCCTAATCGGCGCGGGGGACGTAGGTGTGGCTTATGCCTACGCGCTGGTTAACCAGGGTTTGTGCGATCACCTGGCCATCATTGATATCAATGAACGTAAGACGTGGGGGCACGTTCAAGACCTCAACCACGCGGTGCCGTGGGCTGGTCATTCCGTCCATGTTTCCGTGGGTTCTTACGAAGATTGTGCGGACGCCGCCCTTGTCGTCAACTGCGCCGGAGTAGCCCAGAAGCCGGGCGAGACTCGGCTGGACTTGGTGGGACGGAATGTCGCCATCTTTGAAGACATCGTGGGCAAGGTTATGGTTTCGGGTTTCAATGGGATTTTCCTGGTGGCCACGAATCCCGTGGACATCTTGAGCTACGCGACGTGGAAGTTGTCCGGGCTGCCATCGAGCCAGGTGATTGGCTCCGGCACAATTTTGGATACCGCGCGCTATCGCTACGCGCTGGGACGTTATCTGGATCTGGCTCCTACTTCGGTGCACGCGTACGTGATCGGTGAGCACGGCGATACTGAACTGCCGGTGCTCTCCGCAGGAAGTGCCGGCGGTGTGCCACTGCAGCGGATGCTCACTGCACAGATGGAGGCCTCCACTCCCAGCGAGGCGGACCATATCTTTGAGCAGACGCGTGATGCGGCCTACGAGATCATCCAGGCCAAAGGTTCCACAAGCTTCGGCATCGGCATGGGACTAGCGCGCATCACTCAGGCTATCTTCCACAACCAGGACGTGGTTCTGCCTGTATCCGCGCTGCTGGAAGGCCACTATGGGCTGGACGACGTGTACATCGGCACCCCGGCGGTCATTGACCGCCGGGGTGTGCGACACGTGGTGGAGCTTGATCTCGATGAGGACGAGTCTCAAAAGTTTGCCCACTCCGCGGACGTGCTGCGCACAGTCATGCGTGAGGCGGGGCTGTAAACCCCAGCGGGATGGGGGCACCCCGCGAAAGAAGGGGCGGAGTGGGGCGTCGGGTAAAAAGACGGTGAACAAAAGGCGAACCGGGCGCTCCCAACTGCACAGATCAACAGAAAGCGACTAAAAAAGACTGTATGAAAATTGTGGCGCACCGAGGAGCATCCGGAGAACGGCCGGAGCACACCATCGGTGCCTACGAACTCGCGGTGGAACGGGGCGCTGACGGGCTGGAATGCGATATCCGCCTCGCCCGCGATGGGCACTTGGTGTGTTTCCACGACCGCACGATGGAACGCGTCACCGTGGAAAAATTGGGGCGTGGGCAGGGAATCGTCTCCACCATGACGCTGGCGGAAATGCGCGAGTTGAACATCGGCACGCCGGAAGAACCCGCGCGCGTCATGACACTGGCTGAGCTGCTGGAGCTCTACCAGGACACGCGCTCGCAGAACATCGGCGATGGCCTGCGAGAGATGTTCATCGAGACCAAACACCCCAACCGCTACGGCGCACAGGTGGAGCATCGCCTGCACGAAGAGCTGCAAAAGGCGCGTCTGGACCGCGATCCGCACATCAACCTGATCTCCTTCAGTCCGCAATCGCTCGTGCGATACAAGCTGATCAACCCGGAGATCCACAGGATTTTGCTGCGCCGGGAATACCAGCGCATGATCCACCCCGGCATGGAAGCCATGGGAGTGGCCAATGCACACGGGCTATCCATAGCCAAGGCGCGGCTGCGCCCAGACATCATCGGGCGGCGCGGCCTGAGCACCTACGCGTGGACCGCCGATAAAGAAGACGAAGTGCGCTGGTCAGCACGGCTGGGTGTCACGTGGCTAGCGACGAACTACCCCGGCCGTGCCCGGATGTGGCGCGATGACGAAGAAGCAGCGCGCGCGGGAAACGCGCCTCGGAGCAAAGTGACGGGCCAGGTCAGGGCGCCTGAGCGTTCGCGGTGGTTAACCGGCTAGAATCGGCGCCGTGGCTAAGAAGAAAAAGAACCAAGAAAACCTGCCCGAAGGCATGAGCCGACGCCAAGCAAAGCTGGCAGCTCGCGCCGCTGAGCGTGTCCAGTTGGCCAAGGACGAGCGCCCATACGGCGACTTCGCGGCCGAGGCGGACCTCGTCGCCCTCCAGGAGTTCGTCCCCTCCGCGCACTTCGTTGCAGGCGTCAAGGGTGCAGACCGCAAGGTCAGCATCGCGACGGTGCTCCCCGGAGCCGTGTCCGCACTGGTGCGCTCTGAGGAAGACGGCGGCGAGGCATTTGTGGCTCTGCAATCCCAGCGCCGGGGCGACAACCCCAACCGCGACCTCGCATTCGCCCTGAACTGGGCCATCAACGCCAGGCCCGGCGAGAGCTTGGACGTGGGCATTGCAGACGGCACCCAGCCAGAGCTGACTGACCTGCTGGACCCTTCCGCTAAGCCAGAAATCGTGGTGGCGCAGGACTTCAACTGGTGGTTGACCGAGGAAGCCCTGAGCAACCCACAGGTGGCCTCCACCCTGCAGCAGGCTAATGATTCCGTGCTGCCATCTGCTCGCGTCGAAGCGAAGATCTCCGGCGCTGCATGGTGGATCGACCCAGGCGAGAAGGCACACATCCGCTGGGTTCGCCCCGAATCAGAATCCGAGCTGATCAATGCCCTGGCTCGCGTGCACGCTGCAGGCGACCTTCACTTGGGCGAGGGCTCCAAGTTCGCTGGTGTGTTCCGCACACACGGCATCCTGGTGCCGGTCTGGGACCTGGACAACACCCGCGAGTCCAGCGATTGGGTCGCGGGACTCGAGGCACTGGAGACCAAGATCTCTGCAGCCCTGGGCAACTCTGAGGCACTGTCCGCCGATGAGCACAAATCCAAGCAGACCATCATTTCTCGGGAAGTGACGATCCGCTAGGGACTGCTAGTACGCGTTAGCGCCAGCGTGGTTTTACCCTGCCGGGTCCCGCCCCTGGACCCGAAAAGGCGGGCCTACTTCAGGGATTCAAACAGTTGGTCCGCTGCCGCATCATCCCACTGCAGGGCACTGCCCGCGTAGGTTTCCAGCGGGCCGCTGATCGGCACGGTTTCCTGTTCCGCCCCGCGCGCCAGCGCGAACGCTAGGCCCGCGAGGTGCCACACATGGTCGCTATCGTTGACCGTCAAAGAGCTGGTCAGCGCATCGATCGCGGGCAGTGAGCGGAACGGGTTGAAGATCGTTGTAGGGGAGCTCAGCTTGGTGCTTAGCGCAGACAGGAACTGCCGCTGGCGCTCCACTCTGTCCAGGTCTCCGTTGGCCGAGGCGTAGCGGGAGCGCACGTAACCCAGTGCCGCGGGGCCGTCCATGTCCTGGCATCCCGCCTGCAGGTCGATGCCCGCCATCGGGTCTTGGAGTGGTTCGTCGAGGCACATGTTGATGCCGCCCACGCTGTCCACCACGTTTGCGAAGCCACCGAAGCCGATCTCCGCGTAGTGGTCGATGCGCATGCCGGTGCGCTCCTCTATGGTTTGCTGCAGCAGCGCGGGGCCGCCCAAGGAGAACGCCTGGTTGATCTTATTTTCTCCGTAGCCGGGGATGTTGACCCAGCTATCGCGGGGGAAGCTGACCATCGTGGGTTTGCCGCCGAACGTGGGGATGTGGACCACCATGATGGTGTCCGTGCGCCCGGTGCTCTCGTCGAGTTCGCCTGCCATCAGGCGGTCTGCGTCCTCGTTGCTTAAGCCTGCGCGGGAATCGCTGCCTACCAGCAGCCAGTTGGTGCCCGCGGTGTTGCCCACGCGGCCGTCGTATTTTTGCAGCGCATCGGTGCGGTTGAGGGACGTGTCGATCCAAATTCCCGTGCCCACCAGCAGCACCACCAAGACAAGCAGCAGTGCGCCGAGGGTCTTGAAGACGCTGAAGTTCCGGCGCCTGCGGGGTGATCGCGATGCAGGTCCGCGTCCGCCGATGCGGGGGAAGGGTTCTTTTTCTTTCCGACGCCGACCTTCCCACGCCTGGCTTCCGATCCGAGCCATACGCTCTTGTCTGCGTGAGGGGATCTCATATCCGGCCTCCGGGCGAGGCTGTTCGTAGCTGCGAGGCTGCTGAGCGTAGTCTCGCGGATAATCGCGTGCGTCGTCGCGAAGACTGCTGCGATGGGAACCAACGTTCGAAGGCGGCAGAGGCGCGGCCCGAGGCACTTCAGTGTGGGGTGGCCGGTGGCGGCCTGACTCGCGCCGGGGCGAATCTGTGCGCGGGATGTCCCGAGGCACGTCGCGCGAGGTGGAGCTGCGTCGATACTTCGGCGGCCGAGGCTGCTCCTTTGGCTTGGGGAGATCCTCGACCTTGGACAGGGGAGAGCGCCTGGGCACTGGCCTGCCGAAGCGGTCCACGATGGGTTTGCCGTTTCGGTCCAGTGCGTAGTCATCCGAGCCAGAAGGCTCGCCAGGGCGAGGATTCATGTGGGACATGGTAGCCGAGTTAGCAGTTGAATCCCTAGGCTGACTGGGGACGGTTCTGCGTTATTGCGCTGGAAAACCCTCACAGGCCTGGCGTTCCGCCCGTGATCGCGTAGCCCACAAATGCCACTGTGTCGATCAATCCGTGGGCGATGACCAGCGGCCAAATGCGTCCGGTCCGCTTGTAGTACCAGAGATAGATCACGCCCATGACAATGTTGCCTATGCCGGCGGAATAGCCCTGGTAGAGGTGGTAGCTACCACGCAGTAGGCTGCTGGCCACAAAGATCCACGGCCAGCTCACGCGCAGCTGGCGCAGCCGTGTGGCCAGCCACGCCACCACGATGATCTCTTCCGCGAACCCATTGGCCCAGGAGTTGAACACGAGTAGTGGCAGGCGCCACGCTGTGTCTTCCAAGCCTGACGGTTCCACATGCTTAGACAGACCCAGGTGGACGGCCGTGATGTAGAACAGCAGCCCGGGCACTCCAACGAGCGCGGCCAGCCCAGCTCCGTGCAGGACGTCCGTTGTGCGGAATCGCCATTTCGTGAAAGACACGGGGAGGTGGTGCAGCAGTAAGAAAATGGCGAGCCCGCCCCACGCGAACAGCACGCCGGTCTGGGTTAATTGGAGCGCCGGATCGAGCCAGGCGAGGGTAGATTGCTGCTGGTTGAGCGTGACTTCCTGCTCGCTGAGTCCCTCGGGGCGCGCCACGGATTCGATCAAGCGCAGGGTTGCACGCACCCCGGACATGCCGAAGGTGATGGCCAAGACCAGCAGGATTTCCCACCGCAGGGCAGAAGAGCTTTTAGTGCTCATGGCTGTGTGCGCTAGGGCGTGGACGGTAGGATAGAGCTTCGATATCGCCCGGTGCGTCGAGGGACAGACCCTCTGGCGGCAGTGCGGACGCCACTGTGGATACGGCGCGCGCGAGGGCCAGTAATTCCGCCTCAGAGACACGGTCCGAGACAGCCCCCAGCTGCAAGGAGATCGGCCACCGGCCGGGAACTAATTGTGGATCCACCAACGGTACGGACACGCTGGCCCATCCCGTGATGTTCCACAGCGTGGCCCACGGGGTCCAGGCGGTCTGTGCCAGGAAGTTCAGGCGCGGCGGCAGCGCGGAGAACGTTCCCGGAGTTGGTGGGGCGCAGGCCAGCATGGGCGTGGCGATGATGTCGAAGTCTGTCCAGGTGGCCAGGACATCCTCGCCGATCGCATTGAGTTGGCGGTGTAATTGTTCTCGACGCAACTCTGTCACCTGCTGCCCTTGTTCCTTGAGCCAACGGGTCAGCGGAGAAAGGGGACCAGGTAGCTGCGCGCAGCGGGAGGTGAGGATTTCTCGGAAGAGTTCAAAGGTGCGCGGCGAATACGGCGCCGGTGCTTGGCTAACGCTGGTGACCGCCTCGGTGGAGGTCAGCAACGCGGTGACCGCAGCGGTGGCCGCCGCTATGGCGGGATCAATGCTGCTGGAGCTGTGGAACGGGGTGTTCGTGTAACCAATGCGCAGCGGCTCGCGTCCTTCGTGCACTGCAGAGGTTAGGTCAGGGATATCCAGCGCATAAGCCCGCGCGGTGGTCTCGATATCCCGGGCCAGATAACCGTGGGCCGTGGAGGTGAAGCCGCCGATACGTGGATTGTGCGCAGGTTTGAGGCCGGTTAGGCCGCAACACGCAGCGGGAATGCGAATGGAGCCGCCCCCGTCCGTGGCGTGCGCGATGTTGACCAACCCGCGAGCTACCGCCACTGCAGCTCCTCCGGAAGATCCGCCGGGCATGAACTGTGCACCCAAGGGGTTGACGGGAGCGTCCTGACCCACCGGCTCCGTGTACGCAGTCACTCCATATTCGCTGGTCGCAGAAGCCCCAACAATGTTCGCGCCGCGGTCCAACAGACGGAGCGTGGCGGAATCATTCAGAGTGGCGGTACGCGCTTGCTTCTCCGAGCCGAAGGTGGTGACCTCTCCCGCGACCTGCTGCAGGTCCTTGATAAGCACCTCTTCGCCAGCCAAGGGTTGGCCCGCGTGCGTGCTGTGTGGCTGACTGTAGACGCGCGTGACTCCCAGCTGTTGCTCGCTGAGGCCCGTCTCCGCTGCAAGACGGGCCAGCCTGGTGGAGAAGCCGGAGGTAATCATCGTCATTTACCCTACGTCAGCCCGTACAGTGACAAGTATGACTCCCGGCAAAGCACAGGTGCCCGGCACCGAAAACCCGCACGAATCGGCCTCCGCTGGGGCCCAGCCAGGAATTCACCCCGAGAGCCAGCCCACCCGCGTGGCCTTTCTCGGTCCCCAGGGAACCTTCACTGAGCAGGCGCTGCAACAGATGATCGCCGCCGGATACCTGCCAGGATCCACGGAAGGCGTCGCGGTGAAATCTCCGAGTGCGGCCCTCGAGGCCGTGCGAAACCACAGCGTGGACTACGCCTGCGTGGCGCTGGAAAGTTCCGTCGACGGCCCCATCGCTCAAACCGAGGATGCCCTGACCATGGGTTCCCCGCTGATCATCGTCCGCGAAGTGCTGGTGCCCGTGGAATTTTCCATCCTGGTTCGCCCAGGCGCTACCACCGAGGATGTTCAGACCTTCACCACCCACCCTGCGGCCGAGGCACAAACCCGCTCCTGGGTGCAGCAGCACCTGCCGAACGCGCAATTCGTTCCCGCGAGCTCCAACGGAGCGGCCGCCCAGGCTGTGGCCGAAGGCCGCGCCGATGCCGCAGCGGCACCCGCCCGCGCCGGGCAGATCCACCAACTGGAATCCCTGGCTGAAGCCGTGGCAGACGTCCGCGGTGCCTACACCCGCTTCGTACTGGTCTCCCGTCCCGGCCAGGTCACGCCCAAGACTGGCAATGACCGCACCGGCGTGGCATTCACCCTGGAAAATAAGCCCTCCGGCCTGCTGGATGCCCTCGCTGAGCTATCTGTGCGCGGCATAGACATGTCCCGCATCAGCTCCCGCCCCACTCGCGAAGCCATGGGCACTTACTATTTCCACCTCGGACTCGTGGGCCACCTCGAGGACGAGGCGATGGCCGAAGCCCTGGCCGGGCTCTACCGCAGCACCAGTTCCCTGCGCTTTCTCGGCTCTTGGCCACGCGCGGAACTGCCGGGCGCTGGCGTCGGAAAAGAACAGGACGCACGCCATCCCCCTGCAGGCACCTTCCCGCCTGACTACTCTGAATCCCGAGGTTGGGTCGCCGAACTGAAGCAGCAAACGCAACCGCCGGCCCAGCAGCAGACGAAGGGGTAAACCGTTGAGCAAGTTGTACCTGGTGCGTCATGGACAGACCACCTCGAACACTATTCACGCACTGGACACCGCGCTGCCGGGCGCCGATCTCACCGAACTGGGGCGGGAGCAGGCCACCAACGTGGGATCAATTCTGGCGGAGCGCGTGGACGGGCCGCTGCTGGTGATGTCCAGCCAGGCGGCTCGGGCACAACAGACAGCGGTGCTGCTCGCGGACAGTTTCGTGGCGGGCGGAGGCACGCTGGCGTCCACTGCGGAGGGGTCGGATTTCGCCTCCGGGTTTGCGGGCAGCGGCCTTTCTCCTATTTCCGACGCCACCTCCACCGGCTTCGGCTTGAGTCACACCGAGCAGGTCTCCACACTCAGCGATATCGCGGAGATCGCCGCCGGCGACTACGAGATGCGTAACGACGAAGACGCCCACGAGGCCTACCACCGCGTGCTATTCCGCTGGCTGCACGGCGAGCTGGAGGTGCCGGTAGATGGGGCAAAAAACGGCGCGGAGATCCTGAGCGCATACATCGCGCAGATCATGAGCGTGCTGAACGCGTTGCCGGAAGGCACGGACGTGGCGGTGGTCAGCCACGGCGCGATCATCCGCTTCATCGCCCGCTACTTGGGCGGGCTGGATCCGGAGTGGGCGTTTGCGGGATACCTGGCGAACACGCACTTCGTGGAGCTGGACGTGCCGGACAACGTTCGCGAGCTCGCGGAGGCAGCGCAGGACGAACCTGACGCAGTGGAGGGAGCTTTTAACATCGCAGAGTGGGGAACCCTAGGCACGCCGGATAAGCTAGAGTGCTAGCCCCAACCGAGTTCGTGGAGGCGGGCATCGTCGATGCCGAAGTGGTGCGCGAGCTCGTGAATCACCGTGATGGCCACCTGCTCTATGAGTTCTTCCCGGCTGTTCACGGCCTCGCACAGGGCGAGCCGGAAGATGGTGATCTTATCCGGCAGTACGGAGGTGTATTCGCTATCGCGATCCGTCAGCGCGATGCCCTCGTAGAGCCCCAAGATGTGGGGATCGAATTCGTGGTAGTCCTCCGTGATGATGGCCACGTTGTTGACGTTGTGCAGCAGTTGTTCCGGAATTCGACGCAAACCTTCGTCCACCAAGTCTTCGAACTCTTCTTCGGAAATGTCGATGGACACGGCTGCCTCCGGGGGTTTGAAAACTGACGCTTAGGGCGCAGCTGGGGCAGGGGAGGCAGCCGCGGCGTTATTGCGCAGCGGGTTGCGCGGAGGCTGCTTGGCCGGTGGGTTGCCGTCGATGGTGAACCCTTGGCGTACGTCACCATTCAAGTTGGCGAATCCGCCGTCCGGGCGGCCGAACGTCAGCGCACAGTTGACGGTGCGGGAACCTGCGGCCCAAGACTGGGATTGGATGGTGGTCCAAAACGGGGTCAAGGTGGAGTTGTACAGCGCGTCATCGCCGCCCAAGTAGTTGCGAGCTGCCTCGGTACACCGCTGGTTGAGGTACTCGTTTTGCTTGCCGATATCTGGCCAGTCCTGCGGGAAGTCCTCGCCCAGATTGACAACATCCGTGACCTGCCAGGAGTGATCCTCGTTACAGGGGACTTCCACAGGAGAATCGTTGATGACCTGCACACAGGTATCGGCGGGGAAGGCGCGGGCCTGGTCGGATTCTGCAGCCAGGCCGACGGTTTCCGTGGAACGACCCTGCGCATCCTGCACCATGACTCCGCACAACATGGTGCGGTCGCCCTCTGCCCAAGCGCTGGCCGGAGGCAGGATGGGGGAGATCGTGTAACGGCCCTCTGGATCCAGCTTGCCGTTCAAGTAGTCGAGGGTGGGGCCCACGCAGAGCTCTTCGGTCAATTGTTGCTGGCGTTCGAGGCTGGGGTGCTCAGCGTCTTCGTCGAACTCACTGGTGGGGTACTGGGAGAGATCCTCGCGCGCGCTGATCTCAAAGCGGTGCTGCTCGGCGCATCCCACGGTGGTGAAGTCAGAGTTGGAGCCATTTTCGCCTGGTCGCCAGTTCAAGCACGAACCCGTGTCCGCATCGGTGAAGGCTGCCAGTTCCGCTTCTGCGGGTTCAGAGGTGGGCGTGGTGGCCAATGGGGTGGAGCCCTCGGGAGCCATCGATCCGTAGGCCGCTGCGCCTACGCCGCCGCAGAGCGCAGACACGAGAATAACGGTGGCGGCGCGCGAACGTCGCTTCCATGTCGGCTGGCTGATGCTCACAGGAATCCACTTCCGGTCGGGGAATCACTCTTACTTTGATGTTTCATTCAACACCCAGTGGGGCAGCCCCACCAACTGTGGAGTAAGTGCGTCTAGTGCGACCACTATAGCTAAGCTATGGGACATGATCGATCTTAAGTTCCTGCGTGACAACCCTGACTTGGTCCGCGCCTCTCAGCGCACCCGCGGAGAAGACGAGGGGCTGGTGGATCAACTACTCGAGGCAGACGTGCGCCGCCGCGATGCCATTGCCGCTGCTGATGCTGCTCGCTCCGAGCAGAAATCCTTCAGCAAGGAGATGGGCCAGCAGATGCGCACGGCCTCTGACGAGGACAAACAGCGCCTACGCGAAGAAGGCAAGGCCAAGGCTGAGCGCGTCAAGGAGCTGGAGGCCGTGCTGGCCGCCGCCGAGCAGGATGTCCACGACTTCCAAATGAAGCTGTCCAACGTGGTGGAGGACGGCGCTCCCGCCGGCGGCGAGGATGACTTCGTTGTCCTCGAGCACGTGGGCACCCCCCGTGAGTTCGACTTCGAGCCCAAGGATCACCTGGAGCTCGGCGAATCCCTGGGTCTGATCGATATGAAGCGCGGCACCAAGGTCTCCGGCGCCCGCTTCTACTTCCTCACCGGCGACGGCGCTCTGCTGCAACTGGGCATGCTGCAGTTGGCTGCGCAGAAGGCAGCCAAGGCAGGGTTCACGTTGATGATCCCACCCGTGCTGGTACGTCCAGAGATCATGGCCGGAACCGGCTTCTTGGGCGCGCACGCAGACGAGATCTACCACCTCGAGCAGGACGATCTGTACCTCGTAGGTACCTCGGAGGTTGCCCTAGCCGGTTACCACTCAGATGAGATCATCGACCTTTCCGAAGGTGCTATGCGCTACGCGGGATGGTCGTCCTGTTTCCGTCGGGAAGCCGGCTCCTACGGCAAGGACACCCGCGGCATCATCCGCGTCCACCAGTTCGACAAGCTGGAAATGTTTGTTTACTGCAAGCCCGAAGAGGCTCGCGAACAGCACCAGCAGCTGCTGGCGATGGAAAAGGAGATGCTGGAAGCCGTACAGGTTCCGTATCGCGTGATCGACGTGGCAGGTGGAGACCTCGGCTCGTCCGCTGCCCGCAAGTTCGATACTGAGGCATGGGTGCCTACCCAGAACACCTACCGCGAGCTGACCTCCACTTCGAACTGCACCACGTTCCAGGGACGCCGTCTCAAGACCCGCTACCGGGACGAGGCGGGCAAGGCACAGACCGTGGCTACCCTTAACGGCACGCTGGCCACTACCCGCTGGTTGGTCGCCATTCTGGAGAACAACCAGCAGGCAGACGGATCCGTGGTGGTCCCCGAAGCGCTACATCCGTTTGTGGGCAAAGATATTCTTTACCCCAAGAAATAAGCCCACCAACTAGGGAGCATCGCAACGTGGCTACATTCGATTTCGCCGAGGGCTTCACCCCGTCTTCTGGGCACCCAGAAAGCAAAGAGCCCATCTACGGGCGCACCATCATTCCGCTGGCCAAGCTGTGGATGCGCTTCGGCCAGCGGCTGCAGATCTTTTTGAAGAACCCGGAGAACCTACCGCGGGAAGGCGGCGCGATTCTCGCCGTCAACCACACCGGCTACTGGGACTTCGTCTACGGTCCCATCCCGGCTCACTTCAACGGTGGCCGCCTGGTGCGCTTCATGGCGAAGAAGGAAATCTGGGACTCTCCCGTGGCCGGCCCGCTGATGAGCGCCATGCGCCACATTCCTGTGGACCGTGCTGATGGCGCAGCGTCCGTGAAAGAGGCGGTTCGCCGCTTGCGCGGTGGTGAGCTGGTGGGCATCTTCCCTGAGGCCACCATTTCCCGCTCCTTCGAAATCAAGGAACTGCGCCAAGGTGCTGCTGTCATCGCTGAAGAAGCTGAGGTTCCGCTGATCCCGATGATCATCTGGGGTTCCCAGCGCATTTGGACCAAGGGCCACAAGCCCACCTGGTTCCCCAAGGACGCCAAGCTGGTGATGGTTGTTGGCAAGTCGGTTCCTATTTCCGACGACAGCGTCGAGACCACCGAACGTCTGCGCGCAGCTATGCAGAGCCTGCTGGAAGAAGCCCGTGAGGAATACGTCAAGCGCTTCGGCCCCATGCCGGAGGGCGAGTTCTGGGTGCCCAGTGTTCTAGGAGGCTCGGCTCCCACCTTGGAGGAAGCCACCATCCAGGATCGCCAGGATCACGAGAATCGTAAGAAGCAGCGGGCAGAAGCTGAAGCGGCTGCGAGTGGGCGTCGAAAAGAAGAACAACAACCTCAGCCCACGGGCATTAATAAGGTGTTGGCGCCTGTGACGCGATGGATCAAGAAACTGCGCAAATGAGGCGGCAGCTGCGCACCTTGCATGCAGCGTTAGAGCTGGTGCCGGCGCCGTTGTTCGTGGTCTCTGACCTGGACGGCACGCTGCTGGACAGGCGAGAAAGAGTCAGCCCCCACATGCGCGAGGTGGTGGGGCGCATGGCCGAACAAGGAACCGTGTTTACCCTGGCCACCGGTAGGCCCGCGCGCTGGGTGCTGCCCGTGATTGAGCAACTTCCGGTGCAGCCTCTGTGCGTGTGCGCTAACGGCGCGGTGGTTTACGACAGCGCCAAGGACGAGATTGTCCGGGCGATGGAACTGGATTCCGCCACGCTGCGCACGGTGATTCAGCGGCTGACCGCGGGCGCGGAAGGCACTGCGTTGCACGGTGCAGGGTTTGCGGTGGAACGTGCCGGGACCAGCGCTTTTGACCGCGCGGACGAGCTGTTCTGCGTGACCGAGGGCTACGATCACGCGTGGCTCTCGGACGAGCACAAGGTGCTCAGCACCGAAGACCTCATCGCCCAACCGGCGGTCAAGCTGCTGGTACGCAATGAAAACGTCAGCTCCCAAGAGCTCTTTGACGCCGTGGCACCGCGGCTGGATCCGCGGGAAGTGCACGCGACGTTTAGCTGGGGCGGCGGCCTGGTGGAGATCAGCGCGCCGGGCGTGTCCAAGCGCACCTCGCTGGAGTGGATCGCCGAGCGACTGGGCGTGCAGGCCACGGAGACCATCGCGTTTGGAGATATGCCCAATGACCTGGAGATGCTGGGATGGGCTGGCACCGCCGTGGCGATGGGCAATGCGCACGACGACGTGAAAGCGGCCGCGGATTTGGTGACGGCGAGTAACAACGACGATGGTGTGGCTGCGGTGCTGGCGCGGTGGTTCTAACAGGCGTGCTTCCAGCGGGAATGATCCGGGCAGCGGAGTTCGGGGAGTAGATTCAACACCGTGTCAAAAATGGGCGAGGCAGTCACGCGCAAGGTGGATCAGATCCACCGTCACCACGCGCGGATGAAAGACCGCAAGTACGGGTGGGCGGTGCGCCCTGTAACGCTGATTATCGGCTGGCTCGTGGTGATAGTGGGGCTGGTCACCATTCCTTTCCCCGGCCCGGGCTGGTTCACCGTCTTTGTGGGCATTGGCATTTTGTCTTTGGAACTGGAGTGGCCCAACCGGCTGCTGCGGTGGGGGATCCGGCAATATGACCGCTTCGAGGCATGGTGGAAACGGCAATCCCGCGGCGTGCGCATCCTGGGCATCGTCCTGCTGGTGATGCTGATCTGGGTAGTCTTCGCCTGCATTTTTTGGGTGATGTGGCAGTGGGGAATGCTGGACTGGGCCAAGCCCGCCCTGCAGCCGTGGGTGGACAAGCTGCCCTGGGCATAACTGTGGTGAACAGCATCCACTGAAGAGCAACCGCGGCTGTGTCGGCACCGTGCGAATGTGTTTCTGGGCGGTAGTCTGTCCGCATGAGCGAAAACGGCAAGTATGACCTGATCGTCGTGGGAAGCGGCTTTTTTGGCCTCACCGTGGCAGAGCAAGCGGCAAGCAAGAAGGGGGCGCGCGTTCTGATCGTGGAAAGGCGCCCCCACATCGGTGGCAACGCTTATTCCGAAGCAGAGCCACAGACGGGTATCGAAGTTCACAAGTACGGCGCCCACCTGTTCCACACCTCCAACAAGCGAGTGTGGGACTACGTCAATCAGTTCACCGATTTCACTGATTACCAGCACCGCGTCTTCGCGATGCACAAGGGAACGGCCTACCAGTTCCCCATGGGACTGGGCCTGATCAACCAGTTCTTTGGCAAGTATTACAGCCCAGATGAGGCACGCCAGCTGATCAAGGAGCAGACCGATGGCCTGAACCCAGATGATGCGCAGAATCTGGAAGAAAAGGGCATCTCCCTGATCGGCCGCCCGCTCTACGAAGCGTTCGTCCGCGATTACACCGCCAAGCAGTGGCAAACGGATCCGAAGGAACTGCCGGCGTCGAATATTTCCCGCCTGCCCGTGCGTTACACCTTCAACAACCGCTACTTCAATGACACCTACGAGGGCCTGCCTGTCGAGGGTTACACCGCGTGGCTGGAAAACATGGCCAAGCACGAAAACATTGAGGTTCGCCTGGACACTGACTGGTTTGAGGTGCGCGACGAACTGCGTGCGGAATCCCCAGATGCTCCCGTGGTCTACACCGGCCCACTGGACCGTTACTTCGACTACTCCGAAGGCCGCCTGGGCTGGCGCACACTGGACTTTGACATGGAAGTGCTGGATACCGGCGATTTCCAGGGCACCCCGGTGATGAACTACAACGATGCCGAGTTCCCGTACACCCGTATCCACGAGTTCCGTCACTTCCACCCGGAGCGCGAGGACAAATACCCCGCGGACAAGACGGTCATCATGAAGGAGTTCAGCCGCTTCGCGGAAAACGAAGACGAGCCGTACTACCCAATCAACACTCCGGATGACCGCGAGAAGCTGCTGGCCTACCGCGAGCTGGCCGACCAGGAGACCAACCAAAGCAAGGTGTTCTTCGGCGGACGCTTGGGCACCTACCAGTACCTGGACATGCACATGGCCATCGGCTCCGCGCTGAGTATGTTCGATAACAAGCTGGACGAGTTGCTTTAAGCTCTGCCGCTTGTGATCGCCTGCGCTGTGCGCGGGCGATTTTTGGTTCGGTCGAGAAAACCAGTGTCCTGGGGTTAAGATTTGAAGAACTGCAGACATAACATTGTGCGGCGCTGAATCGATCTAAGAAACGGTGCCCACAGCCGGCATGGCATGTGAAGAGGACATCGCCTGCGGTACGTTGTGGCTCAACGAGCCGGTGCGCAGACCACCGGCACACATGACGTTTTCTGATCGGAGATCTATCCATGCATTCACAGCGCATTGGCCTGCCCGCCAAGCTCGTTGCCGCGTTGGTGGCAGTGTTCAGCTTTGTGGCACTCGCCCCGGCTGCTCAGGCTGCTCCCACCAACATTGTCCTTTTTGGCGATTCCCTGATCGCTAATCCAGCGTTCAACATCGCTGAGGTCATGCAGGGCCCCGGCAAGGTGACCCCCAACGTAGCTACGGAAGGACGTTGCCCTCGCGGCGCCAAGCGCATTGCTTCCGAGCTGCAGGCGCAGACCGGCATCAAGGTGGAGGACTTCGCCTGCACCGGTGCGGCTGCCTTCGCGCCACTGTCCGGCGAGAAGCGTCTGGTGACCCAGGTCAACCAGGCCTTGTCCCAGGGCAAGCTGAATGCAGGAACCCGCAACGTCATGGTGCAGATTGGCATCAATGACACGTGGAAGGCTCCGAACCTCTACGACGTGCAGCGCGATGAGTACGTCAAGGAAGTTCGTCGCCAGATGGATCGTGTCCGCGCCGCTGCGCCCAACGCGAAGATCACCATGCTGGGTTACCCGGAGATTATCGATCGCGCTGGTAACTCCTGCTGGGTGCACTGGAATGGTGTGAATCAGCCCCCAATGGTGATTCCTCCGCTGAACAGCGCACTGGCTGCGGCACATGATTGGCAGCGCCAGGCTGCGCGCGCCGTTGGCGGCAACTGGCTCAACCTCGAGGCTGCTACTCGCGGCCACGGTTCGTGTGCGCCGCGTGACCAGCGATGGGTTGCCGGAGTGATCGATAACTCCTCTAAGCCGTACAACATCACTACTCACTTGACTCACGAGGGCAACCGCGGCGTTGCAGAGGTTCTCGCTCGCAATCTGTAAGTAGTCTGAACAACTACGTTTTGTCGGGGAGCCCAACTACGGTTCCTTCTTTTTCGTGAGTGGGCGCGATCCACGCGCCGTGCTCCTGGGTCAGTAAGGCCAGCCAAGTAATGACTGTGATTGAGGGAAACCCTTCCTCTCCAAAGGCCTCTCCGCGTGCGAGGTCGGCGAAGCAGCCGAAGAATCTCACCATGCTCACCACGGTGGCGTGGGCTGTGCCTCTGCTGATCATTGCGCTGATTGCGGGGTGGCAGCGCCGGTGGATCAGCGATGACGGATTGATCGTCCTGCGCACCGTCCGCAACCTGCAGGCGGGCAACGGTCCGGTGTTCAACGCGGGCGAGCGCGTGGAGACCAACACCTCCATGCTCTGGCAGTACTCCATTTATCTGTTAGCCGAAATGACCGGCGGACGCTTGGAGACGGTTTCCCTGTGGATGGCCCTGATCCTGACGGGCCTTGCGGTGCTCATTGGGGTGCTGGCCACGGGCTTGCTCTACCGTTCCCGCAGTCTGATTTTTGTTCCGCTGGGCATGGTGGTCTACCTGGCCATCCCCGCCGCCCGTGATTTTGCGACGTCCGGCTTGGAGTGGGGACTGTCCATTTTTTGGCTGTCCGTGCTGTGGTTGCTGTTGGCGCTGTGGGTACGGGAAGGCGCGCCCGCTAGCTACCAAGCAGCACCTTTGAGCAGGCACGCGAAGGTGAGCGCGCAAAAGCCCCGAGCAATCTACGGCCTCGCATTCTGGGCCGGCGTGAGCTGGTTGGTTCGCCCCGAGCTCGCCTTGTATGGCGGAATCACCGGGCTGATCATCCTCATCGCGGCCCGTTCGTGGGCGCAGCGCGCGGTGATCCTGGCCGTGGCTCTGCCCGCTCCTCTGGCGTATCAGATTTTCCGCATGGGTTACTACGGGGCGATCGTGCCGCAGACCGCGGTGGCGAAGTCCGCCAACGAGGCCCTGTGGGGACGCGGCTGGGATTATGTGGGCAACTTCGTCAATCCTTATGGCCTGTGGTGGGCGTTCGGTGTGTTGGCGTTGGTCACCGTCGCATTGGTCTGGTTCGGTCTGCGTACCCAGCCGGTTGTTTTTTCCGACGCCAGTCTCCCCTCGCCTCCCCGCCTCCAGCGTCCAGCCACGGCGATCGCCATTCTGGTGGTGTGTGCGCTGCTCCATTTCACCTACGTGATCCGCGTGGGTGGAGACTTCATGCACGGCCGTATGTTGCTCATTCCGCTGTTCGCGATCCTGTTGCCACTGTCCGTGGTGCCGTGGGTGGACCTGCGCGGAACTAGCATGGTGATCCAACCGGTGCTGGTGGGGGCTGGTTTTCTGTTCTGCCTCGGGTGGGCCATCTTTGCGATCAATCATCCCGTGACGTATTCCTCGGCAGGGGTTGAAGGCATGAATGATTTGCATGTGGTGGACGAGCGCACTTATTGGATGTACACCACGAAGAACTCGATGGAGCAGCCGCCCTTGTACGCCTCCGATTACATGGACATGGCCTTGATGAATGGCTACGCCGAGGCGAACGAGGAGTGTGCGGAGCAGCGTGAAGGCGATCCCGCATCCCCTGAGGCCCGGCAGTGCTCCGGAGCGCTGTTGTCCGTGGGCAACGTGGGGCCGAACGGTGAAGATGACTGGATTCTGGTGGGCGCCGTGGGCTTAAACCCTGCAGATCAGCCCGTGATTCCGGGGCCGGTTCAGGGATTTGAAGACCTGCAATATCACCCCATGACGGTGAGCTTTTTGAACCTGGGCATGACGGGCATGATGGCACCGTTGGATACCCGCGTGGTGGACCCGATGGGCCTGGCCAATCCGTTGGCCGCACGCATGCCACAGATTGAAAATGGGCGCCCCGGTCACGATAAGTATCTGCCGCTGGAGTGGCAGATGGCTGATTCCAGCGTGTATATGCCCTTCCTGCCGAGCTACATCGATGGGGAAGAAGTCACTGAGATCCGGTCGATCCTCTACACCGAAGACTTCGTGGAACTATTCCACGTCTACCGCGAGCCGATGAGTGCGCACCGGTTTTGGGACAACCTCAAGTACTCTCTGACCACGTCGCGGACGCTGAAAATCTCTGACGACCTGGACGATTACGAGGGGGTGCAACCTATTCCGGATGCCCAGATTGTGTGGCCGCAGGCCGACCACAAGTAATTGATCGGGTCGCCTGCGTGCGACCAGCGTGATCGCGTCAAGGGGTGTGGCGAACAAAGCCATCCTGGGGCGCATGGGGGATAATCGAGACTGTTCTATTGTCTACTCGCAAAGGTCAGCGCTCCTCACATGTCTGATTCCACCCTAGGAACTGCACACAAAGCATCCGCTGCGATCGATACCACCCGCCTGGGCCGCATCATCTTGCCTAAGCGTGGCGAACCGTATGACGTGCGTTCGCTTTACATCGTGGAAAACGAGGCCGTACCCGGCCGAGTCACCGCACTGTCCCGCACCGAGGCAGTCATCCCTGCTGGCATCGAGGTCTCCTTCGAGACGTACTTCAATGCTTTCCCCGCTAGCTACTGGCGCCGCTGGTCGCAGCTGACCGAGGTGGAACTGCGAGTAGACCTCACTGGCGATGCTCGCATCGACCTGTACCGCTCCAAGATCGATGGTTCCCGCATCGCTGTGACCGGCGGAATCGTGGAAACAGACGAGTCCGGACGTGGCCAAGCCACCTTCGTCATCCCCCTGGACCAGTTCGAGGATGGCGGATGGATTTGGTTCGACATCACCTGTGAGACGGAAACCGTCATCCACTCCGCTGGTTGGTACGCCACCAAGGAGGCCGAAGGCCAGGTTCTGAAGTCCGAGGCGACCGTTGTTGACGTCGAAACAGGAGAAACCACAACCTACGCCGCCGGTGACGTGCTGCCCGCCGCAGCACCACAGGTCACGGTGGGCATCCCCACCTTCAACCGTCCCACGGATGCCGTCGCCGCACTCGAGGCGTTGGCCAGCGACCCGGAAGTGGACGCGGTGATCGAGGCGCTGATCATGCCGGACCAGGGCAATCAGCACCCCGCCGATCAACCGGGATTCCCTGACATGGAGCAGCACTTCGGCGATCGTCTGCGCATCGTCGAGCAGGGCAACCTCGGCGGCTCCGGCGGCTACTCGCGCATCATGTACGAAGCACGCCACAAAACCCGCGGTACCAAGAGCCCATTCATCCTCTACATGGACGATGACATTGCCATCGAGCCAGACTCCGTGCTGCGCTCCCTAGCCGCCGCCCGCTACGCGAAGTCCCCGATGCTCATCGGTGGACAGATGCTCAACCTGCAGGAACGTTCCCACCTGCACACCATGGGTGAGGTCATCGACCGCGGATCCTTCATGTGGACCGCCGCACCGCACACGCACTACGACCACGATTTCTACAAGCACCCCTTGCGCGACCGTGGACGCAGCAATCCTGAGCGCGATGCCAAGGGCAACGTCATCGGCGAGACGAACTCCCGTGACCTGCACCGTCGCATTGACGTGGACTACAACGGCTGGTGGATGTGCATGATCCCGCGCGTGGTCGCGGATACGATCGGCCAGCCTTTGCCGCTGTTCATCAAGTGGGACGACGGCGAGTTCGGTCTGCGCGCCAAGGATGCCGGATTCCCCACCGCCTCGTGGCCTGGCATCGCGATCTGGCACATGGCTTGGTCTGACAAGGACGACGCCATCGATTGGCAGGCGTACTTCCACCTGCGCAACCGCCTGATCGTGGCCGCCATGCAGGGGCACGATAACCCCCGTGGCCTAGTCATCTCCATGGCGAAGGCCACCGCCAAGCACCTGCTGTGCTTGGAATACTCCACCGTAGCCATCCAGAACGAGGCGATGAAGGACTTCCTCGCTGGCCCGGAGAACCTTTTCGGAATCTTGGAAACCGCGCTTCCTCGCATCAACACGTTGCGCAAGAATTTTTCCGACGCCACGGTGATCCGTTCCGCCTCCGATTTGCCTGCCCCTTCGGGCGGACCAGCTGGTTTGCTGAATATCCCCGTCACCCCAGTGTCCAAGGTCAAGACTTTGGCGCAGGGCTTGCTGAACAATACGCGCCCAGCTGAGGCTCGTCACCACGAGGTGCCGCAGGTGAACCTGCCACCGATAGAGGCCCGGTGGTTCAGCTTGTCTCGCATTGACGGCGCAACTGTCACCACCGCTGATGGCAAGGGCGTGGTATTCCGCAAGCGCGATCGCGGACAGATGCTGGCTTTGGCCAAGGAATCTGCGGCGCTGCAGAAGCAGGTAATGGATCGTTTCGACGAGATGCGTGAGCGCTACCAAGCCGCTCATGCGGAGCTGACCAGCCGCGAAGCGTGGAAGCAGATCTTCGAGCCAGAAGCCTGAAAGTCAGCGCGAGCAGAAAGAGGAGAGAAGACCCGTACCGTGAGTAGTCACACCGATGTTCCGAAGCAGTTCCGTCAGCTTCCATCCGTGGCAGTGCGCGCCGCCGCGGCGCTGCCCGCCGTTAAGGGCGACCCTATGGGGGAGACCCGCATTCTGATGGAGTTGCAGCGAGCACTGGGCACCAAGCCCGGCGTACTGCCTGCCGCACGAGGCCTCAGCCACTTCGGCGAGCACGCCTTGGGCTGGTTTGCCCTGAGCGGACTGGGCTGGGTGACAGAAAAGGAGGAGGCCAAGAAGCAGGAATGGCTGGCGATGGGTGTTTCTGCCTTCTCTGCACACGCGGCTTCGGTGCTTCTCAAGCGTGTGGTGCGCCGCCCTCGGCCACATGCCCGTGGCGTGCAGATCGGTGTGGCAACGCCTTCTAAGCTGAGCTTCCCTTCATCCCATGCCACTAGCTCTACCGCGGCGCTGGTCTCGCTTTCCGATATCACCGGAAACCCCGCTCCACTCGTGGGCGTGCCAGTCATGGCGCTGTCCCGACTGGTGCTGGGCGTACACTACCCCTCGGACGTTGCGGTGGGCAGTGTGATCGGCTGGGCTACTTCAAAGGCCACGCGCCGCATGATGGTCAACAACGACGAACCACAACAACCGAACCTCAACAACTAGGAGAAACGGTGAGCGAAAGCACCAGTGAGCCGAAGGCAGAGTCGTTTTTGGGCTCTGAGCCTCACACCTCTGGCTTGGAAGCCAACCGGAACACGAGCGTTGGCACGGATGCCAAGGGGCCGCAGGCGCCGAAGAATCTGCTGGACGGAATGATCAAGGCACTTCGCCCCAAGCAGTGGGTGAAGAACGTCTTGGTGGTCGCCGCTCCGTTGGCCGCTGGTGGCGAGGCGTTGTTCTCCACGCGCGTTGTACTGGACGTGGTCATCGCATTCGTGGCTTTCTGCTTTGCAGCAAGTTCGATCTACTTGGTCAATGACGCGCGTGATGTGGAAGCCGACCGCGCGCACCCCACCAAGCGTTTCCGCCCGATCGCCGCAGGTGTGCTGCCTGTGGGGCTGGCCTACACGATGGCGGTGGCGCTGATCCTGGTGGCCATCGGCGGCAGCTTCTTGGCTAGCTCTGGTGCTGGACTGGCGATCGTGGTGAGCGTGTATATTGCGCTGCAGCTGGGTTATTGCTTCGGTTGGAAGCACCAGCCGGTGATCGATATTGCTCTGGTCAGCTCTGGTTTCATGTTGCGTGCGATGGCTGGTGGCGTGGCCGCGGACATTGAGCTTTCCCAGTGGTTCTTGTTGGTCGCAGCGTTCGGCTCGCTGTTCATGGCGGCGGGTAAGCGGTACGCGGAACTGAAGCTCTCGCTGCGTTCCGGTGCCAAGATCCGCAAGTCCCTCGAAAGCTATACACCGACCTACCTGCGCTTCGTGTGGACGCTGTCCGCGACTTCCGTGGTGCTGTGTTATGCGCTGTGGGGCTTTGATCTTTCGCAGACCGTCGATGGGGCAGCGGCGGTGTGGTACCAGGTGTCCATGGTTCCGTTTACCGTGGCGATCCTTCGCTACGCGGCGGACGTGGACCGTGGAGAAGGCGGTGCGCCGGACGAGATCGCACTGTCTGACCGCACCCTGCAGATTCTCGCTGTGGCATGGCTGGCTACGATCGCCATCGCTGTCTACGTGGTGCCTGCCCTAAATTAACCAACACGTGACCTTTTCTTAGAGGTTGTTTTTAAGTTGTGACCTGCGCCGTCTTCGGATTCTCCGGAGGCGGTTTCTTATGTCTTTCTTAGCAACTAGTTGATTAGGTAACTTTTTGGTAACGTACTAAGCCGTTCATTGATGTGTAGAGAGAAGATCATATGACTACTTCGTCTAGAAAGCTTGGAGCACCCAAAAAGCTGGTGTCCCTGCTGCTCGCTTTAGCGACTGCGCTGGGAATGGCTGTGGTGTCCGCTCCGGCTGCCTCCGCTGACAATCGCGGCCTGCTGCGTTCGGGCTGTTCATGGAGTGACTACAAGTTCTACGTGCAGAACTGCAGCGTGTGGTCCCCTGCCATGGGAGAGCGTATTGACGTGCAGATCCAGGCTGCCGCAGGTGGCGGCAATGCTGGTCTCTACCTGCTGGATGGACTGCGCGCCCGCGATGACTGGAACGCGTGGACGTGGGACGGCGGAGCCCCGCGAAAGTTCGTGGACGATAACGTGACCCTCGTCATGCCAGTAGGTGGACAGGCTCAGTTCTACGCGGACTGGATTGGTCCGTGGAACGGCACCAATGGTCCAAGCAAGCCTCGTTGGGAGACCTTCCTGACTCGCGAACTACCGGGATACCTGCAGCAGAACTTCGGCGTCTCGCGCACCAACAACGGCATCGTTGGTCTGTCTATGGGCGGCACCGCTGCCATGAACCTGGCTGGCTACCACCGAAACCAGTTCAAGCACGTCACCTCAATGTCCGGCTACCTGAACCCCACCTGGCCAGGCATGTACCTGGGCATCCAGGCGGCAATGCTGGATTCCGCCGGCCCGGGCGCGCAGATCTGGAACATGTGGGGCGGCCCGCTGGACCCACTGCGCTGGCGCAATGACCCAACCATTCAGGCGGCATCCGGCCGATTCGCCGGTATGCCGATGTACATCTCTTCTGCTGCCGGCGTCACCGGCCCCCGGGAGAACATCTTGGCTGACCCTATTGGTGTGACCTCCGGCGTGCTGTTGGAGTGGCTGTCCCGCACCTCTACCGCCAAGTTTGAGCTGGCGGTGCGCGCTGGTGGCGCTAACCCTGTGGTGAGCTACCCTACCGTGGGTATTCACTCCTGGCGCTATTGGAGCGATGAGCTTTCCAAGGCTCGCCCAATGATTAATAGAACCCTGGGCGCCCTCTAGTCTTCGGATCTGGGTCTCAGGGTAGAGATCCGTAGACCTCAACAAAATGCCGACTAACCACATGGTTAGTCGGCATTTTCCGTAGCTGTAGGGAGGTTGGGGAGTAGGGTTGTTAACTAACTGTGAGAAACATTCCCTAATGTTTGACCCCACAAAGCGCTTTGCTAGACTAACCTTAAACTTAACCTTGAGGTTTACGGTGTGTTGCGCCAACAAAAGTACGTTTGCTTGCCATAATGGCTAGCGTTACACGCCGAGAGTTGTAGTCGGAGCAGGCGGGGAACCTGTTCCGGTGGCAGCGAATCGTTAGTTACTGCTGGGCATGACTGGTTGTGCGCAAAACTTTTCACGCGATCCAACCAGCGCACTCGCCGGCTTTATGTAACGATTTCATATATTCATCACGTTTTAACGCTTGTAAAACTGACGCTCAGAAGGAAGTCCGAACATGCGCTTTGCCGCGATCCTTTCCCGCCGCACCCGCACCGCTGGGATGCGTAATGGCCGCCGCAAGCCGGTAGCCGCACTGGCCCTGCCCGTCGTCGCTGCACTGGCCCTGCCTCTGCTTCCAGCAGTCGGCGGCCAGCCGGTACTACCTTCCGCTCAGGCCCAGGGCCTGAGTAGAAACCTGGGCCCAGGCTTTGACACTGACTACCTCAAGCCGGACTCCATCCCAGATCGCACCCCAATTGACGTCACCGAGCAGGTTCTCGACGGCCTGCCAGAGGGCGTGTCCGTGGACCGCGTGGAGTGGATCACCGACCGCTGGGCAAACGTCTTCATCAACTCCGCAGCCATGCCTGGCGAGCCAATCAAGGTGCAGATCCTCCTGGCTCGCGACTGGTACTCCAACCCAAGCAAAACCTACCCATCCGTATGGGCGTTGGACGGCCTGCGCGCCCGCGATGACGAGTCCGGTTGGACCCTAGAGACCAACATCGCCTCGTACTATGCAGACAAGAACGTCAACGTCGTCATGCCAGTCGGCGGCGAGTCCTCTTTCTACTCCGACTGGCAGCAGCCAGACAAGGGCAAGCACTACAAGTGGGAGACCTTCCTGACCAAAGAACTGCCAGCCGTGCTGCGCGAAGGATGGCGCTCCACTGACAAGCGTGCAGTGGTCGGTCTGTCCATGGGCGGAACCGCCGCGATGAACCTCGCCGAGCGCCACCCAAGCATGTTTAACTTCGTGGGATCCTTCTCCGGCTACCTAGACACCACCTCCTACGGCATGCCGCAGGGAATCGGTGCAGCTACCCTGGATGCTGGTGGCTACGATGCCCGGAAGATGTGGGGCCCCTACGGCTCCCAGGGATGGATTGATCACGATCCAAAGCTAGGCGTCGAAAATCTGAAGGACATGTCCGTCTACGTCTCCTCCGGAAACGGCAACGCAGGACCATTCGACCGTCCCGGCCCGCTGCCTGGCATGCCTGACAACTACGCCGGCATGGGCTTGGAGGTCATGTCCCGAATGACCACCGAGACCTTCCTGCGCTACGCCAAGCAGAAGAACGTTAACGTTACCTCGGCATTCCGGCCATCCGGTACCCACTCTTGGCCATACTGGCAGTTCGAAATGACCCAGGCGTGGCCACACATGGCCAATGCCCTGGGTGTGCCACAGGAAGACCGCGGCACCGAATGTTCAGCGAAGGGTGCTATTGGCGCTGGTCTGAGAAAGGTACCGCAGCTGGGCGCATGTACCTCCAACGAGTACAACGGCCCACGCGGCGGCAAGATCCAGGACTTCCGCGGCGGACGCGCGTACTGGTCTCAGGCCACCGGTGCTCACTACCTGTGGGGTCGCATCGGTGCCCGTTACTCCGAGATGGGCGGACCGACCTCCTGGCTGGGTTACCCACTATCTGAGGAAATTCAGGTTCCAGGCCGCAACGGCTACTTCGTGAGGTTTGAAAACGGCAACATCTACTGGAACGCCAACACCGGTGCGTACGCAGTCAGCAAGGACATCATGGCTGTTTGGGGACCGGCTGGCTGGGAAGGCGGCAAGCTGGGCTACCCAATCGCCCAGGACGAGCCAATCGCTGGCAAGGGTGTGCAGCAGAAGTTCCAGAACGGTGTCATCGCCGTGGGAACCGATGGCAAGGGCAACTACGTCCAGGGCGAGATCGCCAAGAAGTACACCGAACTGGGCGGACTGAACTCCCCACTAGGCGTGCCAACCTCCGGCGAGCTCGATGCGAAGGGCGGAAAGTTCTCCAACTTCACCGGCGGCGCCATCTACTGGAGCCCAACTACCGGCGCGCACGTGATCTACAACGGAAAGATCCGCGATGCATGGGCGCAGGAAGACTGGGAGCGGGGCAAGTACGGCTTCCCAATCTCCGACCAGACCGCAATCCCTGCCGGTGGCAACGAGGTCAAGTTCCAACACGGCGTGATCCGCGAGGTCAACGGCAAGGTTCAGAAGACCCTCAACTAGTAGTCACCACCGCTGGCGCGTCTGAACTGAAGCGCGACAGGCTTGCATGACCCCGAGCGTCAGCTTCTTTTCACCCAGGGAAGCTGGCGCTTGGTTTTTACTCCAATCCCTCCAAAGATTCCTCGGGAGAGCACGTGAATACTGTCCGACAGTCCACCGCACCATCCACTTGCAATGACTCGGTGTCCGCACCCCGGTCGCGCCGTTCCTGGCGGCTGGCACTCGTGGCTGTGACCACCCCTGTCTTGCTGGCTGCCACCGCCGCCTGCGGTGATGATTCCACCGTGGACAACTCCGAGCAGGCTACCAACACCGGCGTGCCCAGCGTGAGCTCCAGCGCCTCCCCAGAATCTGACGCTCCAGAGTCCTCCTCCAGTGCCGCTGCTCCAGCTCCCGAAGCGGGTAACTCCGCCCCGGATGCCAATGACTCCGGTGCGGAAGAAGTGGACCAAGTCCCCGCAGGCACGGGCCGCAGCGAAGAGGACCAGAAGTACCTCGAAGAGCTGAAGAATAATGACATCGACCTCTCCAAGGTGGACGGTGCCTCCGATCCAGGCGGCGTGGAAGACCAGCTCATTGCCGCAGGCCGCGGCTACTGCACGGCTAAGGCAGAAGACCGCCCAGACGTCTTCACCGCGCTGGCAGCAGGGCAGCTACAGACCCAGGGCATCGTAGACAAGGATCCGCAGGAGATCGAAAAGGTCATCGTGGATGCCGCAGACTCCGCGTACTGCAGCTAGATCACATCCGATTCACCCCGGCCACAACCGGGACTAAGGACAATCACCCATCATGCGTAAGCTCCTCACAGTGATCGCTGTGATCATCATTTTGCTGGCCATCGTTGTTGGCGTCGGACAATGGATGAACTCCAACAACAACGGACCGAACAACCCCATCCCCGGTGCGCCCAACGGCGGCACGGAAGAAACCGAGGCGCAAAACCCACCCGGATGTTCGGCCTACGAGTTCATCTCCGCGCCCGGAACCTGGGAATCCAGCGCCACGGATGACCCGATGGATCCCACGGCCAACCCGCGCTCGCTGATGCTCTCCGTGACCAACCCGTTGAAGGAGCAGCTGCCGGAAGACCAGGTCAAGGTGTGGACGCTGCCGTACACCGCGGAATTCCGCAATGTCAACGCGATGCAGGAGATGTCCTACGACGATTCTCGCCGCGAAGGCTTTGACCGCATGGCCGCCGAGCTGCGCGCGACCCACGAGGCGTGCCCTGCCACCAAGTTCATCATCTCCGGCTTCAGCCAGGGTGCAGTGCTTTCCGGTGACATGGCCGCTGAGATCGGAAACGGTCGCGGGCCTGTTCCGGCGTCTTCCGTGGCCGGTGTTGCTTTGATTGCCGACGGCAGATTCGAGCGTGACAAGGGCAATTTCATTGGCAACACCAAAAACACCGGCGTGGGTGCGGAGATTTCCCTCAACATCGTCAATGGCTTGGTCCAGCCGATTGTTCCCGGGGCGACGATGCGCGGCCCGCGCCCGGATGGCTTCGGCGAGCTGAGCGACCGAGTGAACAACTTCTGCGCGCCGGGGGACATGATCTGCGATTCGCCACGCGACTTCGGAAATGCGCTGCAGCGAGCCCGCGAGCTGGTGGGCGATAACGCGGCGCACGCGCTCTATGCCTCCAACCCGAACGTGATTCCGGAGCAGACGGTTCCGCAGTGGATTGTGGATTGGGCGCGAGGAATCGTCACGGCTGGCTAGCCGGAATGGTCGAACTCGGCCAGTAGTTGTGATCTACTAACTAACTAGAAGCGTGAACGCATTCGGATGGGGTAAACCCTCGTCCGGATGCACCACGAGGTGACACCCCAAGCACCACTGACAAGCACTCCGTTTTACCCACCTACTAGCAGGAAGTTCCAGTATGGATATCAATGCGGCAATGTCCCAGTTCTTCGACGAGCAAGGCAAGATCAACGTGCCGGAGCAGCTGACGCTGTCCGGCATGTGCGAGATGCTCTACACCATGGCGCAGATGGAAGGCGCCACGGAAGAGACTCTGATTCGCTACTGGGACTTCAGCCAGTCCCGTGAGGGTCAGGTCCATGAGATCACTCGTGCGCAGGTCAACACCCGCATCAAGGCCGTGTGCGTGCGCCTGCAGCAGGTGGCGCAGCCGGGGGACCGCGTGGCCATTCTGGCCAACAACTCACCGGAGTACCTCTATGCGTTCCTGGGCGCCATGTACGCCAAGATGGTGCCAGTCCCGCTGTACGATCCGAACGAGCCGGGCCACACCGGCCACCTGAGCGCGGTGCTGGGTTCCTCCGAGCCCACCGTGGTACTCACCAACAAGCAGTCCGCGGCCGCTGTGCGCAAGCACTTCGCGTCCACCCCAGCGGCAGAGCGCCCTCGCGTGCTGACCGTGGATGCGCTGCCGGATTCCCTGGCTGACGAGTGGGTGAACCCGATGATGGCGATCATGGCGGATCCGTCCCTAGCGCCAAAGTCCTCGGACGAGGCTTTCCTGCAGTACACCTCCGGATCTACTCGTACCCCAGCCGGCGTGATCCTGACCCACAAGTCCATCGTGACCAACGTGCTGCAGATCTTCTCTGCGGTCAACCTGCAGTCTCCGATGCGCTTGGCCACGTGGTTGCCGCTGCACCATGACATGGGCATCATCTTGGCGGCTTTCGTGGTGCTGCTGGGAGTTCCATTTGAGCTGATGAGCCCTCGCGATTTCATCCAAGACCCAGCGCGTTGGGTGCGCCAGATGAGCAAGCGCAATGATGAGGAAAACCTTTACACCGTGGTGCCTAACTTCGCCATGGAGCTGGCAGCACGTTACGCCAATCCGGAGGATGTCGCGGAGCTCAAGGACCTGGATCTCAGCCGCGTAGACGGTGTGATCAACGGCTCCGAGCCCGTATCCAAGGCAGCCGTGGATAAGTTCATGGAACTGTTCGGCAACTACGGCCTCAAGCGCGAGGCAATGCGCCCTTCTTACGGCCTAGCAGAGGCCACTCTCTTGGTGACCACTCCGCACATTGGCGAGCGCCCTGTCACCCGCTGGTTGGGCCGCGATGCGCTGGCAGCTGGTACTGCGGAGATCGTGGAAGCAGACGGAGAAAACGCAGTGCCACTGATGTCCGTGGGCCAGGTGTGTGCACCGCAGGTTTTGGCCATTGTGGACACGGAAACCGGCCAGGAGCTGGAAGATGGCAACGTCGGTGAAATCTGGGTGCACGGCGATAACATGGCTGCTGGCTACCTGAACCGCGAAGAGGAAACCAAGGAGACCTTCCGTAATGAGCTGCCGAAGGGCAAGCGACTGGCGGAAAACTCCCGCGCGTATGGAGCCCCAGAAGATAACTGGATGCGCACCGGTGACCTCGCCGTGATTGTGGACGAGAACGTGTTCATTACCGGCCGCCTCAAGGACCTCATCATCGTGGCCGGCCGCAACCACTACCCGCAGGACATCGAGGCCACGGCGGAAGAGGCCACTAAGCAGATCGCGCCGGGCGTGCTGGCTGCGTTCTCCATCAGCACCGACGATGTCGAAGGCCTGGTGATCATCGCCGAGCGCGATCCGGAGGCCGACGAGTCCGGGGACGCACAGGCCATCGATGCCGTGCGCGCCGCCGTCACGAAGAAGCACGGCGTGCAGCCAGCTGATGTGCGCATCATTGGCGTTGGAGAAATTCCCCGCTCCTCGGCACACAAGATTGCCCGCCGCGTGGCCGCGAAGGCTTACAACGAGGGTGTGTTCAACTAAAGCTGTCTCGCTGCGCACTACGATGTAGCGTGGCAACCGCTAAAAAACGATAGTTTCCCTGTGGCCTGAAAGACACGGCTCGCACACCAGCGATCATGAGATCTTTTGAGCCTCGTCAGCGGGGCGTTCTGATCCCGACACCCAAAAATAAGATCGACGACCCGCGATCACCGCGAAGGAAGGAATTGGTCCGCATGGCAGATAGCAGCGTGACTCCACGTCCCACGACAGTTCAGCAGATGCGCGAATGGCTGCGGAACTGGGTGGCGGAGACCACTGGACTGCCTGCTGATCAGATCACTGATGACCGCGCGATGGAGGAGTTTGGGCTTTCCTCTCGCGATGTCGTGGTGCTTTCGGGTGATCTGGAACGCCTGATGGGCGTGTCTCTGGACGCGACCGTGGCGTATGAGTTCAACACGATCAATGCGCTGTCTGACTTCGTGATCAACGGCCGTCAGCGTCCCACTGCCTCTACTGGTCAACGTTCGCACTCCGGCGCGCAGCTGAGCCCGGAGGATCGCGACGTAGCGATCGTGGGCATCGCGGGCCGGTACCCGGGAGCAAACAGTGCACGCGAGATGTGGGACATGTTCGTGGGTTACAAGTCCGGCGTGGGCGAGCTACCTGCCGGCCGTTGGTCGGAGTATGCCAACGATGAAGAGATGGTTCGTCGCATGGACGAGGCCGTCCTGACCGGCGGTTACATCGAGGACATCGCTTCTTTCGATGCGGAGTTCTTTGGCTTGTCGCCGTTGGAGGCCGCGAACATGGACCCGCAGCAGCGTATGACGCTGCAGCTGACGTGGGAGGCGCTGGAGGACGCGGGGATTCCTGCGAACACCTTGCGCGGCCTTCCCGTGGGCGTGTTCATGGGTACCACCAACAACGATTACGCCATGTTGATCAGTGCGGATCCCAAGGAAGCGCACCCGTATTCTCTGACGGGCAATTCCTCGTCCATCATCGCCAACCGCATCTCATATGCCTTTGATTTCCGTGGCCCGTCCGTGGCGCTGGACACGGCGTGTTCTTCTTCCTTGGTGGCCATCCACCAGGCAGTTCGTTCTTTGCGCGATGGTGATTCTTCCGTGGCGATCGCCGGCGGCGTGAACCTGCTGGCCAGTCCTTTTGCCACGGTTGCATTCTCTGAATTGGGCGTGCTGAGCCCCACGGGTGGCATCCGCGCTTTCTCCGAGGATGCAGACGGCATCGTGCGTTCGGATGGTGCTGGTGTGATCGTGCTCAAGCGTCTTTCGGATGCTCGACGCCAAGGCGATCACGTCCTGGCAGTGATCAAGGGCTCTGCAGTCAATTCCGATGGACGTTCCAATGGCCTGACCGCGCCTAATCCTGATGCCCAGGTAGATGTTCTGCACGCAGCGTATAACGATGCGGGAATCGATCCCACGCTGGTGGATTACGTGGAAGCCCACGGCACGGGCACCATTCTCGGTGATCCGATCGAGGCCACCGCACTCGGCGCCGTGCTGGGCGAGGGGCGCGATGCCGCCTCGCCCACACTGCTGGGCTCCGCCAAGACCAACTTCGGGCATACGGAAGCCGCTGCGGGCGTGGCCGGAGTGATCAAGGTGGCCATGGCGATGCGCGAGGGCATGCTGCCGCCGTCCTTGAACTACACGGGCCCCAATCCGTACATTGATTTCGACCGCACCCGCTTGGAAGTAGTCGAGGACGGCCGCGAATGGCCGGAGTACTCCGGCCGAGCCGTTGCGGGTGTGTCCGGCTTCGGCTTCGGTGGTACGAATGCGCACGTGGTGCTGGCCGCCCCGGATGATGCTGATGCCAATGGGCAAGCCCACGCGCAGGATCAGGATGAGACCGCCACCGCTCCCGTGGGTTTGGATACCGCGGATTCGGCGGGCGTGGAGCCCACCTACCTGTTGCCGGTGAGCGGACTATTGCCGTCCCGGCGTCGGGCTGCAGCCACTGACCTGGTGGCGTGGCTGGAGGAAAAGAAAAACAGCAACCCACAACCAGCGCTTGCGGACGTGGCCCGCGCCCTGGCCGGGCGCAACCACGGCCGCTCCCGCGGCGTGGCCCTGGCGAAGACCTGGGACGAAGCACTCGACGGACTGCAGCGCATCGCGGACGGCAAGCAGACGGGACAAACCAAGTCCGCGGACTCGCCGAACGCTCTGGGCTCCGTGTGGGTCTACTCCGGCTTCGGCTCCCAGCACCGCAAGATGGGCAAGGACCTCTACGAGCTCTCGCCTTTGTTCGCGCAGCGTCTGCAGGATATCGACGAGGTTGTCCAGCAGGAATCGGGCTGGTCGATCGTGGAGAAGATCCTCGATGACGAGCAGAACTTTGACTTGGAATCCGCGCAGGTGGGTATCACCTGCATCCAGATCGCGTTGACGGATCTGCTGCGCCACCTCGGCGCGCGTCCTGCGGCTGTGGTGGGGCAGTCCATGGGCGAGATCGCTGCGGCCTATGCCGTGGGTGGTCTGAGCATGTCCGATGCCGTGCGCATCGCCTCCCACCGCTCCCGCCTGATGGGTGAGGGCGAGCAGCTGCTGCCAGAGGACAAGCAGGGCGCGATGGCCGTGGTGGAATTCGGTGTGGACGAGCTGGCCAAGTTCACCGAGAGCCACCCAGAGTTCTCTACCGTGGAGCCTGCGGTGTTCGCCGCGCCGGGCATGACCACCGTCGGTGGCCCGCGCGAGCCGGTGAGCAAACTGGTGGAGCACCTCGAGGGCGAGGGCAAGTTCGCTCGTCTGTTGGACGTCAAGGGTGCGGGTCACACCTCGATGTTGGACCCGATCCTGGGCGAACTGCACTTCGAGATCTCCGACATCGAGCCGCAGCCAATTTCCGTGCCGCTGTACTCCACGGTCGATCGCGGCCGAGTTTATCAGCCGGGTGAGACGCTGCACGATGCCGAGTACTTCGTGCGATGCACCCGCCAGCCGGTGTGGTTCTCTGAGGCCTCGGGCAAGCAGTTTGACGACGGCTACCGCACCTTCGTTGAGTTCGCTCCCAACCCCGTGGCGCTGATGCCGCTGATGAACAACGCGTTCGCCCACAACGCGGGTGAGTCCAAGCTGCTGTTCGCGCTCAAGCGGAAGGAGCCGGTCTCCGATACCGTCAGCAACCTGCTGGCCGAGCTCTAC
The DNA here is from genome assembly GCF_900232865.1 of Corynebacterium dentalis. Classification (GTDB taxonomy): domain Bacteria; phylum Actinomycetota; class Actinomycetes; order Mycobacteriales; family Mycobacteriaceae; genus Corynebacterium; species Corynebacterium dentalis. The sequence goes on along the minus strand of NZ_OCTS01000003.1, from coordinate 263,127 downwards.
GTGCAGGGTCAGGACATCGATCTCAAGGCGCTAGTGGGCACCGGCGAGTCTGCCGACGTGCCGGGCGTGCGGTGGAACAGCAACGCGTACTGGACCAATGCACGTCCTTCGTCTGGTACCTCCGTGGATCTGCCGGGCACCCGCGTGAACCTGCCGGGCGGATCGATCGCCTATTCCGTGTCTGCGGACATCGTTCCTTCGATGCTGGCGTTGAGTGAGGCGATTGCCGCGGATCTGGATTCCTCCGCCGCAGTGGTGGCCTCCCAGGAGCATTCCCCGTTGTTGACCTCGGGCATGCTGACCGCTGTGGTGTCCAAGTCCTTGGGTGGTTGGGCCGTCAATATTCACGACGCCGAGTCCTCCGCCATGCCGCTTCTAGGCGAGGCTTTCATCTCTACCTCCTTGCGCGACGCCGCCCCCGATGCCGTCTCCGGTGTGGCTGGCGCTACAGGTGCAGGATCGACCGCAGGTAGCACGGGCAACGTATCCGCCGGTGTAGCAGAATCCGCGAAAAAGGGCGTGAACGCCAACCGGCTGCCGGAGGTGGATGCAGATGCGCAGCGATGGAACCCAGACTCCGGACAGAGCGTCGCGGATCGCCTGCGGGAGATCGTCGGCGAGGCCATGGGCTATGACGTGGAAGATCTGCCCGGCGAGCTGCCGCTGATCGATCTGGGTCTGGACTCCCTGATGGGTATGCGCATCAAGAACCGCGTGGAATACGATTTCGATATTCCTCCGCTGCAGGTTCAGGCGCTGCGTGACGGTTCCGTGGACGATGTGATTGCCATCGTGGAGCAGATGGTTAATGAACGGCACTCGGCGGGCGCCGGTGCAGCTACCGAGGCCGAACTCGAAGGCGCGCCACACGCAGCGGCTGCTGAGTCCGCTGAGACTACCGAGTCCTCCACGTCGCCGGACGCCTCTGAAAAAACCACGGACTACACCGCCACCGCGGGCGGAGTGGCTCCGCGTGATGCCTCCGAGCGCATGGTGTTCGCTACCTGGGCAAAGATAACCGGCAAGGCTGCCGGAGGTGTCACCTCCGAGCTACCAGATATCAGCCAAGAGCAGGCAGAGGCACTGGCCTCACGCCTGTCCGAGCGCTCCGGCGCCACCATCGAAGCTGCTGATGTTCTGTCCGCCACCACCCTGGAGCCACTGAGTGACAAGGTCCGCGAGGAGTTGGAAGCCGAGGTAGAAGGCAATATCCGCGTGCTGCGCGGACGCTCCGCAGAGGCTGACGAAGCAGGCATCTCCTCGGTGTTCATGTTCCATCCCGCCGGTGGATCCTCCGTGGTCTACCAGCCGCTGGTGAGACGACTAGCTGAGAACATGCCAGTGTTTGGCGTCGAACGACTCGAAGGACCGCTGGCCGAGCGCGCCGAGGCCTACCTTGACGAAATCATCGAACTGTCCGGTGGCCTACCCATCGTGCTCGGTGGATGGAGCTTCGGTGGCGCCTTGGCTTACGAAGTCGCCGCGCAGTTGGAGAAGCGTGCCGCAGCAGGGGAGAAGACCGCAGAAGTGCAGCGCATCGTCCTGCTGGACACCGTGCAGCCGAAGAACCCCGCGCAAGATACCGCCGAGGAAATGCACGCCCGTTGGGATCGCTACGCGGACTTTGCGCAGCGCACCTATGGGCTGCCCCTCGAGGTTCCCCATGACTTGCTCGACGAAAAGGGCGAAGACGTCATGATGGAAATGTTCCAGGACATGCTGGCCTCCCCAGCCCTGGCGCAGATGGGGCTGCCCGCCGGTGTGCTCGAACATCAGCGCGCCAGCTTCGTGGACAATCGCATCCTGGAATCCCTGAGCTTTGCCCAGTGGTCTGAGGTCAACGTTCCCGTGACGCTGTTCCGCTCCGAGCGGATGCACGACGGAGCCATCGAGCTGGAGCCGGCCTATATCGAGGTTGCTCCGGACGGCGGATGGGGACAGATCGTCGCAGACCTGGAAATCGTGCAACTCCATGGCGATCACCTCGCTATCGTGGATGAACCAGAGATCGCCACCGTGGGTGCGGTGATCAGTAAGCACCTGCAGGAAGACGCGCAGAATAGGACGTAGTTGGCGTCGGAAAAAACACCGATTCCATCCGCGTCCGTGCGCCCACCAGCCCGCACCTAGACAAGACCGACGAGAAGGAAGCCCCAAGCACCGTGACTGACACCACAGCAACGACGGCGGAAAAGCTCGAAGAGCTGGGTCGACGCCTCGAAAAGGCCCAAGACCCCGGCTCGGAGAATGCGAAGGCCAAGCGCGACGAAGCTGGCCTGACCACGCCGCGCCAGCGCATCGACGCGCTGCTAGACGAGGGCACCTTCATCGAAATTGGCGCGCTGGGGCGTACCCCGGGAGACCCGAACGCGCCCTACGGCGACGGCGTGGTGACCGGATACGGCCAGATCAACGGCCGGACCGTGGCCATTTATGCGCACGATAAGACTGTCTACGGCGGTTCGGTGGGCGAGACCTTCGGCAAGAAGGTCGTGGAGATCATGGACATGGCCCAGCGCATCGGCTGCCCCATGATTGGCATCAATGATTCCGGTGGCGCGCGTATTCAGGACGCAGTGACGTCCCTGGCGATGTACTCCGAAATCGCCCGACGTCAGCTGCCCCTGTCCGGCCAGAGCCCCCAGATTTCCATTCTGCTGGGCCCGTCTGCCGGTGGTGCGGTGTACGCGCCCGTGACCACGGACTTCCTGGTAGCAGTGGATAAACGCACGCAGATGTTCGTCACGGGCCCCGCCGTGATTGAGTCCGTGACTGGCGAGAAGGTCTCCCACGAAGAGCTCGGCGGCGCTCACGCGCAGGCCCGCAACGGCAACATTTCCTACGTGGCACCCAGCGAGGAAGAGGCGTTCAACTACGTCAAGGACCTCATGGAGTTCCTGCCGATGAGCGTTTACGACGAGACACCAAAGTTCTGGGCGCCCTCCGATGACCCTACCGAGCGCGACGAAGAGCTCTCCAGCGTGATCCCCGATGATCCGAACGCGGGATACGACATGATGGAAGTCCTCACGCGTATCTTCGATGACGAAAACGTGCTGGAAGTCCAGGACGAGTACGGACAGAACGTGTTCACGGGATTCGCTCGCGTGGATGGGCAGGCCGTGGGCGTGGTGGCCAACCAGCCGATGGTGCTTGCCGGATGTCTCGACGCAGACGCCGCGGACAAGTCTGCGCGATTCATTCGTATCTGCAACGCGTACAACATTCCGCTGGTCTTCGTGGTGGACACCCCGGGCTACCTGCCTGGCGTGGAGCAGGAGAAGGCGGGATTGATTCACCGTGGCGCGAAGCTGGGCTTTGCCATGGTGGAGGCCTCTGTGCCGAAGGTGACTGTGGTGGTGCGCAAGGCCTTCGGTGGCGGTTATGCGGTGATGGGTTCCAAGAATCTCGGCGCCGATGTGAATCTGGCGTGGCCAACCGCGCAGATCGCCGTGATGGGCGCGGAGGCTGCCGTGGTGATGATGCAGGGCAAGCAGCTGGCGGCCATGCCGGAAGAGCAGCGCCCCATGGCCAAAAAGATGTTCATGGACTTCTACAATGCCAATATGACCAGCCCATACGTGGCTGCAGAGCGTGGTTACATCGACGCGGTGATCGAGCCGTCCGAGACCCGCCTGCGCTTGCGGCAGTCCATGCGCCAGCTGCGCAACAAGAACTTGCTGGAGCCGGAGAAGAAGCACACCATCATGCCGATGTAGCCAGGTCTGAAATCCGCCAGGACGGTGTGCTTCTTGGCAGTAACACTTTTCTGGGCAAAAACGTTATATGCATAGTAGTTCGTTCGACGTTTGTACAAGGAAAAATTTGTGGCTATTGGAATTCCCAGTATCTCGTCTGTCCTCAACCGCGCTAAGAAGGCGGTGTATACAGCTGAAGGTCTAGCACTGGACGTCGCGACAGTCTCTACCGGAATCTGGGGAGTGCTGCGCTCCGGCATGGTGGTGCAGGGCACGGGTCTGTGGGGGAAGATCGTGCTGGGGGGTGGCATCGCGAAGTATGGCTTCACTTGCGGTCGCCAGGTCTGGTACGCGGCCTATGCGGAGCCAAACCGCACGGCAATTATCGATGACATGGGTGAGATCACCTACCGCGGGCTTCGCGATGACGCGCAAGCTTTGGCACGTGTATTTCAGTCTAAGGGTATTGGCAAAAAAGGTCGTGTGGGCGTGATGGCCCGCAACTCTCGCGTCATCCCAATGGTCCTGGCCGCCAAGGCCTACTCGGGGGCGTCCATCTACTTGCTGAATGTGGCGAGTTCGCCTTCTCAGCTGCAGGAATTGATCCGCGAGCACCATCTGGATGCAGTCTTCGTGGATGAGGAATTTGGCCAGCATCTGCCCGCGGAATGGAATGAGTGTGAGGTCTTCATCGCACACGCTGAAGACCTGCAGAATCCGCAGGGCGCCAACCCGCAGTGGAAGAGCTTTCAGCAGCTGATCGATACTGCTCCAAGCAAGAAGGAAGAAAAGCTTCCGTTCCGCCCGCACCAAGGCAGCATCGTGATCATGAGCTCTGGCACCTCGGGCACGCCGAAGGGCGTTCGCCATCGTGAGCCCCTAGTGCCGATTCCGCTCATCTCCATCATCCCGCGCATCGGATGGCAGGCGAATCTGACTGTGCAGCAGACCGCCTCGTTGTTCCACAGCTGGGGTTGGGCTAACGTCAACATCTTGATTGCGCACCGCTGCACGGTGATTTTCCGTCGCAAGTTCGACCCAGTACAGGCCATGGAAGACCTGCAAAACTACAAATGCCAGGCCATCATCACCTCTCCGATCTTCATAAAGGAGCAGCTCAAGGTCGCCCAAGAGGGTAACTACGAAGTCCAGCCGCTGGAGTTCATCGTGTCCTCCGGCAACGTGATGCACGAGGATTTGGTCACCGGCCTGGTCGAGGAATTCGGTCCTGTGGTGCGAAACTTCTACGGCTCCACGGAGAACTCGGTGGCTACCATAGCCGATGCCAATGACATGGTGAATACCCCCGCCACAGTGGGCAAGCCTGTGGCGGGCGTGCGCCTGCGCATCTTGGATGAAAATGGCAAGAGCCTGGGGCCTAATCAGCCCGGCCGCATCTACTGTCGCGGTATTATGAGCATGCGTAACTACACCAACGATCGGGACAAGATGGTGGAGCAGCGTGGCCTCCTCGAGGTGGGAGACCGCGGTTACCTGGACGAGGAAGGCCGCCTCTACGTTCTAGGTCGCGCCGATGACATGATCATCGTTGGCGGTGAGAATGTTTACCCTCGCAGCGTGGAAGAGGTTCTGTTTTCCATGCCGGGTATCCGTGACCTCTACGCCAAGGGTGTTGATGACGACGACACCTTCCAGCGCATCAAGCTTTGGGTAGTCCGCGACGATTCTCCAGAAGGGGAAGCGCTGACGGAAGAGTCCATTCAGCAGTGGGTCCGAGAGAATCTCTTGGAGCCTGCGGTTCCTCGTGACGTGGTCTTCATGGTTCGTCTGCCGCGCAACCCGACCGGAAAGGTTATGCCGCGCGAATTGCCAGTGGGCTAGACCCTATTCTAATTATCGGCGGGCGAAGCGTGCGCGTACTGAGCCCGGTCCGCCGAGGGTCAGTGAGACAACAAAAGCGATCGCAAAGAGCGCGCAGAGCCATGCAATCAATGCAGGCCATCCGTGGTGGAAAAAGAATCCGGATACCCAGCCGATGAGGGACGAGCCCAAGTAGTAACTGAGAATGTACATGCTCGAGGCTTCCGCTCGATCGGAAGTAGCTGCCAGCCCCACCCACGAACTGGCAGTGGAGTGCGCCGCGAAAAACGATGCAGTAAACAGCAGCGTGCCTACTAGCGTGGCCCACAGCCACGGCGCAAGCAGCAGCGCCAGTCCCGCGATGGCGATGAGTAGGGACCATGTGAGCACCGCGCCTCGGCCGAACTTCTCGATGTAAGTTCCAGCACGCGCAGATGACCACGTGCCGGACAAGTACATGATGAAAACGAAGGCGGCCAGCGATGCGGGAAGCCCGAATTCACTGATCAGGCGAAACCCCAGGAAGTTGTAGAGCGAGACGAATGCGCCCATCATCAGAAAGGGCAGAAGAAAGAGCTTGAGCAACGAGTGGTTGCGCAAATGCCCGCCTAGGGCGGAAAGCTCATGCGAGAAGGTGATCTGCTTCGGATGAAAGTTGCGTTGAGCTGGTAGCATGACGGCCGTCAGGATCGCGGTGAGGAAAGCGAATATAGCGCCCGTGAATACTGCTCCGCGCCATTCGAAAAACTCCAGCGCGGTTCCTGGAATGAGGCGGCCGATGAGCCCGCCCAGTGTATTGCCCGCGATATAGAAGCCCATCACTTTGGACAGGTGCTTCGAACTGATTTCCTCAGACAAATAGGCCATGGCCACTGCAGGCACGCCTGCGATCGCCAAGCCTTGAACCGCACGAACAGCGATGAGTGAGCCTATCGATGGCAGGAATGCCAACAGCAGAGAAATCAGCGTGGCCACCAGCACAGAAATTTGAATGACCCGGCGCCTACCGAAGCGCTCGCTGATGATGCTGGTGGGAATCACGGCGACGGCCAATGCACCGGTGGTGGCGCTGACCGTTAGTGCTGCAAGGGTGGGGTTGATGCCAAAGGACTCGGTCAAATTCGGCAGTACTGCTTGCGTCGCATATAAGGCGTTGTATGAGGCCAGCCCGGCACACAGCGCACCAACCATCGCCCGACGATAACCTGGATCCTCCGGGGTCAAGCCGTCGGCGGGCGAGAAGTCTGGGGAAGTCTCTTGCGCTGAGTGCGAAGTCATACGTTCCATTGTGAAGGACGGCGATAGTTTCTATAAATGCAACGATCGTGTCTATATGTCCCGATCTCTGCAATAATATTGCCCATGAAAGAACTGAGGTGGTTCCTCGACATGGCGGAGACCCAAAACATGGTCGATTCCTCCGTCAAGCTGGGCGTGAGCCAGTCTGCACTCTCTCGAAGGCTCGCGGCACTGGAAAGCGAAGTGGGAGCGCCGTTGTTTGATCGGCACGGCAGGCACCTATCGATCAACGAGTGCGGCAAAGCGCTAGCCAAAAGTGCGACCGAGGCCACCGGAGTGTGGCAACGCGGAGTGGAGGAAGTCCATCGGCTGATGGACCCAGAGCGTGGAACCGTGCGCCTGGATTTCATGCACTCGTTGGGAACGTGGCTGGTGCCGGATTTGGTGCGCTCCTACCGGGAAGATCACCCTCATGTGACATTCCAGTTGGTCCAAGGTGCGGCACAGACTCTCATAGACCACGTCTTAGCAGGAGAGGCTGACGTGGCGCTGGTGGGGCCCAAGCCCACGGCGTTCGTGGAATCAGGGGAGCTGGGGTGGAAGCAGCTCGCCACACAGCGGCTCGCGCTTGCCGTTCCGGCGCAGCACATGTGGGCGGATCGCGAAAGCATCAACTTGAGCGAGGCCGCATACGAAGACTTTGTGGCAATGCTGCCGGGCTATGGCACTCGCATGTTGCTGGATGAGCTCACTGCGCGCGCCGGGTTCCGCCCCCACCTGGTGTTCGAATCTATGGAGCTGACCACCTTAGCGGGGCTCGTTTCTGCCGGGCTGGGCGTGGCCTTGCTTCCGCTGGGTGATCCGAACATCGTGACCCCAGGAATGCACCTGATTCCGCTGCGAGAAAAGCGGGAGCGGGAATTGGGGATGGTGTGGAAAGCGAAAACCTCAGCTGCGCTAGCAGCCGAGGCGTTTCGAGACTTTGTGTCCGAGAGGGCAGAGGTCTAGAGAGCTCTACTCATCCCTCGGAGTGACCCCCAGAGAATTCACCGGACCATCCACCGGGGGCCAGCGGAATAACTAGGCGCCGATGGTGCCCATGTCATCCTTCCATGCCACCACGGTGGCAGGGCGAGTGAGGGAATCGCCACCATCTGGCCAGTGGGAAGAGGTGTTTTCCACGGTTGCTTCGTCGTCTTCACCCGGGTGCTGGACGTTGACCAGGACGCGCTTTTCGAAGACCAGCGGGCCGCAGGTCTCTGCACCGGCAGGAACGGTGAGGAACTGCTTGGTCAGGCCGCGGGCATCGCCCTCGAGGGCCACGGCGAACAGGCCGTCGTTGGATTCCAGGGCGTTTCCGTCGGTGGACACCCACAGGTTGCCGAAGGAATCGAAAGTGAGGTTGTCCGGGCAGGAGATCGGGGAGACCTTGGACTTATCAAAGCCACCGAAGTAGGTCTCAGCTGCCTCTGGATCGCCACAGACCAGCAGCAGGTTCCAGGTGAACTTCTCGCCGGTGTGATCGTCATCCAGCTCCAGCACCATGCCGTTCTTGTTCTCCTGGATAGGAGCCCACTCGGCGATAGGCGCATCGTCCTTGCCTTCGCGGTTGGCGCCGCGGTACTTGTTGTTGGTCAGTGCTGCGTAGACCTTGCCGGTGGTTGGGTGCGGCTCAACGTCTTCTGGGCGGTCCATCTTGGTGGCGCCGGCCTCATCGCCCGCCAGGCGGGTGTAGATGATGACCTCTTCAGCAGACATGCCATCGATGTGAGACTCAGCGGAGCCGTCAGCCTTTACGGTGACCAGCTTCTTCCACTCGCCGTCGCCATCATAAGCGCCGTCTTCTGGCAGCTTGCCGGACTCGGAGAAGTCATCGGAGTTGCCGTTGAAGGTCGCCACGTACAGGGTGCCTTCGTCCAGGATCTTCATGTTCTCTGCGCGGTCAGCGTCCGTATTGCCGGAGCGCATCTTGCGGGAAGAGACGAACTTGTAGAGGTACTCGAAGCGGGAGTCATCGCCGGAGTACGCAATCACGGAACCGTCGCCAGTGACGTGGATGTTGGAGCCCTCGTGCTTGAAGCGGCCCAGCGCGGTGTGCTTCACCGGGGTGGACTCTGGATCCCAGGGGTTGATCTCCACCACGTAGTTGAAGCGGTTGGGCTCGTTTGGCTCCTTGCGAACGTCCCAGCGATCTTCGAAGCGCTCCCACTTGCGCTGGGACTCTGGGTCCTCGATGCCGTAGCGCTTGAGGCGGTCGCGGGTCTTTTCGTCCTTGACCTCCTCGCCTCCGGCGAAGTACTGGTCCACGTTTTCCTCACCGGACAGGATGGTTCCCCATGGGGTCACGCCACCGGAGCAGTTGTTGAAGGTGCCCTCCACCATCTTGCCCTCGGGATCCTTGGTGGTCTTGACCAGGTCATGGCCCACGATTGGTCCGCGCAGTTCGAACGGGGTGTGGCCGTGGATACGGCGGTTGTACTTGCCCATGACCGGCTTGAGGCTGCCGTCCTTGTCGTTGCCCTCAACCTCCACGACAGACAGGCCGTGGTTGGCCATCTCGATCATGACCTGTTCTTCGGTGGGGTTGTCCGCATCGTAGTCGCGGAACATCTGCTGTGGGGTGGTGTACTCGTGGTTGGAGACCAGCAGGAAGCGGTTGTCCTGACCCTCGATTGGCAGCAGGGCGGCGAAGTCATTGTTGAAGCCGTACTGGCGCTTGGCATCTTCCACGTTCTGGTTGTCCACGGACCATTCGCCCGCGCCGTCTACCACCTTGTCGCCCCAGCGGATGACGACCTTCTGGGAGTAACCGTTGGGAACGGTCACTGCGTCCTCGGTATTGGGTGCAACCATCTCGAAGTTAAGGCCCTGTGGGGTAGGGACATCTGCAGCGGAGCTGGAGGTCGCGGAGGCATCGGAGGAGTTGGCGTCGAGCCCATTGCCATCCGAACATGCGGCGATGAAGGACGCACCACCCACGGTGACCACAGCGGCGCCACCGGTGCGCAACGCGCTACGGCGGGTGAACTCACGGTCCATCAGATCGCCGAAGTAGGTGTTTTTCGACGTGTTCGGAACTGGCTTGCTGCAGGCATCACCACACTTGTACAGGCAGGTGCGGTGGGAACGGCTGGAACGGAAGTCCAGCTTGGTCAGCAAATTACGGCCCTTAAGACCCATGGAAATCTCCTCGTCACAGGAGCACCGTCGATTGCGGTGCGGTAAGTAGTCAACTTGAACGAGGTAGAGCCTATGGGATCAGTAAGAACTGACTTTGGATTCAATATGTACGTTGGGTAACCGAAAAATGGCGAAATAGTAACTTAAGGGGAACTTTCGCCTCGGGTAAAGATTTTTTCCCGACGTCAGGAGCGCCCCGCCCGCGCCCTGAACAAGCGCGCCACAAGTCGCCATCCCCACAGCAGAAGAGCGCTCATTACGCAGGCCACGATCACAAAAGACCAGTGGGGGAGGCTTCCGTTACGCAAAGTCCACACGCCCAGTCCCACCACGACAGCGCCGACCCACACCGGCAGCACCGTGGACAGCTCATGGCCAGAACGGCTCCCCATCATTCCCCACCACAGCAGAGCCCACGCGACCAGCACGCCCAGCCAAAACGGCCAGGTGGTGTTCAGCCAGCCCAGCACGTTGAGTGGCATATCCGCACTCTGGTGAGCCACGCGAGCGAACAGCCCAAAGGCGGCGATGGCGATGAGATCTGCGACAAAAGCCGTCAGGACTGTCTTACTGCGAGCTGGTTCCGTGCTGGCGGAGGTAGTCATAACCTCATTGTAGGACGCGGGTTAGGCCGCGCTCGAATATTTCGCCTCGTCCGAATGCAGCGGCTCCGTATCCAGCACCGGCTTGGCCAACTTCGCGCCGAAGTACACCAGCCACCCCACCAGGGTGAGGCCGAAGAAGTTCAGCATGCGGTAGACCAGCACCGCCGCGAAAGCGTGCACGGAAGTCATCGCCGCCAGACCCACCAGGGAGGTAGTCAGAGCCACGTCCACAGTTCCGAGCCCGCCGGGTGTGACCTGTACCTGGCCCACCAGTTTCGACGCCAAGAAGCTCAACACCACGCCCGCGATGGGTGGCTCGCCGCCGATGGCCATGATGCAGGCCAGCAGGCAGGCGATCTCTAGCGCCCAATTCATCATTGAGTAGAAAATGGCGGCCGTCAGCTTGTTCAGCGGCAACTCCACGGCGGAGAGCTGATCGGAAAAGCTCTCGATGGCCGGGGTGAAACGATCCTCCGGCTGGTTGCGCCAGCTGTTGAATGCGCGCGCCCGCGCTACCAGCCACGCCTCGACCTGTTCGGGGTGCTTGGCCACCCAGTTGGTGGCGAAAGCCAGCGCCAGCAGGCCTACCAGAGAGAGTGCGAGGGTGACAGGTTTGACGGTCAGCCCCAAGAAAAACACGCTGCCCAAGGCCAGTACGGCCATGCCGGCACCGGCCAGGGCGCCGGACAGGATCATGTACCAACTGGCGATAACCGGGGTGGCGCCCCACTTCATTTGCTCGCGAAAGATCATCGCGGCGCTCAGCGCGGGACCACCGGGGAACGAGGAGCTCCACGCGTTAGCGGCCAGGCCCAAAACGTTGACAGCTCGCCGCTTGACGTTGACTCCCGCCGTACGCAGCAGTACCACCATGACTTCGGCCTGAGCCATCATGGATAGTCCCACCAGCACAATTGCGGCCAGCACCCACCGGAAGTCCGCATCCTGCAGTTCCCGCCAACCATCGCCAATGAAGTGCAGGTGATCGCGACCAAAAAAGACGAGGGCGGCCAGGACAATCAAGACGAAGCACGCTTGAAAGCGCTTTGTCTTGACTACCTTCCGCACTGTCTGCCAATTCACTACCGGGCGCCGCCTTCGTCGTTCATCCGCTTCATCAGTTCAGAAAAAGGCACGTTGCGAGTGTGCTCCACCACGCCGCCATCACGGCGGCCAGCGGTCAGGGCCCGCTGCTGCCGCGTTGCTGCCAGCTCAGCCACGGTCAGCCGAGACTCGGAGGAAGCCAGCTGCTCGTTGTGCCCCACCTTCTCGGAGAGCTTCTTGACCCAACCAGGTGCCCACCAGTTGTCCTCGCGCAGCATGTGCATCACCGCTGGTACCAACAACATGCGGATGACCGTGGCATCCAGGATCAGCGCGATCACCATGCCGAAGGCAATGTACTTCATCATCACGATGCTGGAGAACCCGAACGCACCACACACTACGATCATGATCAGCGCCGCAGCGGTGATGATGGAACCAGTGGTGGCAGTACCAAAGCGAATGGCCTGATCTGTTGTGGCCCCGCGGGCCCGGGCCTCCACCATGCGGGAAACCAGGAACACCTCGTAGTCCGTGGATAGGCCAAACACGATGGCAACAATCAACACGAGTACAGGACTCATCAGTGGGCCTGCGGTGTAGCCAAAGAAGTCGGCGCCCATGCCGTCGACAAACAACAACGTGAGCATGCCTAACGTGGCACCCGTGCCCAAGACATTCATGATCACGGCTTTGGCAGGAATGATCAGGGAACCGAAGATCATCGCCATGAGAACGAAGCTGACCAGCACGATGTACAGCAGCATCCACGGCAGCTTCTCGAACAGCGCGTTGATGGACTCCACCTCGAGGGCTGGGGTGCCCGCGACCATCACGTTGGCGCCATCGACCTTCAGATCATGCAGGTAATCCACGATCTCGCCGTAGTCATCGCGGTCGGCGATGGATGCAGACAACACCGTGACGTTGTCCTTGGTCGCCTGGGCCACCTGGAATGGCGCAGCCAGGCCCTCCACCTGATTGGCCTGCTGGTAGACCTGGCTGACCAACGCAGGCTCGCCTTCGATGACCAGCTTCACCGGATCGGTGCGGAAGGTAGGGAAGTTCTCGTCGAAGTGCGCCTGCGCCACGCGCGTGTCATTAGCGGGAGGCAGGTAGGTCTCGTTGAGGCCACCCAGCTTGATGCCGGACAGCGGAATGGACAGAGCCAGCAGGCCCGCCACCAAGAAGAACGTCACCAGCTTGGAGTGGCGCATGGCGAAGCTCGGGATCTTGCCCCACACGCCGCTGACCACCTCAGAACGCTTGCGTGTCTGCTTCTTGATAGCCCACCGGTCAATGTTGGATCCGAGCATCGCGAAGATGCTGGGCAGCACAGCAACAGACAGAATCGCGGCCAAGCCGACCGCAGACATTGCGCCGAAGGCCACGGATTTGAGGAACGCCTGCGGGAAAATCAGCAGGCCGGACAGCGCAACCGCCACCATTAGCGCACTGAACACCACCGTCTTGCCCGCCGTGGCCGTGGTGTTGCGCACGGCCACCCGCACGTCATTGCCCTCGGCCATCTCCTCGCGGAAACGGGAGACCATGAACAGGCCGTAGTCGATCGCCAGACCCAAGCCCAGCAGCGTGACCACGGATTGGGCGAACACGTTGATCTGCGTGTACTCGGCCAAAATAGCCAGCACACCCGCCGAGCCCATGATGGACAAGATGCCCACCAGCAGCGGCATGCCGGCAGCAATCACACCGCCAAACACCAGCAGCAACAGCACACCCACCGCAGGTAGAGCCACCAGTTCGGCGCGCTTAATATCCTTCGACATTCCCTCGTCGAGGGCATCAGAGACGGCAGTCGCGCCCGCCACTTCAACGCTCACACCGTCGACAGAAATGTTGCGCAGGTCATCCTCTACCGCCCGAAAGTTGGTGAGGACGTCCTCTCCCGTTCCTGCCATCGCGATCGACGCAAACGCCGCCGTGCCATCTTCGTTAGCTAGCTGCCGCGGACCGTTATCGAAGAAGCTGGTGATGGGACCCAGATTCTCTGCATGCTTTTGTTGCACCGCGTCCAGCTGCTCCGTGACGGAGCGCTTAACCTCGTCTGTGACCGCTCCGCCAGGCTGCTCGCTGCGCACCAACAGAATGACGTCGCCGGAATCATCGCGGCCAAAGACCTCTTCCTCCACCGCCGCAGCCTGCGTGGACTGGGAGTGAGGATCGTCCCAACCCTCTTGGCTCATCCGATCGCCCAACTGGGTGCCGAAGATAGCGAAGAGCGCCACGATGGCTGCGATGATCACCAGCGGGATGACTCGGCGGAATCGGTATGCGATATCGCCCCAAGTGCTGAACATCCGTTGGGTCTCCTTATGAATAGAGGTCAATCACGTCATATTTGCGGGTGCGCGGTCACGAGGGCACGCAGCCAGGCAATTTTTTAGTCCAGCAGGGTCAGCAACGAACGGAATGGTTGCAACCACGCACCGGCTTCTGGCAGCGACTCAAGGTTCACGCGAGGTAGAGGTTCTCGGAAGACTCCCTCGATCTCCTCCAGATCCACAAAGTCTATGACTGAAGAATCTACAGCCCAAGTGGTGTGTTCTTGGAAACCAATGACCGTCACCGGTATGTCGTCTGCCAGTTGCTCCAGCAGTTCCTTGAAGTTTCGGCCGTCCGCGCTGGCAACGATCACACCGTCTAGAACGCCTTCGGCTTGGCGTCGACGAATATGGGCCACCATATCCTCATCAACGTCCGTATCTTCCTCCACCTTGGGTTTGGCAAACACCGCAAAACCCACGTTGCGCAGGGCATCCACCCATGGACGGATCACATCGGCATTACCCGGAACCACGTTGGTGAACACCGTGGCCTCAGGGATGACCGGGCTGCCGAACTCCTCCTCCATGTCCTGGGCCAGATCGATCAGCCAACGCCCCACCGCATCGAAACGCGGGCGGAAAGAGGAGGTGGGGCGATTGCCTAGAATCGAACCCAAACCCATGTCCATGTTGGGCGCGTCCCACACCAGCAGCAGGCACGGATCCTGCTGCGTGGAGGAGCCGAGACGGTGGGAAAACTCGGAATCGTGGTCATTCATCGCTTCCGCCACAGGTACTCCTTGATGACGTGATCCTTCTCCAAGCCCTTGCCCTCAAACTTGGTAATGATCTGGCGATCCGTGAGTACGGGAATATCGGATTGATCCTCCGGCCATCCCAGATACTCCAGCTGTGGCTCAACCTCGACGAGCTCGTCGATCCACTCCGCGTAGTCCGCGTGATCCGTGGCCACGTGCAAGATGCCACCCGGGCGCAAACGCTCCGCGATCAGGTGCAGCGTGCCCGTCTGGATGATGCGCCGCTTGTGGTGACGAGCCTTAGGCCACGGATCCGGGAAGAACACCCGCACTCCCGCCAGCGAGTTCGGCTCGAACATGCGATGCAGCACTTCCACGCCATCGCCGCGAACCAGGCGAATGTTGTCAATGCCTTCGCGCACGGCCGCGCCCAGCAGCTTGGCCAGGCCCGGACGATAGATCTCCACGGCCACGATATTGGTGTCCGGTTCTAGCGGCGTCATCGCCGCAGTGGACGTGCCCGTACCAGATCCGACCTCCACGATGGTGCCGCCAGGGGCCTGCCGTCCGAACCATTCGTCCAGGTCAATGACCTCATCGGAGAGCACTTTGCCACGCTGTGGCCAGTTCTCTTCCCACATGGCCTCTTGGTTATCCGTTAGCGTGCCCCGGCGGAAGCTGAAGCTGCCCAGTCGCGGATAGTCGCGACCATCGTTAAACTCAGTCTGCGGAGGGCGACCATGGGGGAGTGCGCCCGCGCTATCGGCAGACTGCATATCCGATGCGTGTACTTCTGGGGAGTTTTCGGGTTCATTCATCCCGTACATTGTTGCAGATTACGGGGACTATTAGGGGATCACATGAAGAAGATTGCGGTCATTGGGCCGGATCAACGCACGGTGCATGCCGTGGCCAGCCAACTGACGCGGTGCCGAGCCGTGGTCGGGGCTGGTCCGCAGGACGATTTAAACGGGGTAGTTGCCGTGGTGGGGGCGTGGACCCCGGAGGACCAAAAGGTGGTGGATGCCGTGTCCCAGGCCATGGGCGCGGTGATGCTTTACCGGCCGCCGCGCTCTCGCTCCGCGGAGCCGGAGGGACGGGCCTGGCAGGAGCAGCCAGGCGTGTATCACTGCGCCACCGTCGCGGACGTGCAGGAAGCCGTGGACACCATCGTCTTGAATTCTCAGCGCTGGCTGGCCGATGCGCGCCGGGCGGACCTGGAGAGGTCAGAGCGGGTGCGCGTGGCGGTGAAGTTGGAGATGAACAGGGTGGCGTCAGAAATCATTCAAGACCCACAGCTCGCCGATTCCGCCGCTGCTCACCGCACCTACACGCAACATCTGCGGGTGGCGCTGCTGCGGCAGGGAGTTGCGTGCCCCACGTTCACGGAGCCGGAATCGCGCGAGTTGGATGCAGGCCGGGAGGCGCGCGTGCAGCAGATCATTGCGCTGGTAGCGGGCCTGATTGGTGGACTGGCGCTGGGCTTTGCCATCGGGCGTGCGCTGGGGCAACCGCTGTGGGGTGTGTTGGCTGGCGTGGTTCTGGCGCTGTTCGGCGCGGTGGCTCGCGTGTGGATGGTGCAGGCTGCGGAGCGCAAGGCGCGGGCGGCGCAGCGAGCGGTCGCGCTCAAGGAGGCGTGGAATGCCCTGACTGCGGACGTGCTCGCTCGCGTGCAGATTCCTCGCGTGGCCGATGCAGTGGGTGGTCGGTGATGTTCTTTGATTTCGACGCCAACCCCTTGGCCCCGCAACTTCCCCTCGAACCGCACTCCGGACAGCCCGGGGGTGAGCACGGGCTCGTCATGGACGTGCACGGCACGGACTACCGCGTGCCCGCGATGGAAGACGAGGAATCCGCCACCTTTACCGATGAAGAGGGCATGAGCATTCTCGCGGATACCGACGGTGACGGGCGCATTGACTACGTCTCACATGTGACTTTTGACGGGCAGTGGTCCGCATGGCGGTGGAACGATCCCGCCCAACACGCGCTAGCAAATCCCCCCGAAAATGCCACGACTCGTGCCGAAACATGGCACGAGGAGAGGTGGATATGTGTTGAACGGGGGGAATGGGGCTAGGCTGTTAGGGAATGCCACAGTGTATGGGCTCACAAAGTTATTTCTTGTGCGCCTTATATAGATAATCTGGGTGTGAGAAGCAGCATCCAACCCGAGGGAGAGATTCAATGACCATCCGTGGGCTCGTGGGCGAAGCGCCAACCAACCACAAGGAAATGCTGGAGTGGATCGAGAAGAGCGTTGAGCTTTTCCAACCGGACGCTGTGCGTTTCTGTGACGGTTCTGACGAAGAGTGGAACCGGCTCGCGGAGGAGCTAGTCGAAGGCGGCACCTTGGTGAAGCTGAACGAAGAAAAGCAGCCAAACTCTTACCTCGGTCGTTCGAACCCAGCCGACGTGGCGCGCGTGGAATCCCGCACCTTCATCTGCTCCAAGAATGAAGAAGATGCTGGCCCTACCAACAACTGGGTAGAGCCAGAGAAGATGCGTGAAGAAATGCGTGAGCACTTCGCCGGTTCTATGCGTGGCCGCACCATGTACGTCGTGCCTTTCTGCATGGGACCCATCACCGATGAGGATCCCAAGCTGGGCGTGGAGATCACCGATTCCCCATACGTGGTGATGTCCATGCGCATCATGACCCGCATGGGCAAGGAAGCCCTGGACAAGATCGGCGAAAACGGCGGCTACGTCAAGGGCTGGCACTCCGTGGGCGCACCTCTGGACGAGGGCGAGCAGGACGTTCCTTGGCCATGCAACGAGACCAAGTACATCACTCACTTCCCTGAGGATCGCGAGATTTGGTCTTACGGCTCCGGCTACGGCGGTAACGCCATCCTGGCGAAGAAGTGCTACGCCCTGCGTATCGCTTCCGCCATGGCTCGTGACGAGGGATGGATGGCTGAGCACATGCTCATCCTGAAGCTGGTCTCCCCAGAGGGCAAGGCCTACTACATCTGTGCTGCTTTCCCCTCTGCGTGTGGCAAGACCAACCTCGCGATGATCCAGCCCACCATTGAGGGTTGGACCGCCGAGGTTGTGGGCGATGACATCGCGTGGCTGCGCTTCGGCGAGGACGGCCGCCTGTACGCCGTGAACCCAGAAAACGGTTTCTTCGGCGTGGCTCCAGGCACCAACTACTCCTCCAACCCGGTTGCAATGAAGACCGTGGAGCCAGGAAACACCCTGTACACCAACGTTGGCGAGACCGACGAAGGCAGCGTGTGGTGGGAAGGCCTGGAGAACCGCCCAGATCACCTCATCGACTGGTTGGGCAACGAGTGGACCCCGGATTCCGGCGAGAATGCTGCGCACCCGAACTCCCGCTACTGCGTGCCTATCGCGCAGTGCCCAACCGCAGCGGAAGAGTTCAACGATCCCAAGGGTGTTCCTGTGGATGCGATCCTGTTCGGCGGACGCCGTCCGGACACCGTGCCACTGGTGACCCAGGCTCGCGACTGGAACCACGCCACCTTCATCGGTGCCACCCTGGCTTCCGGTCAGACCGCTGCAGCTGCTGAAGCTGCTGTGGGCTCCCTGCGCCACGATCCAATGGCCATGCTGCCGTTCATCGGTTACAACGTGGGCGATTACCTGCAGCACTGGATCAACATGGGCAAGAAGGGCGGCGACAAAATGCCGGAGGTCTTCTTGGTCAACTGGTTCCGCCGTGGCGAAGACGGCCGCTTCCTGTGGCCAGGATTCGGCGAGAACTCTCGCGTGCTCAAGTGGGTCATCGACCGCATCGAGGGCAAGGTGGATGCCAACGAGACCGTGGTGGGCAACACCGCCTGCTTCGAGGATTTGGACACCGACGGCCTCACTGAGACCGAAGAGGACATTCGCGAGGCTCTGTCCGTGAACCCAGAAGAGTGGGAGCGTGACCTCGCGGATAACGAAGAGTGGCTGAAGTTCATGGGTCCAAAGGTTCCATCCGAGGTCTGGGATGAGTTCGAGGCTCTGAAGAAGCGCATTGCGGAAGTAACTCAGTAACAGCTGGTTTTCTTTCTCAAGTCGGTGTGGATCGCCTTCGGGTGATCCGCACCGGCTTTGTGCTGTGTGTGGGCAGTTGGCGTGGCGGTGGGTACCTGCGGGCAGGAACTAGACAGATCGGTATGTCTGGAATAGGGTGGCACTCCTGCGACGTTGATAAGAGTCTGCAGGAAAGAGACCCCCGAAACATCCACGAAGGACTCCCCATGCTTCTCACCGGCCTTGCGCTCGGCGCAGTCCTAGGCTTCGTCATGCAGCGTGGACGCTTCTGCGTCACCGGCATGATCCGAGACATCTTTACCCAAAAAACTTGGCGTGGCTTCAATGCCCTGCTCATCGTCATCGCCGTGCATGCGGTGGGCTTGGCGGTTCTGAGTAGTGCCGGTGTCATCGATGCGCAAGCAGATACGTTTGCGCCGCTGGCCGTGGTGATCGGCGGTGTGATTTTTGGCATGGGCATCATCCTGGCGGGCGGTTGCGCATCGGGTACGTGGTACCGCTCCGGTGAAGGCTTGGTGGGTAGCTGGATCGCCCTGTTCATGTACGGCGTGTCCGCAGCAGCTATGAAGTCCGGAGTGCTCACCGGATTCTCCGACGCAATGAAGTCTTGGAGTTTTGAGGCGACCTCGGTGCAAGCAAGCCTGGGCATTTCGGTGTGGTGGCTCGCCATCCCATTTGCGGCGCTGGTCGCAGGCTTGACCGCGTACTTCCTCAAGCAGGAAAAGGCTCGTCCACAAATGGCCCAGCTCGCGCCGAAGAAGCAGGGTCTTGCACACCTGTTGGCCGAAAAGCCGTGGCACTTCTACTCCACCGCGCTGATCGTGGGCCTGCTGGGCGTTATCGCCTGGCCGTTGTCCGCCGCCACTGGTCGTGACAGTGGCTTGGGCATCACCACTCCTACCTCGGATACATTGCGCTTCCTCGTCTCCGGTGACAGCGAGCGCTTGAATTGGGGCACGTTGTTGGTGCTCGGCCTGCTGGCGGGCTCCTTCGTGGCAGCAAAGGTTTCCGGCGAGTTCCGCGTGCGCGTGCCGGATGCCACTCAGTCCGTGCGCTCCGTCTTCGGCGGTCTGATGATGGGTGTGGGCGCTTCCCTGGCCGGTGGCTGCACCGTGGGCAACGGAATGGTGCAAACTTCGCTGTTTGGCTACCAGGGCTGGGTTGCGCTCGCATTCATTGCTGTTGGTGTGTGGCTGGGTGCCAAGTTGTGGCTCAAGCCAGCAGAGTTTGCGGTGGCGGGCTCTGAGCCTGAGCTTGATGATGCCGATCCACGTGGAAGCAGCAAGGTCACGGTTGATTTCTCCCGCGCTCCGCAGGGCATCCTCGACGGTGGTTCCGGTGTTCTTACCGCGCAGGGTCCTGTGGTTGCTGTTAATTCTTCTTCGTCCGACGCCACACTCGCCTCCGGTCTACGTGTTATCGAACCGGGTCGCTACGCCCTCGATACGCTCGGCGCGGTGTGCCCATTTCCGCTGATCGAGGCCAAGGATGCGATGAGGCATTTGGACTCCGGCGAGGAGCTGGTCATCGATTTCGATTGCACCCAGGCCACAGATGCCATCCCTCGATGGGCCGCTGTAGATGGTCATGAAGTCACGAACTTCGAGGCCACGGGGGATGCTGGCTGGACTATCTCGGTGAAGAAGGGCTAGTGGTTTTAGGCCCTAGCCTTCTTCAGTCTGGTTCTTCTGGTGCTTACGTTCCATCTTGGCGTACGCCTCGTAGGTTTCGCGGGCGCGTTGCTCGCGCTCTGCGCGCTGTTCGGGGGACTCGTGACGTCGTTTATAAGAACGGCGAACCAAGAAGAACACGGCGACCACGATGATAAGAATCAGAACCACATAAATCACAGTGGAATACTGATCCATGAAATCCGTGACCTGGTGCCAGTTGGCGCCCAGGCTCACGCCCAACCAAATCAGCAGTGCGTTCCATAGCGCGGAACCCGCTGTGGTCCACAGTAGGAATTTGCCCATCGGCATCCGATCCACACCCGCGGGAATGGAAATCAAACTGCGTACGCCGGGGATCAGACGTCCGGTGAATACGGAAAAAGAACCGAACTTGTCGAACCAGAGGATCGCCTTGTCCACATCTTCGCCCTCGGTGAGGGGCATTTTTTCCGCGATGGCTCGCAACCTGTGGGCGCCCACGGCCGCGCCCAGCCAGTAGAGGATCAAAGCGCCGACAACCGAACCAACGGTGGCCCAAATAAAGGCTGCAATGGCATTGAGATCACCTTGGGTTGAGGTGAAGCCAGCCAGCGGTAGGACTAGCTCAGAGGGGATGGGAGGAAACACCGTCTCCAGGAAGATGGCTAGGCCCACTCCCGGGGCTCCGAGCAACTCCATCAGATGTACAACCCAGTTGACGATATTGTCGAACAAACTTAAAACCCTCTGTCTACTTAATTCGCGTTCACGGCAGTAGCCCCCATATTAGGGCAACATGCTTTTCGAAAAGTAACCAGAGGGTCCGAGCGGGGGATCTGTGCGGAAGTTGTGCGGTTAGTGGCAGACAGTGCCGGGGGATGGGGTGGTCTCGCCAGATGGGCGTTCCAGCTCCCACTTGGTCAGCGCCGGTGGTGTCCAGCACCTGCTGGCTGAACTCCGATTCGCCCTCGGCGCTAGCGTTGATGTCCGTCACTTCACCAAGGAACGGCACCATGCCCTGGGCACTGCCTCCGCCCTTGCCGCAGGTCTCGCCCCAGGTGCAATAGCCTTCCGCCTTGAGCTGCTTGTCTAGAGCCACTAAAGCTCCGATGTTTTCGATGGTGCCGTGGAGGAACACCACGGGACGTGGGTGTTCTGGTGCGGGGTGGCAGGTGGGATCGTTCATGACCTTCGACGCCGCCCTCGTGCCATCCAGCGATCCGATGGATCCTTCGGCCGAGCCGTCTGCTGCGGAGCCGGACAGGGATCCGGACGAAGCTGAAGAATCTGCCTGGGTTGGGTTGTCGGCCGGAGTGTCCGTCTGCGCGGCAGCGGTTCCGAAGGTGCTGAGGCCGAGTGAGGTTGCCAAGATCATGGCGGATGCCATGCGGGACATGCCCTTGTGAGGCTTGCGTGGTGTGATCATAGATGGGTCATAAGCACTGTTCAGGGCGCATTTCTCTCCGAGCGTTACTGAGAATTCACCCCTGAAAGCTGAGAAAACCCCACCGGCAACAATCTGAAAATATTCAGACGTGCTGGTGGGGAATTCTGGTTCCTGAGAGTGGCCTGCCACCCCCGTATCCTCTGGTTAAGAGGAGAAGAGAGTGTGCGGGACCTAGTTCTTCAGGGAAGCAGGAGGGTTGAAGCGCTCGCCGTACTTGGCTGCCAGCTCCTCGGCGCGAGCCACGAAGCCCTCGATGCCGGTGGTTGGGTAATCGCCACCATCGGCCACTGCAACCTTGCCCTCAGGCAGCGCAGCCTCGGCAGGGCGGTCGTAGTTCTTGATGTACTGGCGGGTACCGCCGGTCCACGCTGGGAAACCAATGCCCATGATGGAGCCGATGTTGGCATCCGCATCGGACATCAGAACGCCTTCGTCGACAACCTTCTGGGTTTCCAGAGCCTCGGAGAACAGCATGCGCTCGATCAGGTCGATCAGCACTGGGCCGTCGCCGTGTGCGGTCTCTAGGCCGGTGCCGGATACGGCAGTCTCGGCGTCGGGAACAGAAACGGAACCCGCACCCAACTTGTCCCACAGACCGCGCCACAGACCTGCACGGCGGCCGTCCTCGTTGTACTCGTAGAAGCCCTTGCCCTCGAGCTTGCCTGGGCGGTCGTACTCGTCCAGCATCTTGTCCACGATCGCGGTCACTCCACCATCGTCGACGGTCTCGCCAGCAGCTTCCTGAGCAGCCTTGGTCTCCGCACCGATCTTGCGGGCCAGCTTCAGGTTCAGCTCGTCCTGCAGCTGCAGTGGAGGAGCAGGGTAGCCAGCCTGGCGGCCAGCAGCCTCGATCACGGCAGGATCCACGCCCTCGGCCAGCATGCGCATAGCCTCGTTGAGGAAGAAGCCAATCACGCGGGAGGTGTAGAAACCGCGGGAATCGTTGACCACAATCGGGGTCTTGCGGATCTGCTTAGTGAAGTCCAAAGCAGCTGCCAGGGTCTCATCGTTGGTCTGCTCGCCGCGGATGATCTCCACCAGAGGCATCTTGTCCACAGGGGAGAAGAAGTGGATACCGATGAACTCCTTCGGGCGGGAAACGCCCTCGGCCAGCTCGGTGATCGGCAGGGTGGAGGTGTTGGAGCCCAGCACGCAATCGCTAGGAACAGCAGCCTCGATCTCCGCCCAGACCTTGTGCTTGAGCTCGGTGTTCTCGAAGACAGCCTCGATGACGATGTCGCAATCGGACAGGTCAGAGTAGTCGGTGGAAGGCTTGATGCGATCCAGCAGAGCCTTGGACTTCTCTTCGGTGGTCTTGCCACGGGACAAGGCCTTTTCCTCCAGCTTGACGGAGTAATCCTTGCCCTTGTCAGCAGCTTCCTGCTTGATGTCCTTGAGGACAACCTCCATGCCGGACTTTGCCGCCACATAAGCAATGGCAGCGCCCATCATGCCGGCGCCCACCATGCCCAGCTTCTTGAACTGCTTCTTTTCCACGTCCTTCGGACGGGAGCCTCCACCGTTGCAGTACTGCAGGTCAAAGAAGAATGCCTGCATCATGTTCTTGGAGGTGGAGCCGGTGATCAGGTCCACGAAGTAACGAGTCTCCACCGCGGTGGCTTCCTCGATGTTCTTCAGCTGGGCACCTTCCACAGCAGCCTTGAGGATGGCCTTTGGCGCTGGCATGGGAGCGCCCTTGATCTGCTTGGTGATGGTGGCTGGGAAGCTGGGCAGAATGGCTGCCAGCGCTGGAGTGGTAGGGGTACCACCGGGGATCTTGTATCCCTTGACGTCCCATGGCTGTGCAGCTTCTGGGTTTTCCTGGATCCACTTCTTGGCTGCATCCAGCAGCCCGTCTGCGGAGACCACGTCGTCGATAAGACCGGTCTTCTGCGCATCGGCAGCACCGAACTGGCGGCCGGTGGTCAGGACCTTCATCAGGGCTTCCTGCAGGCCGAGCATGCGAACCACGCGGGTCACGCCGCCGCCACCTGGTAGCAGGCCGAGGGTGACCTCTGGCAGGCCGATCTTGATGCCCCTGGCATCGGAGGCGATGCGGTGGTGGGTCGCCAGGGCGATCTCCAAGCCGCCGCCCAGGGCAGCGCCGTTGATCGCTGCCACGACAGGCACGCCGATGGTCTCCAGCGCGCGCATGGTGGCCTTGCTGTCATTGAGCTGCTTGGTGAGCTCTTCGGCGTCCGCTGGGGTGGACTTGATCATGTTCTTGATGTCGCCGCCAGCAAAGAAGGTGGACTTGGCAGAGGTCAGGATGATGCCCTTGATCTCTCCGGACTCCACTCCAGCCTTGGCCTTGTCCACGATTTCCGGGAAGTCCTGGAAGAACGTCTGGTTCATCGTGTTGACCGGCTGGTTGGGGTCATCCATGGTCAGGGTGAGGATGCCGTCTCCGTCAATCTCCCACTTGAACATGTTCTCGCTCATTGTTTCTCCTGTGATGTTTCGTGCTTGTCTCGAAAGAAAAGGGGAGTGTGCGCTTAGACGCGCTCGATGATGGTGGCCACGCCCATGCCGGCTGCGACGCAGAGGGTGATCAGGGCGTAGCGGCCGCCGGTGCGGTGCAGCTCATCCACGGCGGTGCTGGTGATGATCGCGCCGGTAGCGCCAAGTGGGTGGCCCATGGCGATGGCGCCGCCGGAAATGTTCAGCTTCTCGTCGGGGATGTTCAGCTCGCGCTGTGCGCGCAGAACCACGGAGGAGAATGCCTCGTTGATCTCCCAGACATCGATGTCTTCTGGCTTCAATCCGGCCTTGGCCAGTGCGGCGCGAGAGGCTGGGGCTGGAGCGGTGAGCATAATGGTGGGTTCCACGCCGTAGGTGGCAACGGAGACCACGCGAGCGCGAGGCTCGAGGCCGAAGTCCTGGCCAGCCTTTTCGGAGCCGATGGCCAGCAGGGCTGCGCCGTCGACGATGCCGGAGGAGTTACCAGCGTGGTGCAGGTGGTCGATCTGCTCGATCTGTGGGTACTTGGTCTGGCCGACTGCGTCGAAGCCACCCTGCTCGCCGATGGTGGCGAAGGCGGGGCGTAGGCCGGACAGGGATTCGACTGTGGTGCCAGGGCGGACGGTCTCGTCGCGGTCCAGCAGGGTCACGCCGTTGATGTCCTTTACGGGAACCACGGTGCGGTCGAAGCGACCTTCCTGCCATGCCTGAGCGGCGCGCTCGTGGGAACGTGCGGCGTAGGCGTCCAGGTCATCGCGGGTCTTGCCATCCAGCGTGGCGATGATGTCTGCGGAGATGCCCTGCGGGATGAAATCGTTGTAGAAGTTGGAAGCTGGGTCGAGTGCCAGTGCGCCACCGTCAGATCCCATTGGCACGCGGGACATGGACTCCACGCCGCCGGCGAAGACCATGTCATCCCAACCGGAGCGGATTTTCTGCGCCGCGAGGTTCACGGCGGTCAGACCGGATGCACAGTAGCGGTTGATCTGCAGGCCGGTGGCCGAGTACGGAAGGCCAGCGTTGAGGGCGGCGGTGCGGGCGATATCCATGCCCTGGTCGCCGACGGGGGTTACACAGCCAGCGATGATATCGCTGATGCGGGTGGGATCAATGCCTGGGTTGCGCTCGATGAGCGCTTCGATCAGTCCACTGAGCAGGTCGACTGGCTTTACCGTGTGGAGGGAGCCGCCTGGCTTGCCCTTGCCACGTGGGGTGCGCACTGCGTCGTAGATGAAGGCCTCTGGGGCGCCAGTGTTACTGGTCATGACGTTCCTTAGGTTCCAATCGTCGGAGGTTGGGAGCCTGTGTTTGGGTGGTTGAGGTCCGTCTTTGTGTATCGACGTTTCTTATTGACGCCACTTCGGGCATCTCAGCGTGTCTCACACCCTTGCACGGGCATCCTTGTGTCATGGATCACTGTACCGAACAATGCTGAAAATAGTTGTATCTTAATCAGCTTACGTACCCCCACGTGTCGCCTTCGGGCGTCGGGTGCCCACGGTAACGCGCACTAGTTCTTGCGGAACACTAGAACCAAGTTAGAAACAGCAAACTCCCGCAACCCCGGAACGTGAACCATCCACCACGCCCACCACGGGTGATAGCGCGGGAACGCGGCCAGTAGTTCCACATCGTCCGCCGCAGCCCGCTTCCCGGCCGTGACGTCCTCCGCGTAGCGCAGCCCCTCGCCGCAGCCCACGTCGAACAGGCTCTCGCCCCACCGGTTCTTCGGCTCCTTTCCGTGCTTCTTCTTATAGCGCCGAGCCGCAAATTCACCGCCCACGTAGTGCTGCCACAACCCAGTCTCGTGGCCGCCGAATGGGCCCAGCCACACGGTGTAGCTGTAAATCACTACGCCGCCGGGCTTGGTCACCCGCAGCATCTCGTCCGCCATGCGCCACGGGTCCGGAACATGCTCGGACACATTGGAGCTATAGGTGACATCGAAGGAGTTGGATCGAAAAGGCAGATCCAGGCCGGACCCCCGGACGGAGGATTGCAGTTGGATACCCGCGGCAGACATTTCTCCCACGTCGGGTTCGCAGGTGATGTATTCCGCCCCAGCGTCGGAAAATGCCACCCCGAAGTACCCCGGTCCACCGCCCACGTCGAGGATCCGGGTTCCCCGCAGGGTGGCATGACCAGCGGGATCGGCACCTTGCCACAGTGCGGAGATCAGCTCGACTGTGTCGCGCGCCAGCAGTCCGTAGAACTTGCCCGGGGCTGTCTGCTCGAAGCGGAAGGCGCCCAGCAAGCCCAGCGCGCGCGTGAGGGTGGCGCGCTTTCTCCAGGTGCGCAGTGCCGTGGGGGTCAACCATTCCGGCAAGTTTTTTCTCATTGTGGGCAATCCTCCAGCGCAACGTCGGTTTAGCGGTAAGGTACTACACATCATGAAAGTAGTACTTCTTTGCTGGCGAGACACCGATCACCCCGAGGGTGGAGGCAGCGAGACGTACCTCGAGCGCGTGGCGCAGTACCTGGCTGATCAGGGCCATGAAGTGGTCTTTCGTACCGCGATGTACCCGGGGGCGCAGCGGTGGGAGATGAAGGGCCAGCCCAATGGCCCCACCGTGCTGTTTTCCCGCGGTGGCGGCAACCTGACGGTGTACCCTCGCGCCTGGCTGGCACTGCTCGGCGCGCGTTTCGGCATCGGCCCGCTGAAGGATTTCCGCGATGCAGATGTGGTGGTGGACACGCAGAACGGGGTGCCGTTTTTCGCCTCGATCTTCGCGGCCGCGCCCACGGTGGTGCTGACCCATCATTGCCACCGCGAGCAGTGGTCTGTGGCTGGGCCATTCCTGTCCCGCTTGGGCTGGTTCATCGAGTCGCGAATCTCCCCGTGGGTACACCGCGCGTCCCGCTGGGTCACGGTGAGCGCGCCGTCCGCCGACGAACTCGTTGAACTGGGCGTTCCTGCTGGCCAGTTGGATATTGTGCGCAACGGAGTGGATCCCGTTCCCCATGTTCCTTTTTTGCCCGACGCCAACAAAGACACCGTCCACCTCGTGACCCTGTCCCGCCTGGTGCCACACAAGCAGCTGGAGCACGCCATGAACGCTGTGGCGGGTTTGCGCAACCGTCACCCGAACATCCGCTTGGACATTATCGGCGATGGCTGGTGGGCAAAGAATCTGCGCGAATACGCCCGCGAGCTGGGCATGGAGGGCTTGGTTCGCTTCCATGGACACGTGTCCGAGGAGATGAAGCACCGGATCTTGGAGCACGCTGACCTGCACGTGATGCCCTCCCGCAAGGAAGGCTGGGGCCTGGCTGTGGTGGAGGCCGCGCAGCATGCGGTGCCGACAGTGGGATATAGCTCGTCAGCTGGCCTGCGGGATTCCGTAGTGGATGGAACCACTGGATTGCTGGCCGGCAGCGAGGGCGGTTTCATCAACGCGGTGGAGTGGATGATGGATCATCCGGAACAGCGCGTGGAGATGGGCCGAGCAGCGCAGGAACGAGCTGCGCAGTTTAGCTGGGAGGCTACTGGTCAGGCGTGGGAGCGAATTCTTTTCGACGCCACAGCACAATCTGCCACACGCTCAAGCACAGGCCGAGGCCAAAAATAAACCAGTAAAGTCCCACGCCGAGGAAGATCGGCAGGGAAGAGTTTTCGTGGGCGTGGGGCGTGGCATCCGCGATGTGGTAGAGCTCGTAGCGGTCTGACTTCACCACCACCTGGTGCTGAGCCAACAGCTGATCCATTGCGCTGGTGTCCGTGCCGTTTGCGATGGAATCGCGGTCCACGAGGACCCAACCCACGCTGTTTTCCGCGAGGTGATCCTCGCCGTTCATCGTGTCCTGCAGCAGGGCGATGGCTGTAGGGTCGCCGTCCACGAGTTTGTCGTCGACGATAAGGAAACCTGGATCGATGGGGTTGCCTGGGAGCAGCTTGAGGGCGGGGTCCACGACGGGTCGTCCATCCTGCACGCGGTAGTTGCCCGGCGGCAGTAAAAGGGTGGAGGAGTGCGTGGGTTGGGATACTGCGTTGACGATCTGTGTCCACTCCGGGGCCAGGCGCTGAGCTTTCAGCGGGGACATCTCCGCAGGCAAGGCAGGCACGGTGAGCACAATGAGTATGCCCGTGGCGGAGGAAACCAGCCAGCGCCCTGAATTCAGCCACCCGGCGATCACTTGCACCGCGCGTGCCAGCAGTAGCGTCATCCCCGGGACGGCCAATGCCACGAACTTCTGGGAATCCCGCAACAGTCCAGCTCCCGGCATGCTGTCCATCAGCAGTCCCATCACTGAGACCCCGGCGGACGTGGACAGGAGAAACGGCACAACAATCGCCAACGCCGCCACCACCAGCACTCCACTATGCCTCCGAATAATCTCCCGCGCGCCCCATGCGCCCATTACCATAAGCGCACACAGCAACACCCCAATGGCCGCGGACCAGCCAGTCCGGGAATCCGGGACCGCCTCCGAGTTCCATATCCCCCCCAACCCCATCAGCGCACCCAACGTGCCCACTCCGGATTCCGCACGCGCGGCAAAGGCTGCAGCGGAGGAGGAATCGGCACTGACGTCGGACCCATTAAACACAGTGACTAACAACCAGGGCGCAGCGAGGAACAACTGCGCGCCCGCGACCAACCAGCTGCGGGCGCACGCCAGCGCGATGACCCCGCCCAACATCCATCCGGTGGGGGTAAACGCCGCGATGCCTAAGAAGAACAGCATGGGGCCGCGCTGCTTAAACGTGCTGGTATAGGCAATGGCGGGCAGTAGCCACATGGCCACCACGATGCTCCACTGGCCTTGGAGCATGCGCTCGATCGTGAAGGGATTCCACACTAGCAATAGGGAGGCGACCATCTGCACCGGCAGGCTCGCGCCCACCGTGCGGCGGACCCACCATGCGGTGTAGACCATGCCCGCCATGGCGCAGAACAACACCATGGCGGCCACAATCCACACCGTGGACAGCGGCGGCAGGAATACGGACAGGAGGGTGTCCTGCGGGATGGCGCGGGGAGCGCTGGAGGAGAGGCCCTCGTTGAGGTCATTCAGGGGCATGCGCGCCGGGATCATCATGTCCCGCACCATGAATGCGTAGCCGGAGCTAGGGGTGGCGAAGGCCAGCCAGAACGGCCACAGTGTCGCCGCGGAGACCAACAGCACCCAGAGGGGAAGAACCGCTTTGGTGGCGCGGGCTGAACGCAGCGAGGTCAAAGGCACGGATTCATCCTAATGGCAGGGCAGACAAATACGAGACCCCGCTACCACGTTGGCTGACGAGCGAAAGCTGTCATGGAGGTCAGGACCACGGCGGTCTTGAGCTCGAGAGTGCGTGGGAGCGGGGTCTCGCGGAGTAAAGCGGTGAAGCTCAGTAACTACTAGGAACGACGGTGCAGGATGAAGCCGAGCACCAGGAAGATGATGCCGACGATCGCCAGGATCCAAGGCACTACGGTGCCCATGGTCTGCATGCGATCCAGGCCGTCCTTAGCCTTGGCCATCTGTGCATCCATGGATGCCTGATCCCACTTGCCAGGGAAGTAGGTAGCGGTGCGTTCAGGGTTAGCGATCTCTTCTTCGCGGTTTTCTGGTTGAGCGATCTCGTCTGCTTCTTCCTGATCCTGCGCGTAGAACTGCCAGATTTCCTCGCTACCCTTGACGATCACGCCGGTGTCCGGCTGGACCCAGATGTCGCGGTTCACGGTGTAGAAGCGAGACATCTCCACGTCTGGCAGAGCATCTTCATCGTCCTCGCTTTCCTTTTTGGAGGCAGCACCTTCGTGGATCTCGTCGCGCTCCAGACCCCACTGCTCAGCAGGGAACTTCAAGCGGAGGGAGGACAGGGAGTTCTTGTCAACTTCGGAGAGCTCGCCGTCTGCTTCCAGCATCTGACGAACGTTAGGGTACAGCTCGGTTGGCTCCACGGTCTGCTGGAAGTGGTAGACCTTTTCGCCGTCCTGCTCAACTTCTTCCACGAAGTCGATGTCCTTGGCCTGCAGCACCTGGTAGTCGAAGTATGGGTAGGACTTGCGGTCCGTGCCCATGGGGAACTGGTACTGGATGCCGGAGCGTACGAATGGCTCGTTGGCACTGGTGAAGTCCTCGCTTGGCTCAGCCGCCTGCTCCGGAGCAGCGTTGGATGGCTGGATATCGATGGTGGAGACGGGTTCGTCCACCGGCATCTGAGTTTCGCGATCCAGGGTGATGCGCTCGATAGTTGCGTTCAGCAGGTTGCGAGGCTCGTCGCGGTCCGTGCGGAACAGTGTAGTACCTACCTCGAGAGTCACCTCCTCCTTGTTGGAAGGCTCCTGACCCACGGTGAAGCGCTGGGACTTCAGTGGAGTGCTCGTGCCGATGAAGCAGCTGAACTGAGGGGTCTTGCCGCGGCATTCTGGCTTGTTGGCGTGCTCAGGCAGTGGCTTGTTCTGGCCGAGCGCTGCCGAGTCCAGCAGGTTGGATTCCACCTCATTGGTACCGGTGGTGGACACCAGGTTCAGCGGGAGAACCCTACCCTTTGGAACTACGTAGGTGGGCAATGCGATGGCCAGTACTAGCGCTGCAGCACCCAGTACGATCAACACATAGGAGAGAATTTTCTTCATACAATTTCCTGACCTTGCTAAACGTTCGGGTCTCGTGCTGCGGATTGGCAGCTCACGATTGTCCTTACTTTAGCCAAAGAAATGAAATTAGTTGGAATAATAGAAATTTTTTTCTCCATCGGCGTGTTACTGGTGTGACCTCGGTTAGGATTGCCCCGATCACTATGGACACCAAACCCACCCCTTTCTTGCCCGCCCTCGAGGGTCTTCGCGCCATCGCCTGCTGCGGCATCATTGTCACGCACGTGGCTTTCCAAACCGGAGCGGACACCGGTTCCCTGATCAACCGCATGTTGGCGCGCACGGATTTCTTTGTCCCCGTGTTTTTTGCCCTGTCTGGGTTTTTGTTGTGGCGGCGGCACCGTGCTGATTTTTCGTGGAATCTCTTCGACGCCAGCAATCGCCGGACCGTGCTCGGTTACTACGTCAAGCGCGTGGGCCGCATCATGCCCGCGTATCTGGTGACGGTGGGCGTGGTCTTGCTGCTATTCCCGGTGGCGGGAAATCCAGAGTGGTGGCAGATGCTGTCCAATGTCTTTTTGGTGCAGATCTATGTGGAGGGCGGTCTGCTGGGCGGCTTGACTCACCTGTGGTCGCTCTCCGTGGAAATGGCGTTTTATCTGGTGTTGCCGCTGATCGCGGTGCTGTTCGGCCGACGCTCCTGGGGGATCCGCGTGCTGTGCATCATCGGCCTGGCACTGATTTCCTATGGGTGGGCGTTCATCCCGGCTTTCGCTTCGGCACCTGGCCCGGGAGCTCTGAATCCGCACATCATGCCGCCGGCCTTTGCTGCGTGGTTTGCCGTGGGCTTCTTGTCCGCAGAGCTGGAGGGGCGGATCACCCCGCGGGCGCAGACGCTCATCGCCCGGTGCCGCCCACTGTTTTGGGCCTTTGCCGTAGCAATGTTGGCGGTGGCGGCTAGTGACGGTCCGGAGGGGCTCACGCACGCGGAACCCGCAGAGTTTGCACGCCGAACGCTGTACGGCACGCTCTTCGCAGCCGCGCTGATCATGCCGTATGCCCTGTCAGGGCGATCGCGCTGGCTGGAGAGCTCCTGGATGCAAGCGCTGGGCCGTTGGAGCTACAGCATCTTCTTGTGGCACATGTCCATGCTCTCGCTGGTCTTTCCGCTGCTGGGCATCGGTCTGTTCCAGGGCTATACCGCGCTGGTACTCGTGGCCACTTTTGTGCTCACCGTGCCCGTGGCCGCGCTGAGCTATGCAGTGGTGGAGGAGCCCGCGCGCCAGTGGATCAACGCGTGGTGGCGCGATCAGCGGCGAAAGTGGGACACAACCACCGCCAGCAAGGACACCGCAAAAGCTACTGTGACCAGCCAGTAGTCACCGGCGTAGCTGCTTGTGCCCCACGGGTGGCGCGCGGCGATCACTGTGCCCAGACCGAAGCTCCCCAGCAGTGTCCACCGCACTATCGTGCCGAAAGAGCCCGGGCCGGAGGATTCATCGCGTTGCGCTGCGTAGAACGCATCACGTTCGGTGCGCATGAGCGGAATCAACCCGCGGTGGCGTCGGAAAGAAAAGACCGCAACGCCCACCAACAGCACGGCTAGGGCTAGCCCCGCGGCCAACCAACCCTGGTAGAGGCCGGTGGCGGCGAAGGACATGGAGAATGTGCCGGACGCGCCCGCCGGGACGATCCACCCCTGCTGCCACCCGTTAACGGTGATCGGCTGCAGCTCGGTGGAGCCATCAGCGGATTCCAGAGTGCCGATGCGGCCGGGGTTGGCATCGCTCGGGGCGAAGATGATTCGCTCCTGCGGGGCAGCGGCGATCTCGTACTCATCGCCATTGACTTGCGCGTCGCCGCCAGAAGGGGCCGCGCCCGAACCTCCGCTGACCGGCAGTGGCGTGGCCGCAGGAGCATTGCGCACGGCCTCGGCCAGCAGCGGCTCGGCGGCGGTGAGAGAAACCCACCGGGCCGTGGTGCTCACGGAGTGCTCGCCAGCGGTCAGGCTCACGGTATCCCCACACGAGTGCTCATCGCCGTCGACAATCACCTTCGCGGGCACGGGGCGAGAATCATCCGTGCAGTTCGGAGTGCCAATCACCACGTGCGTCTCGCCGTCTTGACCCACCCCGAGCCCCGCATCGCGCTCGGGGACGGTGAAGGTGCGATGCATCGTGCCTTCGGGAATCTCCTGCCCGAACACCCAACGGTTGACGGCCGTGGGGTTGGCATCGGCCGGCTGCGGGACGGTGATGCGACGCTGCGGTGTGATGTCCTCGCCGGAACGCCCGTCGCGCAACGTCACCTCAGAAATTCCCAGGTCACCGAACGCGCTGAGGATCGTCAGGCGCACCGCATTGGCCTGGCCCACGGGAATCTTCACCGCGGTCGGCTCATCCGGCGTGGTGGTGACTGTGGTGGAGGTGCGCACGGCATCCTCGGTATCCGCCTCCGAATGGGGATCGGACTCACCCTCGCGATACAGCGAGGTGACCTGGATGCGCGCCGGGGCACCTTGGGTCTGGAATTCCACCTGCAGGCGGTTCTTCCACGCGGGAAGCTGTACCTCCATCCACTGTCCCGAGGACACGCCGTTGGCCGGACGCCACGCCGTGGAGGTGTCCGAATCCACCGCCGCATTCAATCCGCTGGCAGTATCCGCGCCGGAGAAGTTGGTGGGATCAGCCGCTGAGCTGCTCGCCGTGATGGCGCCGGTGGTCTCAACATGGGTGATGCCATCGTTGCTGGCGGAGGGGTAGAGATCGCCCACCGGGTAGTCGCGCACGGGATTGAGCAGGCTGGATTTATCGTCCGTGGCCAGGATCTCCGAGTCCGCGTCCACGACGTTGCCGTAGTTGTGGTCCCGCAGCGCCGGCGTGTCCGTGACGGTTTGAATGTCGTTGGTCTCCGTGTTGTCCGACGCCAAAACCCGCGTTCTCGGTGCTTCCGTCCTTCCCAAGGCACTATCGGCCTCCGCGAGGCGCGGCATGGCCTCTGGTCCAGCGGCGACTACCTCAGCGTTGTCACGGTCTATGACTCGCAGGTCCCCCGCGGTCGCTGAGGTTGCCTCGGCGTTACTGTCCATCTGTGGTGGGGTGATGCGGAAGATCTGGATGGCGGGCATGGAGCCATCGCCGCCTTCGCCCTCTCCAAACGTTGCGACTTCCTCGAAGCCGGGGGAGTTGTGCAACGTGCGCAGGATAGCTGTGGCGCCAGGAGTGTTCGCGGACTTGGTGAGGTCTGTACGGATGACCACCTGCCCCACGCCTTGGTTCCACAAAGTGGCCGCGAGCGTGCGGATTTCTGCGCCTGATTCGAGCTCGCGCTGTACACCGTCCAACGCGCGGATGGCCTCTGGCTGAACCAGGGGCACGGAATCGCGCACTACCCAGGGGACTTCCAGCAGGGGCTGGGCCGGCTCATCGCGGGTATTTCCCCAGGTCTGGCGGGCAAAGCGAGCCTTGGGCAGGATCATGGTGCGGGAGATCTGATGCTGGGTATCGCCCACTCCGGTGGCGTTCTCGTTGAGCCAGGAGGCCGTCTGCTGCCAGTACTCCGGTACGGCTTTGAAGCCATCGGCGGGCGGGATGCGCCCAGACCAGGCGGTGGCAGTCACGATGGCGATGAGCAAGCTGGTGGCTATGCAGCGCACCACCGTGGGATTTGCCTCTGGATTGCGCCACTGCGCCCATCGTTGCTTGGACAGCCCTGGCCAGGTCAGCGAACGCAGGCTATGAGCGATGCCTGCCACAAAGGCGAGGCGCACTAGTGGATCGAATTTATGGAGGTTGCGCAGCGGGGCGCCGGCGCCGTCCAGGAAGTTGCGATAAGCGCTACTGAGAGGCGAGAAAGGATCCACGGCAAGCGTCATCGCCAGCACGCCGAGGAAGAAGATCACCAGCCAGCGGCGGGCGTAAGGGAGACTGCGTTGCTTCAAGCCCCACAGGCCGATGAGCGCCACCACCAGGGTGCCGACGATAAACACGGACTCGGTGGACTGAGCGAATCCGCCCTCACGCTCAGGCGACAAAAAGGGTGTCCAACTGGTGGTTCCGCGCAGGACCTCCAGCAGGTTCAGCCAGCGGGTGGTCAGTCCTGCGGATTCAATGAAATCTGTAAAAGGTGGGGAGTAGCTGCCCAGCACCAGCAGAGGTCCCACCCACCAGAAGCTCGCCGCGATGCCCGCGGGAACCCACCACGCGCCGAAGTAGGCGGCAGTCTTCCGCTCGGCAGGATTGGCAAAGGAAGCGAGCCACCACAGAGCAGCGGGGACCACCACAACGGCTGTTGCCACTGCATTGACGGCTCCCAAGGCCAAGATGGCCAGGGCGGATGCCAGAGCCATGAGGCGGATGTATCCCCGGTTAGTGGAACGCATCGCGCAGACCACGGGTACTAAAACCCAGGGGGCCACGGCCATGACCCACGCCTCGGAGCTAATGGCTCCTAGCGTGGCGAGGATGCGCGGGGATAGCGCGTAGAGGATCGCGGCGATGATTCGCGAGCTGCGGGAACCGATGCCCGCGCACTCCAGAAGCTTGATGATTCCGGCGAAGGCGATGAACAGCAACAGGCCCCACCAGAGGCGCTGAACAATCCACCCGGGAACCCAAGAAAGTAACGCAAAAAGCAGGCCATGGGGGAACAAATACCCATACGCCTGATTCTGTAACTGCCCGAGGGGGAAAACATCCGTCCACGGGGAAAGTGCTTGCCCTAAAAAGCCCCACGGGTCTGCTGTGAGATCGTGCTTGGTATCAGCAACGGTGAGACCGGGGGCTTGGAGAAAAGCGAGAGCTAGCCACGCAAGCAGCGCAACTAGCCAAGACTGAGAGGTGAAACGAGTAACTTTACTCGCCTAGCCTTCAATACGGCCGCCGTATTGGACGGAGCCCAAGAAAGCGTTATCCCTGTTCACTGCGATTTCTTCAGCAGAGGGGAGCTCGGTGTCATCGGCAGCGGCACCCGCACCGAAGGCGGCAAGGCCACCGAGGATCACGCCGACGACAGCAGCTGCGATCGCTGGGCCAACTGAGCGGCGTTGTTGTGGCTCGTTCTCAAATGCCATGTCCGAATTCCTATTCCTAAGTGATGCGTTAAGCGGGTGAAGCGAGGGCTGAATTATTCCTGACTATCCTCGCCAACTCCGGGCGGAACAATCAACACTGGACAGCCCGCATGTTTGATGATGCTATCCGAGACACTTGACTGAAGTATTGATTTCCAGCCAGAAAGTGCCCTAGTTCCGGAAACAATAAGGTCAACCTGCAATTCTTCAGCAGCATCGACGATAGCGCTCCAGATAGCTGTGGATGATTCTACCAAGAAAGGTTCAGTATCAAAGCCATTTTGGCGAGCTAATTCTACGCCCTCCTTACAGATCTTCACCGCCTCCGCATAAGCAGGGTCTTCCTCGGTGGACTCATGGCTGCCATCCTGTGACCAATCGTGCTGCATCATTCCGCTCATTCCCGCAGCTCGGGCTGCCTGTCGATGGATCGGTTCCCATACCGTGAGGATGTACGCGCGATCCATGGAGAGGAACTTGGCGGCGTATTCAATCGCGGAGCGAGACTGCTGAGAACCGTCATACGCGATCAAACACACCTCGCCTCCTGTTGCCTGTGCACCGGCAGAAGCTGGCGCTGCGGAGGCATTCGACTCGGAATACTGAGAGGACTCTGTGTGCTCGGTCATGATTCTCCTTGTCTGTTAACAATGTCTAGGTTAGTAGTATGCGCCGAAAATTAGTTGTACTTTCCGTCTTGGCATTGGCCGGATGTTCCTCCACCGCCGAGCAGCCCCAGGCCACGCAGAGCAGTGTCACCGTATCCACCTCTGAATCATCAGCCTCGCAGAGCCAAGAAAATAAACCCTTTTCGGACAATCCCACCCTCGCGGAATGCCGCGGATTGATGGCAGATAGTAAGGAACAAGCGCGCGCCACTGCGGAGGACTGCATCCGCGCCATACCCGCAGAGGACTTGGCCGGTTCCCTGCTGGCGGTGGGCGTGACCGACTATGACCAAGCCGAACGCGCCGTGGATCTGGGCGTGCGTCACCTCTTCTTGGGCACGGGCACGGACTTCTCCATGCTCAACGGACACGGCGATCCAGCCCGTTCCCTGGCATCCCTGCAAGAGCGGGCCGGGGGAGAGCTCGTCATTTCCGTGGATGAAGAAGGCGGCTTGGTGCAGCGACTCAGTGATGTGACGGGCGAGTTGGCGTCGGCACAAAAGATGGCCCAGGAACACACGCCGGAACAGGTGCGCGGCATCATGTTCGAACACGGCAAGAAGCTCCGTGACCTCGGTTTTACTATGGACTTTGCGCCGGTACTGGACCTGGCAGGTGGGGAAAACATTGAGGATAACGCCATTGGTTCCCGCGCATTTAGTGCAGACCCGACCGTGGTGGCTGACTACGCGACGGCTTACTCGCAGGGGCTGATGGACGCAGGCATCACGCCCGTAATGAAGCACTTCCCAGGTCACGGGCACGCGACCGGCGATTCTCACATGGGGACCGTGACCGCGCCGCCGCGCGAGGAAATGGAAGCGGCGGACATGGTGCCGTTTGCAGAACTGTCGCGACTGCCGGGCATGGCCGCGATGGTGGGGCACATGCAGACCCCGGGGATCGACGGCAAGGGGACCGAAGGCGCTCAGACTCCGGCGTCTCTCAATCCAGCCGTTTACCAGCTGCTTCGTGCGGGAGGATATTCCCCTAGTGCGCGCGGAGGTGCCGCTGCTGCATTTAATGGGCCAATTTTCACTGATGACCTCACCGGCATGAAGGCCGTGACTGATTCGCATCCAGGACCCGAGGCTGCGGTAGTGGCGCTGCAAGCCGGGGCAGATCAGGCGCTCACCGCGGCGGGGGCGATCAGCGTGGACGATACCGTCGCGGCTGTTCGGCAAGCGATCGTCGACGGAAAGATCAGCGCCGAGCACGTGCACGAGGCAACTATTCGCGCTCATCTGAGTTAATTCACAGGTGAAAATTCGCCGGGCACACGCAAGTTTTTTGCCACGCAAATTCCCAGCACACGTGGACAAGCGTTAAACTATCCACGAGAAATGCAGGTTTATCGACCGCAAAGACGCGTATTGAATGTGAATTGGTTGCGAAGCAGGAGGCTTTCGTGAAAGTCGGGAAGCGACCACAGCACGGGCGCGCACAACGCCGCCGGGTGCCAATCTGGGCGTGGATCCTGGTTGCCATCGTGGGCATCGCGGGAGTCTCCTATGGCGTGGACCTGATCATGTCCGAAGGTCGCGTGCCCCGCGGAACCACCGTGGGCGGCGTAGCCATTGGCGGCATGACCGAAGAGCAAGCTGAGCAGCGGCTTCGCATCGACTTGGGCGATGAGGTGCGCGAGCCCGTCATCGTTAATGCCGGCAATATGTCCAGCACCATCCAGCCTTCGCAGTCTGGGCTGCAGGTGGACTGGGGTGCGACCGTGGATCAGGCGGGCAGGCAGCCGCTGAATCCTATCGAGCGCGTGCGCAGCCTGTTCGAAGAGCGTGAAGTGGGCATCATTTCCGCAGTGGCCGATGGTCCCTTCAATCGTGCGATGGATCGTCTCTCCCGTGATCTGACTCGAGATCCGAAGAACGCGGCACTGGCCGTCAATGATCTGGGCAAACCAGACGTGACCGACGATGAGCCTGGACAGACCATCGAAGCAGAGGAGCTGCGGGAAAAGGTCTTGAGCGAGTGGTTGAGCACCAACCACACTGTTACCGGTGAAGCCGAAGTCACAGAGGCCAAGATCACCACAGAAGATACGGACGAACTGATCCGGGACGTGATCAACCCCGCCACCTCGGCGCCCATCACCTTCTTCGGTCGCGACGAAGTCAAGGGTGAAATCAAGCCCACCGATATGGGACGCATCCTGACTTTTGTTCCGGACGTTCCGGAGAACAAGAAGCCGGAATTGGCCGAAAGCCTCAAGCCGAGCTGGAATAACGAGGCAGCCCAGCAGGTTTTGCAGGAGCAGCTGGGTTCC
Organism: Corynebacterium dentalis; assembly: GCF_900232865.1. Lineage (GTDB taxonomy): Bacteria > Actinomycetota > Actinomycetes > Mycobacteriales > Mycobacteriaceae > Corynebacterium > Corynebacterium dentalis. The sequence continues at coordinate 224,380 of NZ_OCTS01000003.1, read as the reverse complement.
ACAGAAAAGGAATTCCGCAATGCGAGCTTCAGCCAGTCCGGCGGATCGTTGAGCGTGATTCCTCACCAGGACGGCGTGCAGATCAAGTGGGATGAGACCCTGGGCGATATTTCCGATAAGGCGCTCAACACTGACAAGCGCAATTGGCAGGTGGTTTACGAGGACAAGCCGGCAACGTTCACCACTGACGAAGCGGAAAAGGCTTCCTTCGACGAAGTGATGGGCGAGTTCACCACGGGTGACTTCTCCGGTCCTTCCGGAGTGAACATTGCCCGTACCGCGGAAATGGTCAACGCCGCCTACGTGTTGCCCGGCGAGACCTTCAGCCTCAACGGTTACACCGGCCCGCGTGGTACGGCGCAAGGCTTTGTGGAGTCTGGAATTATCATTGATGGTCGCGCTTCCGAGGCCGTCGGTGGTGGCATCAGCCAGTTTGCGACCACGCTGTATAACGCCAGCTACTTCGCGGGTATGGACGACGTGGCACACACCCCGCACTCCTACTACATCAGCCGCTACCCGGCTGGGCGCGAGGCGACTGTGTACGAAGGTGCCATCGACCTGCAGTTTAAGAACCCCTTTGACGTTCCGGTGCAGATTGAGAGCTTTGTCAGTGGCGATTCTGTCACCGTGAAGATCAAGGGCAAGAAGCAGGTGGAAGTGGAATCCATCCCTGGTGGTCGCACCAATCCGACGCAGCCGGAGAAGCGCACCGTGGATAAGGACGATCACTGTTCGCCGTCCTCTGGCGCCCCTGGTTTTACGACGACAGATACGCGCGTGATCAGGGATCTGAATGGTCAAGAGTTGTCCCGAGAGACGCAGACCACCGTGTATGACCCGCAGCCGATTGTGACCTGCGAGTAGCGCTGGTGTAGTTTCCGCGCATTGACTGGCGGCTGGTGCCATAGAAAATCTGCCTCCGATCAGTGTTGATCGGAGGCAGATTTTTGATTCACGGGCGGCGAGCGCCGCGGGTGAGTCAGCGTAAGAACTTAAACGATGATGCCGCGGTTCTTCAGCTCGTTGGCGATGCCGATGCCGATGCCAACGACGGTGCCGGTGACAGCAGCGATGGTGCCCCACTTGAAGATGGGAGCCCATGCTGGCTGGTTCTCGGTCTGGGTGGAGCCGAAGATGTCCTCGCCGGACACGCCCTGGTCAGCGCCTAGGATGTTGCCGATCTTCCACAGGAGGTTGGAGGAACCGGTAGCGGAATCCTCGTTGGTGGAGCCCTCGGTGGTGTTCTCGGAGGAGGACAGCGCAGCGGAGGAGTCAGGGGTCTCGGTGTTCTCCTGTGCGCCTGCAACTGCGGTGCCGGACAGGGTGATTGCGGAAGCGGTGGCCAGAGCCAGTGCAGCCTTGCGGAAGTTGTTCATGAAAATATTCCTTCTCTTATTCGTGGTGGAAAGTGGTCCGCTGAAGCTATTACTTAGCGAGGAAGTTGGCGTAGATGAAGTTGGCTGCTGGAGCAATGACCAAGCCGAAGATGGAGGCGGCCACGCCTGCAACACCTACGCCGTACATCAGCTGAGCCCAGAGCGGCTGGTCGCCGAATCCGGACTTGTCGGAGCCGAAGATGGCACGAGGATCAGCTTCTTCGCCGAATTCCAGGGCATCGCCCAGGGAGCCAGCGGAGGAGCCGGTCTCGGAGAGGTTGACGTTGGACTCTTCGTTTGGCAGGGCGCCGCCGTCCTGAGCACCAGCGACGGTCATTCCGCCAAGTGCGACGGTGGTGGCGGTGGCGATGGCCAGAGCGGAGTTACGGAGCTTACGCATCTTGGTAAACCTTTCAGGTGAGATGAATGAAAGCCGAAGAATGCGAAACTTATTTAGAACCAGTCTTTCCGGGAGGTTCTTCGCATCCTGACAACAGGAACAATACAGCTAAATTTCAGATATTGCACCAAAAAAGAAAAATTGATTGTTGTGCATTGATGGGCCAGAGATGCTCTCTGAGTTTCTGCTAACAAGGAAGCAAGAATGCTGTTACTTAAAGTTCACCTCCATTTATACCGCAGTTCTTAATAACTTCATTAACACTTCCTGAATCTTAATTCAGCACATGTGAGGTGAGGTTTTGTGTGAGATGCAGGGAAAACGCCGATTCTCGCCGAGGTAATCTTAATCTATCGAAGGCTGCAGTTTTAACAAATTCTTAGGTTTAAACCCGAAAAAAGAACCTTGCATTGTTTAACAGAATGCAGAACCTTAAAGCCCTTCTTGAGACTGTAAAAATCTGGCAGGCCTTCGGTGGTGATTCAAATCACGAGGGGAGTTCGCTAAAAAACAGAATCCTTACCCCCCCCAAATGTGCAGCATTTTTACAACGCTGCGCAAAAGTGGGCCCATGGCTCATCGGATCGCACCAATTCCCCATAGTCCGGAAGCCAGAGTAGTGCGCACGGTATCCTAGGGTTGTGCTTTTATCTGATCGAGACCTCACAGCAGCCATCGAGGCTAAGCGCCTCGTATTGGATCCCTTCGATGCATCAATGATCCAGCCTTCAAGCATCGACGTGCGCCTGGACGGCTTTTTTCGCGTGTTCAATAACTCCAGGTACACGCACATCGATCCCAAGCTTCCGCAGGAAGAGCTGACCACCCTGGTGGAAGTTGAGGGTGACGAGCCTTTCATTCTTCATCCCGGCGAGTTTGTTCTGGGTTCCACGCTGGAGCACTTCTCCATCCCGGATGATCTCGCGGGACGTTTGGAGGGGAAGTCCTCGCTGGGTCGGCTCGGTTTGGTCACTCATTCGACGGCAGGCTTCATCGATCCGGGCTTTACCGGCCACATCACGCTGGAGTTGTCTAACGCGGCAAACTTGCCGATCGCCCTGTACCCCGGCATGAAGGTGGGGCAGCTGGCGATCTTCAAGATGACCAGTCCGGCAATTAATCCTTATGGCTCCGGCCCATTGGGATCCAAGTACCAAGGGCAGCGCGGTCCCACCGCATCCAAGGCGTACTTAAATTTTCAGAACTAGGCACGTTTTGAGCCATTCGGGGTAGGCTTGAACAGTCAATCTTTTGGCGCACGGACCATCCATCTCACCCCTTGAGGGCTCATTGTGATCACCTTTCAGAACGTCAGCGTTCAATTCCCCGGCGCCAGTGGCCGCGCGGTGGATCAGTTCAGTCTTGAAGTGCCCACCGGTCAGACCACCGTCTTCCTCGGTAGTTCGGGCTGTGGCAAGACCACACTCATTCGCTGCGTGAACCGGATGGTGCAACCGACCAGCGGCATGGTGCTCATCGATGATGAAGATGTCTCGAATCGACCACCGATCCAGCTGCGCCGCTCAATCGGCTACGTATTGCAGGATGCGGGTCTGTTGCCACATCGCACCGTGGGATTCAATATCGGCACGGTGCTGCGCCTCAACGGCGTATCCAAGGCGGAAGCAGAAAAGCGCGCACGGGACACTGCAGCCCAGGTGGGACTCACCGAGGAGCAGCTGGCCCGCTATCCGCACGAGTTGTCGGGTGGCCAGCAGCAGAGAGCAGGCGTGGCTCGAGCGCTGGCAAGCGATCCCAACATCCTGCTGATGGATGAGCCCTTCGGTGCCGTGGACCCGATTGTTCGCCGCGAACTTCAAGAGTTGATGCTTGAGTTGCAGGAACGCCTGCACAAGACGGTCATCCTGGTTACCCACGACGTCCGCGAGGCCTTCACCCTGGGAGACAATGTGGTGCTGCTACAGGAAGGCGCGCACATCGCGCAGCAGGGACCTCCGGAAGATATCGCCACCAAGCCAGCCAATGACTTCGTCCGCAGCTTCATTGGCATCGACGATTCCACCTACCGAGTCATGACCGTCAACGGCCAAGACGTGGTGGTTGATGAGTTTGGTGCGGTTATTGGGCCATTGGAACGCTCATGAATTGGCTGACCACCAATTGGGATACGGTGCTGGATTTGGGGGTGAGCCACCTGTGGCTTGCCTTGCCACCAATCGTGTTGACCTTCTTTGTTTCCTTGCCGTTGGGCTGGGCCGCCTATCGCCTCTCGGCGCAGAATACGTCGCGGAAATTTCTCGACGGCGGCGCGATCATCATCGGCTTGACCAGCATCCTCTACGCCATTCCTTCCTTGGCGCTGTTTCTGCTGCTGCCGATGATCTTTGACTCTCCGATTCTCAGCCCATTCAACGTCATCAGCGCGCTGTTTCTCTACGGGATGGCGCTGCAGACTCGCGTGGTCGCGGAATCGTTCACGGCGGCGTCGGCAACACAATCGGCGGCCGTAGGCGCATCGAGTGCGCTTGGCTACTCAGAGGGACAACGGATTTGGAACGTCGAGCTGCCGCTGGCAGGGCCAGGCATTCTGGCGGGCATGCGAGTGGTCAGTGCGTCCACCATCAGCATGGTCAGCGTTGGAGCGCTGGTGGGTGTCAGTAGCCTCGGCGATCTGATCACTCAGGGGTTCCTACGCAGTTACCCGGAGCAAATCATAGTGGGAACGCTGGCGATCGTGGTGGTGGCGCTGCTCATGGACGCGATTCTGGTTGTTTTAGGGCACATTTTGATGCCGTGGCAACGAGTTCTGCGGGAGGCCGGTCATGCTTAGCGATTTCTTTAATGCCACCGTGGGCCAACGAATATGGGAGCACGTGTGGCTCTCACTTCTGGGCCTCGTTCCGGCGATCCTCATCGCGGTGCCGTTGGGGCTGTTCATCGGGCATACCGGGCGAGGCCGTGCAGTTGCCGTGGCCATGTCCGGCGGATTGCGCGCAATCCCTTCGCTGGGTCTGCTGACTGTCCTAGCGTTGTTCTTGCCGGGCGGGGCGGTGGATCGGGCGTGGCTGCCATCTATGATCGTGCTGCTGATCTTGGCCATTCCTCCGATCCTGGCTGGCTCCTATGCAGGCGTGCAGCAGATCAAGCCAAGCGTCATTGATGGCGCGCGAGCCACCGGACATTCGGAAATGCAGACTCTCCGCTCGGTGGAGATTCCGCTGGCTCTCCCACAAATTCTCGATGGTATTCGCAGCGCAGCAGCCCAGGTTGTGGCCACTGCCACGCTATGCGCCTATATCGGTGCGGGTGGCTTGGGCAGGTATTTGATCGATGGACTGGCTCAGCGCGATACCCACATGATGCTGGTGGGCGTGGTGTGGGTCATCGTGCTGGTCATCATTTTGGAGGCGATGCGCATGCTGCCACCGCATCCGCCGGAGCAGTCGTCGACGCGTGTCGGGGAAGCTCAGGGAGACCGGCGCGGACTCCCGTTGTTGGTGGCCGTGCTGAGCGCAGTCCTGGTGGTGGCCATTGTGGCCGGGGGAACCGTCTTTGGTGGAGCGCGCAGCGGGGACACAGTGCGCGTGGGCGCAGCAAATTTCCCGGAAAGCGAAATTATCGCTCAGATCTACGTGCAAGCGTTGGAAAAGCAGGGGATCCACGCAGAACTGGTTCCTGGGATTGGTGCGCGCGATGCCTACCTGGCAGCTTTGGAAAACGGTGAGATCGATATCGTTCCGGAATACGTGGGCAACGTGGCGCAGTACTACGCAGAATCCCCGGGAGCGCCGCAGGTGGATCTGGGTCCAGGCACAGACACTGAACAGGCCGTCTCCGCTTTGAACGAGGTGCTTCCCGCAGGCCTGAGCAGCGGTCCAGTGGCACCCGGCGAGAGTAAGGACAGCTATCGCGTGCTGCCAGAAGTTGCGGAGCAATATGGCCTACAAACCTTGGGAGATCTCCGCAAACTGGTGGCGGGCAATGGTGGATCACTGAAAATCGGTGGATCGCCCGAAATCGAGACCCGCAGCTATGGTCCACCGGGACTGGCCTCCGTGTATGGGGTTCCAGCGGAGAGCATGCAGTTGGTGCCTATCAGCGATGGCGGAGGCCCGCTGACCGTCCAGGCTTTGTTGGAGAAGTCCGTGGATACCGCCGATATTTACACCACCACGCCGGTGCTCGGGCCAAACGGCCGGGAGGTGGAACTGGTGGAGCTGCAGGATCCGAAGCTGTTGATTCTCCCGCAGAATGTGGTGCCGCTGTCCCGCGAGGACAGCATGACGGAGCAGATGCGTGAGACCTTACAGAAGGTGCAGGACAAGCTCACCACGGAAGAGCTCAAGCAGATGAACTTGCGCAATTCCGGCCCAGAGAAGGCGAACTCTTTGCGTATCGCACGGGATTGGTTGAAAAACAATGAAGTGAGCGCCGAAAACTAGGCCGAGAATAGGTTTTGCTTAGCGGCCCTGTGGGCTAGGCAAAGTAATGACTAATCATTTACCTTCGTTTCACCGTTAATTCACTTGCGCTCGGTAGCATCAACACCTATGCGTATGACTGTGTTTGGCACGGGATACCTGGGCGCTACCCACGCCGCCTGCATGGCGGAATTGGGGCACGACGTGCTAGGTGTGGACGTGGATGAGGCAAAGATCAAGTCCCTCACGGAAGGCAAAGTTCCGTTCTTCGAACCCGGCCTTCCAGAGCTGCTGCAGCGAAACCTAGATAGCGGGCGATTGGGGTTCACCACGGATTACGAGGAAGCCGCGCAGTTCGCCAACGTGCACTTCATCGGCGTGGGCACTCCCCAGAAGAAGGGCTCTTATGCCGCGGATACCACGTACGTCCGCGCTGTGGTGGAATCCTTGGCGCCGCTGATCGAGGGCGAGCACCTCGTGTTGGGAAAGTCCACCGTTCCCGTAGGAACCGCAGCACAGCTGCAGGCCTTGGCAGACGAAAATACCAACGATGGCGCTTCTATCGAGGTGGCCTGGAACCCAGAGTTTCTGCGTGAAGGTCACGCAGTCAAAGACACTCTGCGCCCAGACCGTATCGTCCTGGGACTTCATGAAGGCGGCAACGCGGAAGCACTAGCCCGCGAGGTATACGCGGACGCTCTGCAGCAGGACACCCCTTTCCTTGTCGTCGACCTTCCCACGGCGGAGCTGGTCAAGGTCTCCGCGAATGCCTTCCTGGCCACCAAGATCAGTTTCATCAACGCGGTCAGCGAAGTCTGCGAGACCGTGGGTGCGGACGTCACGGCGCTGGCAGATGCCATTGGCCTAGATGAACGCATCGGTCGCAAGTTCCTCGGCGCTGGCCTGGGCTTCGGCGGAGGTTGCTTGCCCAAGGACATCCGCGCTTTCATGGCGCGCGCCGGCGAGCTGGGCGCAGACCAAGCAATGTCCTTCCTGCGCGAAGTAGATGCCATCAACATGCGGCGTCGCGAGAAGATGGTCGAACTAGCACGCCAGGAACTGGGCGGCTCCCTGTTGGGTCGAAACGTCACCGTGCTGGGCGCAGCCTTCAAGCCCAATAGCGACGACGTCCGCGATTCACCTGCCCTGAATGTGGCCGGATCCCTGTCTCTCAGTGGTGCCGCGGTGACGGTCTTCGACCCAGAAGCTATGACCAACGCACAGCGCTTGTTCCCCACGCTGAACTACGCAGAATCCATCGAGGAAGCGCTGCGCGGCGCGGAGATCGTACTGGTTGCCACCGAATGGAAGGAATTCCAGGAGCTGGATCCGGAATGGGCTCGTACCCTCGTGGCGGGCGAGCCAGTGCACGGAAAGCCCATCGTGATCGACGGACGCAACTGCCTGAATACCGAGGCATGGAAGTCCGCAGGTTGGGAGTTCCGCGCTCTGGGTCGCGGTTAATTGAATTAGCCCAACGGTGTCGCTAGGGCATACGAAAAACGAAGCAGTCCAGCGAGAAACTCGCTGGACTGCTTCGTTGCTTAGTACTTCAGTGACCTACCACGCAGGTGCATCGTCCATGCGCAGCTCGGAGTACTTCGCCTCCGGGACGGAGGAGGTGTACGGCCGGTCCTCTGGCTGCCATGAGTGATCCTCGCTGCACTTGCCATTCTGGTTGTTGCTATCCAGCATGGTGAATCCCCACACCAACTTGCCCTGCTAATGCGCAGGCAACTCACAGGGGCCGTCCACCTGGTTGAGCTTCCAGTACACCTCGTAGACGTAGGAGAACCCGTACTGCTGGGTTAGGTACTTCGCCAGCTCGCCTTCTCCCTTGACTTTTGCGTTGGTCTCGGTGGTCTGTCGGCGAAACGTGGTCACCGGGTGTGTGACGGGAACGCCTTCGTCATTCCAGCGCTGTGGCAGCTGGAAATCACCGGAGAACGTGCCCGCTGCTGCGTCTGCAGCTCGGCGAAGAATGCGCAAATTATGCGACAATCTGCAAATAGTGGTGAATAACACAAAACCCGCCCGAGGTCTACCCTCGAGCGGGTGCGTTTTGCGAAACCTGCCCTTAGTAAAGGCATGTTTCGTGACCGAGCATTACTGCTTGTAGCTGGACAAAAAGTTGCCCAAACGCTCGATAGCGCGCTCCAGATCACGAGCCCACGGTAGGGTCACCACACGGAAGTGATCCGGGGTCGGCCAGTTGAATCCGGTACCCTGCACCATCTGAATTTTTTCTGCACGCAAGAGATCGAACATTAACTTCTCATCGTCGTGAATCTCATGCACGTTCGGGTCCAGCTTCGGGAATGCATACAGCGCGCCCATAGGCTTCACGCAGCTCACACCGTCGATCTCGTTGAGCTTCTCCCACGCGGCGTTGCGCTGCTCCAACAGGCGACCGCCCGGCAGCACCAGGTCATCGATCGATTGTCGGCCGGAGATCGCCACCTGGATGGCATGCTGTGCTGGAACATTCGGGCACAAACGAGTGCTGGCCAGCAGGGTAATACCTTCGATCAGGCCCTGCGCGTGGTGCTTCGGGCCGGTGATAACCATCCAGCCAGCACGGTAGCCGGCCACGCGATACGCCTTGGACAAGCCGTTATAGGTGATGCACAGAAGATCTGGGCAGAGGCTGGCGATGTTGATGTGCTTGGCGTCGTCATACAAAATCTTGTCGTAGATCTCGTCGGCCAGGATCAACAAAGAATGTTCCCGAGCCACGTCCACAATCTTCTGCAACACCTCGCGGGAGTAGACCGCGCCCGTGGGATTATTCGGGTTGATGACCACGATTGCCTTGGTGCGCTCGGTGACCTTCGCCCGGATGTCCTCGATGGACGGGTTCCAATCATCTTCCTCGTCGCACAAGTAGTGCACGGGCTTGCCGCCAGCCAGGGATGTCGCAGCGGTCCACAGTGGGTAGTCGGGGGAGGGGATGAGCACTTCGTCGCCGTCATTGAGCAGCGCCTGGGTGGTCATCGTGATCAGCTCGGATACGCCGTTGCCCAAGTAGACATCTTCCACGTCAAACGTGGGGAAATCTGGGATGACCTCATAGCGCGAAAATACCGCGCGACGTGCGCTGATGATGCCCTTCGATGTGGAGTAACCCTGCGCTGTAGGCAGCGCCGCAATCATGTCGCGCATGATCACATCCGGCGCCTCAAAACCGAACACGGCAGGGTTGCCAGTGTTGAGCTTGAGGATGCGGTGGCCATCCGCCTCCATACGTTCCGCCTCGGAATTAACCGGTCCGCGGATTTCGTACAGAACGTTTTGCAGCTTGGTCGATTGATCAAGCGTGCGCAGTTCGCTGGGTCGAAGGGGTTTACTCATTCTTCCCATTGTGCCAGTTGGTCGAGGCGGAATCTAACCCTTGGGAGGGATTTTCCGAATTATGAGACGGAACAACTAACCGTTGCCACCGGCATTACCTGTGTCGTTGCCGCCACCGTTTCCGGTTCCTGCGTCGCCGCCAGAGGTGGGCGTGGGCTCCGGTGAGGGGCTGGGATTAGCGGATGGGGCAGGAGGTGCCGAGGTAGTAGGTGCGTTCGGGGCAGAGGGCTCAGGCTTGGGGGAATCCGACGGTTTTGGCTTGGAGCTGGAAGGCTTCGGCTCGGAAGTTTGGGGCTCCTCGGTGGACGGCTCAGCCGGCGCCGGGGGCACGTAGTACTCCGTGTAGACCGAACCGGCAGTGCCGTCACCGCCGCCAATCTCTGGGGCATCGTCCCATTTGCCGGTCGTTGTCGCGGCCGGGTGCGGAGGAGACAGCGTGGTGTCTCCTCCGGTGAAGGAGTCCCGGCCCACGTCCAGGGTCTTCATCATGAAGAAGGCCAGGATGGACAGCAGAATCGCCATGATGATGCCCACGCAGACCACCCATGCCCAGATAGGCATGATGCTTTGGGCTTTGTCCATAAACCGGTCAAAACGGGAAGATTCTTGCTCTTCAGTGGCGGTTTCTGAACCGGAGGTACTCACGGTGGCTTCAGGCTTCCTTGTTTCTTCCGGCAGGGTCTTTTTCTCCTCGCCGGGTTGAGATTGGGGGTTACCAGCGGACATCTGCGGGTCTCCCTTACGCATATTCGACGGCGAGCTTCCTAAGCGGCAATGCTCTGGCCTGCAGGCCAGAATCGGCATTACCCAATTCAACTCATGGTAGTCCACGGGAGGCGTGGAATCTGAGTTTGGGGACGGCCGTCCTGTCCAAAGGTGCGGAGTTTCAGACTGCGAAACTATCTATTTTTGGCTGGTCACAAGCGCAATCATCTCCTTGCGCGCTGCTTTGGCCTCGCGTGATTTTGTGAGGTGGAACATGTGCACTCCACCCGCTTGGGGATGCAAGGTGGCAGAGATTCCGGCTTCGTTGAGGCGGTCGGTGAGCGCGGTGGCGTCGGGAAAAGAAAGATCCCTGTCCCCGCACCACACGTCCACCGTTGCGCCGGCCAGGACTTCCTGCCACCTTTCCACCGGGAGGTTGAGCGGGGAGACGGTGGGATGCGCGGTGGCGTGACCTGGGTCCGTGATGCCCGCGTGCACGAGGCCCTGGGCCCACAAGTTGCCTTGAGGTCGTAGTTGGGTGGGATCGAGGATGGGGTCAGCGTCCTTATATTTTTCGACGCCAGGGTTGCTCAAATCCAAGTCCACCCACGGTGCGTTGAGTATGAATTGCCGGGGCGCGGGAAGGCTGGAATCTGCAATAAACGTGCCGAGGGCGAGGCTGCCACCGGCGGAATCAGCGATGAGGGAGATATTTTCTGGACCGTGATCTTCGACCAATTGGGCGTAGACGGCAGAGATGAGATCTAAGCCGTGAGTGCAGTTGTAATCCGGGATGAGGCCGTACAAGGGGATCTCTACGCGAAGCCCGGCCTCGGCCATCTGGGCGATGAAATCCCAGTTCCGTGCCTTGATTGGCTGGGCAAAGCCGCCGGGGATTAAGTACAGCACGGCTTGGGTGGCAGCATCCGCGGCGGGGAGTTCGCCGAGGGAATCAGCGTGTGGATCGTAGTGGGTGATGTCCGTGGCGCTGGTTTCCGCGAATTTCATGGGGGCCACTGAATAGACCTCGAAGCCGTTGACTTCGCGGGAAGATACGGCGAAGTGCTGCCGGAGCGCGTGGGGTGGCTCGGCGGGGAGGGTGGTCTGTGGTTCGGAGGAATCTGTGGAGAACAGAGAGGCGAACCGATCCAAAAAGCTCATGGTCCTAGGTTAATTGAAAACTCTTGGAGGATATCGCTGCAGGTGGGAAGGGGTTGGGAAAAATTTTTGGAAAAAGTTGAGTGAATCGGGAACAACTTTGGGTGGCCGTGAGTTGTATAGGATGTCAGCTAGTTGAGCTGGACGGACTCAAGTTAGTTTGACGCAAAGAAAATTTTGCGGATACTGGATGTCAGTACTTGAGTCTGAGGCACTAAAGGCTCAAATAAAATACACCGTTCACTTACATAGGAGGACAAAGAAATGGGACGCGCAGTAGGCATTGACTTGGGAACCACCAACTCTGTGGTTTCCGTATTGGAAGGTGGCGAGGCAACCGTTATCGCCAACTCCGAGGGAGCACGCACCACCCCTTCCGTGGTCGCATTCGCTAAGAATGGTGAAGTTCTCGTCGGACAGTCCGCCAAGAACCAGGCGGTCACCAACGTCGATCGCACCATCCGCTCCGTCAAGCGCCACATGGGCACTGACTGGACGCAGAACGTCGACGATAAGGATTACACCCCACAGGAAATCTCCGCTCGCACGCTGATGAAGCTCAAGCGTGACGCTGAGTCTTACTTGGGCGAGGACGTCACCGATGCGGTGATTACCGTTCCTGCATACTTCAACGACGCTGAGCGTCAGGCAACCAAGGAAGCTGGACAGATCGCAGGACTGAACGTGCTGCGCATCGTCAACGAGCCCACTGCGGCTGCACTGGCTTACGGCCTGGAAAAGGGCGATAAGGAGCAGACCATCCTGGTCTTCGACCTCGGTGGCGGTACCTTTGACGTCTCCCTGCTGGAGATCGGCGACGGCGTGGTAGAGGTTCGCGCTACCGCTGGTGATAACAAGCTGGGTGGCGATGACTGGGATCAGCGCATCGTCGACTGGCTGGTAGAGAAGTTCAAGAGCGCTAATGGGATCGACCTGACCAAGGACAAGATGGCTCTGCAGCGTCTGCGCGAGGCTGCTGAGAAGGCAAAGATCGAGCTGTCTTCCTCCCAGCAAGCAAGCATCAACCTGCCATATATCACGGTGGATGCAGACAAGAACCCACTGTTCTTGGACGAGACCCTGACCCGTACCGAGTTTCAGCGCATCACTGAAGATCTGCTGGAGCGCACCAAGGTTCCTTTCGAGAAGGTTCTCAAGGATGCCGAGGTAGATGTCAAGGACATCGACCACGTTGTGCTGGTGGGCGGTTCTACCCGTATGGCTGCAGTTTCCGAGATGGTCAAGGACCTGACCGGCGGCAAGGAGCCAAACAAGGGCGTTAACCCAGACGAAGTTGTTGCCGTGGGTGCCGCTCTGCAGGCCGGCGTGCTGCGTGGCGAGGTCAAAGACGTGCTGCTGCTGGACGTCACCCCTCTGTCCCTGGGCATTGAGACCAAGGGCGGCGTGATGACCAAGCTCATCGAACGCAACACCACCATCCCAACCAAGCGTTCGGAGACCTTCACCACGGCTGAGGACAACCAGCCTTCCGTGCAGATCCAGGTCTTCCAAGGTGAGCGCGAGATGGCTGCTCACAACAAGCTGCTGGGATCCTTCGAGCTGGGCGACATCGCTCCAGCCCCACGCGGAGTTCCACAGATCGAGGTCACCTTCGATATCGACGCCAACGGCATCGTCTCCGTGTCCGCCAAGGACAAGGGAACGGGCAAGGAGAACACCATCCGCATTCAGGATGGCTCCGGACTGTCTCAGGAAGAGATCGACCGCATGGTTAAGGATGCCGAGGCTCATGCAGACGAGGACAAGAAGCGCCGCGAGGAGCAAGAAGTCCGCAACTCTGCAGAGACCATGGCTTACCAGACCCGCAAGTTCGTCACCGACAACGAGGACAAGATCTCCGAGGAGCAGAAGAACAAGGTCGAGGATGCTGCCAAGGCTGTTGACGAAGCCCTGAAGGGCGATGACATCGAGGCCATTAAGGATGCAGTGGAGAAGCTCTCCGCTGAGTCTCAGGAGATCGGCAAGGCCCTCTACGAGCAGGAAGCTGCAGCAGATGCTGAAGGTGCCGCTGCAGGCGACACTGAGGGTGCGGCAAACGAGGACCCTAACGTAGTCGACGCAGAGGTTGTCGATGAGGAGGATGACAAGAAGTAATGGCTGAGACTGACTGGACTGACAATCCAGGCGACCCATCCGCCACGGATGAGGAAACCTTGGATGCGACGGAAGCCAACGACGTAAACCCGGAACCTGCCGACGTTGATGCCGTGGACCAAGAGGTTCAGGACATTCTCTCTGGAGAGGAAGGCGCTGAAGAAGACGCTTTTGCGGATGCCGTTGCTGACGAGCAGGAACTCGCTGAGGAAATGGATGAGGAAGACCGCCTGCGCAAGCAGGTGGAGGAAACCACTGATGACCTCAAGCGCGTGACCGCTGAGTACGCCAACTACCGACGCCGCGTAGAGCGCGATCGCGTGGCAGTAGCGGATAACGCCCGCGCAGATGTGGCAGACAAGCTGCTGCCTCTGATGGACGATCTTCAGTTGGCAGAATCTCACGGAGATCTGACCGGCCCGCTGAAGTCCACCTACGACAAGCTTCAGGCTGTGCTTGGTGGTCTGAAGGTCGAGGCCTTCGGCGATGAAGGTGACGAGTTCAACCCCGATCTCCACGAGGCCGTGCAGGACACGTCTTCCGGCGAGGTCAAGGTGCTGGGCACCGTCTTGCGCAAGGGCTACCGCCTGGGTGACCGGGTGCTACGCACCGCGCTGGTGATTATCACCGATCAGCAGTAAATAGCTGTTTAGATCAGGAAGGGCTCCTGCCGGCAATGTGCTGGCAGGAGCCCTTTGTTGTGTAGGAATGGAGCGCGTTTACGCCACCGGCGGGGGAGTGGGGCCGTCTGGGCCATTGTCGTCCGGATCATCAGGATCGTCCGAGGGGCTGCCAAAGCCCTTCATCCAATCCTCCGGCGCGTCAGGCCCCTCATTCATCTGCGCCATCAGATACGCCGTGGGCTTGATCTGAATTTCCGTTTGCTGCTCGCCGGGCTCCGGCATCTTGATATCGGAAATTGTCTCAATCTGACCCTCGTGCCACAGGTGCAGGCGAGGGCTGATCTTGTCCGGGGACTTGAAGTATTCGTCCGCGGACGCCGTGGCCAGCAGACCGATGGTGTGGAATAGTTCCATACCTGCGGTGACGTCACGCACCAGCATTTGGCCGGTCGAAGGCATGGTAAACAGCACGCCGGAATCCATATCGATCTGCGGGAGGAACTTCTCAATCAGCTCCTCCAAGAAGATAGGGGCGCTGCCGATATATGGCGAGGTGCCCTCAAAAGCCCATACCTTTTCCTTAGGGCCCGGCGAGATCTCGTTGACATGCAGGTCAGAATCGATGAGCTCCTGCCACAGATTCCGGTAGCCCATACGGTACAGATCCTCGACGGGGCCGCGATCCGCCATGGTCTGTTCGTTCAGCGGGAACGTGGCGTGCATGCTCACCTTGCGGTCGCGCTCCGTTGCTGCCTGCCGTGGCTGGGGCGGTGTGGGTTCTGCACCGTCGCGCGGCATGTCCAACGTGAGGCGGATCAGCGTATCGGCGCTAAACGGACGCACCGGCGCGTGGGGCTCGAAGTCTGCGGTTCCGCCAGATGCTTCGGCGATCTCCAGCGGCTGCAAAGTCACACGCATGCGACGGTAGAATTCCGCATCTTCCAGCGTCGAGGGGTCAAACACCGTCAGGTACGGGCTGGAATTGACGTTCACAGGCGTGCTGGCGCGAGCTGGAACTGGCTCAACCTCCGCCTCAGTGGGGGTTGGCTCCTCCGGAGACTCGGGGGAAGAGCTGGAAGGGGGCGGGGTTGGCGTCGAAAAAGAATCATCCGAACTTCCCTGCGGCCGTGCGCTGGAGGAATCTGAGGCGGAATCGCCAAAGAGACGTTTGAACCAGTTGTTCCTGCGGGCACTCATACCTCCACCCTAACGAACCGCAGGACAGGCATTGCCCTCACCGCCCTAAAGACATGCTGGGAAAGCCATGAGAGAGGCTGTGGGAAAAGGAGGTGGAGAATTGGGGAATTAATAAGTAGAGCGCCGCGTTAGGTTGAGTAGATCAAAAAAGTTAAGCGGGGTAGACTCAAGAATATTGAGTGAGTGCGTGTAAGGCCTTTACGGCAAACACTTGGGCAGAACAGCCACTAAACGCACGCACGCCGCAGCAAATTCTATGAAGGAGAATGAGGATGTCACAACAGGAGTGGGTAGATAAGGACTACTACCGCGACCTGGGTGTGTCCTCCAGTGCGAGCGCCGAAGAAATCAAGAAGGCGTATCGCAAGATTGCACGGGAGGATCATCCAGATAAGAAGCCAGGCGACGCAGCAGCAGAAGCACGGTTTAAGACTGCCTCGGAAGCGTATTCCGTGGTGGGAGACAAAGAACAGCGCAAGGAATACGACGAGTTTAAGCGGCTCATAGCCTCTGGCGGCTTCGGCATGAGCGGAGCCGGCACACGCAGGAGCTCCGGAATGGGCGGCATGGGCGGTTTCGGCGGCTCCGGCGCCGGATTCGGCAGCTCGTTTGGTGGTGCCGAGTACGACATGTCCGACATTTTCGGAGGCGGCGGCCTCGGCGATGTCTTCGGTGGCATGTTCGGCGGCGCAGGCGCTGGAGCGGGCGCGTCTGCAGGACGCGGCGCCACGCACAGCACCGTGCGGGATCGCGGCTCGGATGTGGAAACCGAGATCACCTTGGAGTTCCGCGAGGCCACCAAGGGCGTGACCATCCCCATCCGCCTGACCAGCCCCGCCCCGTGCGCCACCTGCCACGGCTCGGGCGCCAAGGAAGGCACCTCGCCACAAACGTGTGGGCAGTGCCACGGCAGCGGAATGGTCAGCGAGAACCGCGGATCCTTCGGATTCTCGCGCCCCTGCGAGGCCTGCGCCGGGCAAGGAACCATCATCAAGGAACCGTGCCCAGACTGCCACGGCGAAGGCCGTCAGACCCGTCCGCGCACCATCACCGTCCGCGTGCCCGCGGGCGTTGTGGACGGTCAAAAGGTGCGGCTGGCCGGGCAAGGTGCCGCTGGTCAGCGCGGAAAGCCAGCGGGCGATCTGCTGGTCACGGTGCACGTGAAGAAGGACAAGGTCTTCACTCGCAGCGGCGACGACCTCAAGTTGACCGTGCCGGTCAGTTTCTCCGAGCTGGTCCTCGGTGGAGCCGTGACGGTGCCGACGCTGGACTCCCGAGTTCGCGTGCGCATCCCGCAAGGCACCGCTGATGGCACCACCCTGCGGGTCCGGGGACGCGGCGTGAATAAGCGCAACGGCGCCAGCGGCGATTTGCTGGTGACCGTCAAGGTGGAGGTGCCCACGGACCTCGACGAAGGCGCGATGAGCGCACTGCGCAAGTACTCAGAAGAGGAAAAGCGCAGCGGCTTTGATCCGCGGGAAAACTGGGAAGGTAAGTGACAGGTGATCCATCATGAACAGCAATTCCCAGAATTCCGATAAACAAGGCGAGAATGCAGCCCGCAAAGGCACGCACGAGGTCTTCGTGATCTCCGTTGCGGCGGAGATCACGGGTATGCACGCACAAACCTTGCGCACGTATGACCGGATGGGGCTGGTCTCTCCGCAGCGCACCCAAGGCGGCGGGCGCCGTTACTCTCGTAAGGACATCGAGGACTTGCAGGAGATCCAACGGCTTTCGCACGAGGAAGGTGTCAACCTCGCGGGTATCCGCACCATAATCGAGCAGCAAAATCGCATTTCCGAGTTGGAGCACGAGGCCGCGCAGCTACGCAAGAAGCTGGCAAAGGCTCAGCAGCAGATGCGGGCGGAGAGCTCGGCGTCGGGAAGAAACCGGGGAGAAATCGTCCACGTGCCACGCTCCACGGCAGTGGTGATGTGGGAACCGCGGCGGCGCAAGCGGGATTAAGTGTCCTGCTGGCTGCGGCCTGCCTATAGCGAAACGGAGCCCGTCAGGATGCCGTAGAGCGTGTAGAGCGCGCAGGCGGTGATCAGTGCGGCGATGATCCACTCGAAAAGGTTGAAGATGCGTCCGCCCGCGCGCACGCGGGTGATCACGTAGATGATCAAGCCTGGCAGCACCAAGAGTGTGCCCAGCAGGACGAACTTCAGCTCTGCGGCGTACAGCAGCCACAGTGAGTACAGGAATGCGACCAGTCCCAGCACCAAGTGGATGGTGTTGGTGGACGAGCTGACCTTCGGGCCGGAGAGATCGAACTTTCGACCCGCGTCCGGGTGTGCGATGCCTTCTCCGCGCGTGGAGAGGAATAGCAGGTAGAGCGCCGAGAATACGTAGGGGAGCAGGTAGAGCGAGGTGGCCAGCTGCACCATCGTGGTGTAGGTGGACTCGTTGAGGTAGAACACCACGATGAACGCCTGGATCACCACGGCGGAGCACAGCTGAGAGACTACGGGGGCGCCCAAGGAATTGGTCTTGCCGATGATCTTGGGCAGCAGTCCGTCCTGAGCCATCAAGGTGATGGGCTCGGCGCAAAGCATCTGCCAGGACACGTAGGCACCCAGCACGGAGATGCACAGGCCGATGCTGATCAGTCCGGCGCCCCAATCGCCCACGGCAGCCTGAAGAACGGATCCCATGGAGTTGTCTCCCATGGCTGCGAGCTCCTCGCGGGAAACCACACCGAAGCTCAAGAAGCTGACCGCCATCAGCAGGACAAAGACCACCACAAAGCCGATGAAAGTGGCGACGGAGATGTCCTTACGGTGACGAGCGCGCTTGGAGTACGTGGAGGCCCCCTCCACGCCGATGAAGGCCCACACAGTGAACAGCATCATGCCCTTGACCTGGTCCATCAGCGTTGCGGACTGGTCTTGGTTCTCGCCGAAGGTGGCAGCATGACCCCAGAAATCTGCGGTGAATACCTCGGGGTTGAAGCCCACGAAAGCCACCAAGACCAAGAAGGCGATGATCGGCAAGATCTTGGCGACCGTGGCTACCACGTTGAGGATCGCGGCCTGGCGCACGCCGCGGGAGAGCACAGTGAAAATCACCCAGGTCAGCAGTGAGGCGGCAAAGGCCTGCACGAGCGGGCGAGAGCCGTCAAAGATGGGAAGAAAGAATCCCAACGAGCTGAAGAACAGCGTGGCATATCCCACCTGTGCGATGATCGTGCCCAGCCAGTAGCCCCAGGCGGAGGCGAAGCCAATGAAATCTCCCAGCCCAGCGCGTACATAGGCGTACACGCCGGAATCCAAGTGGGGCTTGCGGGTGGCGAGTGCTTGGAATACAAACGCGATGCACAGCATGCCCACGCCGGTGATGGCCCAGCCGATCATCGCCGCGCCGGGCGAGGCCACGGACGCAACGTTTTGGGGGAGCGCGAAGATGCCCGCGCCCACGCAGGAGCCCACGATGAGGCTCACCAAGGTGCCCATGCGCACGGTGCGAGGATCGTCGACAACCAAAGTTTCGGCGGTGCCTGGCGCGGGCTCACTGGATGCGGGAACTGCAACGCCATTAGTTGGGTTAGACCCATTATTTGAAGTCTTCACCAAAAGAACCATAGTCAATGGAATCCGATTTGTTGAATCATCGCACCACAACACGCCGTCTTGCCGACTAATCATTGCCTGCCGCTGGTCAGATCCAGCGCGGGATCCCACAAATAAGAACTGTGCGTGTCCGTATCCCCGCGCCCCAGAATGTAGAGATCCATGAGCCGCTTCCACCGGTACTCGGACCACCCCGGTGCTCCTTCTGTGCCAAAGTCCGGCGACGAAGGATCCGGGCCGTGGGCCCCAAATTCTGGACCGGTGGCCAGCTGGATCAGGTCTCCCGGAACGTGGTGGCTCTCCACGTGCGCTGGTCCTGCAGAATTCGGCTCCTCAGAGTTCAGGCGCAGATCGTCGGCAGAATGCGCCCCCACGCCAGGGCTGCCCACGAACGTTACGTCATCTGCCTCTAAACCTGGCCCGTCCTGCGTGGCAGCCGTGCCCACGACCACCGAGCCGTAGCTGTAGCCCACCACATTCAACTTCGCCTCCGGGTTTCTCTCCCGCAACCCTCGCTGAAACGCTCGTAAGTCTGGTGCAGCCTTGTGGGCCGCCGAGCTGCCGATTGCCCCCACGAGGTTCTCCGGAGCGCGATACCCGTGCCATGCCACCACTGCAATGTTTTTCCCCTCGGCGCGAGCTCGCTCTACCTCCTGTATCGCCCATTGTGAGGTATTGTGCATCGCGCCCTCGCTACTGGACCCCACGCCGGAGACAAACGTGGTGATGGATTCCGCCGCGTCCACATCGCCCACCACAAATACCGGCCCCGAGGCGGTTTCCAGCCGTGTGACCTGTGGCGAGTCAGCTGCTTCCCTAGACATCGCCGCGGTGGTTCCCGCGGGTACCGGAGGAAGCTTGCGCGTCATTGGCATGGTGTTTGTTTCCGACGCCAAGGCGCTCACCGCACCACCCGAACCGGAGTCCAGCGCGCGAACCAGTGCCACGGCGCTGGTGAGAATTCTGGTCAAAGTTTCTGCCATGGCCTGGGCACTCATACCCAGTCCCGGGATCCACGCGAGGGCGTGCGCGCTGACGTGTCCCGCAGGCGTGACCGGCATGAATACCGCACGGGCTGTGGATAGCGCCGCGCTGACGACGCCTTGTGCCAGCTGAAGTATCTGGATATATGCACCGGCCACGATGCTGACGGACTGCGCAGAGACTCCCAAGACGTCCAGTTGGTTCAGCGAGGCATCCAGCCGATGGGTGGCGGCATCGGCCGCTGGTCCTATCCACTGTTCGTTCGCTGACCACTCGGCTTGCTCTCTGGCATCCCCAGCCTGTTGGCTGAGCACCTTCCCGGAGCGGGCGACAACGTCGGCGGTATGCGCTGCATCTCTAGTTTGGGCGCCCTCGATGGAGTACACGGTGACATTCATCGGCACAGCCCCATGGCCATGGACTGAGAGGCAGACGTTTCCTGCGCCCGCACGCTGCTGACGTACCTTCCGATTTGTTCTGCCGTTGCGTTCGTCATCGTGGCATGGGCGGAACCGGCGCGTGTAAAAGCCTCGCAGGCTTGGTTGACCGCCGTCATCATCATCTCGCCCGGCAAGGTCCATCGAGGAGCTTTCCCAATTTCCTCGGCTGCCTGCCGTGCCACAGAAGCAGCCTCCTTAATCTCCCCGGCCCGCTGCTCCACTGCCGTGGGCAGCAGCCACATCTGTCCCAAGCCCGCGAGGGCACTTTCCCAAGCCATAACCCTGACCCCCCTGATGGCGAATGTTCCGCCACCAATCTCAAACACCATCTCTAATACCGATCCGGGATCAGACTAAAGACAGCCCGGGACAACTCGGCCACGCTTCCATCACGCACCTGTGGAAGAACCCAGTTATTCACAGGTAGTCGAACATCCCCTTGAAATCGGCGCTAGGCTGGTGCTCATGCGAATTGCAGTGATTCAGATGATCGCCCAGCCGGACGTTGAAACTAACCTCGCGCTGATCCGCAAATACATTGCGGCGGCTGCGGCGAACCGTGCTGACCTGGTGGTTTTCCCGGAGGCGGCGATGTTCCCCTTCGATAACGGCCGCTTGGATCAGATCGCGCAGCCTCTCGATGGGCCTTTCGCTACCGCCGTGGTGGATACCGCGCGCAAGCACAACATCACTGCTGTTGTGGGCATGTTCACCCCTGCCGATACGGTGTACCGCCATCCTTCGGGGGACATTGTCGAAGAGCTGCCGGAGGGCGCAGGCCAAGCAAACAAGATCCGCCGTGTGTACAACACGCTCTTGGTTGCGGGGCCAGACCTGGTGACCTCCTATGACAAGATCCACACCTACGATGCCTTCGGATACTCAGAATCGGACACCGTCAAGCCCGGCACTCGCCGCATCACCTGTGAAGTCGCAGGCGTGACCGTGGGTCTTGCGACCTGCTACGATATTCGCTTCCCTAACCACTTCATTGACTTGGCCAACGCGGATGCCAAGGTCATCGTGGTTCCAACCAGCTGGGCGGACGGTCCTGGCAAGCTTGATCAGTGGCGCACTCTCACCGCTGCCCGCGCGCTGGATTCCACCAGCTACCTCGTGGCCGCTAGTCAGGCGCGCCCAGGAACCCCTGATCGCTACGGCCGCGCAGATGGCCCTACCGGCATTGGTCACTCCGTAGTGATCGGCCCAGATGGAGCCAAGCTGGCGGAGACCGGCTATGCCGCGCAGGTGTTGACGGTGGATATCGATCCGAACTACGTAGACAAGGTGCGCAAGAGCTTGCCTGTTTTGGCTGGTCACCTGCGCGAGCGCCAGCTCGAGGACATCGTGGTGGCCGTGGGCGACGAGCGCTAGCTAGCTCAAGTAGTCCCAATCGGTCGGGATGCCGAGGATCTGTTCTTCTGGCACCCCGGCCTTTGTGTTTAGTTGCTCGATCGCGTGGCGCACCATTTGCTGCGATCCCACCACGATGAATTGATGATCGGGCAAGTACTTGGAGCTTTCTAGCGTGACCTCGAGTGCCGTGCCCTCCGTGAGCAGGGAATTGCGTGTGTAGTGCTGCCGTTCCTCGCGGGGAAGCCCGGTGGCCTCAGAGGGGTTGGTCCCCGCAGGCACTTCGAATTGCTGCACCACGGGAGTGAAACGCAGCCAGTCGAAGGCGCGCGCCAGCCCCAGTAGACCTTGGAGTTCGTAGAGCTGGCCCGGGTTGTGCGCGCCCCATACCAGGTGGGTGCGGCGTGGTTTCGCGCCGGGCGTGGGGGCCGTGGAATCCTTGCCAGGCACAAATCCCAGGCCATTGCCGAAAACTTGTTGCAGCACCATCGCCCGGGCAGGTGCGAGCCCGCCGTCTTCCGCGATGATGATCAGGTCCTTGTCTGCGTGCTGTTGCCAGGTGGGATCGTCATTGTGGAGCCCCAATGGCGCGCCGTGGGCATCGGTCGGTTGTGCGG
Source organism: Corynebacterium dentalis (assembly GCF_900232865.1). GTDB lineage: Bacteria > Actinomycetota > Actinomycetes > Mycobacteriales > Mycobacteriaceae > Corynebacterium > Corynebacterium dentalis. The sequence goes on along the minus strand of NZ_OCTS01000003.1, from coordinate 202,104 downwards.
AGATCACCCACTCGTCTCCGACCGACGCCAGGCTCGCCGCAGCCTCCAAGAATTCCCGAGTGCCCGCGTCCGCGCATTCAGCGTCTTTAACCACGTGTAGTTCCAGCATGCCGTCTGGGTTGCTGGGCATCGCGGAATATAGGGGGCGCCATAGCAGCGGGGTGTAGGGAGTGCGGACCAGAAGCGGCTCGCCCGCGGCGTAGGCAAGGGGAGTGCTCAAGTGCATGCGCACCACAGATACTGAGGAATTACGATGCTCGATCTCTACGATCTTGCCTCGGGCGGTGACGGGATTGATGAGGTCAGAGGGCCCCGCCGAAGCTTCCCGGTCTTCGGCTTCTGCGCACCCCTGGGCCATGATGCTGCACCCCAGATACGCCACATCCTTGAGTGCCTTCACTCCGGCTGGGCTGACTTTGTTGTCAGTATCGCCGGGGCGGACGTAACGGTCGATCGTCTCGCCGATGGCAGTGGAGAGTGGCTCGTAGTGCTCGGAGCGGAAGCCGTGGCGTCGGAAAGAATAACCCAAGGTAAACAACAACGTGGCGGCGGCGTGATTGAACTCCGCACGCGCATCCACGCCCTCTTCAAGGAAGCTGAGTAGGCGGATGAAGAAGCCGGTGTCTTGGGGAATGGTCTGCCCGAAGTGCGTGGCCTGCGCTGGGTCGGGGGAGCCTGCGCGGCGGGGCAGATCGACGGGTGACGGGGTGATCCTGCTGCTCATCAGGGCAGTCAGGGTGCCGAAAATGATCTCAGCGCGGTGGGCGCGAGCAGCATCAAAGGCGGCAGACAGAGACATAATACGTATTGTGGCACATGCTTTATTGGTTGTGTGTGATGTCTATGACCAATCTCTTGGGAGCTTCCAGGTAGGTCACTGAAAAGGCAGTTGCGGGATGGTTGAGACCGGCAAAATACTGGCCACGGGCTTCGAAAGCGCCTGCGTAATAGACCTGATTGATGCCCGCTGCTCGGCGCATGGTGGAATCCTGCACGCCCGTAGGTAGATCTTGCGGACCTGTGTCTGAAAGGTTGTAGGTGACCCCTTCCACATTGACCTCCAGGTAGGACTGGCCGTCCACGTTGACGCGATGGCCGGAGGCTTGTTGGAGGGGCTGGCCAACGTAGCGTACGAGCCAGCCGGGCTTGCCTGTGCCCTCGAGGTCAAAGACGAGGCGATCGAAGCCAGAATGTTCGGCCACACGAATGTTGGTGACTGTCAGTGATGCCGGGTCGTCGGGGGAGGACACCGGCATGCTGCGGGCGGTGGCGAGTTTCGGGGTGCCTAGTGGTGATTCTGATTCTGGGGCCTCTGAGGTTGGGGATGCCGAGGTGGTGTCGCTGGTCGGAGTGTTCGTTGCGGTGCTGGTGGCGGTCTCGGTCGCTGTCGAGGTGGCTACGGAAGTCTCAGTGCTGGTGGGGACAGTCTCTGAGCTGCCACATGCGGTCACGGTGAGCAGCGCGACGGCGGGGATTGCTAGGGAAAGTGTGCGGTAGAGACGACGAGACAACATGTATTCCACGGTACGCGACCACCTTTCCGCAGATGTGACCTAGATCATAGTAAATACTTAAGTTGAGCGGAATAGACTCAACAATATTGTGGTTGAGTGAGATGTACTCAAGTATTGTTTGGGTAGACACAATCAAGACCGAACAACACCACAAAACTCACGAGCTGTCAGGAGGGAGAACACACCATGAACAGCTTCACTCCAACCACTAATACGCAGGCTGCCCTTCAGGCCGCACTGCAAGATGCTTCCGCCAAGGGCAACCCGGACATCCGGCCAGCACACCTGCTGGTAGCCCTGCTGGAGCAAGAGGATTCTATTTCTCAGCCTGTCTTGGAAGCCGCCGGGGTTAACGTCCCGCAGCTGCTGAGCAAGGCGCGAGATCTTACTGCTAGTTACCCACAAGCCACCGGTTCGGATATGGCCAACCCGCAGTTCAACCGGGATGTGCTCAACGCGCTGACCGCGAGCCAGGAGCTGGCCAGCGAGCTCGGCGATACGTACGTGTCCACCGAGGTTCTGCTCGCGGGCATTGCCAAGGGCGATTCTGATGCCGCCAAGCTGATGCACCAGGCCGGTGCAACGTATGAGGCCGTGCGCGGAGCTTTCGAGTCCGTACGTGGTAATCGCAAGGTCACCACGGAAGAGCCCGAGGGCCAGTTCCAGGCTCTCGAGAAGTACTCGCAGGATCTAACCGCCCGTGCACGTGAGGGAAAGATTGATCCGGTCATCGGCCGTGATCAGGAAATCCGTCGCGTGGTGCAGGTACTGTCCCGCCGTACCAAGAACAACCCAGTTCTTATCGGCGAGCCTGGCGTCGGAAAGACGGCCATCGTGGAGGGGCTTGCCCGCCGCATCGTGGCTGGCGACGTGCCTGAGTCCTTGCGTGGCAAGAAGCTCATTTCTCTGGATTTGGGTTCCATGCTGGCCGGCGCGAAGTATCGAGGCGAGTTTGAGGAGCGCCTCAAGGCTGTCCTCGACGAGATCAAGGAGGCCGAAGGGCAGGTCATCACCTTCATCGATGAGCTGCATACCATTGTGGGCGCAGGCGCCGGTGGCGATTCTGCCATGGACGCAGGCAACATGATCAAGCCGCTGCTGGCCCGAGGTGAGCTGCGCTTGGTCGGTGCCACCACCTTGGACGAGTACCGCAAGTACATCGAAAAGGATGCCGCACTGGAGCGTCGCTTCCAGCAGGTCTACGTGGGCGAGCCAACCGTGGAGGACACGGTGGGCATCCTGCGCGGACTCAAGGAGCGCTACGAGGTGCACCACGGCGTCCGCATTCAGGACTCCGCGCTGGTCGCCGCCTCCACCTTGTCGGATCGCTACATCACCAGCCGCTTCCTGCCGGATAAGGCCATCGACCTCGTCGACGAGGCCGCCTCCCGACTGCGCATGGAGATCGACTCTCGCCCAGAGGAGATCGACAGCGTGGAGCGCATCGTGCGCCGCATGGAGATCGAAGAGATGGCACTGTCCCAAGAGCAGGACGCTGCCTCGAAGGATCGCCTGGTGCGCTTGCGCTCCGAGTTGGCCGATGAGAAGGAGAAGCTCTCCGCGCTCACCGCCCGCTGGGAAAACGAAAAGGGCAGCATCGATAGCCTCCGCGCGTACAAGGAGGAGTTGGATGAACTGCGCCGCGAGTCGGAAATCGCGGAGCGGGAAGGCAACTTCGCCAAGGTTGCAGAACTGCGTTACGGACGGATTCCTGACGTCGAAAAGAAACTCGGCGAAGCCGAAGAAGCCGTGGCCAAGAATCAGGGCGAGATGATGCTGACCGAGGAGGTCACGCCAGACACCATCGCTGATGTGGTCAGCGCGTGGACCGGCGTTCCTGCAGGCAAAATGCTGCAGGGCGAGACCGAGAAGCTGCTCAACATGGAACTGGTGCTGTCCGGCCGCGTGGTGGGACAGTCCAAGCCGATCACGGCTGTATCGGATGCGGTTCGCCGTGCTCGCGCAGGTGTGGCAGATCCGAACCGGCCTACTGGCTCGTTCCTGTTCCTCGGCCCCACGGGCGTGGGCAAGACCGAGCTGGCCAAGGCGTTGGCAGACTTCCTGTTCGACGATGAAACCGCCATGGTGCGCATCGATATGTCCGAGTATGGCGAGAAGCACTCCGTTGCTCGCCTGGTGGGAGCACCTCCGGGATACGTTGGTTACGACGCTGGCGGTCAGTTGACCGAGGCTGTGCGTCGTCGTCCGTACACCGTCGTGCTGTTCGACGAGGTGGAAAAGGCCCACCCAGATGTGTTCGACGTGCTGCTGCAGGTTCTCGACGAAGGTCGCCTGACCGACGGCCAGGGACGAACCGTGGACTTCCGCAACACCATCCTGATCCTCACGTCCAACTTGGGCGCAGGTGGAACCGATGAGCAGGTCATGAACGCAGTGAAGGCCGCGTTCAAGCCGGAGTTCATCAACCGTCTGGATGACGTGCTCATCTTCGAGCCGTTGTCTGAGGAGCAGCTGGAGGACATCGTCAGCATCCAGGTGCGCGGCTTGGCCGAACGCTTGGCTGCCCGCCGCTTGGAGCTGGAGGTTTCCGAGGAGGCCAAGAAGTGGCTCGCCGAGCACGGCTACGATCCTGCCTACGGTGCTCGTCCGCTGCGCCGGCTGATCCAAAAGGCCATCGGCGACAAGCTGGCCAAGCTGTTGCTCGCAGGAGAGATCCGCGATGGCGACAAGGTGCGGGTGGATTACACACCAGGCACCGGCGAGGCAGAGGGCGATGCGTCCCTCGACGAGCTGGACATCTACTCCCTCGGTGGTTCCGAGGAAGAGTAGCTAGTGAAGTTGGCGGAAGGTCACGTTAATCCGACCCTCCGTCAGCCCGCATCCCGCGGGCAGCGTGTTGTCACGCACCGCGGGAACTCCGTGGAATGCGAGGCGCTTAGGCCCTCCGAAGACGATGATGTCCCCAGAGAGAAGTGCCACGTCATTCCACGGCTTATTTTTGTTGTCCACCCCGCCAATCCGGAAGGTTGCTTCGTCGCCGATGGAGATGGACACGATCGGCGCGGGGGAATCTTCGTTGGCGTCCTGGTGCATGCCCATGCTCGCGCCGGGCGGGTAATAGTTGATCAGCGCCATATCCGGCCGATATGTTTCCACCCACGGGGTCAGGGCTGGATCCAATGCGGCGGCATCGCGGAGCGCGCGTACGGCCATGTTCTTCAAGTGCGGCGGCAGCGGTGGCACCGGGTGGCCGTCCACGGAATCCACGTAGCGGTATGGGTTCGTCTGCCAAAACCTGCCCAGGTGCAGCATGTGAACAGACATTTGCCCGGAGCGCAGCTGTGGCTTACGCATCGCCAGTGGGGTCCCAGCTACCTGCCTGGCAGTCTCCCGAAACTCGTCCACGACAGCCCGTTGTTGTTCCACAGCTAGCCAGTTCGGCAAGTGGACCACGCCCTCGGCGACCTGCGAGTCATCCCGCGGCAGCTCAGCAAACAGCATGGTGCACGTCCGCATATTTCGCGCCGGTGACCGCAGCGAGATCGCTCGGCGCAATGATGATCTGCGTGCCGATTTCCCCAGCGGACACATAGATTTCCGGCAATTCCATTGCGGAAGAATCGATAACGGTGGGCAACGCCCGCTTCATTCCCACCGGCGAGCATCCGCCGCGCACATATCCCGTCAGCTGCTTGAGCTCCTTCCAATCGAACATCTTCACATTCTTCACAGCAAAGTGTGCAGCCACTTTCTTGAGATCCAGCTGTTGATCCGCCCCGATTACCGCCACGAAGTGCTGTTTCTCCGAGCTCTCCACCACCAACGTCTTGAAGATAACCTCCGGTGCCACTCCCAACGATTCCGCGACGTGCAGCGCATCGATCCCGCCGCCGGTCTCGTAGCGAGACATCGAGTATGACACTGTGGCGCGGTCTAGCTGCCGCATGGCGTTAGTTTTGTGGATCTTCCTGGCCACGAGTACACCGTCCTTGAGAGCATGCGCCGTTCTTTTTTCCGACGCCATGCCCGAGTCTAACCCCCACCGGTCGCGAAGCATTCGAGCTCCGTGCACCCCCGCTCACAGGAACCCTTCGCGGCCGGAGAAAAGCCCGTACCAGCGGTTTCTTTTATTTTCGCGAGGGCAGATATATGTACAGCTAAACACATATTTTTATCGCCAGGAGGTTGGCGTCGAAAAAGAAGAAAACAACACCGCTGCAGACAGTACGGTGGTGCTACCACTTTGGTGTGCAAAAGCACCTTCCCTTACCCCGCAGGAGGTACCCCATGACTGTCTATTCAGATCCCGGAACGCAAGGCTCCATCGTGTCCTTCAAGGACCGCTATGAAAACTTCATAGGCGGTCAATGGGTGTCGCCGGAGGATGGCGAGTACTTGGACAATGTCTCTCCAGTCAGCGGAAAGAAGTTCTGCGAGGTGCCGCGTTCCAAGCAGGTAGACGTGGACAAGGCCATCGAGGCCGCGCACAAGGCAAAGGATGCATGGGGCAAGACCTCCGTGCAGGATCGCTCCAACGCGCTGCTGAAGATCGCGGATCGGCTGGAAGAAAACCTCGAGGCGCTCGCGGTGGCGGAGACGTGGGATAACGGCAAGGCCGTGCGCGAGACGCTCGCTGCCGACCTGCCGTTGGCCGTGGATCACTTCCGCTACTACGCGGGTGCACTGCGCGCGCAGGAGGATCGCACCTCGCAGATCAGCGAAGATCTGATCGCGTACCACTTCAACGAGCCGCTGGGCGTGGTGGGGCAGATCATCCCGTGGAACTTCCCGATCCTCATGGCCGCATGGAAGCTGGCACCGGCGCTAGCGGCCGGTAACGCCGTGGTGCTCAAGCCCGCAGAGCAAACTCCCGCTTCCATCCTCATGGTCGCCGAGCTCATCGAAGACGTACTCCCCGCTGGCGTGCTCAACATCGTCAACGGCTTAGGCGAAGAAGCCGGAGTGGCTCTGACCAGCTCTGATCGCATCGATAAGATCGCTTTCACCGGTTCCACCGAGGTGGGCAAGACCATCAACAAGGCCGTGGCGGACAAGCTCATCCCCGTGACCCTGGAGCTGGGCGGCAAGTCTCCATCCGTGTTCTTCAGCGATGTGATGGATAAGGATGACTCTTTCCGCGAAAAGTGTGTGGAGGGCCTGGCCATGTTCGCGCTGAACCAGGGCGAGGTGTGCACGTGCCCGTCCCGCGCGCTGGTGCAAGAAGACATCGCCGACGAGTTCCTGGCGCTGGCCGTGGAGCGCGTCAAGAACATCACCATCGGCAACCCGCTGGATACCGACACCCAGATGGGCGCCCAGGCGAGCCAAGATCAGATGGACAAGATCACCGGCTACCTGCAATCCGGCCCCGAAGAGGGCGCCGAGGTGCTGCTGGGTGGAGATGTCAACACCATCACCGGCCGCGAGGACGGCTTCTACGTCAAGCCCACCATCCTCAAGGGCAACAATGACATGCGCTGCTTCCAGGAGGAGATCTTCGGCCCAGTGCTGGCAGTGACCACCTTCAAGGACTTCGACGATGCCATCCGCATTGCCAATGACACCGAGTACGGCCTCGGCGCCGGAGTATGGTCCCGCAACGGCACCACCGCGTACAAGGCCGGGCGCGCTATCCAGTCCGGTCGCGTGTGGGTGAACAATTACCACTCCTACCCGGCTCACGCGGCCTTCGGAGGTTACAAGAAGTCCGGTCTGGGTCGCGAGACTCACCTGATGATGCTGGATCACTACCAGCAGACCAAGAACCTGCTGTGGTCCTACGACGAGAACCCCACCGGCCTGTTCTAGCTACCGGATCGTTTGCCCCCGCACCGGTAAGTTAGGACGATGCTGCATGCGGGGAATACACTCACCTCATGATCTCGCGCGCATCTAGCGCGAGTTGGTTGCAGATTTCAGCGCCACCCACCTCACACGTACAGAGGTCGGTGGCGCTGAAATCGTGAGTATTGAGGAGACCTCGAGTGGAGTATTCCGTATTTGATCTGCTGGTAGACGTGGGCATGATCTCCGTGTTGTTGATCGTGGGCACGTTCATGCGACGCCACTTCGGTTGGTTCCGCAGACTCCTCATCCCTGCACCCATCACCGCCGGCCTCCTCGGCCTTCTGCTCGGCCCCGAAGTCTTGGGCATCATGCCCTTCTCCGATGCGCTGGGCGATTACTCCACGCTGCTGATCGCGGTGGTTTTCGCATCCATGCCGTACTCGATGAGCTTTGATTCGCGCGACATCTCCAAGGCCAAGAACATGTGGTCTTATTCCGCGTCCATGTTCTTGGGCCAGTGGGGTCTGTTTGTCCTACTTGGTGTGTTTGTGTTCACGCCGGTGTTTGGCACCGAGGATTGGTTCGGCATGATGTTGCCGGTCGGCTTCGTAGGTGGTTTCGGTACTGCCGCCGCGGTAGGCGGAGCGTTGGATTCGATTGGTATTTCCGACGCCGCTTCTCTCGGATTTACTTCTGCCACCGTGGGAACGCTGGCGGCGATCGTCGGCGGAATCATCTACGCTAACTGGGGCATCAAGACTGGTCGCACCACGACCCTGCCGAGGAAGCTGCCGTGGGAGCTGCGTTCCGGAGAGATCACGAAGAAGGCCAACCAGCCGTCTATCGGCCATGCGACCACGAACCCTTCCTCCATTGAGCCACTGGCTCTGCACGCGGGATTCATTGCGGTGACTGTGACCATCGCGTACTTCATCAAGCAGGCGATCCAGCATCAGTTTGAGACTGTCTCCATCCCGCTGTTCGCGATGGCATTCGTGGTGGGTATCGGCGGCAAGATCTTCCTGAAGCTGATTCGCCGCCCGGAGTACTTGGATCCCACCACCGTGAAGTCCATGTCCGGTGCGTCCACGGACTTCCTGATTGCTTTCGGCGTGGCCTCCATCGTGCCTGCTGCAGTGGCCAGCTACGCGGTGCCACTGGCCGTGATGTTCGTGGTGGGAATCATCTACTGCACCCTGTACTTCTTTGTGGCTTCCCCTGTGTTCTTTGGCGAGAAGTGGCTGGAGCGCGGCATCTTCGGATGGGGATGGGCAACGGCAGCAGTGGCCACGGGTATTGCTTTGCTGAAGATCGTGGATCCGAAGCTGGAATCCGGAGCGCTGGACGAATACGGCATCGCTTACGTGGGCTACGCGCCGATTGAGATTGCGGTGAATATCTTCGCGCCGATTGCTGTGATCGCTGGATTCACGATGGGATTCGGCGCGATCACCACTGTGGCGGCGATCGTGATTTTCGCTGTGCCATTTGTGCTGGGTTGGTTGCCAAAAAAGGCCAGCAGCGCGCAAAGCCAGCGATCCCTTTAAACTGGTGAATTATGAGTGAAACCACTTCTCACCAAGAAAGCCCATTCGTTACCGGCGAAGAGATGTTTTCCAGCTTCACCGCAGGTCAACGAATGACCGTCTTGGACTCGCACTGGGCCAAGACCGAGAATTCAGCGTGGGAAGCCTACGTGGGGCAGCACATCCCGGGGGCGATGTTCTGCAACCCACTAACCCACCTGGCGGACATTCCTTCGCGCAAGCTGGGACGCAACCCACTGCCCAACGTGGAAGACCTGCAGCGCAGCTTCCGCGACTGGGGAATCTTCGGCGACAAGCCCGTTTATATCTACGATGCCGGCCCCAACATCTTCGCCGCTCGCGCTTGGTGGGTCTTCCGTTGGGCCGGGCTGCAGAATGTCCACATCCTCAACGGTGGCACCCCGGCCTGGGAGTCCGCTGGTGGAGATGTTGCCGGTGGCATCGGAGCTCTCCGCGGGCGCGGAACCGCAGAAGTGAAGCCGGGGGGAATGCCGGAACTGCTGATCGATGACGTCGAAAATTGGATGCATGACCACCTCCTCATCGACGCGCGAGAGGAAAGCCGCCACCAGGGCGTGCGGGAACCATTTGATCACCAGGCCGGACACATTCCCGGCTCGATCAATATCCCCGTCACGCGCCTGCAGGATTCCCGTGGCCGTGTTCTCTCACCGGAGGAACTGCGACACATCCTGCAGATCCACGGCGTGACCGAGGGGACCAACGTGGCGGTATACTCCGGATCCGGTTTGCACTCGTCTTTGTTCGTTGCGGCGATGGAACATGCGGGCCTGTACGGGGCGAAGAACTTCATCGGCGGATGGTCGCAATGGGCGGCGGACTCTTCGAGGGCCATCGAGCGCGGTTAGGATCATCCTCATGATGAGGCGTGTATTCGCAGGGTTGGCCGTGGTGGGGCTGTTGTTGCTGGCCACCAACAACACGGCACCTGTTGCTGCGCAGCTGGTGCGGCCCACATTGGCGGCCTTTTTTGTGATCATGCTGTTTATACAGACGTGGCCGCTAGCAATGACGGTACGCGGGCATTTCGGGAAATCACGCCACCCAGTCAACAAGATGTACTCGTATTTCTCCGCGTTGGGCATCGCCGGCACCTTGGGCGTGGCTCTAGTGGTGTTTTTGAACGACTCGGACGGTTCGCTGGACTTGGTGCTGATCCTGTCTGGTCCCATGATGTTCTTGGGCATCGTGGCCTCTGCCGTGCTGGCCTTCTTCGCCACTCCGTGGCGCGATTGGACGTACAGCGAGGGAACGTCCAATTCGGACGGCAAAAAGCGCGCTAGAGACCGTGCTTCCGGTTAATCAGCCCGTGTAGCGCTTCGCTGGGCAGCACGCGGGCTAGAGGAAACACCAGCTGTGCTTTGGAACCTGCAACGTAGAGGGGGCGGGGGCGTTCATCGGTGATGGCCTTGAGGATTTCCTCGGCCACACGCTCTGCGGAGATGCCGGTGGCTTCGTTGCGGTCGAGCTTGCTGAGCATGGTCTGGAATTCGTCGCCGTAAGGGCCTTGGGGATCCACGTACTTGCTGCGGCGAGCTGACAATCCCGTGTTGATAGATCCGGGCTCCATCACGGACATGTCGATGCCAAAGGGGCGGAGTTCGCGTCGGGAAGAAAACGCGAATCCCTTGATCGCGGCCTTGGATGCCACGTAGCTGGAACGGAACGCCAGCGGGAAACTGCCGAGCATGGAGCCGACCATCACGATCCGCCCGCGACCTGCAGCGCGCATGGTGGGCAGCAAACGCTGGGTGAGTTCGATGTGGCCGATGACGTTGATCTGGAATAGACGCTCTAGGGCTTCGCGTGGCAGCTCTTCGAGGGGGCCGGACTGGCTTTCGCCTGCGTTGTTGACCAGCACGGACGGGGTGCCGCGCTGCAACACTTCTTCGGCAAAAGTGGTGATGCTCGCGGGCTCTTCGAGATCCAATGCCAGGTACTCCACGCCGGGAATAGGATCCACCACGTTGGCGGGGTTGCGGGTGGTGCCGATGACGTGGAAGTTCCCGCTCTTGAGTTGTGCAAGAGCGGCGGCAGTGGCAGCGCCAATGCCGGAGGAGGCGCCGGTCACCACGGCCACGCCCTCGGTGGGGACGGGAAGTGCTGGGCTCGCGAAGGGGAGGGATAGTTTTGCCATAGGCACTATTGTGGCGCACGGCGGAGTGAAGGGGGGTCAGACCGCGAATTATATGGCGAGGAACCCATGCAGGTTAGTATGTAGACGAACAACTCAATACGCCGTTATCAGCTGCAGTGGGAGAGGCCGAGCTACGCGCCGGCCGCCGACGGAGCAAACCCTCCCCAGGACACTCTCAGGCACCCGAACCGCCGCAGCGAGGCACCTCTGGAAAGAACTCTGCGCCCTCGTCTGCGCGGTAGTCGCCGAAGGAGAAAGGCAGCGTGGTCATGCTGAAGCTCTCAGGCTCTCAAGACAGAGTGGGGAGGACAAACGCCCGTGCAACCACCATGCGCTCTTTCTGAATTTTCGGAGATGGCGCGTGACAACCGGAGAATCCATTTATGGCACACGCTGCACCTTTTGTCCCCCGTCACATCGGCCCCAACGGCTCCGATACCGCTGAGATCCTCGAGTTCCTCGGTTATGAATCCACCCAGGCTCTCGCCGAATCCGCGATTCCTTCCACCATCGCGCAGCAGGGCGCAATTGGCCTTCCTGATGCCCTCAACGAGCAGGACACCCTTGCCGCACTGCGCGCGTTCGCAGACAAGAACGTGCAGAAGAAGCAGCTGATCGGCAACGGTTACTACGACACGATCACCCCAGCTGTGATCCGTCGCAACGTCACCGAGAATCCAGGTTGGTACACCGCGTACACCCCGTACCAGCCAGAGATTTCCCAGGGCCGCTTGGAGGCGCTGCTGAACTTCCAGACCGCCGTGCAGGATCTCACCGGCCTGCCGGTTGCTGGCGCGTCCTTGCTGGATGAGGCCACCGCCGTGGCTGAAGCAGTGCAGTTGATGGCCCGCGGCAATGCCAAGGCCTTCAAGAAGGGTGGCGTGGTGCTGCTGGATACCGCGCTGCACCAGCAGTCCATCACCGTGACTTTGGCTCGCGCTGAAGCTGCGGACATCCCGGTGGAGCTGGTTGAGATCACCGATGATTTCGATTTCTCCGCCTATGAAAACCTCGTGGGCGTGGTGATTTCCAACCCCGGCACCACCGGTCGCGTGCGCGATATCGCCCCGCTGATCGCCGCAGCGAAGGAGTCCGCCGCACTGGTCACCGTGGCCTGTGACTTGATGGCTCAGGTGTTGCTGACCTCCCCAGGTTCTCAGGGCGCGGACATCGCCGTGGGTTCCGCACAGCGCTTCGGCGTTCCACTGTTCTTTGGTGGCCCGCACGCCGCGTTCATGGCTTGCACCAACGCGCTGGAGCGCAAGCTGCCGGGCCGCATCGTCGGCGTATCTAAGGACGCCGAGGGCGCACCTGCCTACCGCTTGGCTCTGCAGACCCGTGAGCAGCACATTCGCCGTGAGAAGGCGACCTCCAACATCTGTACCGCACAGGCCTTGCTGGCCGTGATGGCCGGTTTCTACGCTGTCTGGCACGGCCCAGCTGGCCTGCGCGAGATCGCCACGGATATCCACGGCCGCGCAGTGTCGCTGGCCGTCGCTCTGTCCGAGGCCGGCCTGACCCTGGCGCACGATACCTTCTTCGATACCGTCACCGTGCAGGTCTCTTCCGCCGATGAGATCGTTGCCAAGGCCGCCGAGGAAGGTTTCAATCTCCGCCGCGTCAACGACGAGTTCGTGGGCATCTCCGTGGGCGAGTCCACCACGGATGCGGACATTGCAGCCCTCACCGCCGTGTTCACCGGCAAGCAGGCAAGTGTTGATTCTTCTGATTTCGACGCAAACTCCGGCCCGCTCGGCGATGCAGATCTGCTGCGCACGGATGACATCCTGACGCACCCGATCTTCCACAGCATCAGCTCTGAGACCCAGATGATGCGTTACCTGCGCATGCTCGCTGATCGCGACCTCGCGCTGGATCGCACCATGATTCCACTGGGTTCCTGCACCATGAAGCTGAACTCCGCGATCTCCATGGAGCCCATCACCTGGCCAGGTTTCGCCGGAATTCACCCGCATGCGCCTGCCGAGCAGGCGCAGGGCTGGTTGGAGCTCATCGAAGATCTGGAGCAGCGTCTGGAGAAGATCACCGGCTACGCCAAGGTATCTGTCCAGCCCAACGCTGGCTCCCAGGGCGAGTTCGCTGGTCTGCTGGCCATCCACCGCTACCACCTCTCCCGCGGCGATGATCAGCGCGATATCGTGCTGATCCCGGCTTCTGCCCATGGCACCAACGCGGCTTCCGCTGCGCTGGCTGGCCTGAAGGTGGTTGCTGTGAAGAACGCCGAGGACGGATCCGTGGATCTGGATGACCTGGATGCCAAGCTGGAAAAGTACGGCCCACAGACCGCAGCCATAATGATCACCTACCCGTCCACCCACGGCGTGTTCGAAGAGCAGGTGCGCCAGGTGTGCGAGAAGGTTCACGCTGCAGGTGGTCAGGTCTACATCGACGGCGCGAACTTGAACGCGCTGGTCGGTTTGGCTCAGCCGGGCGAATTCGGTGGCGACGTTTCCCACCTGAACCTGCACAAGACCTTCACCATTCCTCACGGTGGTGGCGGCCCGGGCGTGGGCCCAGTGTGCGTGGCCGAGCACCTCATCCCATTCCTGCCTTCTGACCCTTCCGCGGATCTGCCCGAGGGCGAAGACGATTTCTCCGCTGGCCAGCCGGTTTCTGCGGCGCACTACGGCTCCGCGGGCGTGCTGCCAATCACCTGGTCCTACATCGCACTCATGGGTGATGAGGGCCTGACCGAGGCATCCCGCATGGCCCTGGTAAACGCCAACTACATCTCCCACAAGCTGGAAGATCACTACCCAACGCTCTACAAGGGCGATACCGGCCTGGTGGCCCACGAGTGCATCTTGGATCTGCGCGAGCTGACCAAGCAGTCCGGCATCACCGCAGCTGATGTGGCCAAGCGCCTCATGGACTACGGTTTCCACGCGCCAACCCTGGCCTTCCCCGTGCCCGGCACCCTAATGGTCGAGCCAACCGAATCCGAGGACAAGGAAGAGCTGGACCGCTTCATCGAAGCGATGATCAGCATTCACCGTGAAATCCAGGAAGTTATCGACGGCAAGGTCGCCGCCGAGGATTCCGTGCTGCGCCACGCACCGTTCACCGCGTACTCCGTCACCCGCGATGACTTCGAGGACGCTGTCTCCGGCGGTCACTTCACCCGCACCCAGGCCGCGTTCCCCGTGGAAGGCCTGCGACATACCAAGTACTTCACGCCTGTGCGTCGAATCGACGATGCCTACGGCGACCGCAACCTCGTGTGCAGCTGCCCGCCCCTGGAAGCTTTCGACATCGAGAGCTAATAGCTCTCCGGACCAACCAACCCTCAAGCGAAAGGCACTCGATGAGCACCGAGAACACTGATTTGAAGCACACCGCGCTGCACCTGGTTCACAAGAAGCTGGATGCGCGTTTCACCGACTTCGGTGGCTGGGACATGCCCCTGAAGTACAGCAGCGAGCTGGAAGAGCACCGCGCGGTCCGCGAAGCCGTGGGCGTGTTTGACCTCTCCCACATGGGCGAAGTTCGCGTGACCGGACCGCAGGCCGCGGAGTACTTGAACCACGCGTTCATCTCCAACATCGCCGCCGTGAAGGTGGGCAAGGCTAAGTACTCGATGATCTGCACCGAGCAGGGCACCATCATCGATGACCTGATCACCTACCACCTGGCAGAAGACGAGTTCCTGGTCATCCCCAACGCGGGCAACGCTGATGCCGTGTTCGCTGCGATGCAGGAGCGCACCGAAGGCTTCGATGTCACCGTGACCAACGAGTCCTTCGAGACCTCCATGATCGCCGTGCAAGGCCCCAAGGCCGCTGAGGTCATGGTGGATGTAGTGGAAAACGTCACCGATGCTCCTGAGGCATCCGGCGCGGGCGATACCGTGGCCACCGCCATCGAAGGCCTGGGCTACTACGCCGCATTCCGTGGCATTGTGGCCGGTCAGCCGTGCATCATCGCGCGCACCGGATACACCGGTGAGGATGGCTTTGAGATCATCGTGGGCAACGATGGCGCCGAGGCCGTGTGGGCCAAGGCCATGGCGAAGGCCGGCGAGCTGGGTGGCAAGCCGTGTGGCTTGGCCTGCCGCGATACCCTCCGTTTGGAGGCGGGCATGCCGCTGTACGGCAACGAGCTGTCCCTCGAGCTGACCCCTGTGGATGCTGGTCTGGGCATCCTCGCAGCAACCAAGTCCAAGGATTCCTTCGTGGGCTACGATGCGATCGTCGCTGCCAAGGAAGAGGGCACCAAGCAGGCTCTGATTGGCCTGGCGGGCGAGGGTCGTCGCGCTGCTCGCGGTGGCTATGAAATCTTCACCGCCGAGGGCGAGCAGGCCATCGGCAAGGTCACCTCCGGCGCGCTGTCGCCGACACTCGGTTACCCCATCGCCATGGCGTATGTCTCCACCGAGGCCCAGGACAACGGGGTCACGGAAGGTGCCACCGTGGAGGTTGATATCCGCGGCAAGCGCCACCCGTACACCGTGGTTAAGCTGCCGTTTTACACCCGCGAGAAGTAACCCCATTTCTGTCTAGCGCTGGTGTAAAGTCTTGACCAGCGCATTAACAATTCACGCTTTGATAGGAGCTCCAATATGGCTACGTTGCCTACCGAATACCTGTACTCCGAAGAGCATGAGTGGGTGAATTCCACCTCTATCTCTGAGGGTGACACCGTGCGCGTGGGCATCACCCACATCGCTGCTGAGGCGCTGGGTGAGATTGTTTTCGTTGACCTTCCTGAGGTGGGTGACGAGGTCGAGGCTGGCGAGGCGTTCGGCGAGGTCGAGTCCACCAAGTCTGTGTCTGACATCTACGCTCCCGTTTCCGGCGAGGTTGTTGCAATCAACGAGGAGCTGGCCGATAACGCTGGTCTGGTCAATGAGGATCCGTACAACAATGGTTGGTTGTACGAGGTCAAGGTCACCGAAGCTGGTGAGCTGATGGATTCCGGCGAGTACGCCGCTGCCAACGAGTAATTTTCGTTAGCTACTTATGAGCGGTTCGGGGTTTGCCCTTGTTTTTGGGCTGTTGCTGCTCGGCCTTGCCGTGTGGATGCTTCGTCGTGCGAATTCCTCTTCTTTTCGTGCCTACGCCAACCCCGAGCCGCTTTCGCCTTCCTCTTTGTCCCAGGAGGATGAACGTCCGCCTGACTCCGAGATGGATTCCTGGCTGGAGGACGATCCCGAGCCAGAACCCGAATCGGAGCCAGAGCCTGCGGTGGACTCAGTCGCGGAGGAGACTTCCGGTTCTGGTGGACTGAGCTTCGGCGGGGCGCGCAGGAAGCGGCGCGCGTGGGCTTCCGAGCACGGCTTTGAGTATGCGAAGGAAGATAAGTCCCTGGCTGCGGCATGGCCGCGGTCCGTGGTGGGGGCTGGTCATGATTCTGAGGGCTCCCCGGTGGCGCGCGACGTGGTCAGCGGTTTCACCGAAGGGCATTTGACGCACTTTGCGGACGTGGGTGGTCACACCCTCGTGGCAATGCGCCGCGTGGATCCGTCGCCGGTCAGTGTGCATTATTCCACGGAGTTGCCGATGCCCGAGGGCATGCGCCGCATTGAGCCGCTGGACCAGCCTCCGTTTGTGGCTTATACCTCGGATGTTCGCGCGTTAGACCGTATGCTCGACGCGCGGGTGGAGGACGGCCTGCAGGCGTTATCGCAGGTTAGTAGCGAAGTGGTGTGGGAAGCGGACTGGCTGATCCTGCGGATCTCCCGAAAGTTGGACGTGAGCGTCTGGGACAAGATCCTGCCGCACGTGCGGAGCCTCGCGGACGCGGCGATGGTGCTGCCACCGGAGAGCTTGAGCATTCCGCTGGAGATGGACCTCGCCGACCAGACCCGCCCCATGCCAGGAGGAGCTTTGGTCATTGAGACTCACACGAAGGCGGTGGGCGCTGGCGTCGACAAGGAAGAAAACCTAGACGACGAAATGGCCGGCGGACACTTGCGTGCAGTACCCGACGTGGAGCCGGTGGGCGATGTCGTGGCGGGGGAGGCTGCAGAGGACGCGTTGGAAAACGAGCGGCCGGACATTACCCGTCCCGCTGAGCCTGTGGTGTTCCCTTCGCGATCCACGGGGCGCAGCGAGGGCGACCCGGAGCGATTAGAGGATTTCCACGTCGCGGATGCAGACGGTGCCGATCCGGAAGGGCACCTGCCTAAGCTGGGCGAGGATCCGGAGCACATCCAACCATCCACCGCGCGCCGAGCGCACGTCATTCGCTCGGACGAGGAGCACGAGGCGACGATCTTTGACGAGTACTCCGCCGATGATGCGGCGCACGAGGAGCCCGTGACGCCGTACCTGGATAGTGTGCAGCCGGCCGAGGGCGTGAAGTACGCCGAAGAAGAGGAAGCACTGTCTCACATTTCCCGGCTGCGGCGCGATCATCGGCGCAGGTCAGGCGGGGGACGTCACCGCGCCCCCGATGCTCGGCATGCGCGGCCGGAGCCAATCGAGGCAGTGGAGACAGAAGATATTGAGACGGTTGACGGTGAGATCGTCGACGAGGACTAGGTTTGTCCCGCCCTCTACTAGACTCTCGGGGAGAACCCGATCACAGTGGAGGAACCCTTAGATGTCCGCAGAAATTAACGCAGCGAACAAGCAGCGCCTCGCCGAGCTGGTCAAGGAGTTGGCGATTGTGCACGGCAAGGTTACCTTGTCCTCTGGCAAGGAAGCCGATTACTACGTTGACCTGCGTCGCGCGACCCTCCACCGCGAGGCATCCAAGCTCATCGGCTCGCTGCTTCGTGAGCTGACCGCGGACTGGGATTACGCCCACGTTGGTGGCCTGACCTTGGGCGCGGATCCCGTGGCGACCTCGATCATGCACGCGGGCGATAACGTGGATGCTTTCGTGGTGCGCAAGGAAGCCAAGAAGCACGGCATGCAGCGTCGCATTGAGGGCCCCAACATCGAGGGCAAGCGCGTACTCATCGTGGAGGACACGACCACCACCGGCAACTCCCCGCTGACCGCCGTGGCCGCTGCAAAGGAAGCGGGCGCGATCGTGGTGGGCGTGGCCACCGTGGTGGACCGTGCGACCGGCGCCAAGGACGTCATCGAGGCCGAGGGCGTGGAGTACCGCAGCCTGCTAGGCCTGGAGGATCTCGGCCTTGCCTAACCTGCGCCCGGCGTATCTTGCCGCCGCCGCGTTGTCCGTGGTGGCCGCCGCCATTCCTTCCGACGCCACCACCCGCCGCGTTAAGCCCACACTTATGCCGCTACTTGTGGCATCCAGTGCGCTGTTCAGTAGCGCCTCGAATCGTCGAGCTGCGGCGAACAAGCCGCTGGATACTGGGCTGCTCGTCGCGGGACTTACTGGCGGCTGGGTAGGGGACATCGTCCTCATGGGTAAGGGTTCCCGAAGTGAAGATCCTGCCGTTCGCGCGAGCAATCTCAACCGCGGCAGCGCGGCCTTCGCCATTAACCAGCTGGCCTATCATGCGCTCTTCTTGCGGGCAGGCGCACGGATTACTGGAAGGAATGTGGCGCTGAGGATTCCGGCGATGCTGGGTGGCATTGGGTTGGCGTCGATAAGAAACAAAAAAGCTCTACCAGCGGCGGTGGGCTACGGCACCGCCCTGGCGACCACCAGCGTGCTGGCACAGGATTCGCGACCCGATGCGGCGCTGGGTGGAAACCTGTTCGTGGTCTCCGACGGACTGATTCTGGGGCGGCTGACGCTGCTGCGCAATGGCTCGCGCCTGGACGCGCTGACCGACAGTGCCGTGATGGCCACCTACGTGGTGGCGCAGATGCTGCTGGTGGATCGGTTTGCCGAGTACATCGTGGGAGGGAAATAGCGTGGACGAGGAAAACAAGCCCGGCCCCACCGAATGGAACGCGCACCCCGTGGGCGTGGGCCCGTGGGAGGACGAACACCCCGGTGAGCCCCGTCCCACCGAGCAGCGCTACGACCCAGAACTGCTGGACGAAGGCGATAAGCGCAACGTGGTGGACGCTTACCGCTACTGGACGCGCGAGGCGATCGTGGAGGACATCGATACCCGCCGGCATCCGCTGCACATCGGTATCGAAAACTTCGAAAACGATTCCAACATCGGCACCGTGGTCCGCACAGCGAACGCCTTCGCCGTGGATACCGTCCACATCGTGGGCCGCAAGCGATGGAACCGACGCGGCGCGATGGTCACCGACCGCTACCAACACCTCATACACCATGCGGATGTCAGCAACGTGCTGGAATACGCCAAAGCCCACGACCTGACCGTGGTGGCCGTGGATAACACCCCCGGATCCGTGCCGCTGGAAACCGCCGAACTGCCCGAACGCTGCCTGCTTCTGTTCGGCCAAGAAGGCCCAGGCGTAACCCACGAAGCGCAGACGGGCTCGTCGATGACGGTATCCATCGCGCAATTCGGTTCCACCCGTTCCATAAATGCGGGTGTAGCAGCGGGTATCGCTATGCACGCATGGGTGAAGCTCCACGCAGATCTGCGCAATAGCTGGTAATTCTTGAGGGAGAAAAGCGCGCAAGAATTGCCCGAGGAAGGTGTCTGAAAACGGTGGACGTGCCGGTTCGTTGGGAATATAGAGCAGACCTCGCTGAACAGGCGGTGACTGAGCGTCATACCACCCGCCTGTGGGGACTCCCGCGCACAAATCTGGCCGTTATCGCCTGGCCACCAACCACACGCGATAAGTTCTTCGTCCGCTGGCACTACTGGTGGCAAGCGCACTACCTGGACAATCAGGTGGACGCGGCACAGCGCCGATGCACTAAGTCCCGCATCCAGACGCTGCGTCGCACCATCCGCGCGATCAAGATCCGCAACCTGAGCAAGCTGAGCAAGAACAACTACTACGACGACAAAGCCTGGCTCGCTCTCGCCCTGACCCGCGCCGAAACCCTGCCCAAGTTTGGAGCCATCCGTGGCCGCAACGAACTGATTCAGAACATCTTCGATGGCGTGGACAGCCTCACCGGTGTGCTGCCGTGGCGCACCAACGAGAACTTCTACAACGTGCCCACCAACGGCCCCGCCGCGATCCTCGCTGCGCGAGTGGGGGAGCTGGAGCTCTCCGAACACCTAGTGGACTGGGTTTTCGATAACCTCATCAGCGAAAAAGGCTTGGTCATGGACGGCCTGCACATGCGCATGCACGGAGCGCAGAACGCCGTGGATACCCACTCCTACTGCCAAGGCGTGATGCTGGGTGCGTGCACGGAATTGGCCATCGCCCAGCGCAATCAAGCCGGAGTGCAGACCGGCGAGGTCTCCAGCGTGGGAATCTCGCACATCACCCGCGTTCACCAGCTGGTGGAGGCCGTGGATGAGCACATGGCCAACAAAGTCGGCGTGATCAACTGGCGCACCGGCGGCGGCGACGGCGGCCTGTTCAACGGAATTCTCATGCGCTACCTCGCACTCGTGGCCACCTCCTTGCCCGGCACCAGCGAAGCTACCCAGCGCACACGCCGCCGCGCCAAGCAGCTGGTGCTCAACACCGCCGAAGCCATCTGGCTGAGCCGCCTGGAAGTAGACGGACTGCCTGTGTTCAGTGCCAACTGGGAAAAGGACGCGGTGCTGCCCCAGGCCGGCGGCCTGATCGGCGCTACCATCGCCGGCGCCGTGGCCAGCTCCGACATCGCCGAGCGGGACCTGTCCGTGCAACTGTCTGGATGGATGGCCATGGAAGCCGCGGCCAAGGTGATGCTCGCGGAGTGAATTCGGAGCTGGCGTCGAAAAACAAAACAGCCCCCAAATTGGGCCTAACACGGACAACCCCAACCCCACAGCGCCTGCGAAACAGGCATAATCCAGGGTAGAAAGTCTGCAAACTCACAGGAGGCATCCATGCCAATTGCAACCCCGTCTCACTACCAAGACATGCTCGACAAGGCCAAGGAAGGCGGCTTCGCATACCCCGCGATCAACTGCACCTCCTCGGAAACCATCAACGCAGCCCTCAAGGGCTTCGCAGACGCTGAATCCGATGGCATCATCCAGTTCTCCATCGGCGGCGCAGAATTCGGCTCCGGACTCAACGTCAAGAACACCGTCGCAGGCGCCACCGCCTTGGCAGCATTCGCACACGAGGCGGCAAAGCACTACGGCGTGAACGTTGCCCTGCACACCGACCACTGCCAGAAGGAAAAGCTGGACAGCTACGTCCGCCCACTCCTGGAGATCTCCCGCAAGCTCGTGGAAGCCGGCGAGAACCCGCTGTTCCAGTCCCACATGTGGGATGGCTCCGCAGTGCCCATCGATGAGAACCTCGAAATCGCCCAGGACCTGCTGGCTAAGTCCAATGCAGCCAACATCATCCTCGAGGTAGAAATCGGCGTGGTCGGCGGCGAAGAAGACGGCGTGGAAGCCAAGGCTGGCGCCAACCTGTACACCACCGAAGAGGACTTCCGTAAGACCGTCGATGCCCTCGGCACCGGCGAAAACGGCCGTTACATGCTGGCCGCAACCTTCGGCAACGTCCACGGCGTGTACAAGCCAGGCAACGTGAAGCTGCGCCCAGAAGTCCTGGACATGGGCCAGAAGGTAGCCTCAGAAAAGCTCGGCCTGGATGCCGGCTCCCAGCCATTCGACTTCGTCTTCCACGGCGGCTCCGGCTCCGAGAAAGAAAAGATCGAAGAAGCACTGCGCTACGGCGTGATCAAGATGAACGTGGACACGGACACCCAGTACGCGTTCACCCGCCCTGTCGCTGGCCATATGTTCAGCAACTGGGATGGCGTGCTCAAGGTCGACGGCGAAGTGGGCAACAAGAAGGTCTACGACCCACGCTCCTACCTGAAGAAGGCAGAAGAGGGCATGAGCGCCCGCGTTGTGGAAGCCTGCCAAGACCTGCACTCCGCAGGCACATCGACCGCTAAGTAAGGCATATATGAGTGAGCAACTACGTGGCGGGCGGGACCTCTTCGGCTCCGAGAAGCCAGAGGTTCGTCTGCCAGAAGAGCTGGCCACGGCAGTAAACGCCGAGGTCGCGGGCGCCAGCGTGGAAGCGCTGGAAGCCTTGGCTGAGGAGAACCCGAAGGACAGTGGCGTGTGGGCAGCGTTGGCCACACGCCACCTGACCGCCGGTGACGCTGTGACCGCATACGCCTGCGCGCGCACCGGCTACCACCGTGGCCTGGATGCGCTGCGTGGCAACGGTTGGCGCGGAACCGGCCCCGTGCCGTGGGATCACATGCCGAACCGTGGCGTGCTGCGCGCCATTGGCGCGCTGGTTTCTGCGGCGCGCGCAATCAACGAGGAAGAGGAAGTTATCCGCTGCCTCAACCTCCTGCATGACTGCGATCCAGCTGCCGCTCCCGCGATGCGTTTGCTGGATTAGTTTTCCGCCGTGCGTAGAGCTGCCGCGGTAGTCGTTCTGGCGGTCTCGCTGCTGTGGTTGTCCACGGTGGCGTGGCCGCCGGGGTTGACCGCGACGTGGCCGTACGTGGGGTTGTTGCAGGCCACCGTTTTTGTGGCCGCCGTGGGAGCGGTTTTTGGTATTGGTCTGCTGAGTTCTTTTGCGCGCGCGGGGGCGTTTGCTCTGGTCGCGCTGCTTCTTGTGGTGGTTGTGCCGCGCGTTCCCGCCCCTTTTCTTCCCGACGCCAACTCTTCCACCCTCCGCGTCGTCGCCCTCAATACCTACTTTCAGCGTGCTGAGGATGCGCAGATTGTTGAGAGGCTTGAGGAGCTGGATCCGGACGTGGTGATCCTTTCTGAAACGAGCCCGGAGGAGACCGCGGCGGTAATTGAGGGGACGGGGCTGGTGGCTGCTGATGTGGGTGGCGGTGCTGGTGCGGGCGGTGACGGCGGTGACCTGGCTGGTGGTGCGGGTGGTGACCTGTCTGGCATTCGTCCCGGACCAAGTGGCGCCGAAGGGGTAGCCATCTTGGTGCGGCCTGAGCAGGATTATTCATCTCAAGGGGACTTGGGGCTGACACAGTTTCAAATGCCGTCGGTGCTGCTGGGTGGTTCGGGTGGTTCGGGTGGCTTGGGCAAACGGCCAGCCGGAACTCAGATTGTCGGGGCGCACCCGTTGACGCCCATGCCGGATACCGTGGAGAGCTGGGATCAGGGGCTGCAGAACCTCGGTGGCTGGATTGATGAGTTTGTGGCTGAGAACCCGACGGAAGAGGCGGAGTCTGCGTCGAAAGGACTGGTCGTGGCGGGAGACTTCAACGCCACCCGGGCGCATCCCCGCTTCCGTGCGCTGGGGATTCAGGACTGCACCGGGCATCTGGCGCACACTCCGACGTGGCCTGCGAAGCTTCCCGTGCTGCGGCTGGATCACATCCTGACTACCGGCCAGTGCCATGACGGCGGGCAGTTTAGGGTCGCGGGGACGGATCACCGCGGCGTGTGGGCGGACATCACGCCGTAGCCTCGCTGCCCAGACTGCTCACACTGACAGCCTTGATTCAGCGCCCAGGCTCAGCGCCCAGATTCAGTGCCCAGATTCACAATTCTTCCCCAACAAGTTTGCAGCCTTAGCGTTTCCTCAGGTCGATGTTGCTGGTGGGATTTGGCGGGAGCAGTTGGGGAAGAATTGTGAAACCTAGTCATTGCTCCACGCCAGGCCGCCCGCCCTCCACCGGCTTGGACTAATCCCCAGCGGGGAGGCGCGCAGCCTTTCCAGTATTTCCTGGATCTGCAGGAGGAATAGGTCCGAGCGGAAGGAGCTGGCGTCCACGCGAAAAACCACAAAGCCCTCGTTCTGCAGCAGCTTTTCCCGCACTCTTTCGGCATAAAGTACCTGCTCGGTGGTCATCGACTGCCGCGAGTTGCCGTTGAGGTGATACTTCTCCGCGCCGTCGTATTCCACGATGAGGCCGCAGGCGAACATGAAATCCACGCGCCCCAGAACCATCCCTAGGTCGTTGATGATCTCGACTTGTTGATAAGGCGCGGGGAGGCCGGCTTCCCACATGCGGATCTTGAGTTCGGATTCCCGCGGGCTCTCAGAAAAGCGCGTGACCAGTGATAATGCTACCTCTGCCGCCGGCTTGCCGTGCCGCTCTCGCAGCAGTTCGGCAACTTCCCGCATGCTGATGTCCTGGTGTCTCAATGCGGATTCAATGCCTACGACAGCCTCATTCAGTGGGCACCACAGCGCCAGTTCTGCACACATATCTGCCGGGGAGCTCACCCTCAGGTCGCCAAATTCGGTGCGCATCAGCAAGCTGCGCGTGCGGTGGCTGGCGGGGAGTTTTCGTGTGCGGACGGGGAGGGGAGTCTCAGCTCTGAGCTGGTCCTTGAGTGGGCGCGGGGGAGGGCGTAGACGGCAGGTGCTTGATTCTGAGCCGAGTTCGATGGGCAGAGTTGTGGGGTGGTGAGTGGGCGTGGCTAGCCCGAGCAGGGCGGCAGCCGAGCGGCCGATGACAGTCAGCTCGGGCTGGCATAGTGCTTCTGCTGCGATTCGTGTGTGGAGCTGCTGCTGTGGGGTGAGCGTGTTCCATCGCTCGCGGATGACATATGCACCGGGCCGGATTCTGGAAATGCGAAACTGCCTGCGCAGCGTGGCGATCTGCTTGCGTTCTGCAGCATTGAGATGGCGAGTGATGATCAGTACGCCCCCGAGTACCTTCATTCTCCTTAAATTGGCACACGTCTTGGGGGTTTGCTGGGTGAGGGCTCGCCCAGATTCACAATTCTTCCCCAACAAGTTTGCAGCACTAGCGTTTGCCTAGGTCGGTGTTGCTGGTGGGATTTGGCGGGAGCAGTTGGGGAAAAATTGTGAAAGTCGCGCCCAGCACGGCCAGCAGCGCACGCTCGCCAGAACCAGCCCAGAACACCCAACCCCCATGCCCCCCACATTCTGCAATGAGCAAAACTGCCACCGAGCCCACCGAGCCCACCGAGCCCACCGAGCCCACCGAGCCCACCGAGCCCACCGAGCCCACCGAGTATGGTGAGAAGCACCATGGTTGAGAAAGCTGATGGTGAGGATTTCACCGGAACCGCCCGCGCGCGCCTGCGTCACCTCGTGCGCCGCAGTCCTGGCGTGCGCGCTGCCGCCAATAACCTCAGTCGCATGGCCCCGCGCCAGTCCATCATCCGCGTCCGCGAGACTTTGATCTTTGCCATTCAGTGCGCCATCGCCGCTGGTCTGGCGTTCTGGACTGCAGAAAATATCTTCGACCACCACAATGCTTTCTTCGCGCCGATCGCCGCCGTCATCAGCTTGGGTGTCTCCGGCGGTCGCCGCACGCGCCGCTCCTTCGAGCTGGTGCTCGGCGCCACCGTAGGTGTGGGCGTGGGCGACGTGGTGATCCACTTCATCGGCTCTGGCTATTGGCAGGTATCCGTGGTGGTGTTCATGGCCATCATCGCGGGCACGTTTGTGGATCGCGCGGGTATGGTCGCCATCCAGTCCGCCTCCACTGCGGTGTTGATCGCCACGATCATTCCGCCGGGCACGTCGGGGGCTTTCGACCGAATGCTCGACGCCCTCGTCGGCGGTTTGTTGGGCTTGTTTGTGCTGGCCACGATTCCGAATTCCCCACTGCGCCCCGCGCGCCGGGAGATGGCCACGCTGATTTCCAAGGCCACGCTGGTCTTGGATGACGTTGCCGCGGGCATCGAGGTGATGGACGTGGAAGTCATCTCCGAGGCTTTAGAGACTGCCCGCGGCACCCAGACCAGCGTGAATGTCATGCTTTCAGAGGCCGGCGGCGGCTCGGAAGTGGTCGCGCTCTCCCCGATTTATTGGACCGCCAAGCGCCATTCGCGCTCCATGACGCGCATTCTAACGCCCGTGGATAACATCATGCGCAACACCCGCGTGCTCACTCGCCGCGCGGGGATCATGGTGGGCGATAACGTCCGCCCGAAGGAGGAGCTGATCGCGCTGATCCGCGGCATTTCCAACGAGCTGGGCCACCTCGGCGCTCTGTATGAGCGCGGAGGCACGCGCGGTACTCGCGAGGAGATGCAGGAGATCCCGGAGATCGTGCACAATCTGCAGTGGCTCGCCGCGCAGGCCAGCCCGGCGTTGGCGGAGGGCGCGGGCCTGTCCGGCACTGTGGTGCTGGCGCAGTGCCGGAGCATCATCGTGGACGCCCTCGAGGTCTGCGGGTTTTCTCACGAGTCCGCGATGGCCGCACTCGTCCCGACGGTGGAAACGCCTCGGCAACCGCCCGAAGTGCGCGGCTGGGAGAGCTAGTTCCGCACGAACTGCCCGTCGCGCAAGTGCCGGTAGAACGTCACGGATTTCAGCGCGCGGGGGTGCGCCAGGCCGTCGCGCGTGACCTGCAGGTCAACCCCTCCTGTTTGCAGCGCCCGTCCTTCCAGCACCGGCGGTTGGATGTTTTCTTTCCGACGCCAGCGCGTCCACCATCCACCCTTCTTGTTCTCTGGAGCGGGCAGCGGAACCGCGACGAGCCCTGGGGCGCCCATCGTGGGCATCATGCGCAGGCCGTGGGTGAAGGCGGACATCTGCGCGCGCTGCGGGTCGTAGTTGTACAGCACACTGGAATCCACGATCGCCTCGCCGATCATCTCCCCGCTCGCGCCATTCGGGCCGGTGATCTCTGCAGCTCCGAGGACTACCTGGCCGTGATCGTCGCGAATCAAAGTGGTGGGGCGAACCGCGGATTCGAGGGCGAATTGTAGGTGTTGCTCGGGGTTGGCGTCGGGAAGAAGACCCCAATTCCGGGCGACCGGGGAGGTGTCTGGGAACAAGGGGATGAACGCGACCTGGACCCAGAGGGCATCGATGCGCATGAGTTTGGCGACGATGGTGGCCAGGGCGGCGTCGGAGCCGTGGACGATGAGGCGGACGCGCTCGGTGACTTCGTGCGGGTCTGGCTGCGGCGAGCCGAGGTGTGCGACGTCCGGCTGCGTGGCGATGTCCTCCAGGCTGGGCGTGCTGCCGCGGACGAAGCGGGTGGGCAGTTCGTCGAGGAATTTCAGATCGCGGCGGCCGGGGAGGCCGGGGAGGTCGAAGGTGCGGACGTCCTCGTGCCCCAGGCCTGACGGGGCGGCGAGGGGCCGGACCGGGGAATCGCCACAGAACACGTAGAGGAGCATGCTTCTGATACTAGGGCGGGGCGAGACAACTCGGTAGGGGGTGCGCGGCGGGCTGGCAGGATCTGGCGTGCGGGTTGTGCCGATGCCGTAGAATGAACAAACGTCTATGGAGGGCGCGCGTTTTGTGCTGCCCTTTCACCATGCTCGAGCTTGTAAGGACGTGTCTGCGCTCATGGCAGCAATCATTGTCGTCGGTGCCCAGTGGGGCGATGAAGGTAAAGGCAAGGCTACCGATATTCTCGGTGAGCGTGTCGATTACGTAGTCAAGCCTAACGGTGGCAATAACGCTGGTCACACTGTGGTTGTGGGCGGCGAGAAGTACGAGCTGAAGTTGCTTCCCGCGGGCGTGCTTTCGGAGAACGCGACCCCCATCATTGGCAACGGTTGCGTGGTGAACCTGGAGGCGCTGTTCGAAGAAATCGAGGGCCTGGAGGCTCGCGGCTGCAGCGCGTCCCGGCTGCGGGTTTCTGCGAATGCGCAGCTGGTGGCGCCGTATCACGTGGCGATTGACCGCGTGGCGGAGCGATTCTTGGGTAAGCGCGCGATCGGCACGACGGGTCGTGGCATTGGTCCTGCGTATGCGGACAAGGTCTCTCGCGTGGGCATTCGTGCGCAGGACTTGTTGGATGAGTCCATTTTGCGGCAGAAGATTGAGTCCGCGCTGGAGCAGAAGAACCAGATTCTGGTCAAGATCTACAACCGTAAGGCCGTGGACGTGGAGGAAGTGGTGCAGTACTTCCTGTCTTTCGCCGAGCGTTTAAAGCCCATGTTGATCGACGCCAGCACCGAGCTGAATCTTGCTCTTGACCAGGGCAAGAAGGTGCTCATGGAGGGTGGCCAGGCGACGATGTTGGACGTGGATCATGGCACGTACCCGTTTGTGACGTCGTCTAACCCGACCACCGGTGGTGCCTGCGTGGGCTCGGGTATTGGCCCGACGCGCATCACTGCTTCGCTGGGCATCATCAAGGCCTACACCACGCGTGTGGGAGCGGGACCGTTCCCGACGGAGCTGTTTGATAAGTGGGGCGAGTTCCTGCAGACCACGGGCGGCGAGGTGGGCGTGAATACGGGCCGCAAGCGTCGCACGGGTTGGTACGATTCCGTGATTGCTCGCTACGCCTCCCGGGTCAACGGCTTCACGGACTTGTTCCTGACCAAGCTGGATGTGCTGACGGGCATTGGCGAAATTCCGATCTGCGTGGCTTATGAGGTGGACGGCGTGCGTCAGGAGGAGATGCCGATGACGCAGACCGAGTTCCACCACGCCACCCCGATCTACGAAACCATGCCGGCCTGGGATGAGGACATCACAGAGTGCCGCACGTTCGCTGACCTGCCGGAAAAGGCGCAGGATTACGTCAAGCGCCTAGAGGAGCTGTCCGGCTGCCGGATCTCCTACATCGGTGTGGGGCCGGGCCGTGATCAGACCATCGTGATCCACGACGTGCTGGAGAGCTAGCTAGTCAATCCGTATGCGAGCCCGGCTAGGCAGGCCAGGCTCGCGAGGGCGGTGAGGGTCTTGATCTTGGAATTGCCGTAGGGATCCGAGAAGTGTTCGACGAGGGCGACGATCACGAAGATGATTGCAGCGATGACGAGCAATATTCCGCTGAGTATGTGGATGAGGTTTGACATTAGGAGTATTCGTTTTCAAAGAGCATGGTGTGGGGTGTCTCAGCCTGAGAAGGCGCTCTCCGCACTGAAGGAGTGGAGTGTGCTCGCCCCTCCAAATCGTCCTTGGCTGTGGTCTCGACCGTTATTTCGGTGTCCAAGAGTCCTGTCGTCAGGGTGCCACCGCCCAACACCTAATGAATAGCGCTGGTGATCTTTGAGCGGAAGTCTAAAGACGGAAGAGAGCGGTCAGTCTGCGAGCGAATCGACGTAATCTTGGAGTTCTCTGGGCCGCGCCTCGATTGCGGAGCCCCATATCTCCACCGTGCCATCCGGGTGCACACCTGCGGGGCAGGTGCCTGTCATTTCCGAATCGGGGAAAACGTAGATCACTCCGGAAGGGGCGCGGTAGACATTGGGGCGAGTATCCCAGCCGAAGCGCTTCTTCACTGTGGCCCTCGCTGACTCAGTACTAATCATCTGTTGCTTTCTTCCTAATCGTGGCGGTTCGCCGAGTATGCAGTGCAGAGAGTCCAGGGGGAGTCAAGCTTTCCTGCATCAACATTATGAGATTTTTGATTTGAGTAGCGGTATATAGGAATTACGCTGCTTTTTCGGTGTCTTTGTTCCTATTTAAAATTTCGCTTCCGTGACCCTTTTTGGTCGGTAGCTTTGCTGTGAGTTGCATCCTTGCGCGAACCGGGTACGCACACCTTGCCCGTCCTTATGACCGCGAAGGTGTGAACCTCAGCGGCCCGGCGGTGAAGGCGAACGCGCGTGAGCGGTCTATGGCTAACCTGCGGAAGCTGCAGGCGGTGGATAGCCGTCTCGGGGATCAGCGGCCCGTGTGGCCGAAGGTGTAGCGGATGAAAGTTCCGGAGACGATGACTAGCGGCGCGGATCCGAAGGTGGTGTTCGGGCCGGAGGTGACGAACCGGCTGGTTGCGCACACTGTGTATGGGTGGCGTGATCGTGACCTGAAAGGCTTTGGCCGTGTGCCTCATACGGAGTCGGTGCGGATGGGCCACACGTGGGATACGGGGCGTGAGGGAGCGTCGAGGTTCCCGACGGATTGGACGGAGCAGGATATTGCGGACGCGTTGGTAGTGACGGTGGAGAACCCGGACCGAGTTGATGGCCCACGGGAGTCGAAATGTATCCACTTCAAGCAGGTCAGGGGCGAATGAGTTAAGGTTTCCTATTCCTTAAATGAGGGTAAGGTGTATTCCTGCGATCTTGGTTGCCTATCCCGTTGTTAAGCCCCCGAGGAAGAAGGTGAAGGATTTTCAAGACCGATGAGGAAGCGTACGAGTGGCTTGACGCGCTCGTCCCTGCTTCCGTAGACCGCGATTACTCCGAACTTTCCCGGGGTGCAGGTGAAGTCGAGGATGGTGTGTTCGAGCTCGCGCTGCAAGCGTCTTATGAAGGCTACTGCCTCTTGCTGCGGTGGAGCGTATCGAGAAGGAGTACCCCGGGGCGTGGGTTATTGAACTCCTCCGAAAAGACATTAAGGACGGGACGAACCCGACCGCCACCGCCGAGGCTTAGACTCCTGCTCTAAGATCACCAGCGCTTCTCACTGGGCGCTGGGCGGCAACATCCAGCCGAAAGCCCGCAACCCATAGGGGCGCGATGGGGTGCCGCAATAGCGACAACAATCACTCCCGGCATGACAGGTAGGGCGGAGCAGTTCCCGTTTCTCCGGTGCGGTGCCCAATTGGGCCGGATGTGCGTTTCTCACGATGCGGCGAGTCTCCGTTTAAATGATTCGGAAGGAGACTGCGGATCCTTCGCGACCGTGCGCTCGGGATTATCCCTGCCAATGCACGGGAACTGGCACTTGACCTGGGATCATCCTCGCGTGAGCGGGGAGCACAGCAACAGGGGCTGGAGTGATCTCAGCGACTGGGGATCATCCCCGCGTGAGCGGGGAGCACCTGGCCTGCGCTACATGGAGGAAATCGCGGACGGGGATCATCCCCGCGTGAGCGGGGAGCACTGGGAAGTATGCGACTGGTGGTGTTCTCCCCGGGGATCATCCCCGCGTGAGCGGGGAGCACTCGTACTTGTGCGCAGCGCTCCCGCTAGCTCCGGGATCATCCCCGCGTGAGCGGGGAGCACACGTTCCGCATGTCCTGGACCGTGGACGATCTGGGATCATCCCCGCGTGAGCGGGGAGCACATCTTAGTGAAGCTAACTCGTCATTCGGCACTGGGATCATCCCCGCGTGAGCGGGGAGCACCCAAGTCGTTCAGTGGGGCGACCAGTAGCGGTGGGATCATCCCCGCGTGAGCGGGGAGCACTCCATACGGTCAGCGGTCGTGCCCCACGCGCCGGGATCATCCCCGCGTGAGCGGGGAGCACCAGGAGTCAGGATCATTCCGATGCTCTTCCGGGGGATCATCCCCGCGTGAGCGGGGAGCACGCGCCGATCTAGCTCCGAATCGATGCGGGTAAGGGATCATCCCCGCGTGAGCGGGGAGCACGCGCACACGGTGGAGGTAGACGGAGTACCGCTGGGATCATCCCCGCGTGAGCGGGGAGCACGCGCACACGGTGGAGGTAGACGGAGTACCGCTGGGATCATCCCCGCGTGAGCGGGGAGCACGTTCCATGCTTTGCGGCATTTTTATGCGTCGAAGGATCATCCCCGCGTGAGCGGGGAGCACTAGAATACGAAGCCTGCCATTCATTCTTGGCCGGGATCATCCCCGCGTGAGCGGGGAGCACCATGATCCCCCATATTTGCAGGGGCATCGTCTGGGATCATCCCCGCGTGAGCGGGGAGCACCTGAAGCAGGAGCACTCGCGCCTGTGGGCGCTGGGATCATCCCCGCGTGAGCGGGGAGCACAACAACCTTAAGAACGGTCAGAATGTGGGGCCGGGATCATCCCCGCGTGAGCGGGGAGCACGATGGAGTGCCCGCCGCAGCATTGGAATCCCAGGGATCATCCCCGCGTGAGCGGGGAGCACAGTCTGCTGTGTATGAGGTTGTGCCTACTAGCGGGATCATCCCCGCGTGAGCGGGGAGCACTGAGTTCTTCTCGCCAACTGGCGGACGTATCGCGGGATCATCCCCGCGTGAGCGGGGAGCACGCCCCTGCGCTCCATGTCTCCCAGTCATCGGTCGGATCATCCCCGCGTGAGCGGGGAGCACGCCCCGGTAGGAGGCTTAGGCGGCCCGTGCCAGGGATCATCCCCGCGTGAGCGGGGAGCACCCAATTTATAGCCTTTTAGCAGGTGGGATGGG
Organism: Corynebacterium dentalis; assembly: GCF_900232865.1. Lineage (GTDB taxonomy): Bacteria > Actinomycetota > Actinomycetes > Mycobacteriales > Mycobacteriaceae > Corynebacterium > Corynebacterium dentalis. Next base: position 170,283 of record NZ_OCTS01000003.1, on the reverse strand, counting down.
GGGATCATCCCCGCGTGAGCGGGGAGCACTTCTACTGTGCGTATGGCGTTGAATCGTACTGGGGATCATCCCCGCGTGAGCGGGGAGCACACCTCATAGGACTCCACAACAGACACGAGCCCGGGATCATCCCCGCGTGAGCGGGGAGCACCTAGGCAACACACAGCCGGGCGATGGTAGACGGGGATCATCCCCGCGTGAGCGGGGAGCACACGCCTTCAAGGTCACCACGGTCTGCCAGTGCGGGATCATCCCCGCGTGAGCGGGGAGCACAGGAGCGAGAACAATGAACCCATCCCGTTCAAGGGATCATCCCCGCGTGAGCGGGGAGCACATCATGCTGAACCGGCGGTTGAACTGCGAGTCGGGATCATCCCCGCGTGAGCGGGGAGCACATGCGTACCGCGTTGGCTGGTGTGGTGAATTTGGGATCATCCCCGCGTGAGCGGGGAGCACCGCACAAGCGTGAACGGCACGGACTACATCGGAGGATCATCCCCGCGTGAGCGGGGAGCACTTATCGCGCTGCATCAACTGTGCGATGCCGTAGGGATCATCCCCGCGTGAGCGGGGAGCACCTTCTTTATGCGTCCCTATTTGTGGGATACCACGGATCATCCCCGCGTGAGCGGGGAGCACAACCTCATTGCCCAGTCAGCATCGACTGGATCAGGATCATCCCCGCGTGAGCGGGGAGCACCACTACATCCACACAGGAAAGAAAGACCATGCGGGATCATCCCCGCGTGAGCGGGGAGCACCGCGGAGGGTAAGGCTAAGGACTCTGAGACGAGGGATCATCCCCGCGTGAGCGGGGAGCACAAGCCGCACAGCCACACGCGGTGTAAATCTACGGGATCATCCCCGCGTGAGCGGGGAGCACCTTCTTTATGCGTCCCTATTTGTGGGATACCACGGATCATCCCCGCGTGAGCGGGGAGCACCACTACATCCACACAGGAAAGAAAGACCATGCGGGATCATCCCCGCGTGAGCGGGGAGCACCGCGGAGGGTAAGGCTAAGGACTCTGAGACGAGGGATCATCCCCGCGTGAGCGGGGAGCACAAGCCGCACAGCCACACGCGGTGTAAATCTACGGGATCATCCCCGCGTGAGCGGGGAGCACGGCGGCCCTGCTGCTGGCGCTAACCACCCACAGGGATCATCCCCGCGTGAGCGGGGAGCACCCAAATAATCGTCAGTCAGAGACAAATCACCCGGGATCATCCCCGCGTGAGCGGGGAGCACCAGACCAATATGATGCGACAAAGACGCGGACGGGGATCATCCCCGCGTGAGCGGGGAGCACGACTATGGAGACGGGTACATCACCAAAGCAATGGGATCATCCCCGCGTGAGCGGGGAGCACGGATCGAGGCGGTGTTGGGGTCTGCTGAGCAGGGGATCATCCCCGCGTGAGCGGGGAGCACGGAGTATTCCCTGATCACGGGCCGTGGATTGTGGGATCATCCCCGCGTGAGCGGGGAGCACCTTTTCGGGGTGTTCCGTTTTTGCCTGTGACTGGGATCATCCCCGCGTGAGCGGGGAGCACGAAGAACAGCAATCGCACCACAGACTCTAATCGGGATCATCCCCGCGTGAGCGGGGAGCACGCGACGATGTTTGCCACCACGCCATTGCCAGCGGGATCATCCCCGCGTGAGCGGGGAGCACGCCCGTGGCGCTGCAGCAGGTGGTATGTCCGCGGGATCATCCCCGCGTGAGCGGGGAGCACATGCCTGACAATGCCGAAGATCGAGAAGATCTGGGATCATCCCCGCGTGAGCGGGGAGCACGCCTGCTGCGGGTATGAATATTGACCAGTTGAGGGATCATCCCCGCGTGAGCGGGGAGCACGCATGAGATTGAGAAGCTGCAGCAGCAGGTCGGGGATCATCCCCGCGTGAGCGGGGAGCACTTCAAGGGAACCAAAGACCAACTACGCGCCCTGGGATCATCCCCGCGTGAGCGGGGAGCACATAGGTGTGCTGCTCACTGCCGTGTTCGGCTGGGGATCATCCCCGCGTGAGCGGGGAGCACACCGCAGGTTGGGTTTGGTTCTTATCCCACTGTGGATCATCCCCGCGTGAGCGGGGAGCACCAGAGGTTTGAAAAAGTAACCAAGGCTGGGGTGGGATCATCCCCGCGTGAGCGGGGAGCACCTGCCCGGCTGGAAGCAGTGGGGCAACGGCGACGGATCATCCCCGCGTGAGCGGGGAGCACAAAGTGTAAGCCTTGTCGCCACCGTCAGCGAAAGGATCATCCCCGCGTGAGCGGGGAGCACCCACCACCCATCCACAACGCCATACACAAAGGGGGATCATCCCCGCGTGAGCGGGGAGCACACTTCTACCGCGTCGATTCGCCACGCGATCGACGGATCATCCCCGCGTGAGCGGGGAGCACTTCGCTTCGAGTCTGACACTTCCGCTCCTGACGGGATCATCCCCGCGTGAGCGGGGAGCACCTCGGTCGTGGTTTGGACACGCTGAAGGGCTGGGGATCATCCCCGCGTGAGCGGGGAGCACACAACAAGGGCATTAAGAGGGCATGGAACGCCGGGATCATCCCCGCGTGAGCGGGGAGCACACTAGCGATGACTAGCCCCTCTGAAATCCACTGGGATCATCCCCGCGTGAGCGGGGAGCACGCATAGGCAATATGGCGGGCGCTACTGCGCAGGGGATCATCCCCGCGTGAGCGGGGAGCACAGGAAACCGCACACCCAAAAAATGCGCGCCCGGGGATCATCCCCGCGTGAGCGGGGAGCACAAGGAGGGCAAACAGAAAAAGAATCTCTACTCGGGATCATCCCCGCGTGAGCGGGGAGCACACAACCCCGGAGATGCAGAACGCTGCTCGTTGGGGATCATCCCCGCGTGAGCGGGGAGCACGAGAAGGCCGGTTCCTACGATGACCTCAACGAGGGATCATCCCCGCGTGAGCGGGGAGCACTGGGCAATACCCGTGATCTCCGCAGACGAAGCGGGATCATCCCCGCGTGAGCGGGGAGCACATATTCCGTTCACGATGGCGCTCGCCCCTGAGGGGATCATCCCCGCGTGAGCGGGGAGCACTGGTACCTGAATACCTGTAGTTTTTTACCATTGGGATCATCCCCGCGTGAGCGGGGAGCACTTGGAGCGGATGGAGATCACCACCACTGACGGGGGATCATCCCCGCGTGAGCGGGGAGCACTGTAGCTGCCATATGGGCAGGGGATCACGGGGGGGATCATCCCCGCGTGAGCGGGGAGCACCCAGCCACACAGGGTCGCCGCGCCAGTTGGGTGGGATCATCCCCGCGTGAGCGGGGAGCACTCTGCTCGCACTGGCATCATGTTTCGCGTCTCGGGATCATCCCCGCGTGAGCGGGGAGCACCATTGGGGTGTGCCCTCCGGGGGTCGGGGTGTGGGATCATCCCCGCGTGAGCGGGGAGCACTCGGGCGGTTCCACGCTGCAAGAGATCACCACGGGATCATCCCCGCGTGAGCGGGGAGCACAGGGACATGGGGGTTACTTCCTTATGGGTTGGGGGATCATCCCCGCGTGAGCGGGGAGCACTCCGCACATGGTGGCGACGCCGGTGCGGGATAGGGATCATCCCCGCGTGAGCGGGGAGCACCAGCCTAGCCCCTCCGCCACATGGTGAGTGTTGGGATCATCCCCGCGTGAGCGGGGAGCACTGAGGCCTGGAGATAATGGCCAACACAGGGGTGGGATCATCCCCGCGTGAGCGGGGAGCACGCCTGATCGACCGCAAGCATTCGACGGGATCGGGGATCATCCCCGCGTGAGCGGGGAGCACCTTGCGGGATTCTTCCTCCCGCTTCTGCGAACGGGATCATCCCCGCGTGAGCGGGGAGCACGGGGCGGCGTACTCCGGTTCAGGCGCGTATGCGGGATCATCCCCGCGTGAGCGGGGAGCACCCCTTAAGCACATCGGACATGCGCACCAGGTCGGGATCATCCCCGCGTGAGCGGGGAGCACCGCCGCCCGAAACGCCGTTTCCCACTGGGATAGGGATCATCCCCGCGTGAGCGGGGAGCACGGATGATGCAGGGATTGTGTTTGATCAGGAGGGGGATCATCCCCGCGTGAGCGGGGAGCACTCGGAGTCCGGGCACGGCGACGAAGCGGGCGTGGGATCATCCCCGCGTGAGCGGGGAGCACGACCGATGAGGAGAAGGCTCAGGCGTTGGCTGGGGATCATCCCCGCGTGAGCGGGGAGCACCCATCAAATCCTCAGTGGAGATAGCGTCAGGCGGGATCATCCCCGCGTGAGCGGGGAGCACCGAAGGTTGTTAAATGCCTATCAATCAGCGCTAGGATCATCCCCGCGTGAGCGGGGAGCACGGCACGATGACTGGCGATACTTCTAGATCGTGGGGGATCATCCCCGCGTGAGCGGGGAGCACTTCGAGGATGGCGTCCCAGAAATGATCAGCCAGGGATCATCCCCGCGTGAGCGGGGAGCACATGCTCGCTGCATGAAGATCGCTTCGAAGATTGGGATCATCCCCGCGTGAGCGGGGAGCACGTGGTCGAGCGCAAAAGTACTTTCATCGAGCAAGGATCATCCCCGCGTGAGCGGGGAGCACTCTGCCCAGTAGTAGGCACCCATACCTGCCTGGGGATCATCCCCGCGTGAGCGGGGAGCACAGACCAGGGCTGTGGCGCTGCATCACGTCGATGGGATCATCCCCGCGTGAGCGGGGAGCACACTAAATGACCAGCGTGTATTCGATCCCAAATGCTGATTTTACTTCACTTTCGCTTTCGTCTGGCGTTCGCCCTTCTGCGTGAAACATGTGACCAACCTGCCTTGGTTTTGCTAGGTGCTGAGGCAGCGGGTCGAAGTGGCAAAATCAGACCATCGAAGTCCCTCATCTCCCATTGAGAATGGTGAGTGCGAATCGCAAAACCTTGTTCCTGTGTTGAGTCTGGGTAGGTCATGACTGCTTTACCAGTCGAGACATTCTCCCGAACTAAGTTCCATAGATTGTCTCGAACTCTCGCATTCACCTTCCCTACGAATACATTGGGGTGTACCTCGAACAGCCATCGGGTGAGGTGGCCTCTCAACTTTTGCGGGACTACCGAAACAACTAGCGTGATCACATTTCACCAGCGCCCTCTGCGTAGTTGTGGCCACTGACAGCATCTTCGCCTTTTTCATCCCAAAGCGAAACGACGTCAGCAAGGAATTCGATTTCTTGCTCATCGGGTTCCAGTAATAAGTACTTAATATCTTGAGTAATTCTCGCAACAATCTTTTCTTGCTTGAATTTATCCCTCATGCGTCGGCGCACAACTGCAGATAGATCGAGGTTTGTTTCTTCTCCCTGGTCGTATTGAGCGATTAGTTCAAAAGCCACGGAGGTTGCAAGTTCAGTTTTGTATAAGTCGGCAATGTCGAAGACAAATCCACGATCATGACCGTTGTGAACAAAGCCCAGCCCGGGCGAGCATCCAAGCGCCACAATCACCGAATGTGAAACGCCGTAAACACAGGTATTTGCTGCTGTGAGCGCTTGATTTATTGGGTCTGAATTTCCGAAATCATTTGGATCGTAATCTCTTTTCTTCCATTCGACGCCAAACTCGCGTGCTGACTCCGCGTAGATCTTGCGAACTCGCGCACCTTCTTTTCCGCGTAGTTGCTGCATAGTCAGACCAGACGTGTCTTCACCGGGAAAGCGCATGTCGTACATTGCGCGTGCAACATCGAGTCTTTCGCGTCGGTTAGATACTTTGTGGGCCTGCGCTTCCAATAGCCGATGGGTACGCGCAAGTGGCCGTCCATGGGCGTAGTATCGGACGCCTTCTTCGCCTACCCACACCATCGAGCAGCCGGATTCAGCTGCAACGACGATGGATTGATGGGTTACTCGCGTTCCTGGACCGAGGAGTAAAACTGCAAGGGCAGAAACTGGAACATGGACTACTCCGCGCTCGTCAGTTGCAGTTAGAGCGCCTCCATCTCGGCCGAGTGTGCAGTGCTCGAGATACAAAAATGATATTCGGTCTTCAGCCCTATTGAGGTCTTTGGGCTGGGGCGGTGGTAGGCCAATCACGGTGTCACTCTTTGTATCGGCGCCAATGTGAGCAGGCCGCAACCGTAGGCTTTTGCTTTCCCAACTCCCTCAACGAGTACTCGTTGTAGTTTCTGTGGGTCCGTCACCGTGAGTGTTCCCTCAAAAGTGCAAGAAATAACTGTGATTCGGTTTCCTTTGTTTGGGAATTCCAATTTCTGACTTTTTGTCACTATTGCGGTGGGCTCATCGACAGATTTCCCAAAATCTGCACCCATTTCCTCTGCGCGGGAAAGTAACCACTGGAGTTGATTGCGTGGACCGATTTCTGCCTTTCGCCGTTTTTTTCCGTTGGTGTCGGTGACAGTTCGGGTGGGGTTTGCCGTGAGCTTGAAGTGGTACTGCTGTCCGGCCATCAGCCGGTCGAGTAGTGCCGAGTAGTCACGTGAATCCCAAGTTTGCTGCTGTGACCAACCCGCTTGCTCCTGAAGAACTTCAAAGGATGGGACTTGCGGAGTAACTGTGTAAAGCGTTACTTGGTCAGCTTCCTTTTCAATTCGCCACAAAGAGCGCCGTTCAGCCAAAGGATCAGAGTGATACGTGCATTCAACGGCGGCATGCAGCATTTCAGGGTTAGCGAGAAAAGCACGGGTCTTTCTTCGATGCGGATTTAGGTACATACGCGATAGGTACATCAGATGCCTCCTAGTAACTGCATCGGATTGTGACTTCGGCTTTCGTTTGCAGAAGCTTTGCCTTCTATACGCACGAAGCCATGCACCACAGGGCGGAGGTTGTACGCGCGCTGTGACGTCGAAAAACTAAGAGGGGTGTCTCTCAACAGATTTTCGGCAGATTCACCTGGCAAAATATCCCTAGTAAAAGGCAAAAGTGCACCTTGAGTGATACGAGGATCATTCTTGGAAACCAGCCATTCTGCATTTTGCAGTCCTTTTTCCAAGGTGCCCTCGGAAATGATTCCCTTGATAGGACGCGAAGTGGGGCAAGAGCGCCGTCCAAGGAACAGGGGGAACGCAGGCGATGCAAGTGCGTGAGCTAAGTCCTCGAGAAGCAACCGTTGACCTTCAAATATCGCAGTGAACTTTGCATCCTGCAGGTAATAGCGATTTGTCAACGGCTTACTTTTTGATGTTTGCCAATCAGTCTCGGTCTGGAAATCACGGAGTACAGTGCCAGGTGAATCGACTCGAACTCCAAACCTGAGGCCGGCAAGGTCGGTGATGTCAGTTTCGCGCGATCGGCCTTGTGCAGCAGCCAGTAACCCAATTACTCCCGACTTTGTTGGACGGGATTCTGTCTCGCGGACAGTGAATCTTGAGGAACTTCCCCAAGATTGTAGGGGACCCTCGAGTTGAAGTGTCAGGGTGGTCATTTCTTGAGCACCTCAGCGACTCCAGCGACTAGGTGATCGAAATTCACTGGGGAGGAATTTGAGGTGAGTAGTTCGCGTGCCTCATCAGAGGTCACCGTTTTGGTGGACATATGCAGGCTGTTATCAGCACGTTGCCCGTATTCATCTGACACAGCTTCGCGGTACTTTGCTAGGGCATCGATGGAGTTCTTGATTGCCGAATCTCCGGTCTCGACTGCAGCTTCGAATGCGTTGACTAGGGAATATGGCTGTTGTTCCCCAACTTCGGCCAAGACGAGGTCCGGGCGGGTGCGATTGGCAAAAGTATTGACCTTGCCGGTGGGCATGCTCAAGGTGAAAGCTTTGATGAATGCGTCAACACATCGAACCGCTGCATCCTTGTCGCCGATGTTAGAAACCAACTGATCAAAGTTGATACATGCATAGCGGTACAAAGTCGAAGAGACGAATTCCACAGTGCCGATCATGCCAGCACCCGCATTGTCCTCGGGGGCAAGGTCGTCTACAGCTGTGAAGTAATCAAATTCCGCATTGGCACCATGAGTAGAAATTGCGTGCATTACCTGACATGCAGCATCGGTATTGAGCTCAGGTGCATTAGCCAGCATGCGACCAAAGAGGGAGACATCAAATGCCTGCTCTTCTTGAAATGCCTCGCGAATCGCCTTCTTGGTCGGCTTTTCTCCGTCAGCCAGAAGAATTGCGAGGTCCGCCAGCGCATTGATCTCAGAGCGGGACAAGAAGATCAAATATTCCGACTTAGGGAGTGGTTCGGCGGCATCAATATCAGCGTCCTTGGCATCCTTTGCCTTCTTGAGTTTCTTTTCGTTGATCTTGAAGCCAGCCTGAGTGAAAATATCTTGCGCATACTTCACCGCAAGTTCGTCTTCAATCTCGCGTTTGGACTGAACAGCTTTGGCAATTTCGCCAACTACCTCTAGGGTGCGGACACCGAGTTCAGAACGATCCAAGTGATCAGAAAATTCATTGCGCATTGCGCGCTTCCAGGCCTGACTTGATACGCGGTGACGCTTGACTCCGCCAAACATTGCGGACTTGGGTGATCCCGTGTCGTCGCGGTTGATGCAGGATGGGGGAACAGATTGGAGAGCGTGGATCTGGATGAAAGTGGTCATGATTAGGTCCCTTTCTGGGGTTGTAGTTTAGAAAACCGATAGGTTGAAGACTCTGATTGAGAATCCAGTGAGGTCGTTAAAGGGGTGAACCCTCTGGAGTGACATTGGATGTTTCGTCATCGTCCGTATTGTGGATCGGACGAGTGTATAGCTGGCGGCTCCACTTCAAGCGGACTCCATTACGATGCCCCTCTTGGGAGAGCCACCAGAGGTCCTCCGAAAGTTGCCCGTAATCAAACGGGATAGATTCAGTACGGAGCTGCTGAATTAAGCCACGAAGGTGAACGGAAATTTCGTCGAGAGTATCCGCAGTCAACAGAGCTTTGATTCGCCTCATCAGGGGACTGTCGTCTACTGTCTCCACACCAGTGGTCATCACGAATTTTTGGAGTGCAGATCCAAAACCAATCCCATTTTGATGCACGGGACGGGTCGCGGATTGAGCGTGTAATGCGAAAAGAGAAACCGTAAGGTGAGCGATGTTTTCGCCACGACTAGGGTTGTTTCCAGCGCCTTCGAGTCTTTCGGGGAGCCCTGCAAGAGTGATGGCGTAGACATCAGGCACCGAACCGGCTGGCTTTCCTACCGCGCGTCGGAGATTGGCAGTATCTCTGAGCGCGGAAGGGGCACCACTTTGGAGCCTTTCTTGAAGGCGGGTCACTTGTTGAGTGACATGCGCTCTCAATTCTTGCGACGGTCTTGAATTATTCATTGCTTTCTCCTGATAGATCTTGTTTAGATAATTCTTTTCCTATGGCTTCGCTAAGTGCGTAACCCAAGAATTTCTCGGCGGTTGCGGCATTTATACGTTTGTCATCCACCAATCTTCCGTGCCACACTTGGAGACTTTGCTGGGAGAGGAGATTGCTTGCTACTTCGCGGGCCAGTCTCTTTAGAAACTGTTGCCAAAGTGACATTTGCTCATCGAGTGCTACTCCAGGCTCTAGCTGGAGTAGCCACTTTCTGAATTCCGGGTCGACTTCTGAATAGAAGCGTGACCGCACATCTTCGACTTCAGCGTCGCTAAGTTCTCGTTGCCCGACTGCAGCACGGAGGTTTTTGTAATACCGAATCAGGGCGTAAGCGACTCGATCTGTCATCGATACGGCCAATTGGGCGCTTTTCTGTAGCTCTACCTGTTCATCGTTCAGGAGAGCCGACGGGACAGAAATGTGATCTGCGATGATGTTGGCGTACGAAGATGAATTAGCTCCGTACTCCATAGACATCATGCGAATGTGGATCGGGTAAGTCTCCGCCAGAATTTCTTCTCGCAATAGAACAGAAATCCAGGACACGGTGCTGGCCGGCCTTTGTAAATCGCTTCCCTGGCCGATGCCCTTTTGGACCTTTGGGGGATCATTGTTCGGCAAGATTCCGTTGAGCGAACGCCACAGTGCTCTACCCTGCTGCAGCTGAAAAGGCATATAACGCGGGGTTTTGTACTTTTTTGACTGAGGCTCGCTGAAACGCCATGGCGTCATCTGTTCTACTCCGTGTTGAACGACATGTCCGACTGGATCGCCATTTGCCACAAGGCAACCAACTGCTTGTCCATTGTTCCACTTGATGCGGATTCGTCGCTGCTGCCACGTGAACAGTTCGATGGGGCCGTTTGCAAAATTCTCTGCGTCTAGGCCACCAGAGTAGTGAGAGGATTTGACGGGTTTCTCATCCAGAGGAGTTTTTTCCCAAGGCGGAAGGTCTTCGTCAGTTTCATGAGTTGATTGGCCGTCAAAGTTCTCCATCGCGATGTAGTTCAAAAGAATGGTCTCGTGAAGGTTCCTTCCCTCCACGATTGTCGCGCCTATCCAGCCTGCCCAGCCGGTCCCGATAGGGTATCCACGCCCGCCTTTCACTCGAGGATCGCCGACTGCACCTGATTTGATGCCCGAAAAGTCCCAAGCCATGGTCGTGATAAGCATGCGTGCTGCTAGCGCGGGGGTGGCTGCTCGCAGGTCAGTCGCCATTGTGAAGAGAGACCCAGGCTCGGCGACATCTGGAAACAAGAGACTAATAGGCTTCCATTCATTGTTGGAAGTGTGAAGATTCGCGACCTGGAAAAATGGGGTGACAGAGTCCATGATGTCGAATCGGTCGTGAACCTTGTTGGAATAGGCGACAACTTCGGTATCGAGGAGACTTGAAGCTTTCCATTTTTCTTCCCAATGATTGAGTGCATCGTTCAGATTTTCCGCCTTCGACTCCACCCAACTTCGATGAAGGATCGCGAGCAGAATTCTGAGCAGAGCAAAATCCGTTAAGGGAAGCTCAGTGGCCAGAGATGAATAGCTCTTTGAATTTTCAAATAGTTTGAGGATGCTGACCGTATCAATTTCTCCGTCTACTTTACGGACGGAGATCCAAGGTTGATCCATCAAGTTGAAGGAATGCATGACCCTACTTTCGTAATGATTTTGGGACTGAGAGGACTGTTTATAATCTGAATGAAAGGTTTTGCTTTTTAATGGACTCTAGTCACCAGCAGTCCTTCCTCTTGGTCGTAAGTGACCTGCACCTGACTGAGAGTCTTCTGTAGATTCTCATCCAATATAAGAGGGAGTTGATGCTTGAGAATCGGTGTGTTATGCCAACCACCGAAGGATCCTTCGGCCTCCAATTCCTCAATGTCTTCGTCTCTCAAGAGGTAGCCAGGCATACGGACTGAGCACCTGGCGAGGTGCCGTGCGATAGGGTAATCCAACGCAAAATCACCATCTACTTCGAAGTCTGCAAAGTCCTCACCGGCATCGTGTAGAGGGTAGACCCTTCCGCCAATTTGCTGTACAAGAATGACTTCAATGGACTCGTCGATATCGCGGACTTGGCTAGTGTCGTTTTCATCCGCTTGAGTCATGACCACACTCCAATTACTCACGATGTTCGACGCGGGGGAGGGGAGCAATGCATTACTCGCCCGAAGTCTTTGTTGCGTTCGGAACTCTTTTTCTTTTTCTTTCGCTTTGTCGACGACACTCATCCATTCTTCCGGAAATCCCAACTCTTCGAAAGGAGAATCGTAAACTTGGCCTATCAAATTGGCGATATCGTGAGGACTTGAGAGCGAACCGTTCGTTGACTTCATATGCTGCTTTAGTGCCCAGGTGGATAGGAGCAAACGGTATTCTCTGTAGACGGCAATGATCCCGTTTGGGAAGTTGGGGGCGGTGTCATCTGCAAACTCCACGCCCATGATGTTCGCTCGGGGAGTAGTCATTGTGATGGGCCTGAGTGAATTATTTGCTTCGTGCCGATGGAGACGACCGACACGTTGAATGACAAGATCAATCGGCGCAATATCCGTATACATGAGGTCGAAGTCAAGGTCGAGGCCCTGCTCTATCACTTGGGTAGATACCACGATGAGTCGCTGGGGGCGATGGTCATTATTCCTACCAAGTTTTGCTACTAATTCAGCTTCTCGCTGTGCCCTGTGAATTGTCATGAATCGGGAATGGAGGAGCATAAGTTCATCGTCTGAGAGACTTTGCTCTTTGAAGGCGCTATAGAACTCTTGCGCCCTGGTGACTGTGGAACAAATGACTGCTATGCATCCTCCATCAGCAGATTCTTCCGTAATGCGTGCGGCTAATTCAGATGGGCATCCGTCTGTAAACGAGATCTGCGTGACTTTTTTGGTGCCGTCTGTATGTGTTTTAATACTCTGGCAGTCGAGATTGGTGACCATGGTAATGCGTGGGTAGAGGCCCGGATTTTCAAGGGTTGACTTATCGATCTGCGAAAGCACTCTTTTGGTCCTATTTCGCGTCCCGCATCGGTAGGCTTCTGCCAATTCTGTCCTGCGTTCTGCTGGAATGGTTGCCGACAGAGCGATAACTGGCACCCCATAGCGCCCCATCCAAAATAGGGCCCGGCAGAGGTACATGATCATGTAGTCATCGCTGGCGTGAATTTCGTCTAGGATTACAACTTTATCGGCTAAGCCGAGGTGTCGAAGCATGACGTGTTTCGATGCCAGTGCCGAAAATAGAAATTGATCGATTGTGCCGACGACGATAGATCCCAGTAGGCCTCTCTTATTATTAGTGAACCAGGAGTTTGCTTCTGCTGCGGCATGTGGGTCTTGGTCATCGTAGATTTTACTGATTCGGGTTTCGGATAGAAGGTCACTGTATTCAGAGTTAAGTGATGACTTCCCGTGTGCTAACACCATGTTTGTGGGGAGCCTTCCTTCCTTATAGCCGCTCTTGATCCAGTCGACTACTTGGGTGAACATGGCATTGGAATTCACTTGGGTTGGTTGGCCGAAGTAGATCCCTTGGAGATCGAACTTATGGGCGAGCAGTTCGGCGGCCATAAGAGCAGAGGCAGTCTTGCCACCTCCAGTCTCGTTTTCCAGGATGATCAAGCCTGGTTCCTGCATTTCGGCAACCATCTGCAAAAAGCTTGCTTGAACCGGTCGTAGATTGGTGCCTTTGGGCAATCCAAATCGATGTGCGAAATCCTCCATGGGGTTGTCGCCGGGCGACCATGTGGCACCCCATTGGATTCTTTCCTCAGCCCGATGAGATCGCATTTCCGGCTGGTCGATTTCACACCGGTCGTGCGGAAAATATGACTGGTTCGATCCGAGCCAGTCGGAAACGATGACTAGAGCGGTTATTAGAACAATGTCATCAACTTGCCACTCGATGGCAGCCAATTTTTCAAGATCAGACCGGGTCAATTTAAGCGACTCGACCATGGTGTCGAAGAATTCGTTGCGGGCATCATGCCAAATTGTCGATTCGGACTTGAAGCCAAAGTTGCGTTGGAAGTCATCATCAGAGGCAAAGCGGCCATGATGGCCGCCGACAATATCGAACCAGCCTCTTTTTGATTTTCGATTGGTTGGTAGAGAACTTTCTTCAAACCACTTCAGCAATGCCCAACCTCCAACGAGTGAGTGGGGATTACCGCTGCTGGTTTGGCCGATCGGCACCTCGGGGAAACCTCTAGCTGAAAGTGGTTGAAAGAGATGGTCGACCTTCTGCTGGAAAAAAGAGGATATTTTGCCGGAGTCGTGAACAGCGCAAGCGAACTTGAGAACCTTCTCGATAGGTATCCCGAAGCGTTCTGACATGGAGTTTTGTCTGGAAGAGCTGACGAATTGGTTCAGCGCAATGTGAGACACGAGGGCGACATCGAGACTGTGTGTGACGACAGGGAAGCCTTCGCCCGACGGTTCTATAGTCTTGGCCCAAAAGTGGTGTAAGTGGTGAGTGGGCATTTTTCCTTAATTGTGAACTAGGTTCTAATTGTAGGAGCTTTTCATCAAACATTGATGATGGAAGTTGTCTGCGTAGCGGTATTGCGCAAGTTTCTTTCATTCTGCCTAGGCCTAAGACGAAGGGCAGCTGTATTGGCTGATAATCGAACAAAAAGACGAAAACTGCATGGGTTTTCCTGCAGAGTCCGTCTTTTTATCCCCGCGTGAGCGGGGAGCATTTCCCAACGGTTAGTACCTATGGGTCATCCCGAAGCGTTTCGGGAGCAATCCAAACGTACAGCACGCAGTTACCGTCAATTGGGGCTGGGAAATCGTGAGGTCTCTTGACTGCCTGGCGATTTGCGCAAACCTGCGCCTACCTTGCCTGTCTTGGATAAAGTGAACGGCATTTAGATAGCCAGTCAAAACTAAACCGGCTACCTTGATATCCACCGCAGCAATCCCGCCAGCCCAGCCAGGTCCCACCGGAGGTCACCCATGCCCATCAAGAGCTCGCGCCCTAACGTCGTTATTCCCGAAGGCTCTGTCTATGAGCTCCTGTTTGGGAACCTCGATCCAGCAGATGAAAACCGCATTGCCATCATCGATAGCGCCACGGGCAGCGAGACCACCTATGGCCAGCTCAAAGCGATGATCGATGCCTTCGCGGGAGCGCTGACAGCCCGCGGAGTGCAGCCACATGACGTGGTTGCTCTGCATTGCCCGAATACGCTCATGTTTGCCGTCGTCTTCCATGGAATCCTCCGCGCCGGTTCCACCGTCACCACCGTGGCCTCGCTGGCGACAGCACAGGATATCGAAAAGCAGCTACGGGATTCGCAGGCCAAGCTGGTCATCACCACCTCAATGCTCGGCCCAGCAGGTCTCCAGGCTGCCGAGGCAGTGGGGATCAGCGAAGACAACGTCATCGACCTGACTGCCCCTGCGGGAGAGGTGACCACATTCCAGTCACTCCTCGCCGAAGGCCACCAGCCTCCCGAGGTGCAGATCAATGGAGCCACCCACATTGCGGCGCTGCCGTACTCATCCGGAACCACGGGCAACCCTAAGGGCGTGATGCTGAGTCACCGCAACCTCGGCGCGAATATCGCTCAGCTCATTCCCGCGCTGGACACCGTCGGCCTGCGGCGGGATTCCACCGTCATGGCCGTGCTGCCGTTCTTCCACATCTACGGCATGAACGTGCTGCTCAATAACACTCTGGCAGCCCGCGCCACCTTGGTCACCGCCCCCAAGTTCGATCTCCCGCAGTTCCTGGAGCTACACCAAAAGCACAACATCGACTTCTCGTTTATCGCCCCGCCCATCGCCGTGGCACTGGCCAAGCATCCCATCGTGGATAACTACGATCTCTCCGCGCTGAAGAACATCCAATCCGGCGCCGCCCCGCTATCCCGCGAACTCGCCGACGCAGTCGAAAAGCGCCTGAATGTCCACGTGGTGCAAGGCTTCGGCATGACAGAGGCCAGTCCCGTGACCCACAACTCCATCTGGGGAGTCACCCCAATTGAATCCATCGGCGCGTCCGTGGCCAATACGGAATGCAAAGTGGTGGATCTTGCACAGCCGGACCTGCCGGAAATCCTTCCACCTTCGCAGGGCGATCTGCGCAGCGCAGCAGGCGAAATGTGGGTCCGCGGGCCACAAGTCATGGTCGGCTACCTGAATAATGAAGAAGCCACTCGCAACACCCTCACCGAGGACGGCTGGCTGCGCACCGGCGATGTGGTGGAGTACGACGCCAACGGTATCGTCTTTGTGGTGGATCGCGCCAAAGAGCTCATCAAATACAAGGGCTACCAAGTGGCACCCGCCGAGCTGGAGGCACTCCTACTGGGACGCGAGGACATCTCAGACGTGGCCGTGGTGGGATTTACCCGCCCCGAAGATGGCGAGGAAGTGCCGCGTGCGTTCATCGTCCCGCAGGCGGATTCCGCTGGTCAGACACTCGTGCTGGATCCCGAAGAGATCATGGCGTGGGTCTCCGAGCGCGTCTCTGGCTACAAGAAGGTCCGCATGGTCGAGTTCACGGATGCTATCCCTAAGTCCGCGACCGGCAAGATCCTGCGCAAGGAGCTCAAAGTGCGGCCGGTGACCAGCTAGTCCGTCTTCAGCCCGAGCGAGCGGAACCAAATATCGTCGATGGTCTTGGCGACGCGTTCTAGTGTCTCGTCGCTGTCGTCGAAAAATCCCTCTACCCAGGTGTAATACGCCAAGCGGGAGATCATGACCGACAGTGCGGTGGTGAACATGAACGGGTCAGCGATCGGGTAGACTTCCCCGCGCTCGGAGAGTTGCTCAATGACTCGCCTGTTGCGGTCGATGTAGCGGCGGATGCGCGCAACCCGGTGATCGTAGATCTGCTCGTCTAGGTGAGCGGCTTGCTCCAACAAAGCCATGACCTTGGCATTTGCGCGATACCCGACGAGGTAGGCGCGGTTGGAGGCGCGGAGAGCGTCTGCATAGGAGATGCGGTTGAAGTCTTCTTCCAGTGGCTCATCGGAGGCGTTCCCGATCTCCGCCTGCACCTTCTGTAACACGGCGGCCAGCAACTCTTCGCGGTTTTCGAAGTAGGTGTACAGCGTACCCACGGAACAGCCGGCTTCGCGCGAGATGTCGGTGAGCTTTGTGGCGTGGTAGCCGTCGCGGACGAACACCGTGAGCGCGGCGTCCAGAATCGAATCGCGACGCTCCTGCCCTCTATCGGTTAGTTCGTTCGTCATGGCCAGTATCCTAGCGTTCATGAACAGGCCTGTGGTGATCGCTGACGTGGATACCGGCATCGATGATGCCCTCGCTCTTGCCTGGCTGGGCAGTTTGCACGCGCGTGGAGCGATCGACCTGACGGTGACTACTTCTGCAGGAAACTGCACTGTTTACGATGCCGCACGCAACTCCAACGCGGTGCTGCGCATGACGGGCTCTTCCGCACGCGCGATTCCAGGATTGCCTGCTCCGCGCCACTTACCTTTGACTACTACTCCGGAAACGCACGGTCCGCGTGGGCTGGGGTATTGGCAGGATCACTCACCGCAGGACGAGCCCGATAAGGGCCACAGTCTGCTGGAAACCTGGCGCAAAGCCGCGCCGACGCACGTGCTGGTAGCCGGTCCTGCGACTAACATCGCCTACGTTTTAGATCATGCGCCACGGCTGCTGGAGAACTGCCAGGTGACGTTCATGACGGGCGCATTTAGTTATCCTGGTAACACTACTCCGTCCGCCGAGTGGAACGCGTGGGTCGATCCGCACGCCCTCAAACATGTGCTCGAGCAGTGGCCCGCGGGTGCTCCGGCGCCACGAATTTGCCCTCTCAACGTCACAGAGCAGGTTCTTTTGACCCCTGATCGTCTGCGTCCGATGTTGGCCAATCTTCCCCTTCGTCGTGCGGAATTGGTTGATCTTTTATCCGATGCCACTACCTTCTATTTCGAGTTTCATCAATCCGTTGGGGTGGGGTATAAGGCGCAGATCCATGACTTGGCTGCGGCTCAAGTGATGCTTGCCGAGGCGCTTCATCTGCAGATAGGCCATTGGCTGCGTCCGGCAACGGTGGATGTGGAAGCAGACTCCGAGCTGATGAGGGGTACGACGGTCGCGGATTGGGACGGCAGCTATTGGGGCCGGCCAGCTAACGCCCAGGTGCTGACGGCTATTGATGCGGATAATGTGCTGGATCTTCTGGACCGCGAGCTGCATAGCTGATACCCGGGTGGGCGGGGCGTTTAGCTCTCGCGGGTGTGTTTCACCGTCATCGCTAGAGAGCTCTTTCAACTGAACCCGTGGACGAGGAACAGAACCATGAATAGCACGGCAGAAGCCGTGGTCAGCGACAGCAGTTCGGGGAGCAAATAAATCAGGATCACGGCGATGCTGATAGCCAAGCCGCCGAGTGAGCGGACTCCCCGCCATGCGTCGACCAGCTCGATCAAGCCAACTGTGAGTGCTCCCCAGATCCACATGGATGCGGTGTGGCTGTAATCCTTGGAATCCACGTTGGGTATCTTCGGCGTTGGTGCCTGCGCAATTGTCCGCCATGAGGGTTTTCTGCCCGACCTCCAGCTGGGGTTCGACAGGGAGGTTGGGGCGAAGTCCAGAAGTGTCGACCATATTTTATGGATTGTGTCCTTGTGGCGCTCTAGGAGCAATCGCTTTCATTAATGGGAGTCCATGTCATCCGCCCCTGCAAGGACTGTCTGCTTTAATGCACAATGGATTGAGGTGCCCCACAGGGGTACTCCTCAGATGTTCCGACACCCAAAAGGGATAGTAAGGAAGTATTGCAATGACTCAGTACCGCATTCTTGATGCAGAACAGAATGTTGTTCAGACAGCCGATTTAGAATCCAACGAGAAGGCATACGACTGGTTCAAGGATCAGTCCAAGGCTGATGACTCTCTAGGTTGGGGTCTTGAAGCCAATATCGACGGTGAGTGGGAATTCCTCGATCAGTCCGAGGGTGGCACCAACCTCACCGGATCTGATAACTAGTTCCTAGCCTTCGCTCGCTGTGATGCGGCCTTAAGAATATTGCGCCGCATCACAGGGAATATAAATGTGTGGAACGGGTAGACGGCCCACCAGTAAAGCCGCCCTTGGAAACCTTGGGGGACGTAGGCGACTCGCTGGATATAGTGGCTTCCGCCTTCGGAACGTCGTTGAAGTTCCAACGTCAGCCACGCGCTTCCATCGACCTTAAACTCTCCTCGCAGTACCAAGCGATGAGGCCGGTCAATTTCCATTACGCGCCACCAGTCGACCCTGTCGCCGATGCTCAAACGTTGTGGATCGCGGCGGCCTCCGAGCCCTGGGCCTCCTACGAGCTTGTCCAGTAAGCCCCTGATTTTCCACAGTAGCGGCGCTGAATACCATCCGTTGGGACCGCCGATACCCTCGATAATAGGCCAGACTTCTTCTGGGGACAGATCCGTGTTCTCGGTTCGGACATCTCGGTAGATCCTGCCCCCGGCCCAATCTGGGTCTGTCGGATAAGAATCCTCGGGGTGTGGTTGGTTCTTCCAACCCTGATACCACGAGGTAATGACATCACCACTCTTTTCCCGTTTCAGGGCTCGCTTCACCGCATCCTTATAGCTTGTGAAGCCTCCGGGCGGATCGGGGATGAACTCGGCGATCCGGTGATCCTCAGTGACAGCATCTTCAGCCATTGATTGGGCAAGCGGGATAGCTAGATTGGAAGGTACTGGAGTGACTAGACCAATCCACATACCAGATAACTTATCCATGGGCAGAGGGATGGGTATGGCCCCAATGAGCCGGCGATAACCCTGAACTGAGCCGTAGCCACGAAGCAAGTCCGCGAATGTCTGTACTTCACCATTGCCCACATCAAGAGGCTCATTGACGGCTTCATCCAAGTCACTTGCGTTGACTAGGTAGTAGAGGGCATCTCGGATCGCCAGTGGTTCGATCTTGTTATTAATCCATTGAGGGGCGACCATCACGGGCAACTTTTCCGTGAGATGGCGGATTATCTCGAAGGAGGCAGAACCTGAACCAATGAGAGTAGCTGCTCGTAGGATGATTGCCGGGACAGGGGATTCGAGCAAAATCCGGGCTACCCGTTCACGGGAGCGCATGTGCTTGGACAGTTCTTCCAACGGTTTATCCCGGGGGTGAAGTCCGGAAAGGTACACGATCTGCTGGACGCCGGCTTTTGCGGCCTCTGAAGCGATATTCCGAGCGGTCTTCTCCTCCGTTTTCTCGAAATCTTCCTCGCCGGCCCCCATTGAATGCACGAGGTAGAGCAACACATCTACATTATTGACCGCTTCGGCGACGCTGTGCGGATCTGTGAGGTCAACTTCTACAGCCTCCACGTCAGAGAACCATTGAAAGCGCTTAAGGCTGTCTCGATGTCGTGATGTGGTCCGAACAGTAAATCCAGCAGCGAGTAGTTCTGGTACAACGCGTCCACCGACATAACCAGTTGCTCCAGTCACGAGGATTCGACGATTGGGATGAGAAGCAGTGTGGTCAACAGTAGTTTTCATTTCTTGGGACATGTACCCCACCCTATGCACATTGCTGCACAAGGGGGGCACAGTCTGGACTCCTCACCGCAAGCGTCGCCAACGATGTCACAGAGATCAGGGCTAGCAAATCTGCACGGAGCCAAATTCGGCGGATCGGATTAGGCGCGGACCCTAGCCTTATGCGCTGCCGATACCAAGACCTCAAGGGAAGCGGTGGTCTCATCCCAACCGCGAGTCTTCAGACCGCAGTCCGGATTGACCCACAGCAGGCGCGGATCAACGCTGTCCAGCGCTGCGGATAGTAGTTCGTCGACCTCGCTCTGCGCAGGTACGCGAGGGGAGTGAATATCCCACACGCCGGGACCCACGCCCAGCTCGTAACCTGCGTCCTTCAGAGCCTCGAGGACCTGCATGCCGTTGCGGGCTGCCTCGATGCTGGTGACGTCTGCGTCCAGGTTGCTGACAGTATCGATCAGCTCGTTGAACTCGGAGTAGCACATGTGAGTATGCACCTGAACCTCGTTAGGAGCAGACGCAGTGGCCAAGCGGAAGCTGCCCACGGCCCACTCGAGGTACTCCGGCTGATCCTCCTTGCGCAGCGGCAGCAGCTCGCGGATGGCAGGCTCATCTACCTGAATGATCTGCGCACCGGCAGCAACGAGGTCATCGATCTCGTCCTGCAAGGCCAACGCGACCTGATCTGCAGTGGTGCCCAGCGGCTGATCATCGCGCACAAAGCTCCAGGCCAGCATGGTCACGGGGCCAGTCAGCATGCCCTTGACCGGCTTGTCCGTGAGGTTCTGCGCCACCTGGTACCAGCTGACGGTCATGGCCTCGGGGCGGTGCACATCGCCAAAGATGATTGGCGGGCGCACGCAACGGGAACCGTAGCTCTGCACCCACGCGAACTCGGTAGAAAGGTATCCCTCCAACTGCTCGGAGAAGTACTGCACCATGTCGTTGCGCTCCGGCTCGCCGTGCACCAGCACGTCCAAGCCCAGCTGTTCCTGGCGACGGATCACATCAGCGACCTCGTCCTTCATTGCCTGATCGTAGGCGGCGGCGTCGATGTCACCCTTGCGGAACTTCGCGCGAGCCGCGCGGATCTCCTGGGTCTGTGGGAACGAGCCGATCGTTGTCGTCGGCAGCGGCGGCAGATCCAGTGCCGAAAGCTGGGCCTCGCGGCGCTGGGCCACAGGATCGCGGTGGCGATCGGCCTCAGTGATGGCCTCGGCGCGCTTGCGGACCTCGGCGTTGTGGGTCAGTGGGGACTCGGCGCGAGCAGCAATCGCTTTGCGGGAAGCTTCCAGAGCCTGCTCGTCGGCGTCGGTCGCCTCGCCACGCAGGGCGCGGGAAAGAACTGCCACTTCCTGGATCTTTTCAGTGCCGAAGGCCAGCCACTCCACCACATCGGGGTGCTCCGCGCGCAACCGGGTCTCGCGGTCCAGGTTGTACGGCACGTGTAGCAGAGAACAGCTCGTGGACACGGCAACTGGTCCGCGTTCCGCCAAACCACGCAAGGTCTCCAGCGCAGCATCCAGATCGGTGCGCCAGACGTTACGGCCATCCACCACGCCCACCAGCAGCAGCTCTTCACCGTTCCACGAAGGCAATTCAGCTCCGCCGTAGACCACGTCCACGCCAAACGCCTGCACGCCCGTACCGGACAGAGCCTTGATGGCCTGATCTCCATCACCAAAGTAGGTCTGCACCAGCAACTTCAGGTTGGATGCTGCAGCCAGCTTTTTGTAGCCTGTGCGTACCTTTTCCAGTACGTTAGGATCAATCTCAGTCACCAGAGTTGGCTCATCCAGCTGCAGCCACTCCACACCGCGGTCAGCGATACGCGGCAGCAAGCGAGCGTACGTAGCAAACAGCTCGTCCAGGTGATCCAGCGCAGAAGAGCCATCAGTGGTGCGCGCCAAGCTGAGGTACGTCAGTGGGCCCACCAGCACGGGGCGCACCGCGGTGCCCGCACGGTTGACCTGATCAGCGATGTCCTGCAGGAACGCGGAATCTTCCAAGCTAAACGTGGTGGAAGCAGACAGCTCTGGCACGATGTAGTGGTAGTTCGTGTCGAACCACTTCGTCATCGCGGAAGCAGGGAGCTCCGAGGTTCCGCGGGCCGTGGCGAAGTAGCGGTCGATGAAGGCGGGCAGGCCGTCATTATCGTGATCCGCGATGTCTTGGACGCGCTCTGGAAGAACTCCGAGAAGAGCGGAGGTGTCCAGAGTGGCGTCGTAAAAAGAACGTCCGGAAAAGGCCACCGAATCAAGACCTGCGGACAGTGCGGCGTCCGTGTAGTTGTTGGTCAACAGGGTGGCTGTGGAGGCGAGATGGCGACCGGTGGAATTGTCCTTCCAGTAGCCTTCGAGTGCCTTTTTGAGCTCGCGATCAGGGCCAATGCGTGGAACCCCGGCGATAGTTGCATGAATAGTCATGTGTGTCTGATCCTCGTCAGTCGACTTCGTGTTCTTGATGCAGCCGGCAGGCATTCGGACTTAACGCACGGAATTACGGCGAGGAAATACACCCCGGCAGCAAAAGGCATGCGCATACCGTTGCGGGACAGCTCCGGATTCTCACCGGATTCCCCTGCAGTGTTCACGCCAGGCCTCTCACCTTGTCCGGGGCTCCAGAAGGTGGACCAGTTCGGCGTGAACCGGTTGCTACACAAGAGCAAACACTAGACAGCTCGGTCTGTCAAACCTGTGCTCCAGAAATTTGACGTTTCCGCAGGTTTAGCGCACGATTACACTCGAATTACTTCCGGCCCCGAGGTGACATAGGGGCATTCTTTTAGCGACCCCCGCGACGAACCCGCAAGGACACCGCCATGTCACCCACTATCTCCCGCGCGCTGCTGATCATCTCCGGCGTGCTCATCGCCGCCACGTGGCTCTACCTCGTGCTGACCCAGCCCACCGATTCAGACTGGGGCGCACTCGCAGATTCCCGCAGCTCGACCATCGCTTTGGTCGGTTTTGTGCTGCCGGCGATCCTGGCGCTTATCGCCGTGATCCCTCGGCTTCCTGTGCGTACCTTGACGCTGCTGCCGGTGGCTTTGGCGTTGAACATCGTGGTGGGTCAGGTAGTAGGCACCATGGGTTTGCCGCTGCCGCTGTACTTCGATTCCTTTGGAACAGTGCTGGTGGGCGCGCTGGCTGGTCCCGCTGCGGGATTGGTCACGGGTGTGCTGTCTGCGCTGGTGTGGGGCACTTTTAACCCCACCGTCGTGCCATTCGCTGCGGCCTATGCGTTTGTGGGTGCGGCGGCAGGACTTTTGCGCCGCTGGTGGAAGGGATCGTGGTGGCGCATCGCCTTGGCCGCGGTCTTGGTGGGATTCGTGACCGCGTTGCTTTCCGCGCCGATCGCCTCGTTCATTTTCGGTGGCACCGCGGGCACGGGCACGGGCCTGCTGGTGAGCTTCTATCGCTCGCTGGGCTTCGACACCCTCTTCGCCGTATTCCTGCAATCCTGGACGTCTGATCCTTTGGACAAGCTGATTGTGTTTAGCGTCATTTGGCTGGTCATCCGCGCCCTGCCACAACGCACCCGAAAGACGTTCGCCGCCGATTCATGAACCCTCTCACTCCGCTGACGTTCGCGGCCTGCACAGCGATTATTGTGCTGGCCGTGGATTCGTGGATGCTGTCCGCGGCAGTGATTGCGCTGGTCACGGTGTGTTCTCTTCTTTTCTCGGCGTCAAGGCGCTCCCTGCCCGCAGCTCTTGCCATCGGCATTCCGGCGTGCCTCGGATTCGTGCTGATCTACGCGCCGTTCGGCAACGAGCCGGGTTGGTGGATTGTGACTCGTGACGGCCTCAGCGTGGCCGCGCACTTGGGTCTGCGGTTTCTGGCGGTGACGATGGTCGCGTTGGCGGGCATGAGCCTGGTGAACTTGGATCGGCTCATGCTTGCACTGCAGCCGCGGGTGCCAGCGCCGATGCTGTACGTGGTGGGTTCCACGGCGCGG
This sequence comes from Corynebacterium dentalis, assembly GCF_900232865.1. GTDB lineage: Bacteria > Actinomycetota > Actinomycetes > Mycobacteriales > Mycobacteriaceae > Corynebacterium > Corynebacterium dentalis. The sequence goes on along the minus strand of NZ_OCTS01000003.1, from coordinate 146,513 downwards.
CTGTATCCCATCGCGCGCAATCGTCTGCAGAACATTCGCCAAGTGCACCAGTCGCGGGGGATCGATACCTCCACGCTTAAGGCGAAGTTGAACATGGTGCTACCGCTGATCGTGGGGCTGGTGGATGACGCAGCTCAGCGCTCCCGGCCGTTGCAGCGTCTAGGTGTGGGCACCCCAGGGCCGCGAACCGTGCTGCACGACGTGTCAGACAGAACTGTGGAAAAGGTCCTGCGCTGGGCAGCGCTGGCTGTCACCCTGGCCGTACTTGTCTCGATCCTCATTTAGGATGAGCCACGTGACAGTCACTACGCATATTTGGGCGCCCTCGGGCACGGGATTATCGGAGCACGCCTGGCAGTTGGCGGAATCCACCGGTGCCGCGTGGGTGGGCAATAATGCCTCCGCCCACATCACGCTGTTGCGCTCTACCGTGGAGGAAGAGCTGGCGGTGGGGATGGAGCAGCGTGGCGTCGAAAAGGAAACGATGCGGACGAGGATCCAGGAAGCCTTGACGCTGTGGGGCCTGCGGGAGGCAGCAGGGCAGGATCCGACCACGCTGTCGACGGGTCAGACACGGCGCTTGGCCATTGCTGCGGCGTTGCTGACCAGGCCGGACGCGCTGGTTCTGGATTGCCCCACGGATGGGTTGGACGCAGACTCCGTGGAGACGTTGCGCGCCACATTGCGCGATTTTCCGGGCGAGGTCACCGTGTATGACCGCGTGTGTGGAGCCCTTTTTTCCGACGCTAACTCCCACCTGACCCTCACTTTCGATGGCGAGTTAAAGCCGTGGGCGGACGAGGTGCCGCGCGGGGAATGCGGTGAAGCGAAAAGCATTGGCGAGGTAGTTTTCCGGGCCGAGGACGTGCGGATACGTCGGGCACACGAGGTGGGGCCGATTGATCTCGAGGTGCGCGCGGGGACGGTGACACACCTGGCGGGGCGCAACGGCTGCGGCAAAACGTCCCTGCTCATGGCGGCGATGGGGCTGCTGGACTACGCGGGGACCATCGACGTGAACAGCGCGGGCTGGGCGCCCACGCCACTGGACGAGTCCATCACGCAGCGCACCGCTCTGCGAGAGGTCTCGCAGGGGGCGGGGGAGAAGGCCGGACGCGAAGCGCTGGAGTTTGTGGGACTGGAACAGTACGCGGAGCAGCATCCGTTGGACATGCCGGCCTCGGCGCGGCGCATGCTGCTGGTGGCGTGCGCAATGGCGCGGAAACCGCAGGTGCTGCTGCTGGACGAGCCGACCGTGGGACTAGATACCGCAGGCTACGGGTGGCTGGCACGAGTGATGCGCGCCTACGCGGACCAAGATAACCGGGCCGTGCTGTGGACCTGCCACGATGCGGAATTCGCCGGGCGGGTTAGCGACGTTAGTTTGTCACTTCCACAGAATCGCCGCTGACGGACACGGACTTCGCCGCAGTCAGGGGCTTGCGGGAGGGACCGTCCACCACGTCGCCGGTGGAAACGTCGAAGCGGGAGTAGTGCTTCGGACAGGTAGCCACGGTGGTGCCCTGAAAGTCCTCGATTTTGTCGATCGTTCCGCCCGCGTGGGGGCAGGCAGTGGAAAAGGCGGTGAACTCGGACTCAGCGGGGTGGCCGATGACCCAGCCGTCGATGATGGTCGCGCCACCCACGGGGATGTCCGTCTTGGAGGCCTTGGCCACCACTTCCTCGCCTGCACATGCAGCGAGGAGGGCGCCGGAGGCGGTAGCGGCGGTGGCGAGGGCAACTCCGCGGAAGAACTGGCGGCGGGAGCAGGGAGTAGGGTGAGCGCTCATAGTTTTCATTATTGCCCTGTCAGCGGGGGTTTTCCAATCAGGCCTTGACCCTCACGCTGCGTCACGCTGAAGAATCTGGAGTCATGTCGGAACAAGATGAGTGCACCGTCGGTGAAGCGGCACAGTATCTCGGGGTCAGCGTCCGTACGCTGCACCACTGGGACCATATCGAGCTGCTATCTCCGGGATGGCGAACCTACGGAAACTATCGTCTCTACACCCTCGAGGACTTGAAGCGAGGCCAGCTGATTCTCATGTATCGAGAAGCAGGGATGCCATTGAATCAGATCGCAGAGGTACTCGATGGTGGCGAAAATCTCCGAACGCATCTTCTTCGGCAAAAACATCTACTCACGCAGAGGCTCGACAGCGTGCATCGCATGATGCTTGCAGTTGATAATCTGCTCGATCTCCAAGAGGAGAATATGACAACGGACAAAATGAGGAAAATTCTAGGAACTGATTGGGATCCGAAATACCAGCAGGAGGCCGAGAAGCGCTGGGGCGATACCCAAGAATGGGAACAGTCCCAACAGGCGATGAAGTCCATGACGGAAGTCGATTGGGCAGCTACAAAGGAAGCCAATGAGCAATTGGCTAAAGAATTGGTGGCCGCGGAGAAGGAAGGCGTCGAACCAGGAAGCAACCGCGCAAACGAACTGGCAGAAAGGCATAAGGACACGGTGGACCGCTGGTACCCCTGCTCGTACGCCAAACAAGTCATCTTGGCCCGGATGTACGTGCACGACGAGCGCTTCGCTGCGACCTATCGGTACAAGACTCAATACCTGTTGAAAATCGTAGAAGCGAACGCTCAGGCGCACGGGGTAGACCTGAACAACGTCCCCTGGGGGTAACATATAACCCCATGTACACCCCGGAATCCGTTGGAACCCCGCTGTCTGACAATGCCACCACCGTGCTGCTGCTCGGTTCGGGTGAGCTCGGACGCGAAGTGACCTTTGCTTTGCAGCGACTGGGCGTTGAGGTGCACGCGGCCGATCGCTACGAGGGCGCACCTGCTCACCACACCGCGAACTACGCTCACGTGCTGGACATGACGGACGGGGAGCAGGTGCGCGAGCTGGTGGAGCGCGTGCGCCCGGACTTTGTGGTTCCAGAGATCGAATCGCTGGCCACCAAGGAGCTAGAGCGCATCGAAGAGGAGGGGTTGGCCACCGTCATCCCTACCGCCCGCGCGGCTCGGCTGACCATGGACCGCGAAGGCATCCGCGATCTCGCCTACCACGAGCTCGGACTTCCTACCAGCGCTTATGCCTATGCCTCGTCCTACGACGAGCTATACCAAGGCGCGGAAGAAGTGGGATATCCCTGCGTGGTCAAGCCCATCATGAGTAGCTCCGGCAAGGGGCAGAGCTACGTAGCGAACGCGGACGAACTCTCCGGTGCGTGGGAGTACGCCATGTCCGGCGCACGCGTGAGCAATCAGCGCGTGATCGTGGAGCAGTTCATCCCCTTTGACTACGAAATCACGCTGCTGACCATCCGCTCCATCGACCCGGAAACCGACCGCGATGCCACCTGGTTCTGCGAGCCCATCGGCCACCGCCAGGACCGGGGCGATTACGTGGAATCCTGGCAGCCCGCCGCGATGAGCGAGACGGCGCTGGATAACGCCCGCAGCGTGGCCGCCCGCATCACCAACGAGCTGGGCGGCAGGGGAGTGTTCGGTGTGGAGCTGTTCATCAAGGGTGATGACGTCTACTTCTCCGAAGTCAGCCCGCGCCCGCACGATACCGGCATGGTCACCATGGCCACCCAGCGCTTCAGCGAGTTCGATCTCCACGCCCGTGCGATTCTCGGACTGCCCATCGATTCGACGCTCGTCTCCCCGGGCGCTTCCGCCGTGATCTACGGCGTGGACAGCGACGGTCCGGTCTCCTTCAGCGGCCTGGCCGATGCGATGAGTGTCCCCGAGACCGACGTGCGGTTGTTCGGTAAACCGGAATCTTTTTCTCGACGCCGAATGGGCGTGGCCATCTCTACCGCCGAAGACGTTGCCCAAGGGCGCGAACGTGCCGTTTCGGCAGCAGAGCGTGTGAAGGTTAACCCGAGCTAGCTGCCACTTGTGCGCCCACCTGGGCGCACTCCTCGGAGCCACAGTGAGCCGTGGCGGGGTTGGACGCGCAGTCATCGCACACTAGCGTCTGCTTACGGCACTGCTCATTGACACAGTTGTGGAACAGGTTTGTGGGGGCCTCGCAGTGCTTGCAATGGCCCAGCTGCTTGGCATCGTTGGAAAACTCCATGTGCATGCGCTTATCGAAGACATACAGCGAGCCTTCCCACAGGCCCTGGTCGCCGAATTTTTCGCCGTAGCGGACGATGCCACCGTCTACTTGGTAGACCTCCTGGAAACCACGGTTCTTCATCAGCGAAGACAAAATCTCGCAACGGATGCCGCCCGTGCAGTACGTGACCAGGGGCTTGTCCTTGAGATCGTCATACTTACCGGACTCGATCTCCTTGATGAAGTCATGCGTGGTGTTCACATCAGGGACAATCGCGTTTTTGAACTTGCCGATCTGCGCTTCCATGGCATTGCGTCCATCGAAGAAGACCACCTCGTCGCCGCGCTCTTCCACCAGTTTGTTCACAGCTTCCGGCTTGAGGTGAACGCCTCCGCCGACCACACCGTTGGCGTCGACCTTTAACTCATCGGGGGTCCCGAACGCCACGATCTCGTCACGGACCTTGACCGAAAGCTTGGGGAAATCTTTCGCGCTGCCCTCAGACCACTTGAAGGCCATCTTCTTGAAGCCGGGATACTCTCGCGTCTTGCGTGTGTACTGCTTGCAGTTGCCCAGCGAACCACCGACCGTGCCGTTGATGCCGTGCTTGCTGATCAGGATGCGGCCGGTCAGACCGAGCTGCTCACACAAGGTGCGCTGCCAGAGCATCACTGCCACGGGATCCTCGATGGGAGTGAAACAGTAATACAGCAGGATGCGGGATTCCAGGATGTCGGTCGCGGTGGTTGCCATGCCTGAAGATATTAGTCCTGGTGCAGGCCAGACCCCAATTTGGAACTAGTCCAGAACCAGCCGCATCTCCACGTGCTCCACACCGTCCACCTCGAAGGTTTCGCCGACGGCCTCGGCGCCGTAGGACGCGTAGAACTCGGTGAGGTATGTCTGCGCCTCGATCTTGACTACAGAGCGCTGTGTGGTGGGATCCAGCGCAGCCGCCCGTCCACGGCAGACCTCGAGGGCTTGCTCGACGATCTGGCGGGAAATGGCGTAGCCACGCATGTCTGAGGCCACGCAAAGGCGACCGATGTGCTGCTCTTCTGGAGAGCCGAAGACACGAGCGGTGCCGACGAGACGCAAAGGGCTGGCTGGATCGGGGGCACCGAATGGATAGTTGGGGCCTGAGCCCGGGTGCACGTAGGCCAAGATGTGTTGCGTATTTGGGTGGATATCAGTGTCATCAATCTCAGCGAACGGGGCGCGCTGTTCGTTGACGAAGATGTCCACACGCAGCTTGTACAGGGCGTGCACCTGCTGAGGAGTCATGTTGAGAACTGCTCGACCAGTCAGGTGTACCTCTGGCTTGTCAGGATCCGGTTGCGTCATAGCCGAGTAGTTTACCGATCAGCTATTGCTCTCGGGAGAACTTGACCATATCGTCCCATTCGCGCACCTTCTTGCGCTCGCGGCCTTCGGCTTCGCCCAGCTCACGCTCGTACTTGTCCAGTGCGTACCACCCATTCCAGGTGGTGTAGGTGATGCCCTTATCGGCCAAGAATTCCTCGACAGCTTCCAGCTCTGGCTTGGCGGGAGCTAGGCCCAGGCCGTCGGCGTGATCAGACAAAAGGTTGGCGACAGCCTCGTTGGCATCGCCCTTGGTGTTACCGATCAATCCCACTGGGCCGCGGCGGATCCAGCCGGTGGCGTACACACCGGTGAGACGCTCGCGCTTTTCCGCCTCGGGATCGGCGGACCCGGGAACGCCAGCGATGCCGTCTGCGGTGGGACCTTCGGTGAGCACGCGGCCACCGACGTTAGGCAGCACGTTTTGGCGCTCGTCCCAAGGGAGATCGGCTTGCTGGTCGGACTTGTAGCCTACGGCGCGGTAGACCGCACCCACTGGCCATTCATTGAACTTACCGGTGCCGCGCACGCTGCCGTCGCCGGTGAGCTCGGTGCGCTCGGTAACCAGGGAGACCACGTTGCCGTTGTCATCGGTCTTGACCTCGTGTGGAGACTCGAAGAAGTGAAGGTAGAGCTTGTGTGGAGCACCCTTCGGCTCGGCGATGGCGTACTGCTCCAACAGGGTGCACACCATGTCCTGGATCTTGGAGGCACGGCGGGCTTCCTCGGAGCCTTCGTCGTAATCGATGTCTTCCGGATTGACGACAACCTCGATAGTGTCCGAGTGGTTGAGTTCCTTTAGCTCCAACGGCGTGAACTTCGCTTGGGCAGGGCCACGACGGCCGAAGACGTGAACTTCCTTGGCCTGGTTGTCCTTCAGGGAGTCATAGACGTTGTCCGGGATTTCGGTAACGCGCAGTTCATCGCCAGTTTTGGCCAGCACACGAGCCACGTCCAGGCCCACGTTGCCTACGCCGATGACGGCCACGGAGTTGGCATCAAGCGTCCACGCTGGCTCGAAATCCGGGTTTGCGTCGTAAAAACCCACGAACTCGCCGGCGCCGCGGGTGTGCTCGCCGCCAGGGATGTTGAGATCGCGGTCGTCGGTCGCACCGGTGGCGTAGATGACGGCGTCGTAATAACCCTTGAGGTCCTCGAGGGTGACGTCCTTACCCACGTTGACGTTTCCGAACAGGCGAATCTCCGGCTTATCCAGCACCTTGTGCAAGGACTTGATGATGCCCTTGATGCGTGGGTGATCGGGGGCTACGCCGTAACGGATGAGGCCGAATGGGGCGGGCATGCGCTCAAAGATGTCGACAGCCACGTCCTGGTCTGATTTGGTCAGAGCATCCGAGGCATAAATTCCGGCGGGTCCGGATCCGATGACGGCAACTCGTAGCGGGCGGTTCTCAGCCATGAATTCTTCAGTTTCCTTATCAAGGGTGGGGACGTGTGATTGCTTATCTCGTTATCACGTAAAGCGTACCGAATGGGTACGTAGCGCTAGGCCTGAACTATAGACAGAGTGGTCTAGGTAAGGCAAGTTTCGGCTATCTTGCGTCTGTGAACCGAGCGGTCTATTGTTGGCTTCTCGTAGACAGGTTGGTCTATTATTTCCACCGAAAGGCGACGATGACTACTGCACCGCAGGCCACTCGAGCCAAGCGCAAGCCACGCCCGCAGGGACAGTGGCTGGTAGACGGCACGAATCCGCTCAATAATGACGAGCGCATCAAGCAAGAAGATCCCGGTGTCGCCGTGATGGAGCGCATCCGTAACATCTACTCCAAGCAGGGATTCGATTCCATTCCTGCTGAGGACCTCGCACCTCGTTTCAAGTGGGTGGGCATGTACACCCAGCGCAAGCCAGGGCTGGACGGCACGCAGACCTCCACTCTGACCAACGCGGAGCTGCAGGACAACTACTTCATGATGCGCATCCGCCTGGACGGTGGACAGGTAACCACCGAAGGCTTGCGCACCATCGGCGAGATCTCCAGCAACTTTGCCCGCGGCACCGCAGATTTCACCGACCGCCAGAATGTGCAGCTGCACTGGATTGAGATCGAAAACGTCCCAGAAATCTGGGACCGTCTGGAAAAAGTTGGCCTGAACACCATGTTTGGCTGCGGTGACGTGCCCCGCGTCATCCTCGGCTCTCCCGTTGCAGGCATCGCTGCCGACGAGTTGGTAGATGCCACGCCCGCGATCATGGACATCAAGGAGAACTACCTCCCGCGGGAAGAGTTCGGAAACCTGCCGCGCAAGTTCAAGACCGGCATCTCCGGCAACCTGCGCCAAGACATCACCCACGAGATCCAAGACGTCGCCTTCATCGGGTCCACCCACCCAGAGCATGGCCCTGGATTCGACCTGTGGGTTGGCGGCGGACTGTCCACCAACCCCATGCTCGCGCAGCGCGTGGGAGTGTGGGTACCGCTGGAAGAAGTCGCTGAGACGTGGGCCGGCGTGGTCCGCATCTTCCGTGACTACGGCTACCGCAAGGTGCGCAACCGCGCCCGCTTGAAGTTCTTGGTTGCGGACTGGGGAATCGAAAAGTTCCGCCAGGTGCTCGAGGACGACTACCTGGGCAAGAAGCTCATTGACGGGCCGGAGCCAGAAGTGGCGCCGGGCTACCGCGATCACGTGGGTATCTTCGAGCAGGCAGACGGCAACTTCTACCTGGGTGTTAAGCCGACCGTCGGACATACAGACGGTGGGCAGCTCCAGCACCTCGCCGACCTGGCCGATAAGTACAGTGTGACCCGCCTGCGCACCACGCCGGACAAGGAACTGCTGTTCCTCGACCTGACCCGCGAAAACGCGGATAAGTTGGCCGCGGAACTCGAGGACATTGGACTGAGTGCCAAGCCCAGCGCATTCCGTCGAGACATTATCTCCTGCACCGGTCTGGAATTCTGCAAGCTCGCCCACGTGGTGACCAAGCAGCGCGCAATCGCGCTGGTCGACGAGCTGGAAGACCGCCTTGGTGACCTCGACGTGCCACTGAAGATCAGCCTCAACGGCTGCCCAAACTCCTGTGCACGTTCGCAGGTCGCGGACATCGGGCTGTCTGGCAAGGTCCTCACCAACAATGAGGGCGAACGTGTGGAAGGTTTCCAGGTTCACCTCGGCGGCGCCGTTGGACTGCGCGCCGGATTCGGCAAGAAGGTGCGCGGCAACAACGTCTTCTCGACTGACCTGGGTGACTACGTGGTGCGTGTCGTCGAAAACTATAAGGACGGCCGCGAAGACGGAGAGTCCTTCGGCGAATGGGTCGTGCGAGCCGACGAGGAACTGCTGGTATGAGCGTGCCGGACGAGGACTCGCTGCCGTCGGTCAACGAACAGATCGGCGGCAGGACGGGGCACCCCAACGCCCGCCGAGCCACGGTGAACTTCTGCCCGTACTGCATGGGGGAGAACTTGTTCCCGGACACGGAAACCGACAACGCGTGGCAGTGCCGCGAGTGCATGCGCGTGTTCTCGGTGAAATTCCACGGTTTGCTCAACCAGGGCTAGTCCTTACGGGCCAGCCGGGATTCGGCGAGCGTGATCCCCAGGCTAATCGCTACGCACGCCGTGGCGGGCCCGGCGTAGAACAGACTTCTTTCCGCTTGCGGTTTTGGGACTGACGATATACCTGACCAGCAATTCGTCAAATTTAAGGCTCGCTGTTGAAGGAATGGACAGATTGGTCTATTCTTGTCCAGGAACAAACAGACAGACTGGTCTGGATAGGGCGTTGACGAGCGTCATGAACGACAAGCAATGAGAAGAGGAACGCATGAGTGTGCCAAACATCTCGGGCATGAGTGGCCAAGGAGGTGCAGGTGGCTTCCTCGGGCTGAATGGCGTTGGCAACAACGATCAACAGGCTGACTACCGGGACCCAGAGACCAGCCCCAAAGGTGGCGACACCTCGACCACCCCCTTGAGTGACGAACAGCGCCAAGCGCACGTCGAACTCGTTGCCAAGTGGGGCCAGCAGCTGGAAACCGCTACCGCCGAAGAGATCATGGAATGGGCAGAGGAGCACCTCGAAGGCCCCATTGCCGTGACCATGAGCATGCAGGACACGGTCCTCGCGGAACTCGCCGAGGGACGTCTGCACAGCGGCGAACTGGTCTTCCTAGACACTGGCTACCACTTCAAGGAGACCATCGAGACCCGCGACAACGTGGAACAGCGCTACCAGCTGCCATTGAAGACCGTCGAGCCAGTTCTCAGCCGCGAAGAACAAGACGAGACCTATGGGCCGCGCCTGTATGCCAGCAACCCCACCGCGTGCTGCCGTATGCGCAAGGTCGAGCCATTGGCGCGGATGCTCAATCCCTTCGAGGCATGGATCAGCGGCGTGCGCCGTGTCGATGCCCCCACGCGAGCAACCACTCCAGTGCTCGAGGTTGACCGCACCGGGCGCCTCAAGATCAACCCCATAGTGACCTGGACGGACGAAGAGGTAGAGCAGTACATCACTGATCATGACCTCATCATCAACCCACTGACCAAGCAGGGATACCCATCCATCGGATGCGCTACCTGCACCCTGCCAGTGGCCGAAGGCGAAGATCCACGCTCCGGCCGTTGGGCCGGAACCAACAAAGTAGAATGCGGGCTCCACACCTAATGACGACTCAGACACAAAACCCCTCCACCAGCGTACTTTCACCGCACCTGGCGGCACTGGAAGCGGAATCCATCGAGATCCTGCGCGAAGTAGCCGGGCAGTTCGACCGTCCAGCGTTGCTCTTCTCCGGCGGCAAGGACTCCGTTGTGGTGCTGGAACTAGCCAAGCGAGCATTCGCTCCGGCCGCCGTGCCATTCGAACTGCTGCACGTAGACACCGGGCACAACTTCCCGGAAGTTATCGAATTCCGCGACAGGATCGCCGAGGATCCACGCATCACCCTGCGCGTGGCGCACGTGCAGGATTGGATCGATTCCGGCGTCCTGCAGGAACGCCCAGACGGCACCCGCAACCCGCTGCAGACCGTTCCCCTGGTGGAGACCATCCAGGAGCAGAACTACGACGCAGTCCTGGGCGGTGCACGCCGTGACGAGGAGAAGGCTCGCGCCAAGGAGCGCGTTTTCTCCGTGCGCGATTCCTTCGGCGGATGGAACCCTCGCCGTCAGCGCCCTGAGCTGTGGGGCCTGTACAACGGCCGCCACCAGGCGGGAGAGAACATCCGTGTGTTCCCGATCTCCAACTGGACCGAGGCAGACATCTGGGATTACATCCGCGACCGCGAGGTGGAAGTTCCGCAAATCTACTACGCCCACCAGCGCGACGTGTTCGAGCGCGGCGGCATGTGGTTGACCGCGGGTGAGTGGGGCGGCCCGAAGGAGGGCGAGGAGATCGTCACCAAGACCGTGCGCTACCGAACCGTCGGCGACATGAGCTGTACCGGTGCCGTGCTCTCCGATGCCACCAGCATCGAGGACGTCATCGACGAGATCCGCCAGTCCACCACCACCGAGCGTGGTGCCACCCGAGCTGATGACAAGCTCTCAGAATCTTCCATGGAAGACCGCAAGAAGGAAGGTTACTTCTGATGACCACCGCAGTCACCAATTTGCCCACGCTGCGCCTGTGCACGGCCGGTTCCGTGGATGACGGCAAGTCCACCTTCGTCGGACGCTTGCTCTACGACACGAAGTCCATCCTTTCGGACCAGTACGAGTCCGTGGAGCGCGTCTCTACCGCCAAGGGTCTTGAGAATCCTGACCTGTCCTTGCTGGTCGATGGCCTGCGTGCCGAGCGCGAGCAGGGCATCACCATCGACGTGGCTTACCGCTACTTCGCCACGGACAAGCGCAGCTTCATCCTGGCCGATACCCCAGGCCACGTGCAGTACACCCGCAACACGGTCACTGGCTTGTCCACGTCCGAGTTGGTCATTGTTCTTATCGACGCACGCAACGGCGTGATTGAGCAGACCCGCCGCCACCTGCGTGTGGCATCCATGATGAAGCTGTCTCACGTGGTGGTGGCCGTCAACAAGATTGACGCTGTGGACTACTCCGAGGAGATCTACAACCAGGTTGCAGATGACATCCGCACCCTGACTGACGAGCTCGGTCTGAACCACGTGGACATCGTTCCTACCTCCGCCCTGCTGGGTGACAACGTGGTGGAACGCTCCGCCAAGACCCCGTGGTACGATGGTCCTTCCGTGCTGGAGATCCTGGAAAAGGCCACCCCAGGTGCGGAAAATGACAGCGTCAACCGCGAGTTGCGCTTGCCGATTCAGATCGTGATTCGCGAGCACTCCTCCGATTACCGCGGCTATGCCGGACGTTTGACCGCCGGTGCGGTGGAAGTGGGCGATACCGTCAACGCGGGCGGCCGCGAGGCAGTCGTGGCGGGCATCGACTCGCCGGAAGGCGAGCTGCAGCGCGCTGTCCGTGGGCAGTCTGTGGTGATCCGCCTGGATCGGGACATCGACCTGTCCCGCGGTGACATCATCGCCGGCTCGGACCTCCCCGAGCCAACTAATCAGCTCACCGCCACGGTCTTCCACCTCTCGGAGATCCCGGTTCGCCTGCGCTCCAACGTGCTGCTGCGTTATGGCTCTGCCACCGTGCGCGCTCGCGTGGACGAGGTTATTGAGCGCATCGATGCGCCTCAGGGTGGCTCGGAGGAATTGGTTCTCAATGACATCGCGCGCGTGCGCGTGACGGTCGCTGAGCCGTTGCCGTTTGAGCAGTACCGCCGCGGCGGCCGGGTGGGTAGCTTCCTGCTGATCCAGCCGGGCACCGGCGATACAGTGACCGCCGGATTGATCGACTAATTCCTATGTCTGCTTCCTCTGCTCCCGTCATCGTGTTGGCTCACGGATCTCGTCATCCGTTAGCTGATCAGGCCATCCATCAGGTGGCTGAAGCGGTGGGCGCAGAGGCGGCGTTTCTGGACTTTTCTCCCCGCACCTTGGAAAACCAGGCGCGGCTGCTGGCCGCGCAGGGGCATAAGGACATTAGTGTCCTTCCATTGCTGTTCACCGATGCTTTTCATGCTCGCCATGATGTGCCGGAGACGGTGGCGGAAACGGAACGAGCCCTGGGCGTGAACATCACTGTCACGGATTCCTTGGGCACGGGAGAAGACATTGCCGAGCTACTCGTAATCCGAGTTCAGCAGGCACTGGCGTATCAGCGATTCACCAACATCGTGATCTACGCCGTTGGCTCTAGCAATAGCGAAGCCAACCAGGCTGTGGCGGATCTTGCGCACAGCGTGGGGCAGAGGCTGCGAATGCCGTGCGCGGCTCTATTTGCCACTGGTCGTGGCGGAGGAGTCGCCGCTTTAAGCGCACATTGCGCAGAACATGGGCCCACTCACGTGGTTCCACTGTTCGCTGCCCCCGGAACGCTCTGGGATATGGCCGTGGAAAGCCGCATCCCGAATGCCAGCTTCGGTACCCCGCTGGGTACGGAATTGGCCGGAGTAATTGAGCACAGGCTCCACCAGGTAAAAGGACTCGAATCCCGATGAATAAACTCTTTCTCTTTGCTGTCGCAGGCCTGTTGGCCCAGTTGGTGGACGGCGCGCTCGGCATGGCCTTTGGTGTTACTGCCACTACTGTCCTGCTGTTTTCTGGCCTCACCCCCGCGCATGCCTCTGCGGCCGTGCACTTCGCGGAGATGGGCACCACGCTGGCTTCGGGTGTATCCCACTGGAAGCTGAAGAACGTGCACTGGCCAACGGTCTTCTGCCTGGGCGTGCCCGGTGCCGTGGGCGCGTTTGCTGGTGCCACGGTGCTTTCGAACCTGTCCACGGAGTCCGCGCAGCCGGTGATCACGGCGATCCTCGCGCTGCTGGGCTTTTATGTGATGCTGCGTTCCTTCCTGTTGCCGTGGAATCGCACGCAGGCTGCGGAAAACGCGAAGCAAGGTCACGGTCCTGCCGGCCCGCCGTCTGCGAAGTCCCGGTTGAGTCTCGCGGGGCTCGGAATCGGCGGTGGCTTCCTGGATGCTTCCGGTGGCGGAGGGTGGGGTCCTGTGACCACCTCCACGCTGATGGGTTTGGGCAAGGCTGAACCGCGAAAGATCATCGGTACGGTCAGCGCCTCTGAGTTCCTGGTTTCCTCTGCAGCTTCGGCGGGCTTCATCTTCGGCTTAGCGGGAGAGCTGCAGGAAGTGTGGCGCCCCGTGGTGGGCTTACTGATCGGTGGCGTGATCGCCGCTCCGATCGCCGCGTGGCTGGTGACCAAGATCAAGCCACAGGTGCTGGGTGGTTTCGTGGGCGGCTTGCTGATGCTGATCAACATCCCTCGACTGCTCAGCGCGTCCAACGATGTTGCTATCGCTATAGCCATTATTGCCGCGGTGGGCATCGTGGCGCTGGTGTACTCCCGTCGTTCCCGGATGCTCGCCAAGCCTGCAGGGGATAGCGAAGAGCAGAAGGCCGAGCAGGCGCAAAATGAAGAGGAAAAGGTCACGGTACCTGCGTATTCCCGCCACTCTGCGGGCTGAGCTTCTCGCCTATAGAGTGATATTTTTCCAAAACCCACGGGGGTGTGAGCCACTTCACGCCTCCGTTTTCTTTGCTCTCCAAACCTTTCACCTCAGGCACAATGGACAGCGACAAGTGCCACGAGCCGAAAGGGACAATCACCCGTGACCAACGCCACCGCTCCAGCCATCCGAGCAGTCTTAACCCCCGTCGCCAGCGCCGCCATCCGGCGCGACGCCATCTTAGAGGCTACCGGCGATTCCTCGCACGATCTCTTTTCCACCGTCGACCCGGTCACCGTTGATTTCTCCGATTCCCTCGATGCTGCCCTAAAGGCTGAGGTCCCCCTCCTGGTTTCCTCCGGTGCTCCCGTGAACGACGCCAGGCTCGCGGACGCGACCGGTGCCAACCTCATCCTGGTGGGAAATAACGAAGACGATCTGGAGCACATCCTCATCCTCAACGATCGCCTCGAGCGCATGGGTTACTCCGTCGCCGGGTACATCCTGCTGGAACCGGCCGGTGGCGAATTCGAAATGACCTTCGACCAGGCGGCTCAGCTGGAGCGTCGAGAGCAGAAGATCGGGCCAGAGCTATTCGAGCGCAACCTCATCGACAAGGCCCGCGCCCAGCAGGCGCACATCGTGCTGCCCGAAGGCGACGATGACCGCATCCTCGAGGCCGCCCACCTCCTGCTGGAAGACGAAGTATGCAAGCTGACCATCCTCGGAGACCCAGAAGCCATCAAGGCGCGGGCTGAAGAATTGGGGCTGGATATTTCTGGCGCTGGCGTCGAGGATCCAACGGCGGGTGACCGCCTGGAACAGTTCGCAGAAGACTTTGCTGAACTGCGCAAACACAAGGGAACCACCGTCGACGAGGCCCGCGAGACCATGAAGGACATAAGCTACTACGCCACGATGATGGTCCACCAGGGCCTGGCGGACGGCATGGTCTCTGGCGCGGCGCACACCACCGGGCACACCATCAAGCCCTCGTTCCAGATCATCAAGACCGCCCCGGGTTCCTCCGTGGTGTCCTCGATCTTCCTCATGGTCATGGACGGAGTGCTGTGGGCGTTCGGTGACTGTGCGGTCAATCCAGATCCGACGCCAGAGCAACTGGCAGAAATCGCCGCCGTCTCGGCCCAAACGGCGCAGCAGTTCGGGATTGAGCCTAAGGTGGCGATGCTTTCCTACTCCACCGGAACCTCTGGTGCGGGCGAAGACGTGGAAGCCGTGGCTAAGGCCACCCAGATCGCCAAGGACAACAACCCAGATTTGGCTGTGGACGGGCCGCTGCAGTTCGATGCCGCCGTGGTGGAAACCGTGGGGCAGAAGAAGATGCCCGGCTCCGACGTGGCAGGCAAGGCCACCGTGTTCGTCTTTCCGGACTTGAACACCGGAAACATCACCTACAAGGCCGTCCAGCGCACCGCAGACGCGCTGGCCGTGGGGCCAATTCTGCAGGGGCTGAACAAGCCAGTCAACGATCTGTCCCGCGGCGCGACCGTGCCGGACATCGTCAATACCGTCGCCATTACCGCCATCCAGGCCAGCACAAACTAAGGAACCGCCATGTCTACCCAATATGCCCTCGTCCTCAACTCCGGATCCAGCTCCATCAAGTTCCAGGTGCTAGACCCCAAGGCTGATTCCACCGAGCCGCCATTCGTCTCCGGCATCGTGGAAAAGATCGGGGAGAAGAATGGTCACATCAAGATCCAGACCGAAACCACGAAGATGGAGGACACTCGCCCCATCCTTTCGCACTCCGTGGGACTGGAGCGCGCCTTCGGCATGATGAGCCTTCTGGGCGTGGGCCCGCAGGAGCTAGACCTGCGTGCGGTAGGCCACCGCGTGGTGCACGGCGGCGAGGAATTCCACGCCCCCGAGCTGATCGAAGGCGACGTGCTGGACCGCCTCAAGGCGCTGATTCCACTGGCCCCGCTGCACAACCCGGCCAACATTGATGGCATCGAAAACGCCCAGGCCCTGCTGCCGAACGTTCCCCACGTGGCGGTCTTCGATACCGCCTTCTTCTCCACCTTGCCCGAAGCAGCTGCGAACTACGCGCTGAATGCCGAGGTGGCCCGCGAGCACAATATCCGCCGCTACGGTTTCCACGGCACCAGCCACGAGTACGTCTCCCGCCAAGTGCCCGGCCTGCTGGACAAGGATCCGTCCGAGGTCAAGCAGATCACGCTGCACCTGGGCAACGGCGCATCGGCAACGGCGATCGACGGTGGCAAGGCCGTGGACACCTCCATGGGTCTGACCCCACTGGCGGGCTTGGTGATGGGAACCCGCACCGGCGATATCGACCCGGGCATCATCTTCCACCTCACCCGCTCCACCGACATGGACATCGATGAGATCGATAACCTGCTCAACCGGAAGTCCGGCCTCAAGGGCATGGCAGGAGTCAACGACTTCCGCGAGTTGCAGAAGCTCGTCGACGATGGCGACAAGGATGCCAAGCTGGCCCACGACGTCTACATCCACACCCTGCGCCGCTTCATCGGTTCTTACCTGCTCAACCTCGGCGGCGTAGACGCCATCACCTTCACTGCTGGTGTAGGAGAGAACGCTGTGGGAGTGCGCCGCGATGCGCTGGCAGGTCTGGAGAACTTCGGTATCGAGATCGACGACGCCCGCAACGCCAACGAAGAAGGCATCGAAGGCGCCCGCAAGATCTCTACTGATAACTCCAAGGTCAAAGTCTTCGTAGTGCCTACCAATGAAGAGCTGGCCATCGCCCGCTACGCAGACGAGCTGGCCAACCAGGCCTAGAACAGAGTCTGGGGGCGAATCATGTTCGCCATCTCGATCAAGCGATAGCGGTGGCGAGCAAAGGGGGACTGGCGTGCCAGCGAGCGCAAGCTCGCTTCCACGCCAGTGCGCAGGCCACGCTCGTTAAAGGGGACGTCAAACAACGAGGCACGGCTGATGGGGGTCTTGCCCAGCGAAGAGCGTTCGCGGATCCACGTCAGACCAGCGGACATCACCGCTAGCCGTACCTGCTGCAGGCGCGGCTCGTTGGTGGGGAGCAGCTCCAGGCGCCGGGCAGCGCGGCGGATACGGGACTCGGAGAGCGAGCCCGTGGAACCCACCAGCAGCAAAATAGTGGTCAAGCGGGCCAGGCGCTGGTGACGGGAGTTCTGCGGCACGCGATCCAGCGCGGCCACAGCCGTATCCACTAGACCTTCCGCATTGAGCTGGCGAGCCAGACCGAACGCACTGGAAACGGTGGTGGGGTTGGTAGCCCACACCAACCCGTAGAGCCGCATCGCGTGGAAGCGCAGCGCGATGGGATCCTGGGTGATGTGATCCCAGGAAGGGACCGAGGAGTAATCGTCCACGGGCACGCGCTGCGCGAAGGCGAGCGCAGAGGCGGCGCGCGTGGTCTCCTGATTGAGTAGCCGGACGTTGTTCATGCCCTGCTGCTGCAACAGCAGCTCGTCGGTGGCGGCGAGAGCCAACTTGGGCGCCGGCTCGCCCGGCAGAATATTCAGCACCCGGTTGAAGTAACTCTGCGCGTTGACAAAATCCGAGGACAACAGCGCGGCCACCCCGGAGTGCCAGTGGTAGCGCCAGTCATTCTTCAGCCGGTCAGAGAGCTCATCGAGCTGGCGGATCGCCTCGCCCGTCAGACCCAAGTCCAACTTGGCGCGCACCATCGACAGCGGGATCTCCACCGAGCCAGACATCTCCGGCTGCTTCATGGCCATCTCAAGGGTGTAGAGCACCTCGGAAGGCTCCGTGTACGAAGCCGCGGAGAGTAGGCCAGCGCCGGGATCGTCAGAATCCGTCAAGGGAGTGGGCAGCGCGGCCACGATCTCCGGGGCAGAGATCTGCACCGAGCGCTTAATACCGTCCAGCAGCTGATCCGTGCGGAACACGATGTGCTTGGTGCCGAACGTGGAACGCTGGGCCGTGAAGCGCGTGTACAAGTGCGGGTAGTGGCGACCGTCGCGAATGGCCAGAATCTCCCGCAGCACACCCATCAGCTGGTTGGACATCGCCGCAGCGGTGGGGAAGCGCGCCTCTGGATCCGGATGGGTCGCGCGCAGCAGCAGGCGATACAGCGAGAGGTATTCGCGGAACAGTGGCTCTTCGTCTGGTGTGGGCAAGCCCGGCGCGTACACGCCGTTTTCCACGGGAAGCTTCACGATCAAACTGGCCAGCGTGCGGCCCACCGTGTAGATATCGCTGGCCACAGTGGGACCAGTGGTAGAGACTTCCGGAGCTTGGAAACCCTTGGTGCCGAAGATGTGCCCAAAGGCACCGATGCCTGTCACCGCACCCAGGTCGATGAGCTTGACCTGGTCCTCCGTGATGATGATGTTGTCCGGCTTCAAATCGTTGTAGACCACCCCGCGAGCATGCAGGTAGTCCAAGGCGGGCAGAACTTCCAAGATGTAGCCGATGGCCGTATCCACATCCAGCGTGCCGTTCATCTTCCTGCGACGGGAGCGCAGCGACGGCCCACCCACGTACTCCATGACGATAAAACCGCCCTCGGAGCGGGGGTCATCGATGAAGTTGAAAATCTTGACGATTCCCGGGTGAGTGATCTCCGCCAAGAAGGCACGCTCGGATTCCGCCACCGCACGCTCGTGCGCGCTCTGGGCAGCCATCATGCCTTTGAGCACCACATAGCGATTCGCCACAAAGTGGTCCGTGGCTAGGTAGATCCACCCCAAGCCACCGTGGGCGATGGGGCCAAGCACCTCGTACTGGCTCGCCACAATATCGCCGGGCTCTAGCGCCGGCGCTTCCACACCACGGGCTACCGCCTCCGCCGGGTCGATGGTGGCGGTCTCAGGATCCGTCGGAGAGACGAACGGCAGCTTGACCATGCCGCCAGCGACCGTGGCACCGCGCCGGTGAATTCCACGGCGCTGGCGGAACGTAGACAAGGCCTCGCGCCGGGACTTTTCGCCCGAATCCACAGTCAACGGGCCGGTGGTGGCCTCCGTGTCGAACTCGTCATCGTCATCCGCAAAAGGGTCAAAAGGGACGGCCTCGGTGTGCGCCTCAGTCTGGGCGGAATCCTCGTGCTCCCGTGGATCTGACTCACTCATCGAAATCCTCCCGTGTCATCGTGCCCATACTGCGGCTGGCGGTCGTATCGCCATTGCTGCGCAACCAGTCCGCACGTGCCTGGCTGATGTCCTGCTCCTCTTGCTCGGAGCGATACTTCATCGGCAGCGATTGCGGTGAGCCCAGGTACTCCTGCATCCATTTGTCGTACAACTCATCCCAGGTGCCATCGGATTGAATGCGTTCCAAAGTGGAGTTGACCTGAATGACCAGCCCCTGAGCCTTGCGCCCGGTGGTGGGGGCGGGCATGCCCACGCCGTAATAGCTCACAGCATCTCCGGTATCGATAACCTCTGTGTACGGATCTTGGGCTTGGAGGCCGGAGAGTATGGCGTCGTCGGAAAAAATCGCATCGGCTTGGTTGCGCTGCATGGCCATCAAACAATCGGTCCACGTGCGCGTCAGCAACAGCGCGCCGATGTTGTTATCCACGATGGCTCGAGCCGGGGTGGAATCGCGCGTGGCGCACACTGTTTTGCCCTCGAGATCCTCCATGCCCGCGATGCCGGAATCGCCCAAGACCAGCAGTTTGGTGTGAACGCCCAGGTAGGGCACCGAAAATTCGGTGGTGTACTGGCGATCCTTGGTGATGGTCCAGGTTCGTAGGACGAGGTCGACGTCACCGTCGCGGAGGGCTTCATCTCGACGCCGATTCTCCACATAACGGAATTCCACCCGGTCTGGATCACCGAAAATATCGCGGGAAATCTCCCTGGCCAGGTCGATCTCGAAGCCCTCGAGCTCGCCACTCAACGGGTCACGAAAGCCCATGCGATTCAGGTACTGGCCCACGCCAACGATCAACCGACCGCGCTCGATGATCGCGGGGATGCGCTTTTCCACCGCAGCCGCATCGGGGCGGATCGAACCCCACGGGTCTTGCTTGCTGGACGGGGAAGCCGCGAAATCCTGCAGGTCATCACCACGGACAATCTCTGAGCCCACCGGCAGCTCGTTGACTGTGCCCTGCGTGTGCACGTCAGGCCACACCGGAGGGGCGGTCGTAGCCGCCGAACAAGCAGACAGCAGGCTGAGAATCGTGACTGAGCCGATGACGGCGCGGGCAAGTTTATGCATCACACGTACTCCTGCAGACGAGGACGGGTACCGGCGATCACGCAGAGGGCGGCGATGACGGTCAAGAACGTGACGATCTTGGTCACCCGATCCGCGGAAGTGCGCACGTCGTTGAGAACCACTCGCAGATCGTCACGCTGCTCAGAAATCAGCTCTTGCAGCTCGGAATCGAGGATCTCGAAGTTGGTCTCCGAGGACGTGGCATCGCCTTCGGCACCCAGGCTGATCTGCAACGCCTCGTTGAAATTGCCGTTTTGCATTTGATAGAGCGTCGAGGCGTGCGAGGAGTCCCACAGGCGCAGCGCCTCGCGGGCGTTATCGATCCGCGCAGGCGAATCCACATCGTCGCGAGTGGCCTCCAACGCCTCACCGATCTGAGCAATGCGCTGCGAATAGGTGTTCTGACGGCGCTCGTCATAGTCACGCTGCACCAAGCCCAGCGCCTCATCGGTGCGGGCCTGCTGGGCGGTGATGCGCGCCTGGGTGAGCTCCTGCAGCGGGCGGACCGTGCCATCTACTTTTTGCCAGCTCGTAGCCCAGGTCAGGGCCGAACTGCCCGAAGCCCAGAGCAAAGCCACGATCATCAACGCGGTGGCCAGCACAAAGCCCACGTTGATACGGCGATGGGTCTCCGCCGCCAGCCACACCTGCACGATTAGCAAAATGATCACGGCCGCAGCCAATCCGGACAGCGGGAACCACAGGGGCGTGACCAACTGCGCCTGCTGGTCAGAGACCCGGCGTGAGGTCAGCAGATGCAGCTCCTGGGCATTGGGAAGCAGCGTGCCCTGCATCAGAGCAGAGGCCTCCGTGAGATAGCTGGCGCCGATGGGATTGCGCACGCGGTCATTAGTCTGGGCCTGAGCCACCAGCGTGATGTACTTGGGCAGCTCCTGCTGGATGAGCAGCGTGATTTCCATCTCGCGGCTATCTACCTCTTGGATGCCGTGGCTGGCGCGCAAAATAGCCTCGGAGGCATCGCGCAAGGCCTCCGAATATTCCACCTGCGAGGCGTTATTCCCCTTGCCCTGCTTCAAAAAGCCCGTGGTGGCAATGGAATCAGCCACGGACAACTTATTGAATAACTCCTGGGCGGAATCAGCGAGGGGCTCCGTCTGAGTAATGAGGGTATTGACCTCATTCTGGCGCACCGTGGAGGAATACACCATCGCGCCGCCTGCGGCCAGAATGGCCAACACGCACACAAAGGAAACGAGAGTCATCACTCCCGGAGGCGTGACCGCCACCCGCCACAAGCGCTTGGGCGCCCGCCGAGCCGCCACCGCCATTCCAGACAAAGACCGGGATGGGCGGGATTGCGCAGAGTCACGATCCATCCATCGATCTGCGTCCAGCGCCGGGAGAGAGGGCATGCTTTTGGATTATATAGACCACAGTTGACTCCTCAACAATAAAATGACCACCCACGTCAATCAACTGCGTTTATGGCACTATGGATCGCATGATTGAAGCCAGCTCATTGACCAAACGCTACGGCTCCACCACCGTTGTCGATTCCCTTGATTTCGAGGTGAAATCCGGCATTGTCACGGGATTTCTCGGACCCAATGGAGCCGGTAAATCCACCACCATGCGCATGATGGTCGGCCTGGACAAGCCCAGCGCCGGACACGCGACCATAGACGGAAAGCACTACTCCGAATATAAGCAACCCCTGCGCAAGGTCGGCACGTTGCTGGACGCCAAGTGGGTTCACCCCAACCGCAGCGCGGCCAGCCACCTCAAGTGGGTCGCCGCTACCAACGGCATCCCTTCCAAGCGTGTCGATGAAGTACTGGGCCTGGTGGGCCTCAGTGACGTCGCTGGTAAGAAGGCAGGCAAGTTCTCCTTGGGTATGGGACAGCGGCTTGGTCTCGCCGGTGCACTGTTGGGCGATCCAGAGGTTCTGATCCTCGACGAGCCTGTCAACGGCCTAGATCCCGAAGGCATCCGCTGGGTGCGCTCCTTCGTGCGCACCTTGGCTGCGGAAGGCCGCACGGTGCTGATCAGCTCCCACCTGCTCTCCGAGATGGCGCAGACCGCGGACCACCTGGTGGTCATCGGCCAGGGACGCCTGATTGCTAATACATCCACCCACGAGTTCATCAAGTCTGCGTCGGAAACCCACACCATCGTGCGCTCCGACCACCTGGACGAACTCCGCGGCGCGTTGAAGGAAGAAAACGTCCGTTTCTCCGAGGCCAAGGACGAAGATGGGCGCGACACCCTGGTTGTCGACAACAAGGACACCGACTGGGTGGGCGCCGTGGCTTTCACCTACGGGCTGAAACTCAACGAGCTCAGTGAGCGCCGGGCCAGCCTGGAGGACGCATTCATGAACATGACCGGCGGCAGCGTGGAATACCAGGCCAAGGGCGGCGAAACGAACAACAACGGCCTGCTCGGTGGGTCAATCCCAGCGGGTGCGGTGGCATTCGCCGGTGATGCGAGCAAGCAGGACGAGCAGAGCACCGACAAGCAGGGGGAGCGCTAAACCATGAACCTCATCAAATCTGAGTGGATCAAACTATCTAGCACCAAGGCCCTGTGGGCTACCAGCATCCTGGTGGTGCTGTTCAGCGTGCTGTTCGCCCTGCTGATGGGCTTGGGCACCGGCGTGAACTTGAACGACGAGGAGCTTATGAAAGATCCGGAGCTCTACGCAGCTACGGTGGCTTCGATTTCCTCGACCCAGGCATTTACAGGACTGACTGCCTTTGGCTTGATCGTGATCATCATCCAGGCCTGCATGATGGTGACCTCTGAATACGGCAACGGCAGCGTGAAAACCACGATGCTGGGCACGCCATCGCGGTGGCCCGTGCCCGTGGCGAAGTTCTCGGTCTACGGCGTGATCGCCGCTGTGCTGGCGTTAGTCTCCCAGGTGCTGAGCCTGCTGACGATGCGCTGGATGCTGAGCATGCGCGTGGAGGATAAGCAGCTGTTGGACCCCTTGTCCTTCTCCGCCGATGGTGTGTGGCGCGAGATTGGAATGAACGTGGTCTACTGCGTGCTGGTGGTGCTGATGACCATCGGCGTGGGTTACCTGATTCGCCACACGGCGGGCGCGATTTCCCTGATGGTGATGTGGATTCTGATCGTGGAAGGAATCCTGATTGGATTCATTCCTTGGGTCAAGGACTGGCTGCCCCCATACATGCCGTTTAAGAACATGGACGCGGCTGTCTCCGGCACTGATATTGCGGACGCGCCGTGGGGCCACACGGGATCGCTGATCTACTTCATCGCGTGGGCCGTGGTGATTTTCGTGGCTGGCGTGATCGTGCTGCGCAAGCGCGACGCCTAGCCGGAGCTAGAGGCTGTCTTGATGGCGCTGAATGTCATCAATCAGCGTCTCGGCAGCGATGGAAAGATTGCGCAGGGCAGGCACGCCGCGGCGCAGCTTCGCGATATCACGGGCATCCATGCGGCGGGTGGCGCCGGCGATGAGTAGCGCCCATTCGTCGGTGATGGAATTGAGCATTTCAATGCCATCATCGGTGAGATAAAGATCCTGTGCGCGCTTATCGTGATCATTAGCCTGGCGCATAACCAAGCCGTTGTTCATGAGGCGGCGCACGGTGGCCGAGACGTTGGAGGCCCGAAGGAAACGCAGGCGCGCGATGTCCGAGACGCCGCATCCTGGGTGCTGAGCAACGAACTGCAGCACCTCGATTTCCGACTGGGAGATTTCTAGCTTCTGATTAGGGCGTTCCATCAGGCGGCGGGTTGCGGAGAGGAAGTCGTAGACGCTGGATGCGATCTCCGCGACGTCGATGTCTGGCAAGACTTCCGGGGCGCGGTATCCGCGGATTTGTTGCGCCTGGGGGGTGCTGCTTTCAGACAATGGTCTACCTTTCCTCGATACTTTTGTGCTGCTATTCGAGATTGTTTCTGGGTATAAACAGTGTACGGTATCGACCTTGCCGAAAATGCTATTAGGTCGCAGTGGTGGTTATTATTTTGTAACACTTCGCTTATAAGTGGAAGCGAAATCCATCAATTGGTTGAACTTAATTTCAACTGAATTTGTTACTACCTGGCTGCACGCTACTGCAACGAGCTGGTCAGACGGGCCACGTTGTCCACATAGCGGCTGTACCACGGCCGCTCACGCCACTGTTTGAGCGTGAGCTTCTTACACTTTTCCCGGTAGCTCTCCGCTAGTTCCTTGAGCTGTACCATCAGCTCGCCCTCGCCGGTCATCAGCGAGATTTCGTAGTTCAGGCCGAAGGATCGCATGTCCATGTTCGAGCTGCCCATCACCGCGACCTCCGCGTCCGCGATCATGAATTTGGCGTGCAGCACCGCGGGGGCAGGGTAGAGGTATATTTCGACGCCAGCCTTCAGAAGCTCCCGGTAGTAGCTAGCCTGGGCCCGTCCCACCAGAAATTGATCGGCCTTTTCCGAAACGTACAATTCCACCGTCACCCCGCGATAGCAGGCCGTGGTGATTGCCTCCAGTAATGATTCATCCGGGATGAAATACGGGCTGATTAGCTGCAATTTCTGCTTGGAATGATGAGCAATCGAGGTAAACAGGCGCAGGTTTGGCTCCGTGGTGAATCCTGGTCCGGAGGGGATCATCTGCATGATTTCCCGCCCGGTGTCCTGCGCGTTATCTGAGAGTTGCTGCTTGAACTTGGTGGGTGCCAGTAGGCCGAGCTCTTCGTTGCTCTCCGTGTACCAATCCACCGCGAACACCGAGTTGATGGTGTTAACGATGGGGCCGGTGACCTCGGCCATGACATCCACCCAGTGGCGGCCGGCCTTCAGGTTGGACTTCTTTAAGTAGCTGGAATCAATCATGTTCTGCGAGCCCACGAAGGCCTTGCGTCCATCGACCACCAGCAGCTTGCGGTGGTTACGCAGATCAGGGCGGCGGAAGCGCCACCGCAGCGGCTGCAGGGGCAGCATCAAGTGCCAGCGGATGCCCAGCTTGGTGAAGCGCTTGCCCAGTTTCCTATGGCCGGGGTACTTCATGCTGCCGACGTGATCGTAGAGCAGGCGCACGGGTACCCCGCGATCCACAGCCCGGCCCAACGCTTCGAAAAAAGGAGCGGTGGTGGAATCCCACGCCATGATGTAAATCTCCACGTTGACGTAGATTTTCGCCTCGTCGACCGCGCGAGTCATCGCCGCGATGGACTGCTCGTAATTGGGATGCAGAGCAAGCAGTGAGCCATCTAGCGCAGGGAGGGATGTCAATTCGCGGTTCAAGTGGACCAGGCTGAGTAATTCGTCCGTCAGCTCTGTGCCGTCTGGAATGTCTGGCTCATCCTGACCCAGTTCTCGCAGTTGCTCATTCGCGCGGTTTTGAATGCGGTGCCGGCGTCGATTCACATACGGCGAGCCCATGAGGAAGAACAGGGCGATACCCACGAAGGGGATCAGGAAGATGGCCAGCAGCCACGCCATCGCGCTGGACGGGCGACGATCCGCAGGCACCCAGCCCAAGGCGGCGATCTTCAGCGAATAGTCCGCCAGCACCAGCACGACTTGCCACCACTCAAGGTTATCGGTAGCAACGAACAGGATGTCATTGACGGACTGCAGCGGAGCGTAGAGCCATTCCATGGGCCGGCCTAATTGGTCTGGTAGTCGACGATGACCGGAGCGTGATCAGACGCGCCCTTGACCTTGCGCTCATCGCGATCCACTCGCGCATCGGTGGCGGTGATGCCCCGGGCGTACTGCAGATCGATGCGGATTCCCTCGCCCTTCTGGAAGCGCAGTGCTTGGTAGTCCCAGTAGGTGTATTCATCCTCGATGAGGGTGGTGGCTTGCGTCAGGCCGGCCTCCTCAAGCTTGCTCAGCGCCGCGCGCTCCTTCGGAGTGACGTGCGTTTTTCCCTCGAAGTAGCTGCGGTCCCATACGTCTTTGTCGCGCGGGGCGATGTTGAAATCCCCTACGAGGCAGAGCTTGTCCGGACCATTCGCTGCGTAATCCGCGAGCTTGTCTAGCCACGCGAGTTTGTAGGTGTAGTGCGGGTCGTGGATCTCCCGGCCGTTGGGGACGTAAAGACTCCACACTGTCACGCCGCCGCACTCCGCGCCGATGGCGCGGGCCTCGAGATCCTGGCTGGCCTCCAGATCCTTATCGAAGCCGGGCTGGCCGAAATCGTGCGAGACGTTCTCCAAACCGACGCGGGAGAGGATGGCCACGCCATTGAAGGAGTGCAGGCCGAAGTGGGCCTGTTCGTAGCCAGTGTCCGTGAAATCTGGGAACTGGGCGTCGGTGCACTTGGTTTCCTGCAAACAGAGCACATCAACATCCGAGCGCTCGAGAAAATCGCGAACGCGCTGCTCGCGGGTGCGGACGGAATTGATGTTCCAAGTGGCAATACGCATGCCCAACACTCTAGCGCGCGGGCAAGACGCGGACGGTTCGATGCCGATGATGGATGGAAAAACCTAACCGGTGGTACAAGGCTTGGCCCGCGGTATTGGAATCGATGACTTCCAAATAGGCGTGATCGGCCCCGCTGGCGACTCCCCAGCGCAGCATTTCATTGCCCAGGTAGGTGCCGAGGCCTTGGCGTCGGAAAGGCTCCGCGACCTCGACCGCGGAGTAACCCAGCCACGTCCTGCTACCGCCCTCGGTGACCGTGCCGCGCGTGATGGCGGCGAGTTGGCCCTCGACGGTAAGGCGACCGAAGCTCAGCGTGCCGTTGATGCGGGCGCTGAGCAGGTCGAGCGCGTGACGAGGAAGTGGTTCGCCGCGGAAGTGGTACATGCTCAGCCACTCGTCATCGGGCTGCTCGTCCACGTGGAACTCGAGGTTGTTCAGGGGAGCGGGCATGGAGGGGAGTTCGGTGTCGAGGTCTCCGGGATCAGGTAGCTCGCGCGTCATGATGACGATTTCCGGGCCGCGCGTGCCTGGGATGTTCTCTGCCGCGCGGCCCAGCCGATCGGGCAAGAGCAGCTGTGTGGGTAGTTCGTGCGCGCGATAGAACTCGGAGATCTTCTCCAGTGGCACGGGCTGCAGCGCTGCGTGCGAGCCGATCGGCACCGCGGAGTTGGAGCGTTCCGTGATGCCGTCTCCTGCGCGAGCCAGCCAGCCGCCAATCTCCTCGTTGGCAATGCCGGGGAAGGCCTCCGCGATGGCCTGCTCGACCGCGCGGATATCGCTATTGCGCACGGGCTTAGCGGACAGCGTCTTGAGAACCACCACGCGCGCCGGGGAGATGGTGACCGCCGGGTCGCCGGATTGCGGCTCAACCTGCAGCGGGTTGGTGGAGATCAGCTCGCCGATGACGTCCGTGACCTTCGGGCGCGCAGCGCCTTGGCTATCTACGGCGTAGCGAACAATCACCCGCGCGCCGGGAATCACGCTGACGGGATCAGTGCGCCGAGACAGCGGAAAGGCGAACTGCTCCACCGTGCGCGCGCCCGCAGCGGCGGCGGTGTAATCGGTGGGGAAGTGGTTAGTCATCGTGACCGAAGGGATCCTTATCCACCCCGGGCATCCAGGTGCGCCCGCCCGTGTTCCAGCCCTCTGCCTTGAAAGCCTTCTTAGCCTGGCGTTTGTAACGGCCGATCAGCGCGTCCGTGTAGAGGAATCCATCGAGGTGGCCTACCTCGTGCTGCAGGCACCGTGCGAAGAATCCGTAGCCTTCCACGGATACGGGCTCACCGTGTTCATCCACGCCGGTCACGCGCGCCCAGTCAGCGCGGCCGGTGGGGAAGTCGTAACCGGGCACGGACAGGCAGCCTTCCTCGTCCGCATCCTCGTCTGGCATGGTTTCGGGGATGTCCGAGGTCTCAAGCACCGGGTTAATCACGCAGCCGCGGCGCAATGGACCGCCGTTGGCCTCAATCTGCTCCTCGGACAGGCGCTCGCCATCGGTGCCCTCGATGTCCGGACAGGCGTACACGAACAGTCGCTTGTCCACGCCCACCTGGTTGGCGGCCAGGCCCACGCCGTGCGCCTTATCCATGGTGGCGTACATGTTTTCCACGAGCTGCTGGATCTCTGCGCTGGGCTTTCCGTCGACCAGTTCGACGTCTTCCGTGGGCTGGTGGAGCACGGGATCACCGGCGATGACGATGGGCATGATGGTGGGCTGTTCAGTCATGCTTGCAATGTTAGCCGTGGTCAAGACAATGCCCTAGCAGCGCCTACTTAGAATGAGAGACGTGGATTCTTCGGAAAGTTTGTCTCAGCGCGAGCGCGCGATGCTGGACTTCGAGCGTCAGTGGTGGACGCAGTCCAGCAACAAGGCCGAGCGCATCCGCCAGGAGTTCGAGGTCCCTCCCGTGCGCTACTTTCAGCAGCTCAACGCCCTGATCGAGCGGCCTGACGCTTTGGCCTACGACCCGGTGACGGTGCGTCGTTTGTTGCGCCGTCGTGGCGATGAGGTGTGAGGTTTCTTTTTCTTTTCGACGCCAACTCGCGAGTGTCACGCTTGTGACCAGTGTGACAAGAGTTAATATTGTGGCGTGACTGATTCGAATCGACCACGCCATGCCCTCGACGACGACAGCTTCGACGAAGCCTTCGCCTTCGATGACACCGATGACGCCCCAGAAAACTACGACGACCACGACCCCGAAGCTGCCGGTGCGCCGAGCAGCAAGGTTCCCATGCGCGGACTGGGAATGATCCTGCTGGCCGTCGGCATCGTTCTGGTGGGCTGGGGAGCCTTCAGCCTCGCCGGAGGCGATGACGAATCCACCGAGCAGAACGCCGCCTCCACCGAGTCTGTGACCGAACAGGCGCAACAGCCCAGCCAGACGCAGCAGAGCGCAGCGCCTTCGCAGTCCCCGGAGAAGAACCCGAGCGAGACTCAGGGCCAGGAGCCCGCGGCGCCGGAGGCTGGCGTCGGAAATGAAGGGGCGGACGAACGGCAGGTCAACAAGGCAGACCAACAGGTCACCGTGTTGAACAACAGCCCAATCCAAGGCTTGGCGGGCGATACCGCCAAGACGCTGCGCGACAAGCAGTGGGACAAGACCAGCTTCGGTAACCTGCCGGACACCGAAGGTGCGTTCCCGAAGTCTGTGGTGCTGTACCCAGGCAACGATGCCAACGCCCGCGCGGCTGCCGAGCAAGTAGCCGCCGACCTGGGAATCGAGGTGCAAGCGCGCACCCCAGAGATCGACGGACGACTGGCCGCGGCGGACATGCTCGAGGGCGAAGGGCCAGCAGCGGTGGTCGTGGTGACCACCAACGACATGCCACGCTAAGGTGCGCGGACGGGCTCCCGATATACTGCACAAATAGTGCATGCCCCAGAAACGTAAGGACCCTTCCATGGATTTCCCTGGCTCACGGCCGACCGTCGGCATTGAATGGGAAGTGGCTCTGCTCGACCCAGCCACGCGCAACCTCACCCCGCAGGCGTCCGAGCTTCTGGAACTAATGGACCAGAAATTCCCCGACCACCGCGTCACCCGTGAATTCCTGGCTAACACCGTGGAAATGGTCACCGGGGTCCACGAGACGATCCCCTCCGCCGTGGACGACCTGTGCGAGCAATTGCAGCAGCTGTTCACCTGCGCGGACGAGCTAGGCGTGCAACTGTTCTCAGCGGGCACCCACCCATTCGCGGACTGGGGTGACCAGCAGCTCAGCGAAAAGTCCAGCTACCGGGAGATCATCGAGCGCACCCAATACTGGGGACGGCAGATGATCATTTGGGGCATCCACGTGCACGTGGGCGTGGGCTCCAAGGACAAGGTCTGGCCCATCATCAACGCCGTGATGACGCACTACCCGCACGTGCTGGCACTCTCCGCGAGCTCCCCAGCATGGGAGGGGCTAGATACGGGATACGCATCCAACCGCACGCTGCTCTACCAGCAGCTACCTACCGCGGGAACCCCGTATCAGTTCGCCAACTGGCAGGAGTGGGAATCCTTCAACGAGGACACGGACAGGTCCGGCGTGGTCAACCACACGGGATCCTGGCACTTCGACGTGCGCCCCTCCAAGTACGGCACGGTCGAGGTGCGCTTCGCCGATGCCACGATGGCCGTGTGGGAGCTGGCGGCGATCTCCGCATACATCCACTGCCTCGTGGTCCACTTTGAGCGCGCGTTCGACCGCGGTGAGGAACTGCCGACGCTACAGCCGTGGCACATCGCGGAGAACAAGTGGCGCGCTGCGCGCTACGGCCTGGACGCGGAGATCATCACCGACCGCGAGACCTCCGAGCGCTGGATCAAGGACGAACTGCGCGACTGGGTGGACACACTGCACCCGCTGGCCGAGGAGCTAGGTTGCGCCGCCGAGCTGGCGGACGTTCTGCGCCTCATTGAGCGCGGCGGCGATTATGAGCTGCAGCGCCAAGCCGCTCGCGATGCGGGAGCCGCGCTCGAGCCAGGCACTCGCACGCGCGGCGATGCCGGTGCGGAACAGGGCTTTACCCAGCCCGAAGCGTGGGTAGCCGCCGTGGACCTGACAGTCCGCACCCTGCGCGAGAGTCTTTAGAGGCCGTACAGACGGGAAGCCGCCGAGCACAGCGCGTTGGCGATCGAGTGATCTCGGTTCGCGCCGAAGCCCACTGCCCACATGCGCTTGGACTTGTGGGTGGTGTAGATGAAAGTCACGGTGGCTTCGAAGATGTCGTACTGGTGGAACTGCAGGATCTCCACGTTGTAGCCGTGATCAGCCAAGATCTGCGTCATCGCAGAAGAAGGGCCCATTGCGGTGATGGATGCCTGGGTGCCTTGACCTTCGGCGTTGAGGCCGGAGATGGACATCTCGAACTCGTGGCGCCCTGCGCGCAGGCGGTTGCTGCGCATGTACTCCACCCGGATCGCAGAGGGGGCGTAGGTGGAGATGAACTTCTTCCACTCCATGCCGCGGGCTTCCTGGCGCATGCCGGAAGGCAGGCGCTGTCCGAAGCGGGCGCGGAATGGATCCTCGGCGAAGTTGCGCGTGCGCATGCGACGCTTCTCGATGCGCGACGTGGAGGTGGTGGAGTAGGTCTTTGCCGTGGAACGACGCTTGGTACCCGAAGGACCAGACTTGGTCGCGGTGTAGGTGGGGTTGTTCCATTCCGATTCCGGGCGGGCGAATCGGATCAAAGTGGTGGCGTTCATAGTGCGCTCGTTTTCTTCAAACATCATTGTTAATCGGTCCTTACGTGCCAGATGTGGTTCCTGTGTTATCTGGACCGACGCTCATGCGGTTCACGCTAACCCCGGTAGTGGAGGGGTCAGTCCTCGCCTCCACCCGGGTTGGGTACTCGCATAAGAATGGTGCTCATGGGAAATAAACCTACTTCAAACCATCTAGTGGAAGCAAATTTCCCACATGTTGAGAAAATTGTTACGCACTTTCGGTGGCTGTTCGCGCCAAAAACAGCAGTTCCGCTGCGCCGATGTGGAGAATCTCCGAAGGATCAACGGACTCGTCCGCACTGTGGATGCGGCACAGCGGCTCCTCGATGCCGAACAGCGCCAGCTCCGCATCTGGGTACGCGGTGAGCAGCTCATTGGTCAGCGGAATGGAGCCGCCGCTGCCGGTCTCTACCGTGGACTTGCCGTAGACCTCGCCGATGGCCTTGCTGAAACGCTGGAGAGCGGGACCGGACGTATCGGCCCGGAACGCGGAGGCGACCGTGGAACGCTCGATCTCCATCTGCGCGTTGGGCTGGTGCCTTTCCAAGTGCGCAATCAGCGCGTCTTGGGCTGCCACTGGATCCATTCCTGGTGGCACGCGCAGGCTGACCTGAGCGGCGGCGCGTCCAGGCACCGCGTTAATCGCGTCCTCGACGCTCAGTGAATCCAGACCGGTCACGGTGATGGACGGACGCATCACGGTTAGATCATTGGCCGCGATGCCTTGCTCCGCGCCCAGAACCTCCACGCCGTCCAGCACGCCCGCGTTGCAACGGAAAGTATCCGTGTCCGGACCCACGCCTTCCCACACAGCGTCGGAGGTCAGTCCTTCCACGGCCACCAGGCCGTTGTCATCGTGCAGGGTGCCCAAAAGCTTGATCAGTTCCAGCAGTGCATCCGGAGCCGCGCCGCCGTACTGCCCGGAGTGCATGGGCTGAGCAATAGTGCGCAGCGTGACGGTGACGGGAGCGGAACCACGCAACGCGCTGCAGACGCTGGGCAGCCCCAGCTCGTCATTGCCACTATCGGCGATGAGGAACGTGTCTGCGCGGAACAGCTCCGGCTGGGCATGCAGGAGATCCTCCAGGCCGTATCCGCCGCGCTCCTCAGAACCTTCCACCACTACGCGGATGCCAATCTTGTCTAGCTGCTCGGAGCCGGCGTCGATCAACTCACGCAGTGCCCGCAACACGGCCAGGTGCATGACCACGTGACCCTTACAATCGGCGGCGCCGCGTCCGTACCAACGGCCGTCGCGCTCAGTCAGCGTCCATGGGTCTGCGGTCCATTCTTTTTCGACGCCACTTGGCTGAACGTCAAAGTGTGAGTACAAGAGAATGGTGGGATAGCCTTCCGCGGCTTCCTTGACTCCGATGACCGAGGTGGAGCCATCCGTGGTCTTGAAGGGCTCCACGGGAATGCCAGCGGCACGGAACTGCTCCACCACCCACGCGGCAGCGCCGGCGTTATGCTCCTCCAAACCCGGCACAGAATGGACGGACTGGAACGCCACCAGTTCCTTCAAGGACTCCCACACAAACGGCATGTGGGACTCGATGAGCTCATTGGTGAGCTCCGGGGTGATCTGGTCTGCAGAAGTTGGTAGTGCGATGCTCATGCCTCACACGGTACTCCGGCGCTGGACAGTCGACTGCGATGGCTTACACGCAAATCTTGCACTCGATATGGGGGAGTGCTAAAACGGTGGCTAGCACTTGAAGCATTTGAGTGCCAATAAATGCACCATCAGATGCAGTGAGAATGGATGTCGCGACATTCGTCCATTCGTGCCGTCGCGGGCGCTGGGTCTGAACCGCACGTGTCGCAAAACCAAACGGAGGATCACAGCCACATGGCTAAGATGATTGCATTCGACGAAGAAGCACGCCGTGGTCTGGAAAAGGGTCTGAACACCCTGGCAGACGCGGTCAAGGTAACCCTCGGTCCAAAGGGACGCAACGTCGTTCTGGAACGCAAGTGGGGCGCCCCAACCATTACTAACGATGGTGTCACCATCGCTCGTGAGATCGAGCTCGAGGATCCATACGAGAAGATCGGCGCAGAGCTGGTCAAGGAAGTTGCCAAGAAGACCGATGATGTTGCTGGCGACGGCACCACCACCGCAACCGTCTTGGCACAGGCACTGGTGCGCGAAGGTCTGCGCAACGTGGCTGCAGGCTCCAACCCGATGGGCATCAAGCGCGGTATCCAGGCTGGCGTGGAGAAGGTCACTGCAGAGCTGCTGAACTCTGCCAAGGAGATCGAGACCCAGGAGCAAATCGCTGCAACCGCCGGCATCTCCGCTGCTGATCATGAGATCGGCAAGCTGATCGCCGAGGCTATGTACAGGGTTGGCGATGGCCAGCTGAACAAGGACGGTGTAATCACCGTCGAGGAGTCTAACGCTTTCGGTGTGACCTTGGACGTCACCGAGGGTATGCGCTTCGACAAGGGCTACATCTCCGGTTACTTCGCCACGGACGTTGAGCGCGGCGAAGCTGTGCTGGAGGATCCATACATCCTGCTGGTGTCCTCCAAGATCTCCAACGTTAAGGACCTGTTGCCACTGCTGGAGAAGGTCATGCAGTCCGGCAAGCCATTGCTGATCGTGGCTGAGGACATCGAGGGTGAGGCTCTGTCCACCCTCGTGGTGAACAAGATCCGCGGCACGTTCAAGTCCGTGGCTGTGAAGGCTCCTGGCTTCGGCGATCGCCGTAAGGCGCAGCTGCAGGACATCGCCATCCTCACCGGCGGTCAGGTTATCGCGGAGGAGGTTGGCCTATCTCTGGAGACTGCTGACCTGCCACTGCTGGGTACCGCCCGCAAGGTTGTGGTGACCAAGGACGATACGACCATCGTCGATGGTGCCGGTTCTTCCGAGCAGCTGGCTGGCCGCATCAAGCAGATCCGCCAGGAGATGGACAACG
Source organism: Corynebacterium dentalis (assembly GCF_900232865.1). Lineage (GTDB taxonomy): Bacteria > Actinomycetota > Actinomycetes > Mycobacteriales > Mycobacteriaceae > Corynebacterium > Corynebacterium dentalis. Next base: position 112,474 of record NZ_OCTS01000003.1, on the reverse strand, counting down.
CTGACTCTGATTACGACCGCGAGAAGCTGCAGGAGCGCTTGGCTAAGCTCTCCGGCGGTGTGGCCGTGCTGCAGGTTGGCGCTGCGACCGAGGTGGAGCTGAAGGAGCGCAAGCACCGCATCGAGGATGCTGTGCGTAACGCCAAGGCTGCTGCCGAAGAGGGCATCGTTGCCGGCGGTGGCGCTGCGCTGCTGCAGGCCGCTCATGTGCTGGATGACGGCCTGGGTCTGGAAGGCGACGAGGCTACCGGCGTGCAGATCGTGCGCGCTGCTCTGTCCTCCCCTCTCAAGCAGATCGCCCACAACGCTGGCCTGGAGCCAGGCGTGGTGGAGGACAAGGTCTCCAACCTGCCTGTCGGCGAGGGCCTGAACGCTGCATCCGGCGAGTACGTGAACCTGCTGGAGGCCGGAATTTCCGACCCAGTGAAGGTCACCCGCTCTGCTCTGCAGAACGCTGCGTCCATCGCGGCTCTGTTCCTGACCACCGAGGCTGTGGTTGCGGATAAGCCAGAGCCTGAGGCTCCTGCAATGCCAGGCGCTGATGAGATGGGTGGAATGGGCGGTTTCTAAACCTTCTGTTTCCTTGACGGCACCGTTTTCGCGCGTTCGGTTTTCTTCGTCCGACGCCACGGCGGTGCCGTTTTTTGCGTTTGAATCGGCGTCTGTTTTGCGGTGGCTGCGCATGTGACGAACGGGCTGCAAACATAAAGTAAACTAAAGGTAAACAGCAGGTCAGAGACTGTCATGGGGGTGCTTGGTGGGGGTATTTCAATCCGCTGTGTAACGCTGATGGACCAGCCAAGCTAAATCGCGATTCACCTGCAGATATATCGATTGGGTCACGGATTCATTGGTGGAACCTGAGAGCGACAATGGGGGAATCTGAAAATAATGCTTCTCTAGGGGTTGAACATGCTGCAGATCCGATTAAAGTAACCCTCGACAGCCTCACCAGGGGCGTCAAGGAAAAGAAACTAAAGTCCACTCGAAACCCGAGTGTGACGCCTCTGATTAGGGAGAAATATCATGGAAGCACCAGTAATTCTTGAGCAGCTCAGCGCCTTCTTCGGTGGATTCGGCGACATCTTCGGCGGACTGGGCGACCTGTTCTCCGGCATTTTCGCAGTCCTCGAGGTCATCGCTGGCTGGAACGCTGCAGAGTAATTCTGCCTTCGGTTGAACCGAAAATCCCCGGCACTTTCGTGCCGGGGATTTTTCTCTGCCCGAACGCCTGTGCGCGGGCAAACGGGGGAGCGTATGCTCTTCACCCCGCGAAGTAGACCACCCTCGGGATAGACTGAGAATTAGATATTGCGCTTCTCATCAAGCAATTTGTGCGCTGGGGAGCGGGTAGCGAATGAGTGCGTCGTCAACACGGCGAATGCGCGGAGCATACACAGTTTAAGGAGCGCTTAAGCATGGCCGATGACAATCAGGACGATTTCCACCTTGTAGACCTCGCCGCCACCGAGGGCTACCTCGTGGATGATTCCGATGAGGATGATCCCACACTGATTACCCCAGACGGCCACCGCGTAGATACCTGGCGCGATCAGTACCCTTATGACAATCGCATGAGCCGCGAGGAGTACGAGACCACCAAGCGCTCCCTGCAGATCGAGCTGCTGAAGTGGCAGAACTGGACCAAGGAAACGGGACAGAAGCACATCATCCTTTTCGAGGGCCGCGATGCCGCCGGCAAGGGTGGCACCATCAAGCGCTTCAACGAGCACCTCAACCCTCGCGGTGCGCGCACCGTCGCCCTAGAAAAGCCGTCCCCGCGTGAGTCCACCTCGTGGTACTTCCAGCGCTACATCGAACACTTCCCAGCTGGGGGAGAGATCGTCTTCTTCGACCGCTCCTGGTACAACCGCTCCGGCGTGGAGCGCGTGATGGGATTCTGCACCGAGTCCCAGCACGCAGAGTTCCTGCGTGAGGTTCCGATGCTAGAGAACATGATCCTCGGTTCCGGCATTTCTTTGACCAAGTTCTGGTTCTCTGTGACCCGCAAGGAGCAGCGCACCCGCTTTGCCATCCGTCAGGTGGATCCTGTGCGCCAGTGGAAGCTGTCTCCGATGGACCTGGCGTCTCTGGATCGCTGGGATGATTACACCCGCGCCAAGGAAGAGCAGTTCCGCTACACGGACACTAACGAGTCTCCGTGGATCACCATCAAGTCCAACGACAAGAAGCGCGCCCGCATCAACGCTATGCGTTACGTGCTGAGCAAGTTTGAGTACACCGGCAAGGATCACGAGCTGGTGGGCGAGCCCGATCCGAAGCTGGTCAAGCGCGGACGGGACGCCATCGGCGACTAATCCCGCCAGATCTCAATCGGATTGCCCTGCCACCTGGTATTTGGCGGTACGTGGTCGCCACGCATCACCAGGGAGGCAGGGCCTACTGCTGCGTTCTTCGCTAGTGCGGCAGCCGGAAGCGCCACTGAGTGTGGGCCCATCGTGGCGCCTTCGGCCACCGTGACCTCGTCCAAGCTCATCACGCGGTCCTGGAACAGGTGGGTCTGCACCACGCAGCCCGGCCCCACGGTCGCACCGCGGCCGATGCGCACCAAGTCCGCCTCCGGCAGCCAGTAGGAATCCATCCACGCGCCGCGGCCGATCTTGGCGCCCAGTGCGCGCAGGAAAATGTTCAAGCTGCCCGTGCCCAAGGTATGAGCCAGGAACCACGGGCCGGCCACGGTTTCCACAAACTGATCCTGCAGCTCGTTAAACCACACGAAGCCGCTGAACAGCGCGTGGTCGCCCGCCTTGATCTGCTGCACGCACAGCCACTTCATCAAGACAGTCACCAGTGCGGCAAAGAAGCCGGCACCGATGAGAATCAACCCTGACGTCGCAAAGAGAACCCACACACCACCGTGGACCAGCACCCATTGCATGACGGCCAGTACCGCCACGAACAGCATCGTGGACACCATGGGGGCCAACAGGCGCAAGGTTTCCACCACGCCGCGCGCGAATTTCAGCGTGAAGGTGGGGTTGTAGGTGCGGTTGTCGCCTTCCGAATCGACTTCTACTCGACGCAAACGCTCCGGCGGCGAACCCATCCAATTGGAACCAGCTTTGGTCTTTTTCGGGGTGGAAGAAAGCACCGCGACCAGCGAATTCTTCTTCAAATTGCGCTGCGGACCAGCGATGCCTGAGTTGCCCAAGAAGCTGCGCTTGCCCACGCGGGTGTGACCGGAGAGCATCCAGCCGCCACCGCCGAGCTCGTAACCGCCGACCATCGTGTCATCGGCGAGGAACGCGCCTTCCTTGACCTCGGCGAAACGCGGCACCATGACCGCGGTGGAGATCTCCGCATCCTTACCAATCTGCGCGCCCAAGCTGCGGAACCACAGCGGGGTGAGCTGAGCTGCGTACAGCGGGAACAGGTGCGTGCGGGCGGCGTCCATGAGCCGTTCGATGGACCAGATGCGCCAGCCACGGGCAGAACGCACGGGCACCACGCCCGGCTGCAGGCCCAGGGAGAGCGCGCGCACCAAAATCCAGGTCAAGCCCATGTACACCGCGAAGGCCAGGAGACCAGCCGGGGCGGCCCACAGGGCGGAGTACGCCAAGAAGCTGCCCAGGGAGACGCTGCCGGTGGCGCCCAGGTTGCTCAGGGAGAGTCCGAAGAAGACGAAGGCGGCAGCTGAGGCCAGCGCCAGCAGCGGAAGCAGGGACAGCACGATCGAGGTCACGCCGTAAATAGTGACCCATGCGGGGCGGCGCGGAGGGGCTTCCTGCGGCCAGTTGTTGCGGACCTTGCCCACCTTGCGGGCAGGCGAACCTGCCCACCTCGCGTTCGCCTTGACCTTCTTGCGCGCGGTGACGGCGCTGCCCGCCTCGATAGAGGCGCTGGCACCGATGCGGGCGCCGGGAAGAATCGTGCTGCGTGCACCAATGGAAGCGGCCTTGCCGATTTCGATCCGGCCCACGTGCACCTGGTCGCGTTCCACCCAATAGGTGGAAATGTCCACTTCCTGCTCCACGGAGCAGTAGTCGCCCAACGTCAGCAGTCCCGTGACAGGTGGCAAGGTGTGCAGCTGCACACCCTTGCCCACGTTGGCGCCTAGCCAACGGGCATACGTGGTGATCCAGGTCGCGCCGGAAACATCGCGGGCGCCGGAGGTATCGGCGATGCGCTCGGCAGCCCAAATGCGCAGGTGCGTGAAGCCGCCGCGACGGTACGTGCCGGGCTCGATGCCCGCGGTGACCGCGCGGATGAGCACCGCGGACAGCGGCAGACGGCCCAGCGGGGTCGCGAAAATCAGCACTGCGATGAGCACTAGCCACCACGGAAGGTTGCCCGGTCCCAGGGCTTCCACCGGCAGAGTGCCGGGCAGAACGTTGAGGCCCAAGATTTGCATGAGCCAGTTGCCCGCCAACAGCCAGGTCACCCACTGCGCGCCGGCCAAAGTCATGGCTGGCAGCTGAATGAGCGCCTGTGCCACGCGGGTACCAGCGCCCACCGGGATTACGGGTGGCAGTTCTGGAGTGTTCGGGGTGCCGTCCTCGCTGGAGGAACCGAGGAGTCCGGCGGAACCCGCAGAGCCATCGCCCACGAAGCTATCCACGTGCTCGGCGAAAGAGCCCAAGCGAGCGTGATCGTAGAGGTCGCGCACGGACACCTCGGGAACACGCTCGCGTACCTGAGCGATGAGCGTGGCAGCAGCCAGCGAGGTGCCGCCGAGGGTGAAGAAGTCCACGTCGGCGCTGAGAACCGTAGTGCCCAAGGCATCGGAGAACAGCCCGGCGAGCCATTCTTGCGTCGGGTTATCAAAGGACGCTTCGCCCTGCGACGGCAACGGCCACGGCAAGGCCTTCTTATCGACCTTGCCGGAGGTGGTCACGGGGAGGGAATCCAGCGCGCACAGGCGCGGGATCATCGCGGCAGGCAAACGGTCGCGCAGCTGAGTCATGGCTGCTGTGGTATCGAATCCCTCCGCGGAGCCTTCCTCTGGCGAGACGTATCCCACCAGCACTTTGTCACCGCCGCCGGTGGTTTGTACTACCACGGCCGCGCTGCGAACGTTGTCCAGGGAACTGAGCGCGGAATCCACCTCGCCCAGCTCGATTCGACGTCCGCCGATCTTGACCTGGTCATCCATACGGCCCACGAAGTACAGGCCGTCTTCTTCCAAGCGAACGTGATCGCCCGAGCGATACGCGCGATCCCATCCCAGCTCCGGCATGGGGGCGAACTTCTCCGCGTCCTTGGCTGGGTCCAGGTAGCGGGCAAGGCCTACGCCACCAATGATGAGCTCGCCGACCTCACCCATCGCCACGGGTTGGTTGTTCGCATCCACCACGGCCAGGTCCCATCCGCGTAGAGGCAGGCCGATGGACACGGGCTTGATGCCGTCCATCGTGGTGCCGCATGCCACCACTGTGGCTTCGGTGGGGCCGTAGGTATTCCACAGCTCGCGGGAGTCCGTGGCGAGGCGTTGCGCTAGTTCCGGAGGGCAGGCTTCACCGCCGAAGATCAGCAGGCGGACGGCGTCCAAAGCTTCATCTGGCCATAGTCCGGCAAGGGTAGGCACGGTGGACACGGCGGTGACGTCCTTGGAGATCAGCCACGGTCCCAGGTCCACACCGGAGCGCACGAGGGAGCGCGGGGCGGGCACCAAGCAGGCACCATTGCGCCAGGCCAGCCACATTTCCTCGCAGGAGGCGTCGAACGCAACGGACAGACCTGCCAGCACGCGATCCTCGGGGCCCAGCGGCTCGCCCTGCAGGAACATCTCCGCTTCCGCGTCCACGAAGGCCGCCGCGCTGCGGTTGCTCACGGCCACGCCCTTGGGCTTGCCGGTAGAGCCGGAGGTGAAGATGATCCATGCGTCCGTGTCCAGGTCCGGGCCGGTTTCGGTGACCTTTTTTCTCGACGCCAACTCGGCGCTGTCCGCGCTCATCTTCAAGCCGTCTGCGGTGTAGATGGCCTGCACATGTGCTTCGCCGAAGACGAGTTCGGCGCGTTCCTCGGGGTCGTCCGCATCGACCGGCACGTAGGCGGCGCCAGCGGCGATGGTGGAGAGGATGGCGATGTATAGGCTGCGCTGTCCGCTGGGCATGCGGATGCCGATGCGATCGCCGCGGCGGATGCCCTTGGAGGCGAGCCAGTCTGCGGTGTCTAGGACTTCGGTGAGTAGTTCGGAGTAAGTGATGACACCGTGGCCATCATCGATGGCTGGCGCGTCCGGGTAGCGCTGCGTGGTGTCACGGAGGACATCCAGCAGCGTGCGTGCGGTAGGAGCTTCGGGGGAGCGGAGGTATTGGCTAGGGATCTGTGCTGCCACTTATTCCTTCCCCTTCTGTCCGTCGGGGAGGGTCTCTGGGTTATCGGCCGCGATGATCTGCTTGGCCAGCTTGCGCAGGTGCTTGAGCTGCTTGGAGGTGGATTCATCCAGCGCTTTGTCCTCGGCGACCGTCACTAGGGGACGAAGGTTGGTGTACGCCTTGGTGCCCTTTTTGGTGATGGAGATAATCTGGCGACGACGATCATTGGGATCCTTGACGCGCTTGGCCAGCTGGCGATCCTCGAGGGAATCGACAAGGCGCACCATATCGGAGCGGTCCACGCCCAGGATTTCACCGAGGGTGGCCTGGGAGGCGGCATCGCCATCCGCGAGGCAGGTGAGAACCCAGTACTCCCGCAGGTTGAATCCTTGCTCCACAAGGGCGGTCTCGACGAACTCGCGAGTGCGCCTGCGGAGTCTTTCCAGTTGGAAAGATGGGGAGCTGAGGAGGTCTGCGGGGAGCGGTAGGGATTCTTGCATGTTTACAAGAGTAATCCCCAATATGGGACTTGTCTAACTGTGGGTGCTTCCAACTATTCGTGTATGCATCGGAAGAAACGCGCGAGCCGAGAGGCTCGCGCGACGTGGGGTTGAGGAGTTCTAGGCGTTATCGTCGGCGCGCACGATAGGCAGGCCGGAATCGCGCCAACCGGAGGTGCCGTTGGCCACGTTGATGGAATCGATGCCGTTGGTCTCCAGCCACTGCGCGGCACGAGCCGATCGACCACCGGACAGGCAGATGACGTAGATATCCTCATTCAGATCCAGCTCGCCGTAGCGGGCCTGGAGCTCGGAGAGGGGGAGGTTGGTCGCGCCCTTGGCGTGCCATTCCTCAAACTCATCGGCTTCACGCACGTCGACAAGCTGTGCGCCTTCGGGGACTTCGTTGGGCTGTACTGTTTCAAAATCGCTCATGCCTACCCACCATAGGCAAATGAGGTGCGTTGGTCACCCGCCTTACTCGCACCTACTGCCACTGTCTCGCCCATCAACTAGGGTCGGAGACATGAATTGGCTGTGGGTAATCGTCGGCATCCTAGTGGTACTGGGTGGAATTCTTTTCATCATGCAGGGGCTGAACAAGCGCAATGAAGAGCGTGGCAGGAACGCTCAGGCTCGCACGCCCAAAGACCCCTTCGCAGAGGTGGATGGGGCAAGTAGGTTCAGCCCGAAGAACATCGCCCCCGGCGCGATCATCAGGCATGGGCAAACGGACTACGTGGTCCGCGGTTCCCTCGAGATAAACCAAGGCCCCTACGTCTGGCACGAACACATGGTCGACGGCGGCAACGGCTCCCGCTACTTCTCCGTAGAAGTAGACGAAGGGACCCTAGAGCTAATCCTCTGGGAAAAGGGACCATCCTCCACAGAGCAAGAACCACCGTCGGAAACCGAGGTCAACGGCGTGCGGTTTCGGGAATCCGAACGCGGCCCTGCTCACTACCGCTCCACGGGAACCACCGGCCTAGATGCCTCCGGCGACATGCGCTATGTCGACTACGAAGTCGCCGGCGCAGATGATCCTCGCCGCCTCAGTTACGAAAAGTTTGGCGATGCTCCCTGGGAAATCTCCCTCGGCCACGTCATCTACCCAGGCGAGCTGACTGTCTATCCCGCGCCAGAACAGTAAGCCCATGAGCACTACGCAGCTTGCAGTCGCCCCGCAGGACATCAGTGCCGCATCCCTCGGCGTGCGCTTGGATGGACCCGCGCCCACCGTGCTGGTCGGCACGACGCTGCAGGGTTCCGGCGCGTGCTTTCGGCTCGACCTTGGCATCCTGGGAGCCTCCCATGTTGTCGACGCCACCCTGCTCGACGGCGGACAACCCTCCGCGCACCTTCGCGAAGAGATCAGCTGCCACGCGATGGAAGGTGGGATGGCGCTGGGTGATGGCGTCGAAAAGAATCAACGATGGGTAACAGGAAACTACCGCCTACGTGCGCGGACAGTGCAGCTGGGGACAGAAGAATTTGCCGAGCGAGCAGAGACGATTCTGCAGGCCGCTGAGGCTGAATCCTGGCTGGTCGGGAAGTTTCCCGGGGAAGGAAACCACCACCTCACGGCGCTGTGGGGAGAGGTAGAAGGCGGTACAGCGCGATGGAAAACGTGGCACTTCTATCCCGCGGAACTCACGGTGGTGGAAAGTGAGTCAGAGCTAACAACGGAGGTGCAGGCATGAGCTGGAAGATGAAAGTGGGCGTGGGCGCGCTGCTGATCGTCGTCGGCCTCGTGGTGATGCTCGCGGGATTTAACACCAAGGATTCGGTGCGCACCCACCTGCAGGACTCAGAGACCTTCACCTACGTTTCAGACAGCCAATACACTTGCACGGACGCGAAGGCTGCCTATGAAGAACTGCGCGCTCAGACCCGCCCGGAAGCCAGTAAGGAAGACCGCGGGAGCTACTACCTGCGCTATTCCCGCGAGATGGTCACCATCTCCCAGAGCTCCGGCTCATGCACCCTCCGAATTGAAGACCTGCGCCGCCTGAACAACGGACACTTCATCTTCCTGGGCACGGGCTTCTCGCCTGGTTCTCCCTCGAACTCGTCCGGAGGAACCGGCGGCAGCTTCTTCGGCAGCAAATAGTCCCCACACACGGCCAAGACAACAAACAAGAACAGGGTAAACACAATGAACGAGTACATTCTCGCCGCGGACTACCCCCTCGCAGAGGGCATCCTCGCCTCGGTGGTCTACTTCGCCATCGCGCTGATCGTGCTGGCGCTGTCCTTCTTCGTCCAAGACCTTCTGACCCCCGGCAGGCTGCGCGATCAAGTCTTTGTCCACCACCTGCCGAATGCCGCGGTGATGGCAGGAAGCCAGCTGATCGCGATTGGCATGGTGCTGATTGCCGCCATAGCTACCACTGAGCCGAACTTGGCCGATGGCATTCTGCACGTCGCCGTGTACTCCCTGTTAGGCCTGGCGCTGCAGACTTTCGTGATGGTGGCGGTGGAAATCGCCATCCCTGGGCGCTTCCGCAACTTGGTCGAAGACCGTAAGCTGCGCAGCTCCACGCTGGTTCTCGGCGTGCTGCTGGTGGTCGTGGGCGCGGTTAACGCCGTATGCCTGACATAAAGCCCAAGCCCGCCACAGATCGGGGATTGGTGCCCGGCCCGCGGCGGTTCTTCCTGTTGCTCTCCGTGGCCGCGTGTGCGGCTTCCGGGTTGGTCTACGAGCTGGCGTTGATCTCGCTCTCCACTAGCCTCAACGGCGGTGGAATTGTAGAAACGAGCCTGATCGTGGCGGGCTACGTGGCCGCGCTCGGCCTGGGCGCGCTGTGCGCCAAGCCGCTGCTGAAATGGGCGGAAACCGCCTTCCTGTGGGTGGAAGCCATCCTCGGCGTGGTCGGAGGGCTCAGCGCCACGATCCTCTACCTGGCATTCGCCGTCACCGGGCAGAGCTTGATTCTGCTGGTGCTGGCGACCTTGCTCATCGGCGCGCTGGTGGGCGCGGAGCTTCCCTTGCTGATGACGATGTTCCAGCGCGGCCGGATGGTGGACGCCAACGAATCGGGCTCCATTCTCGCGACCCTGAACGTGGCCGATTACGTGGGCGCGCTGCTGGGCGGCCTGGCGTGGCCATTCTTCTTGCTCCCCACGCTCGGACTGCTCCAGGGCACAGCCGCGGCTGGCTTGTTGAACCTGGTGGCCGCCCTTGCCGTGGCAGGCTTGGTGCTGCGATGGTCGGTCAAACGCACACATTTGGTGCTGGTGGCAACGGTGATCGTCGTTGCCATCGTGGGCCTGTCCGTGCTGATCGTCCGCTCCGACGGCGTGGTGGCGACAGCCCGCCAACGCCTATTCGAAGACCCGATCATCTACTCACAGCAAACGCAGTACCAAGACATCGTGGTGACCAAGGTCGGCAAGGATCGCCGCCTGTTCTTGAACGGTGGGCTGCAATATTCCACGCGCGACGAGTACCGCTACACCGAATCCTTGGTATATCCCGCCATCACGCCCAGCACCCAGCGCGTACTGATCATCGGCGGCGGTGATGGCCTCGCCGCTCGCGAGTTACTGCGCATGGATCACATCACGGACATCCAGCAGGTGGAGCTGGATCCGGAGATGATCCGGGTGGCCAACACCGTCCTGCGCGAGGACAATCGCGGTTCCCTTGAGGACCCTCGCGTGCACGTGATCACCGAGGATGCGTTCACGTGGGCGCGCGCTGGTGGTGGAGGTGTGCAGCCGTTCGACGCCATACTCGTGGATCTCTCCGACCCAGATAATGACACGATGGCTCGGCTCTATTCCGAGGAGTTCTACGGGCTGCTGCACAAAATGCTCCGGCCAGAAGGGCGGATGGTGGTGCAGTCCGGCAGTGCGTTCACCACGCCGGACGTGTTCAATCGCGTGCGCTCCACGCTGTCTGCGGCGGGCTGCGCGGACGTGGTCCCGTACCACGTACAGGTGCCTACTTTTGGCGACTGGGGCTTTAACATGTGCGCGCCCGCCAACACACAGTTGCAGGTGTCGAACACGGCACCTGAACTGCGCTATCTCAACGCGGAGACACTACGCGCTGCGGAGATCTTTCCCCCAGATAATCCGCTCATAGAAATGCCGCCCAACACGCTGGATCACCCGGTGATTGTCGAGGATCTGCGGCGCGGATATCGGGCGGCAGGGGAGTAGGTAAAAACCTACAGGCGAGGGCCTACTTGTAGCGGGCGATAGCCTCGTCGAGGATCTTCTGCGCTTCGGCCTTGTTGCCCCAGCCAGAGCCGGAAACTTCCTTGTTTGGCTCCAGATCCTTGTAGTGGACGAAGAAGTGCTCGATTTCGTTGCGGGTGAACTGATCGATGTCCTCGATGTCCTGGTAGCTCTCGAAGCGGACGTCGTCGATGACACACAGCAGCTTGTCATCGCCGCCGGCCTCGTCGGTCATCTTGAACACGCCAACTGGGCGCGCATTGACGATCACGCCGGGGAACACGGATTCAGGCATGATGACCAGCGCGTCCAAAGGATCGCCGTCTTCGCCCAGGGTGTGGTCGATGAAACCGTAGTCAGCTGGGTAAGCCATCGGGGTGAACAGGTAACGGTCCAGGTAGACCTTGCCGGTCTCGTGGTCAACCTCGTACTTATTGCGGGAGCCCTTGGGGATTTCGATGGTTACTTCGATGCTGTTGGAGCTCATGGTTAAAGCGCCACCCTTCGCGATACTCGTAGTGAATTAATTAAACAACGCGCCTATCTTATCGTGTCTCCCTTGCACCTGTAGATAAGGAGGCAACGCTAGAGTGGCTTGTTGTGAGTAGTCAGAAGACATCCCGCACCCGTTGGTGGATAGCCGTCACGATTTTCCTCGTGGTGGTTGCCCTCGTGGTGGCAGCTGGGCTGCTCTGGCACGCGGCAAACCGCTACGAGGTGCAGGCAGCACCGCGCAGCGAGCACACCTCGGCGCAGCCGGTGCTGGAAGCGCCGGAAGATTCCACCGGTGGGGCCGGTGAGCTGCCGGACGTGGACAGCGCGGTGGCCCGTACGGCGAAGGATCCAGCACTCGGTGAGCTGACCGCTGAGGTCACGGATTTGGCCTCCGGGGAGACGCTGTGGGCAAAAGACCAGGACAAACTGCGCACCCCGGCCAGCGTGACCAAGGTGGTCACCACGGGTGCGGCCACCTTGGCGCTGGATGACGACGAGCGCCTGGAAACTTACGTGGTCCAGCGCCGTCCAGGGGAGCTGATCTTGGTGGGCGAGGGAGATATCACCCTGTCCGCAGAACCCGGCAAGGGATTTTTTAGCGATGCGACCAGTGTCCGCGAACTGACGGACAAGATCCGCCCGCAGATCAAGGGGCAGAAGATCGATCACATCGTGGTGGACAACTCCGTGCGCGAGGGCGACCTGTTCAACTCCACGTGGGATACAGATGACATCGCCGGTGGCAACGTCACCAACCTGGATTCCGTGATGCTGAACGCTGGTCGCATCAACCCCACCGAGTCTTATTCGCCTCGTTCTACCGAGCCAGGCAAGGACGCCGCCCGGGTCCTCGCGGGCCAATTGGGCCTTAGTGACGTGACCATCGATGTGGAAAACGCCACCGCCGCCACCCCGATGACGGCATCCGTGGACGGCAACGCCCAGGATTCTCTGCCTGAGGATCTGACCTGGCTGGGCGGGGTGGAATCGGCTCCGTTGAACACCCGCATCCATGACACACTGGTGCACTCGGACAACCTGCTGGCCGAGGCCATTGCGCGCGAGGTGGCGGGATCTCAGGACGCGCCGCGGACGTTCGCGGGCGCCACCGAATCCACCCTTGCTGTGCTCCGAGACCACGGCGTGGATCTAGACAAGGCCGTGCTCAAGGACAACTCCGGAATGAGCACGTCCAACCGACTCAGCGCGCACCACCTGGATCAGGTGCTCTCCAACCACGATCTGCACTCACTGCTGGAGCAGTTGCCGGTCTCTGCGGTGGACGGCACCTTGGTCAACCGCTACGCCACGGGAAGTGGCGCAGAAGATTCCGCTGGCTGGGTACGGGCGAAGACGGGCACACTGTCTGGCGTCAATACTCTGGCGGGGACCATCACCACCACGTCCGGCCGCGTGTTGACCTTCGCGTTCCTGGCCACCGGCGAAAACATAGACGCCTCTAGGGCAGCCCTGGACCGCCTGGCCAACTCCCTGCGGGATGCCTAAACGCTAGGTCATGAGCCGCCCGCATATCTCCACCGCCGCCCACACCCAGCGCTGGCTGGAGTGGGTGCAGCGCGAACATCCCGGCATTCACGAGCAGCTCACAGGTAGCAATCCGCAATCCGTGGTGGTGGGCTTATCCGGTGGCGCGGATTCCTTGGCCTTGGTGCACGCGGCAATTCGCGCCGGGCTGGACGTGGAAGCCGTAGTGGTTGACCACCAGCTGCAAGTCGGTTCCGCTCACGTGGCCGCTAGGGCCGCGCAGCAGGCTGAAACTCTGGGAGCGCGCTCGCGCGTGGTGACGGTGAACATTGCAGAAACCGGTGAAGGGCCTGCTCGGGCTGCCAGGTATCAAGCGCTTGGGCAGGTAGCCGAGGGGCGCGGCGTGCTGGTGGCTCACACCGCCTCCGATGACGCGGAAGGTTTTCTCCTTGCGCTGGCACGCGGCTCCGGCACCGATTCACTGGCCGGCATGCACGCCCTGACCACCGAACACCCCGCCGTGCACTCCGGTGCCGGCTGGGTGGGTAGACCCTTACTCCACGCCACGAGAGCAGACACCGAACGCACCTGCCACCACGCCGAGCTGGACTTTTGGGTGGACCCGCACAACGAATCCGCCGATTACCTTCGCTCCCGCATCCGCACCAAATTGCTCCCGCAGATGCGGGCGATCCTCGGGGAGGCCGTGGTAGACAACCTCGCCGTGTCCTCGCGTTTGTTGCGGGACGACGCCACCGCCCTGGATCAGCTCGCTCGCCACCAGCTGCAGGCTATGGAGGACCAGCGGGGAGGGGAGAGGTTGGCGTCGGATAAAAACGATCAACCAGCACCACTGGATTGCCGAACCATCGCCACCGAGCTGGCCGCAGTGAGGCGACGGATCTATCGCGCATGGCTCGGCGAACACGTGGGGCCGTTGACGAATGCGCACATGGAGGCGATTGACGCGCTGGTGATCGCTTGGAGAGGACAAGGACCCGTCTCTGTCCCCTGGCCCACCCACTGGCCTACAATGAACCCAGCGAGGCGCACCACGCATCGATTGGTAGTGCGCCGCCAGAACAGGCAGCTATTTCTCGACGTGATTGCACGCCACAAAGAAACACAATGAGGATCGGGTTGACGGATATGCCCAGCAACAAGCCCAGCACCAACCTGCCCAGCACCAGCCTGCTGAGCGAAAAGAACTTCGACGTGCCCGCAAACCGCTACGGGGACGATCTGGAAAGCGTGCTGATCGATAAAGAAACGCTGGATGCGCGCATTCGCGAGCTGGCACAGGCCACCTCGGAGAAGTTCAAGGATTCCGATAAGGACCTCATCCTGATCTGCGTGCTCAAGGGAGCGGTCTTCTTCATCACCGACTTCGCCCGCGAGATGTCCGTGCCCACCCAGCTGGAATTCATGGCCGTATCCTCTTACGGCAACTCCACCAGCTCCTCCGGCGTGGTGCGCATCCTCAAGGACCTGGACCGCGACATCCGCGATCATGACGTGGTGATTGTGGAAGACATCATCGATTCCGGACTCACCCTGTCCTGGCTGATGAAGAACCTGCGCAACCGCCAGCCCCGCAGCCTGTCCGTGGTGACCTTGCTGCGAAAGCCCGATGCAGTGAAGGTGGACATCGAAAACCTCGCCGAGGTGGGATTCGATATTCCCAACGAATTCGTGGTGGGCTACGGACTCGACTTCGCGGAACGCTACCGCGACCTGCCATTCGTGGGTACGCTGCGCCCGCGCGTGTACCAGTAGACACAAGCACACAACGGTATAAAAACCAGCAGCGCCTTTTTACCTAACGACAGGAACTATGGATAAGACGAAAGTGCTGAGGATCGCGGGAATCGTCGCCGCCATCCTCATCGGCATCTACACCTTCTCCGTGCTCACGGATAGCACCCGCGGGTACGAGCAGGTCGAAACCTCAGTGGCGTTGGAACAGCTCAAGGACAAGAACGTCTCTGAGGTGCAGATCAACGACCGCGAGCAGCAACTGGAAATCAAGCTCAAGGATTCCATCTCCCTGGACGGGAAGGATGGCATCGAGCAGATCATCACCAGCTACCCGGCTCGCACAGGGGACCGGATCTTCACTGCCGTCCAGGACTCTGGGGCGGAGAAGTTCAATACCAACGTCACACAGGACAGCTTCCTCGGCTCCCTGCTGATGATGTTCCTGCCGCTGGTTCTGATCATGGGACTGCTGCTGTTCCTGATGAGCCGCATGAACGGCGGCGGCATGGGCGGCCCATTCGGCATGGGCAAGTCCCGGCACAAGGAGCTGAACAAGGACAACCCGGACACCACCTTCGACGATGTTGCCGGTGCGGACGAGGCAGTCGAGGAACTCGACGAAATCCGCGACTTCCTGTCCAACCCTGCGCGCTATGAGGAATTGGGCGCCAAGATTCCCCGTGGCGTATTGCTCTACGGCCCTCCCGGAACGGGTAAGACCCTGCTGGCCCGCGCGGTGGCTGGCGAGTCTGGCGTGCCGTTCTACTCCATCTCTGGCTCCGACTTCGTGGAGATGTTCGTGGGCGTGGGTGCGTCCCGCGTGCGCGACCTGTTCAAGCAGGCCAAGGAGAACTCCCCGTGCATCATCTTCGTGGATGAGATCGACGCCGTGGGTCGCCAGCGCGGCTCCGGCATGGGCGGTGGACACGACGAGCGCGAGCAGACCCTGAACCAGTTGCTGGTGGAGATGGATGGCTTTGGTGACCGCGAAGGTGTGATCCTTATGGCCGCGACCAACCGTCCGGACATCCTGGACCCTGCGCTGCTGCGCCCGGGCCGTTTTGACCGTCAGATCCCAGTGAGCAACCCGGACCTGTCCGGCCGTGAGCAGATCTTGCGCGTGCACGCTAAGGGCAAGCCGTTGGGCGCAGACGTGGATCTGAAGTCTCTGGCCAAGCGCACCGCTGGCATGTCCGGCGCAGACTTGGAGAACGTGCTGAACGAGGCCGCGCTCCTGACCGCCCGTGTGGACGGCAACGTCATCACTGGCGATGCACTGGAAGAAGCCACCGACCGCGTGATTGGTGGACCACGCCGTTCCACCAAGATCATCTCCGAGCAGGAGAAGAAGGTTACGGCCTACCACGAGGGTGGACACGCCCTAGCAGCATGGGCTCTGAAGGATATTGACCGCGTGTACAAGGTGACCATCTTGGCCCGTGGCCGCACGGGTGGCCACGCTTTGACGGTGCCAGAAGACGATAAGGGTATGTATAACCGCTCTGAGCTGTTCGCTCGCTTGGTATTTGCCATGGGTGGCCGCGCGGCTGAGGAGCTGGTGTTCGGTAACCCCACCTCCGGCGCATCGTCCGATATCGAGATGGCCTCCAACACTGCGCGCGCCATGGTCATGGAGCTGGGCATGAGCCCCAAGATTGGTGCGGTGAAGTACGGCACTGACGGCGGCGATCCTTTCCGCGCACAAGGCGGACAAGGTGGAGGGGAGTCTCGCCCAAGCCAGGAAGTCGCGGCACTGATCGATAACGAAGTGCGCGCACTGCTGGATAAGGCGCAGGCCACCGCCTATGCCATCCTGCGGGATAACCGCGAGTACTTGGACACTCTGGCGCAGAAGCTGCTGGAGAAGGAGACTCTGCGCCGCCCGGACTTGGAGGCCATCTTCGAGGGCATCGAGCTGCGCGAAATCTCCGACGTATTCCCGTTCCAAGACGTGGACCGCCCGCGGGATTACCGCGAGCCCGTCAAGACTCCAACCGAGCTGGCCAAGGAGCGCGGCGAGGAGCCACCGAAGCGCAACGACTTCTTCTCCGCAGCGCGCCGGGCACGCATCGAACGACGCAAGGAAGAACAGAAGCGCAGCTTGCGCGAAGCCCAGGAAGCCGACAAGGCATCGCGGGGTTCTGGCGATCACCACGATCACTTGTGGGGTGGCACCGATGGGCAGCCAGGGCAGAACAACGGAAAGCCAGAACACAAGGCCGTGCCACTGAGCGAGCAGCGCGGATTCCGCCTGCCGGACAACGAGCAGCCGGACAACCCGTGGACCTCGGACGATGCCCCGGTGAAGCGTCGGAACGGTGAGGATGTGACGCGCAACGAGCAGCCTCACAATGACTCACCACGCAGCGACTCACCACGCAATGACTCACCGCGCAGCGAGCCGCCGAAGCAGACCTTCCCGTGGGAAACCCCGCGCCAAAAAGGAACGCACAAGCACCGGGCGCCGGAAGGTGATGGTTACGGAGACCGCGAGACTTATCGCGACGGTGATGGAAAGAATGAGGAGAAGTAGTGGAGTCACGTCCTGAGTTTGACCAGCAGCGCGCAGAAGCAGCTATTCGGGAACTGCTGATCGCAGTAGGCGAAAATCCAGACCGCGAAGGTCTGCAGGAAACCCCAGCTCGCGTGGCTCGCGCTTATCAAGAGATCTTCTCTGGCCTCTACGAAGACCCCACTGAGGTCCTCAGCAAGACCTTCAGAGAGGACCACAGGGAGATGGTCATGGTGCGGGACATTCAGTTCTACTCCACCTGTGAGCACCACTTGGTTCCCTTCTTTGGTACCGCACACATTGGCTACATCCCGGGCAAGGACGGCAAGGTCACCGGGCTATCCAAACTGGCCCGCTTGGTGGACGGCATGGCCAAGCGCCCCCAGGTGCAAGAGCGCCTGACCACCCAGGTGGCAGATGCGTTGATGGAACGCCTGGATCCCGCCGGAGTCATCGTGGTCATCGAGGCCGAGCACTTGTGCATGGCGATGCGCGGCATTCGCAAGCCAGGAGCCAACACCATTACCTCCGCCGTTCGCGGCGTGCTGGAATCCAGCGCGGCGACCCGCGCCGAGGCCTTCAACCTCATTCGAGACGGCAAGTGACACAACCGAACAACTCCTTGGGAGCCGATGCTGTAGATCCCGCCGCAACTGCACCCGGCGTGCCCTCCCGCACGCTGGTGATGGGCATCCTCAACGTCACGGAAGATTCTTTTTCCGACGGCGGGGCCAACCCGGATACAGAAACCGCCGTGCGCAACGCGCTGGCGATGATTGAGCAGGGCGCAGACATCATCGATATCGGCGGGGAATCCACCCGCCCCGGTGCCACCCGAGTGAACGCGGAGCGCGAACAAAGCCGCGTGGTGCCGGTAGTGCAGCAACTCCGCGCGCACCCCGCAGTGGAAGAAAATGGCGTGTTGATCAGCGTGGATACCATGCGCGCGTCCACCGCCCGCGCCGCCGTGGAAGCTGGCGCGCACATCATCAACGACGTCTCCGGTGGCCTCGCGGACGAGGACATGCTGGAGGTCGCAGCCAGCGTGACCACCCCAGACGGACAATCCCCGCAGCTGTGCCTCATGCACTGGAACGCGGAGAGCTTTGCTGGCGCGGAGGGATACCGCTATCACGGCCAGGACATCGTGGAGCACGTGCGTGACTGGCTGCAAGACCGGGCGGACGCCGCGTTGGCCGCGGGTGTGTCCCCGGACAAGCTGATTCTGGATCCCGGTATTGGCTTTGCCAAGAACCCGCAGGATAATTGGGCGCTGCTGGGTGCAGTGAAGGCCATTGCAGATCTGGGGTATCCGGTGCTGGTGGGGGCCTCGCGCAAGCGCTTCTTGACCGCGCTGCGCCCGGGTGCGGATGGACAACCGGGGACCCCGGAATCGGCTGATGATGCCACCGCAGCCGTCTCTGCCTTAAGTGCGCACGCTGGAGCGTGGGCGGTGCGGGTCCATAAAGTTGCCCAGAATCGGGCGGCAGTGGACGTGGCCTACGCGCTGGCGTCGGGCAAAGGACCGGAGGTCGATGAGACCTGGCGAGCCCGGCGCACCGTAACCTAACCACCAACCAATTCACGCGAGGAGAAGCACACCGTGGCAGATCGCATCGAACTCATCGGACTGGAAGCCTATGGCTACCACGGCGTCTATGAGCACGAAAAGAACACCGGGCAGAAGTTCCTGGTGGACATGGTGGTGTGGACGGATTTCTCGCACGCCGCCAACTCGGATTCCATCGCAGACACCATTTCCTACGTGGATCTGGCCAACATTGCCGTGGAATTGGTACAGGGGCTGAGCAACGATCTCATCGAGACCCTGGCCACCAACATCGCGAACAAGATCATCGAGCTGGACGGGGCGATGGCCGTGGAGGTCACCGTGCATAAGCCCCAGGCACCAATCGACTACCCGTTTGCCGACGTGCGCGTGGTGGCGCGCCGTTCCTACAAGAACAAGTAGGAGGCAGCTGGTGTTGGCGTTCGTGGGACTCGGCAGCAACATGCCGGGAGAGGTGGCTTCTGTCGATGCTCAGCTGGTGCGCGCAGCCTCGTTGCTGGAAGACTCCGGGGCGGGGCGGATCGTGGAGCATTCGCGGATGTACGCCACGCCGCCGTGGGGAGTCTACGAGCAGGACGAGTTCCGCAATGCCGTCATCGCAGTGGAGACCGAACTGGAACCTTTGGACTTTTTGCATGCCTGCCAAGACGTGGAGCAGGCTGCGCAGCGCGTGCGCGACGTGCGGTGGGGCCCGCGCACCCTGGACGTGGATGTGCTGGCATTGTTTTCTTTTCTTTCTGACGCCACCGCTGTCCCCATCACCTCCGACGGAGCCTGGGGTGAGGAGCTGATTGTGCCGCACCCGTACGCGCATCAAAGAGCGTTTGTGCTGGTGCCATGGGCTGACCTCGAGCTGGCGGGCGCGCCCGGGGTGACGCTCAAGGGCAGGGGAGTGCACCAGTGGCTGGAGGAGCTGGCTGCCGCGGAGCAGGAGGAGGTGGCCGGCGTGCAGGCTGTGGAATCTGCGCAGTGGGATGTTCGGCTGTCTCGCGGGAGTTTAAGGTAGTAGCCATGAAGGAAATGCAGCCCACACCGCTGAGTGCCCTGGCATGGGGCACGGGGATCGCCGTGGTGATCGCATGGGCTGCCACGTGGGCTTTTTATGGTTCCTTCCCGCCCATTGAGCTCACCGCGTGCGTGTTCCTGTTTGTCTTTGCCGTGGCCTGCGCTGTGATGGGGTGGATGGTGCGCAAGCGGATTGACGAGGGGGAAATTGGGCAAGACAGTAGCCAGATGAGCCCGCTGACGGTGGCGCAATGGATGCTCATTGGTCAGGCCGTGGCGTGGATCGGAGCTGTGCTGGGCGGAGTCTATGCAGGTATTGGTATCCACGTGCTGTTGAACGCGGGACATTTGCAGGCGGCGGCTGATGACGTGCCAGGCGTGATTGGCGGCGTGGTCGGTGGCGTGTGCGCGGCGGTTGCTGGGGCGTGGTTGGAACGAGGTTGCGTGGCTCCGCCAATGGATCCACCTGCGCAAGGTAGGCTGAACGCATGAGTTTTCAGCCTCAACCTCAGCATGATCGTCAGGCTCGGCCCTCGCGGGAGCTCCGCGACGAGTCCTCGACCCGCGATCGCTCCGGAGATTCACGTCGCGGCTCCGCCGAGCAGGGCGAAGGGCGGATGTCCAAGCTGCTGATGTTCGGACTGCTGATCCTGGCCGTGGTGGCCAGCCTCCTGATGCTGTTCATGGACTCAGACTTCTGGTTGAAGATCGCCGTGATCGCGGCACTCTGGGCCGCTGTGTTGGGAGCTATTCTGGTCAGCCGTTACTCCAGCGCGCTGACCGCGGAGCGGGACCGCAACCGCCAAATGCAGCGCATGCACACCTCCGAGCTGCGCCGCGAGAAGTCCGAACACCAGCAGCGTGAGGCCATGCTGGAATCCAGCTACGAACAGCGCATGCGGGATCAGCGCGACGAGCACCTGGAGCAGCTGCGCCAAGAGCTGGTCGTGCTGCGTTCGCAGCTGACCAGCCTGACTGGACGTGATTACGGAGAAGAGCAGGCTTCCGTGCACGCTCGCGCTGAGCGCGTCCGCGAGCTGGGCGGCACCAGCACGCCACCGGCACAGCCACAGTCCGCACCTGTGCCGGATTCCAAGCCAGCAGCTTCTGCTGCTTCCCGTCCTGCGGCGGCATCGGCCTCCAGCGCTGCATCATCTGCAGCACCCAAGGGCAAGCACGGCAAGGCGACCACCAGCTTCTCCACCGGCTCTTTCGCTGCCGTGCGCTGGGACGGACAAGACACGCAGGAGACCACGCAGCTGCCACTGGTGGTAGACACCACCGCGATGGAAGACGAGCCTAAGCCAAGCGCTCCCGCTTCCTCTTTCGGCACTTCGGCTTCTAAGTCTGCATCCGCTCCGGCTACTGTGTCCGCTCCTGCAGCAGCCACTCCTTCTGCAGATACCGCAGCGCATTCCCGCCACAGCGCACCGTTGGAAACTTCCCACACCGGTGGGCGCCGTCGTGCCGATGCCGCGGAATCCGCCGCACCCCAGAAGCCGGCTGGTCAGGGTGGTCAGGGTGGCGGTCGGCGTCGGAAAAAGGAAGAAGACGCACAGGACACCGCACACGGACGTCGTCGCGCTGATGAATCCGGCGGCCTGACCGTGGCCGAGCTCATGGCTCGCTTTAAAGAAAAGTAAACGGGGACACGAGGCGCGAAGCACTCAACATGGACGATATGCAACAACCGCGACTGTCCGTGGGCGTGATCAGCGGCGGCGCGGTGGGGACCGCAGTCGCTGAACGGCTGGCAGCTGCCGGGCACCACATCCACGGGATCGTGGCGCGAGGAGATGCCTCGCGAGCGCGAGTGGCTGAGCGCTTGCCTAACACGGCAATCGTGTCGCTGGAGGAAGCCGCGCAGGCCGCGCTGGTGATCATCGCCGTGCCGGATACGGTGCTGGACGAGGTCATCGAGCAAGTCGCCGCCATCACCCGCGATGGACAAATGGTGGCGCACACCTCCGGCGC
Organism: Corynebacterium dentalis; assembly: GCF_900232865.1. Classification (GTDB taxonomy): domain Bacteria; phylum Actinomycetota; class Actinomycetes; order Mycobacteriales; family Mycobacteriaceae; genus Corynebacterium; species Corynebacterium dentalis. The sequence goes on along the minus strand of NZ_OCTS01000003.1, from coordinate 90,713 downwards.
GCACGGGTGCGAGATTCTTCAGCCCATCACGGACACCGGGGCACTGCCACTGGCCTTGCATCCCGTGATGACTTTTGCGGGAAATGCCGATGACACCACGCACCTCATGGGCTGCGCATGGGGCGTGACCGCCGATTCTGAGACTGGAAATATGGTCGCCGAGCTGCTGGTTAGCTCCATGGGTGGGGTGGCCGTGCACGTTCCGGAAGCCAAACGCCCCGCGTACCACGCCGCCATTTCCTATGCGGCCAACTACGTGGTCACCTTGTTGTCCGACGCCCAACGCATGCTGGACCACGTCTTAGCCGAAGATCCCAGCTCGGGACCGCCCCCACACACCCCAGAATCCGCCACACTGCTGCGCACCATCGTGCCCGTGGCCGTGGACAAAGCGCTCAGCCAGCGGATGCACGGCCTGACCGGGCCCGTTGCCCGCGACGATGCCCCCGCAGTGATGCGCCACATCGAGGCTCTGCGCGCGCTAGAGAAAGACTCCGCAGCGGCGAACTTCACCGGCGCCTACATCCCCATGGCCGAGCGCACCGCGCAGATGCTGCACTCGCTAGAGGTAGAGCGGGTTCTCGCTGAGATGAGCATGCGACTACGCTAACCGGCATGGGAAATACGCAGTCGGCGAAGCAAGATTCAACCCCCGAGCTGGGCGCAGACCGAGGCTCTGACCAGGGCTCGTTCACGCCCGGGCAAGCCACGGTGTTCAACACCATCGAGGAGATCGGCACCCTCACCCGCGCCATGCGCAAAGTAGGCCGCCCGGTGGCACTGGTGCCGACCATGGGTGCGCTGCACGAAGGCCACCTTTCCCTGGTTAAGGCAGCTCAGCGCATGCCGCGTGCCGTGGTGGTGGTGAGCATCTTCGTGAACCCGCTGCAGTTCGCCGAAGGTGAGGACCTGGACGCTTACCCCAGGACGCTGGAGGCTGACGTCGAAAAATTGCGCGCCGCAAGCGTGGACGCGGTGTTCGCACCCAACGCCCGCGAGATGTACCCCAACGGCCCGCGCACCACCGTGCAACCGGGTGCGATCGGTGCGATCTTGGAGGGCGCTTTCCGTCCGACGCATTTTGCTGGCGTGCTGACCGTGGTGAATAAGTTGTTCCAGATCACGCACTGCGATCACGCCTACTTCGGGGAGAAGGACTACCAGCAGCTGATGGTCATTCAGCAGATGGTCAATGACCTCAACATGGGAGTGACCGTTCATGGCGTGCCGATTGTGCGGCAGCAGGACGGGTTGGCGCTGAGTTCGCGGAACCAGTACTTGTCGGAGACAGACCGGGAGCTCGCATTGACGCTGTCCGCGGCGCTAACGGCGGGTGCTTTTGTGGCTGAGGGCGGAGCGGAGAAGGTGCTTTCTACGGCGCGAGAGATCATTGAATCGGTGCCGGAGATTGAGCTGGACTACCTAGAACTGCGTGGTGCTGACCTGGGCGAGCCGCCGGAGATGGGGGATGCACGGTTGCTGGTGGCGGCGCGTGTGGGGAGCACTCGGCTCATTGACAACGTGAACCTGCCGTTGGGGATTGGGTTTAAGAATATTGAGGGCGAGGGCGAGGGCTAGGCGCGGCTCCTGGCTGGAATTTCCCGTTCGCGACTTGCAGGGTAAGGTATGGCGACGTGTTGCGCACCATGCTGAAATCCAAGATCCACCGAGCCACCGTCACCCAAGCAGACCTCCACTATGTGGGGTCCTGCACCATTGACGCTGACTTGATGGATGCCGCGGATCTGCTCGAGGGAGAGCAGATCGACATCGTCGATATCAACAACGGCAACCGCCTGACCACTTACGTCATCGCCGGCGACCGCGGTACCGGAGTGATCGGCATTAACGGCGCGGCTGCACGCTTGATCAGCCCGGGTGACCTCGTGATCATCATCGGATACGCGCAGTTCACGGCGGAGGATCTCAAGAATTATCATCCGCACGTGATCTTCGTGGATGAGGACAACAAGCAGCTGGAATCCGGGGAAGATCCTGCGCATGCGCCAGAGGGATCTGGATTGCTGAATCCTCGCCATCCGGACGATTCTGAAGACTAGTGTGAGCGTTAATTAACCTGCACCTTTTGAGGTGATGCAACTCACCCAAATTAAAGGTGTATCTTACTTACATCTTTAACCTCTGAGACTTAGGCTTAAACCATGCACCTGACCACCTTTGCTGATCTTGGACTTCGGTCCATGATGATCTTGGGAGATCTGCCGGAAGGGCAGCGCCTCACGATCTCTGCATTGGCACAGGCCACCAACGCTTCGGACAACCACCTTGCGCGAGTGACCGCCAAGCTGGTGGACATGGGCATGGTGACTTCCGTTCGCGGAAGAAATGGTGGGGTGTATCTGCCGGACACTGCCCGTGGGGCAAGCGTGGGGCAGATCCTTAGAGAACTGGAAGGCCCTGGGGAAGTAGTGGACTGTGAAGGCAATAAGCCGTGTCCGCTGGCTTCCCGAAACTGTGCGTTGCGCCATCGGTTGGCGGCAGCGCGCGAGGCCTTCTTCGTGGAATTAGATGGTGACACCATCGAGGATCTGGTTCGCGTCACACGTGCGGCAGCGCAACCTAACTCTGAGGACACCCACGGTTCCTCTGCTCCTCTCGGCCTGCCGAAGGTGCGAACCAGCTAGACAACTAGCCCCGTACCTCACGTGCGAGCGGTGCTGACCCCGGAAGAGACGAACCACATGTTCATTCAGGAAGCTCCGAACACCAACCGCACTGCACTGTCTGAGTCCAACGCGGAGATTATCCGCCAAACCCTGCCTGTCATTGGCGCGAACATCAACAACATCACCCCGATCTTCTACAACAAGATGTTCACCAACCACCCCGAGCTCATCGCGGATACCTTCAACCGCGGCAACCAGCGCTCCGGCGAGCAACAGAAGGCTCTCGCTGCCTCCATCGCCACGTTCGCGGCCATGCTCGTCGATGAAAACGCCCCTGATCCCGTAGAAATGCTTTCCCGCATCGGCCACAAGCACGTTTCGCTGGGCATCACTGAAGATCAGTACCAGATCGTCCATGACAACCTCTTCGCCGCAATCGTGGAGGTCCTCGGCGATGCAGTCACGCCTGAGGTCGCCGGAGCCTGGGATGAGGTTTACTGGCTCATGGCCAAGGTCCTCATCGACTTCGAAAAGGATCTCTACGCTTCCGCCGGTGTGGACGCCGGCGACGTGTTCATCAAGGCGGAATTGAAGGAAAAGACCCAGCTGAGCAGCCGCGTCACTCAGTACACCTTCGCTGGTCAGGGCTTTGATGAGGCGCTTCCCGGCCAGTACACCTCCATTGGCGTCAAGCTGGACGACGGCGCCCGCCAGCTCCGTCAGTACTCCCTGACCGCCACGGATGCAGAGACGTTCTCCATCGCCGTGCAGCAAGATGGCGAGGTCTCGAACTTTCTGCTGGAGCGCGTCAACGTTGGCGATACCGTGGACGCCACCCTCCCCGCCGGCGATCTCGTCTTGGACGAGAACACCGCGCCTCTCGTACTGGTCAGCCAGGGAATCGGTTCCACTCCGATGACCGGGATGTTGGCTCACCTGGTTGCCAACAAGGACCAGGTCGCGCGGGATGTTGTTGTTCTTCATGCCGACGCCACCGCTGACGATTACGCTCAGCGCGATGCCACCGATAATCTCGTTGCCGCCCTGGCAGAAAATGGCAGTGCCACTCACATCACTGCCTACCGCGACAACAACGAGATGCTCGATCTCAGCCAGATGAACAGGGATGGCCAGGTGCCCGCAGGCGCCCAGTGGTACCTGTGCGGAGGCAGCGGCTTCCTGCAAGACATCCGCGATCAGCTGGAAGAGAACAAGGAAACGCTGATTCCCACCAGCATTCACTTTGAGCTGTTCAGCCCGAACGACTGGCTAATCAGCTAGCCGAGGCTCTGATCTGCATAGTTACGGCGGGGTTAGAGGGTGTCTAGCGATGCAGTATCCTTGACTACCGTGACTGATGCATCCCAGAACCCCAGCAATGATTCTGCAAACGACCTGCCGGAACAGCTGCGCATCCGCCGAGAAAAGCGCGACCGGATCCTCGAATCCGGACGCGATGCGTATCCCGTCGAGGTGCCCCGGACTCACACCCTCGCGGAGATCCGCGCAGGCTGGATCGTGGTTAATCCTGAAGAATCGGAGAATGCTGCTGGAGGAGATGAGACTGGCGTCGAAAAGAAAGACGATGCACTCATCGAATTGGCACCCGGGGAAGAGACCGACACGGTTGTGGGCGTGGCCGGTCGCGTGATGTTCGTCCGCAACACCGGCAAGCTCGCATTTGCGACGCTGCAGGATGGCGATGGCACTGCGTTGCAGGTCATGCTCTCTCTGGCTGAGGTGGGCGAGGAAGCGCTGGCCTCTTGGAAGGCGGACGTGGACTTGGGCGACATGGTGTTCGTCGAAGGTCGAGTGATTGCCTCTAAGCGCGGCGAGTTGTCCGTGATGGCGCAGCGCTGGTCCATGACGTCTAAGTCTTTGCGCCCGCTGCCCGTGGCGCACAAGGAAATGTCTGAGGATACGCGCATCCGCCACCGCTATACGGACCTGATCATGCGTGAGCAGGCTCGGAACAATGCGATGACCCGCATCAAGGTCATGCGTTCCCTGCGCAACTTCCTCGAGTCCCGCGGGTTCCTCGAGGTGGAAACTCCGATGCTGCAGACCCTTCATGGTGGCGCTGCGGCACGTCCTTTCGAGACTCACTCCAACGCGTTGGACATTGATCTGTACCTGCGTATCGCGCCGGAGCTCTACCTCAAGCGCTGTGTGGTGGGCGGCATCGACCGAGTCTTTGAGGTCAACCGCAACTTCCGCAACGAGGGCGTGGATTCTTCACATAGCCCAGAGTTCGCGATGTTGGAGACCTACCAGGCCTATGGCACGTACGACGACGGCGCGAAGTTGCATCAGGACATGATCCAGTACATCGCCAAGGACGTTTTCGGTTCCACCACGGTGACTTTGGTGGATGGCACCGAGTACGACCTCGGCGGCGAGTGGAAGACCATGGAAATGTACCCTTCGCTCAACGAAGCTCTGCAGCGCAAGTTCCCAGGTCAGCCGGAAGTCACCACCGAATCCACCGTGGAGGAGCTCAAGGCTATCGCCGCGGAAATCGGGCTGAGCGTTCCTGCCAAGGGCGGCTGGGGACACGGCAAGCTCGTCGAAGAGATCTGGGAGCTGCTCTGCGTAGACCAGCTGGATGGGCCGGTCTTTGTCCGTGACTTCCCCGTCGAGACCTCGCCGCTGACTCGCGATCACCGCTCCAAGGAGGGCGTGACCGAGAAGTGGGACCTCTACGTTCGCGGATTCGAGCTGGCTACCGGTTACTCCGAGCTGATCGACCCAGTCATCCAGCGTGCCCGCTTTGAGGATCAGGCTCGCCTTGCCGCCGGTGGCGATGACGAAGCCATGGTGCTGGATGAAGATTTCCTGGCCGCCATGGAGCAGGGCATGCCGCCGACTTCCGGTACGGGCATGGGCATCGATCGCTTGCTCATGGCGCTGACCGGGCTGGGCATCCGCGAGACCATTTTGTTCCCCATGGTGCGCCCTGAGCGCGAAAGCTAACGCGCGATTGAGCTCTGAGTGTGGTGCCGCGCGTTAAGTAGCGCGCGTCACACTTTGGGATCAACTTTGCAGCACCCCACTTTTATCCCCCTGCTCTAGGTGAAACCGTCTGTTCAGTGGGGTTTTATTGTTCTTGAAGGTAATCCAAAGGCAGTTTTGGCTTATTAGTGGGTCTAAACTGGTTTATGCTAACGACATATGTATTCGCGTAGCCGTACTTTCGGTCGCGCGGGTAATACTCACCGCTCCAACAGTACAAAGAGAAGAACCATTGAAAGGTGGCCGCACAGCATGAGCGACCGTAATCGACGGAACGATTCGACTCCCGGCCTGAATGGCATCAAGCGGGACGCAATCGGAACCGCAATGCGTTACCTCACTCGCTTTACCGGATCCGAACTGGCCGATAAGTACGGCTTGGGACCCAGGGTTGATCGCGTGGCGTACGAATCCACGAAGACCGGCATGCGCACCCTCGGTGCCGTGAACCGTCAGTTCAAGAAGATCAAGGGCTCCGGCAAGCCAGTGCGCCTGCCTTCCCAGACCACTGACGAGAACAACGAGCCGACAACCACCGAGGCACCAAAGCCAGGTCGCGCTCCATTCGACCTGAACCCAACCGAAGATCAGCAGATGATCGTCGAGGCCGTGCGCGAGTTCGCTGAAGAGCGCCTGCGCCCGGTGGCTTCCGAGTGCAACGAGAAGTCCGAGCCTGCTGAGGGCCTGCTGGACACCGCTGCAGAGCTGGGTGTCGCACTGGTTAACCTTCCTGAAGAGTACGAAGGCATCGCCACCGCTTCCGGCGCTACCACCGGCGCGCTGATCGCCGAGGCTCTGTCCTACGGCGACATGGGCCTGGCAGTTGCCATCCTGGCGCCAGCCGGCGTGGCAAACGTCATCACCAACTATGGTGACGATGCACAGCAGAAGACCTACCTGCCATCCTTCGCAGGCGAGTCCGTTCCACCCGCAGCCGTGGTTGTTTCCGAGGCGCGCCCTCTGTTCGACCCATTCGTGCTGCAGACCTCTGCCAAGCGCGATGGCGATTCCATCGTCATCAACGGTGTCAAGACCATGGTGCCTAACGCCGGCGCAGCAGAGTTGTTCGTCGTCGCAGTGGAGCTGGATGGCGTGAACACCTTCGCCATCGTCGAGTCCGATACCGAAGGCGTAGTTGTGGAAGCTGACCCATCCATGGGTCTGCGTGGCGCCGCACTGGGTCGCCTCCTGCTCAAGGACGTTCGCATTCCTGCTGCCAATCTGCTGGGTGGCACCGAGGTTTCCGACGAAGACCGTACCGAGCAGTACGCAGAAATCATCCGCCGCTCCCGTCTGGGCTGGGCTGCACTGGCAGTCGGCACCGGCGAAGCAGTGCTGGAATACACCAAGAAGTACGTCAACGAACGCGAAGCCTTCGGCGAGCCAATCTCTCACCGACAGGCAGTGGCCTTCATGGTTGCCAACATCCGCATCGAGCTCGACGGCCTGCGCTTGCTCCTGCTCCGCGGCGTTTCCCGCCTGGACCAGGGTCTGTCCTACCACCGCGAAGCAGCACTTGCTCGCCGCTACGCATCCGACAAGGGCATGATCTTCGGCCTCGACGGCGTGCAGCTGCTCGGTGGACACGGCTTCACCAAGGAGCACCCAGTTGAACGCTGGTACCGCGATCTGCGTGCCATTGGCATCGCAGAGGGCGTCGTGGTTCTCTAACCCGCCACATCAAGTCAATTCACAAAGACGATCCGTTAAGAGGAAACATTCATGATTAATCTGGAACTTCCCAAGCGTCTGAAGGCGGGAGTCAACCAGGCGCACCAGGCTGCCTCCGAAATCTTCCGCCCAATCTCTCGCAAGTACGACCTGGCTGAGCACGAGCGCCCAGTGGAGCTGGACACCATGGCATCCCTCGTTGAGGGTATGGCCGATGCAGGTCAGTCCATGGCCGGCGCTTCCGGCGGCCGCGCTGATGCCAACAAGAAGCAGCGGGAAGGCGTCAAGAACGGCGGCAACATGGCCGCCGTCCTCAACGTCCTTGAGACCTGCTGGGGTGACGTTGGCTTGACCCTGTCCATCCCTTACCAGGGGTTGGGCAACGCAGCTGTTGCAGCTGTGGCCACCGACGAGCAGCTCGAGCGATTCGGCAAGATCTGGGCTTCCATGGCCATCACTGAGCCTCAGTTCGGCTCTGACTCCGCAGCCGTTGCTGCAACCGCAAAGCTGGACGGCGACGAGTACGTCCTCAACGGGGAGAAGATCTTTGTCACCGCCGGCGAGCGCTGCACCCACGTGGTTGTGTGGGCGTCCGTGGACAAGGACGCTGGCCGCGCAGCGATCAAGTCCTTCGTGGTTCCGCGCGATACGCCAGGCTTCGAACTGGTTCGCCTGGAGCACAAGCTCGGCATCCGCTCCTCCGACACAGCTCACTTCATCCTGGACAACGTGCGCATCCCTAAGGAGAACCTGCTCGGTTCCCCAGAGGTGGACACCAAGAAGGGCTTCGGCGGAGTGATGGCGACCTTCGACAACACCCGTCCAATGGTTGCCGCTATGGCCGTGGGTGTGGCTCGCGCTTCGCTGGAGAAGCTCCGCGAGATCCTCACCGACGCAGGCATCGAGATCGACTACGACGCTCCAGCATGGGCACAGTCTGCTGCCGCCGCTGAGTACGTTCGCCTCGAGTCCGACTGGGAGGCTTCTTACCTGATGACCATGCGTGCAGCATGGATGGCAGACAACAAGCTGCCTAACTCCAAGGAAGCTTCCGAGTGCAAGGCAAAGGCTGGTCGCATGGCTACCGACCTGACCCTACGCACAGTGGAGCTGGCAGGCGCTTACGGTTATTCCGAGCGTGACCTGCTGGAGAAGTGGGCACGCGATTCTAAGATCCTCGACATCTTCGAAGGCACCCAGCAGATTCAGCAGCTCATCGTGGCACGCCGTGAGCTGGGCTTGTCCTCCGCGCAGCTGAAGTAATTACTTCCTAGCGTTCATACACGTACAAGCCGTCCGAAATCACTCCGGGCGGCTTCTTCGTTCGTTATGCAAATTTTGCTACTAAGCTAGACAATCATGACCTTCAGCCCAGAATCGCCCATCGCCACGGACTTCCTCGAACTCACGGGGAACACTCCGTTGGTTGATTTAGGCAACCTCCTGCCAGCCAGCTCTTTGCGCATCGTGGCCAAGCTAGAGCAGTTCAATCCCGGGGGATCGGCCAAGGATCGCACGGCCAAAGCGCTCATCGAGCAGGCTGTACAGAACGGGCTCATTCCGGATTCTCCGGACGTGCACCTGGTGGAATCCAGCTCCGGCAATCTGGGTGTGGCGCTGGCCCGCCAAGCCGCGTGCCGTGGATGGACGTTCACCTGCGTGGTGGATCCTCGGGCCAACCGCACCACCTTGGCGACGATGCGCGCACTGGGAGCCACCATCGACATCGTGGCCGAGCCGGATGCAGAGACCGGCGATTGGTTGGTTGCTCGGCGCAAGCGCGTCGCGGAGCTGGTGGCAGCGGATCCCCGCACGATCAATTTGGATCAGTATTCCAGTCGCGCGGCCTTCGATGCTCACGATCACGGCACTATGAGCGAGATCGTGGCACAGCTAGGAGGCGCACCTGCGGCGGTGCTGGTGGCTATGAGCACTACGGGAACCATTGGCGGTTGTTTGCAGCATGTCCGCAGGATCGGCGCATCCACGCAGGTCATCGGTGTAGACGCCGCAGGTTCGGTGTTGTTCGGCGGCACGCGCGGGCCGCGCATGCTCCCCGGTTACGGTGCCGGTGCGGTTCCGGATCTTTCGTCCGACGTCACCCCTGACCGCATCATTCGTGTCCCCGACGAGCAGGCGGTAATCGGAGCGCGGGCGCTGACTCGTGCCGAATCTATTCTTCCCGGAGCCTCGGGAGGGGCGGTCATCGCTGCGCTGGGGCAGATCGCCGACCAGCTGGAACAAGAGCTAGGCACGGGTGCCACCGTGGTGGTGATCCTTCACGATTCCGGACCTGCCTACTTAGAGACCGTCTACGACGATGCCTGGGTGGAAGACAACCTGAAGATGGATCCCGCCGAGTGCGAGCGGAGGGTGCAGCAGTGGGCGCACTAAGGCTCGCGATCATCGGGGGAGGGCCGCGTGCACTGTGGGCGATCGAGGAGCTCGCGGCGCGGGCGGAGGAACTTCCTGCGTTGGACATTGATGTGTGGGAACCAGAACTCACCTGTGGGGCAGGCCGGGTATATCGCACTGATCAGCCCGCGTATTGGCTGATGAACTTGCGTGCCGAGGGCATCACCACGGCTATGGGGAGTTTCGTGGAATGGCGCGATTCCAAGCGGAAGGCAGGATTGCCCCTGGATCCGGGGCACTTTCCTCCGCGTCGCGTCGTGGGGGCGTATCTCGGCGATGCCTGGGCATGGCAAGTCAGCCATGCACCACCGACCGTCCGAATACGGCACGTCCGCAAGCACGTCACGGATATTCGCCGTGCCGACGATACGCGGCAAGAGCAGTGGAAAATCTCCGCAGCCTACCCGGAAGCCGATCAAGCTTACGAACTCTACGACTATGTCCTCGTGACCGTTGGTCATGCTCAAGCGTGGCAGGGAGCATTGCAGGGTTCGCGGGTTTTTAAGGAGCTTTGGCAGGTTCCAGACGGCGGGACTATCGGCGTGCGCGGGGCCGCGCTGACGTTTATCGACGTGATGCTGGCCGCCACCCTCGGCCGCGGCGGTTTATACGCTGCGGGAACGTATACCCCCAGCGGGCGTGAACCGATCCTGAATCCGGTCAATCGCTCTGGACGGTTCATGGAGGTCAAAGCCGTACCGGGCACCGCTCTGGATGGAATCGCCCTGCCCGCGCTCCCCGAATACGGCCAATGCATCGAGCGCTGCACGACTCTCGCGGAGCTCGAGGACGTGCTGGCTGATGCTGCGGCAGATTTCCTGCAGGCCGCAGGGGTGGAGACGGACCGCGCCGAGCTGTACAGCGTCCTGACCGGCGAAGATGCAACTGGCGATCCGGTGGCGGAGCTGCGGGTGAGCATTGACGTCGCCAATGGACAACGACCACCGGGCGCGGCCTGGGCAATCGGTGAGGCCTGGCGGCGCCTCTACCCACACATTGTTGCGCGCGCGAGCTTCGCGGGCCGCGACGATCTCCCCGGCTTCGGCACGCTGGCCCGTACCCTCGAACGCGTGGCTTTTGGTCCGCCGGCGGAGACTGCGGAGATCTTGTTGGCGGTCATTGAAGCAGGCCTGGTGCGGGTGGAGTGGATGGGCAAGCCTTGGATTCTCGACGCCTGGCTCACCCCAGATTCCGCTGAATCCCAAGATGTCCACGGCGTGATCGATGCCGTGATCCCGCCACCCGGCGTGGTTTCCGGCAGCCTGGCTGAGCAATTGGTGCAGCGCGGCTATGCGCGCATCCGGCGCGGCGCCGATGGATCCGCGCGCGGACTGGACGTGAACCCGGACGCATCCGTACCCGGGCAGCGTGGCCTAGCCGTGGTGGGGCGGGATGCGGAGGACACTGTCTTGGGGCTGGATACACTCAGCAGAACGTTGCATTCCACCATCCCCGCCTGGGCGGATTCCTTACGCCACCACGTGAATTGAGAAAGGTCCACAACACATGACTAAGCCACTTCCCACCCGTGGGCAGCCACCCTTGACCGCTCGGCTTGAGCCGTGGATGACCGAGCTTCTCGCCGATCCGCAGCAGTGTGCCGCGCTGATGGAGCAGTACGCCTCGCCGGTGAACGTGGTGTTTCCTGCCGTGTTGCCTCGCAATGCTGCAGAGCTGGTGGATGCGGGCGTATCGCGAGGGGTGGACGTGCGTGTGTTTTTTGCGCGGAAAGCGAACAAGGCACTGGGCTTCGTGGAGGCCGCGAGGGATGCGGGGCACGGCATCGATGTGGCTAGCGAGTGCGAGCTGCGGCAGGTGCTGGGGATGGGTGTGGAGCCGCAGCGGATCATTCTCAGCGCGGCGATCAAGCCCGATGCACTGTTGCAATTCGCTATCGCACAAGGAGTGACGATCTCCACGGATTCTCTGTCAGAGCTTGACAGAATTGCTGCGCACACAGTCGCCTTGAACGCGGAGGGGCAGAATGTGCGAGCTCAGGTGGCTCCGCGAATCGCTCCGGATCCGCAGCGGCTGCCGCCCACACGCTTCGGTGAGGTGGCACAGGAATGGATTCGAGGTAGCGTCGGAAAGGAAAAAGAGCATGTGGACGTGGTGGGCGTGCACGCTCACCTGCACGGATACGCCGAATCGGACCGTCGGGCTGTGCTCGCAGATTGCCTAGAGGTCATCGACGAGCTGCGCGAACAAGGGCAACGGCCGACGTTCATCGACCTCGGTGGTGGCGTGCCCATGAGCTACTTGGACAGCGCGGACGAATGGGAGGAGTTCACGAAGCAGCGACAGCTCGCCGTGGAGGGAAAGCCCACGCAGCTGCGCACGTGGAAAGACAACCCACTGGCTACTACGTATCCGTTCCATCAGACACCTACGCGGGGAGCCTGGTTGGAGGAGCTTCTCGACGGGGACATTCCAGGGTACGGGAACGCGGCAGATGCTCTGAACAGTAGGGAACTAGCGCTGCACCTGGAGCCGGGGCGGAGCCTGCTGGACGGTGGCGGAGTGATCCTCGCGCGGGTGGCTTTCGTGAAGAAGCGCAGTGACGGCGTGGACTTGGTAGGGCTAGAGATGAACCGCACGCAGTGCAAGACCACTTCGGACGATATCCTGCTGGATCCGCTGGTGGTGCCCACCACTCGCGCTGCCGAAGGCGCTGATGACGCTGAGGATGTGCGCAAAAGCAACCGGGGCCGCGCGTGCTATCTGGTGGGCGCCTATTGCATTGAGGACGAAGTCATCATCTGGCGCAGGCTCACCTTCCCCGAGGGCGTGGCACCCGGGGACTGCGTGGCGATCCCCAATACTGCGGGCTACTTCATGCACATCTTGGAGAGCGCCTCGCACCAGATTCCGCTGGCCAACAACGTGGTGTGCAAACAGGAAAGCGCCCTGGAGTTTTTCCAGGACGCGATCGATGGAGCTAACTGACTAGACGCTACTGGGCATCTGGCTGCGGCAACTCGCGAGGAACCACCTTGCCCACGGCGTTGCGTGGCAGCTTGTCCAAGAACACGAAGTAGCGCGGCACATTGTGGCGGGCCAGCTTCTGCTTGGTGGCGGACTTAGCCTTCTCGATGAACTCGTTCTTCTCTTCCTCGGAGATGTCATCGGCGGAGCGGCCCAGCAGTACAACCCAGGCGCACAGAGCCTGCGCGAACTGCTCGTCTTCCACGCCACGAACAGCGGATTCTTCCACCTCATCAAAGGCGTTGATGACGTCTTCGGTTTCCTGCGGGTAGACGTTCTCGCCGCCGGAGACGATCATGTCGTCACCACGTCCGGAGATGAACAGCAATCCGTCCTTGTAGTAGCCGAGGTCGCCGGTGGCCACCATGCCGTCGATGATTTCCTTATCGGTGCCGGGACGGGTGTAGCCCTCGAATAGCATGTTGTTCTTCACGAAGATGCGACCGATTTCCTCATCCGGCAGCTCGTTTCCATCGTCGTCAAGAATCTTGAGCGTGGTGGCCATCGGCGGCTTGCCCGCGGTGCGCGGGTGCTTCTTCATCTCTTCCGGACGAGCGATAGATGCCCAGCTGACCTCGGTGGATCCGTAGAGGTTGTAGAGGACATCGCCGAACTTCTCAAAGGTCTGCTCCAGCACCTTCGGAGGCAGCGCCTCGCCAGAGGTGGCAATGACCTTCACGCCGGAATCGAAGTTGTCCGGGGTGACGCGCAGCAGGCGATTGAGCATCGTCGGCACGATGGCGATGGCGTAGGGGCGAGTCTTCTCGATGAGCTTCAGCGCTGCTTCCGGCTCAAACTTGCGCTGCAAAATCATGGTGTTACGCAGGGCAAGCGCGAGCTGAATCTGCGCGAAACCCCAGGTGTGGAACATTGGCGCGACCAGGAAAACCGGGCGGTGATGACGCAGCGGAATACGGCTCATGATGCTGGAAGCCGGCATGTAGGACTTTGGCTCCGGACGACGCGCACCCTTCGGCGTACCAGTGGTGCCTGAGGTCAGGATGATGGTGCGCCCCATGCGTGGGAACTTGGGGAAGTCCTGGCTGGCCGGAGCCGTGCGCAGCACCTGGTGCAGGCTGGCCCACTCTTCGCGCCGGGTGGCGTAGTTGCCGCTGTCAATCGCGTCTTGAATGTTCGACGCAGGCTTCAGCGCTGCCTCCTGCTCGCGGGTAAAGCCGCCAGTATCGCCGAATTCCCAGGCCACGATCACGGGGCACTGCTCGAAATCACTGGGGAGCAGTGGGATGAATTCCTCGTCGATGAACAGGATGTCGATCTTATGTTCCTTGAGTACCGCGCGGGTCTGCTCGGCGGAGGCGCCGGTATTGAATAGGACGATGTCCGTGCCCAAGCGGCCGTGGGCGCACAGCGCCATGATGAGACCGCGGTGGTTGCGGGAGAGCACGCCGATGCGCATGCGCTCGCGCACGCCGGAGCGGAACAGGGCGCGGGTCAGGTTATTTACCTGATCATGCAGCTCCTGATAGGTGATGGATCCGCCGTCATCGACGATGGCGGTGTGGAAAGGATCCCGTGCTGCGGCGATGGCCAGCAGTCCGGTGGGCAGGAAACGCCACTGCGCTACGCCCTTGCCGACCTTGCCCAGAGCCAGCGGGTTGATGGGGCCGAGCACGCCCGAGCGGAACAGTGGCAACAGTCCCTTTGCCAGCGTTCCGGTGCTACCGGCCAGTTGCTTGGGAGAAAGAGCGGGGGACTGGGGTGAATTACTCAATGGATTTCCTTGTGGCAAATGAACGGATGGTCATTAGGAATGTGAGCGACTTTGCAAGACCAACGAAAAGCTACCAAAGTAGTGTTATATTCCTAAGTATTATTCCAGCCTAACGATGAAAAATAGTTTCCGTTAGGTAATTGGTTCAAAATGTGCAGCCCGGGGAGAATTTATAGGGGAGCTGCTGGCAATAGCGAGCAGGGGTGCGCCGAAAATGCACCGAAAATCGGGCTGTTCGCTGAAGGCGTACACTGCCTCGGTGATGCGAAGAAATGGCTATCTACCAGCGGTAACTCAAGCGCCAGGAGGGGGAAGAGGCGTCGAAAAAGAAGAACCCGCAACCCAAGGACCCAAAGCGCCTATGAGGTGTCCTGGCTTCGCACTAGGGTGGGGATCCACACCCAAAAGCAGCAGAAGAGGGAGATCACCATGTTTGAGAGGTTTACCGATCGTGCGCGGCGTGTAGTTGTCCTAGCCCAGGAAGAAGCTCGCGCCTTGAACCACAACTACATCGGAACCGAGCACATCCTGCTCGGCCTCATCCAGGAAGGGGAGGGAGTCGCCGCCAAGGCCCTGGAATCAATGGGGATTTCTCTGGATGCAGTCCGCACCGAGGTCAAGGAGATCATCGGTTCTGGCGGACACCCACCAAGTGGCTACATTCCATTTACCCCACGCGCCAAGAAGGTACTGGAGCTGGCTCTGCGCGAGGCGCTGCAGCTGGGCCACAAGTACATCGGCACCGAACACATTCTGCTGGGCCTCATCCGCGAGGGTGAAGGCGTGGCAGCACAGGTGCTGGTCAAGCTGGGAGCAGACCTTTCCCGCGTGCGTCAGCAGGTCATTCAGCTGCTCAGCGGCTACGAAGGCGGCGAAGGCGAAGAGGCTCCTGACGAGCCAGCCACCGCTGGCGTGGGTTCCTCCAGCTCCGAGCCCGCATCGTCCAAGATGGGCCAGAAGTCCAACTCTTTGGTGCTGGACCAGTTCGGTCGCAACCTGACCCAGGCCGCCAAGGACGGCAAGCTGGATCCAGTGGTGGGACGCGGTACGGAGATCGAGCGCGTCATGCAGGTGCTGTCTCGCCGCACCAAGAACAACCCAGTGCTCATCGGCGAGCCCGGTGTGGGTAAGACCGCCGTAGTGGAAGGCCTCGCGCTGGACATCGTGAACGGCCGCGTTCCAGAAACTCTTAAGGACAAGCAGGTCTACTCCTTGGACTTGGGCTCTCTGGTGGCCGGTTCTCGCTACCGCGGTGACTTCGAAGAGCGCTTGAAGAAGGTGCTTAAGGAGATCAACCAGCGCGGTGACATCATCCTGTTCATCGATGAGATCCACACCTTGGTTGGCGCTGGTGCTGCAGAAGGTGCCATCGATGCAGCCTCCATCTTGAAGCCAAAGCTGGCCCGCGGTGAACTGCAGACCATCGGTGCTACCACGCTGGATGAGTACCGTAAGCACATCGAGAAGGATGCCGCGCTGGAGCGTCGTTTCCAGCCCGTTCAGGTGCCGGAGCCATCCGTGGACCTGACCGTGGAAATCCTCAAGGGCCTGCGAGATCGCTACGAGGCACACCACCGAGTGTCCATCACGGACAGCGCACTGGCTGCCGCCGCGCGCCTGGCAGATCGCTACATCAACGATCGTTTCTTGCCTGATAAGGCAGTGGACCTCATCGATGAGGCGGGCGCCCGCATGCGTATCAAGCGCATGACCGCGCCGAAGTCCATCCAGGACGTAGATGACAAGATCGCCGACGTGCGCCGCCAGAAGGAAGCCGCGATCGATGATCAGGACTTCGAGAAGGCGGCAGCATTGCGCGACGATGAGCGAAAGCTCACCGAAGAGCGAGCGGAGAAGGAAAAGGCTTGGCGCGCCGGCGAACTGGACGAAGTAGCTGAGATCGGTGAAGAGCAAATCGCTGAGGTACTCGGCAACTGGACCGGCATCCCCGTGTTCCAGCTCACCGAGGAAGAGTCCGCACGTCTGCTGCGCATGGAAGACGAGCTGCACAAGCGCATCATCGGTCAGGATGACGCGGTGAAGGCTGTTTCCCGCGCAATCCGCCGTACTCGCGCAGGTCTGAAGGATCCGAAGCGTCCGTCCGGTTCCTTCATCTTCGCCGGACCATCCGGTGTGGGTAAGACCGAGTTGTCCAAGGCGCTTGCCGAGTTCCTGTTCGGTGATGATGACTCCCTCATCCAGATTGACATGGGCGAATTCCACGACCGCTTCACGGCCTCCCGCCTGTTCGGTGCCCCTCCGGGATACGTGGGCCACGACGAAGGCGGCCAACTGACTGAGAAGGTTCGTCGCAAGCCATTCTCCGTGGTGCTGTTCGACGAGATCGAGAAGGCGCACAAGGAGATCTACAACACCTTGCTGCAGGTTCTGGAAGAGGGTCGTCTGACCGACGGACAGGGCCGCGAGGTGGACTTCAAGAACACCGTGCTGATCTTCACCTCTAACCTGGGAACCTCGGATATTTCCAAGGCCGTGGGCATGGGCTTTTCTGGTTCCGGCGAAAGCTCCGAGGACACGCAGTACGAGCGCATGAAGCTCAAGGTCAACGACGAGCTGAAGAAGCACTTCCGGCCAGAGTTCCTCAACCGTATCGATGACGTGGTGGTCTTCCACCAGCTCACCCGTGAGCAGATCGTCCAGATGGTGGACCTGCTGCTGCGCCGCGTGGTTTCCTCTCTGGCCGCCAAGGACATGGGACTCGAAGTCACCGAGAAGGCCAAGAACTTGCTGGCCAAGCGCGGGTTTGACCCAGTATTGGGCGCTCGTCCGCTGCGCCGTACCATCCAGCGGGAGATCGAGGATGTCTTGTCCGAGAAGATCCTGTTCGGCGAGCTGGGCGCAGGCGAAATTGCCACTGTGGACGTGGAGAACTGGGATGGCGAGTCCAAGGGAACGGACGCGAAGTTCGTCTTCGGCTCCAAGGTCAAGCCATTGCCTACCATCGAGTCAGAAGAAGACACTCGGGCCGAAGAGGCGCAAAAGGCAGTGGAAAACGCTGCCGATTCAGATGTGCCAGAAAGCGATGACTTTACCCCCGAAGGAAATGAAGGCGGATCCAAGGAAAACGAGGATTCGAACACTTCCTCCTAAGGAAAATGCACAGCTAGATTCGCATCGGTGATTAGTCCCCAACCGGAGATCGGATTCAGTAAGGAATCCATCGACGGGTGGGGACTTCTCGTTTCTGAGACAAAAGTGGGGAACCACCGGCTGCAAAAATGCGACTAGTTGTCCGTGAATAATCAGCAACAGACAACTAACAAAGCATTCGGCGGACTCAAACCGCTGATCCGCAGGCTCCACTTCTACGCCGGAGTGTTCATCGGGCCATTCATCCTTGTGGCAGCTCTCAGTGGTGCGGCGTACGCGGTGGCGCCAACGCTGGAAAACGTGGTGTACGGGGACATCATCAAAGTTCAGCCGTCCTCGCAGACCGTGACGCTGCAGTCCCAGATCGACAGCGCCCGGGCGGCTTACCCAGATATGGAAGTTTCCCAGGTCTGGCCTGCGACTAAGGCCGACGATTCTACTCGCGTCCTGCTGGTGGACGAGAGCCTCGGTGAAGAACGCCTGCGCAGTGTGTTCGTGAATCCCGGCGATGGCAAAGTCATTGGCGACGAGCCCAGCTACTCCGGCCTCGGAGAAATGCCCCTGCGCCGCTTCATCTCCGAGATGCACGAAAGCATGTTCCTCGGCACCCCGGGAGAGATGTACTCCGAGCTTGCGGCCTCCTGGCTGTGGTTCGTGGCCCTCGGCGGACTCGTCTTGTGGTGGAGCCGCGTGGGTGGACGAAAGATCTTCACCGGTCTGAAGAACCCCACCAAGAAGCATCAGCTAGACGTTGCACTCGACGGCGAAGAAACGCCAGAGTCCACCCACGTGGCAGCCAAGCGCCAAAGCTTGTGGAACGGACAAAACAAGAGCCGCAACTGGCACGTCAAACTGCACGGAGAGGCCGGAACCTGGCTGCTCGTGGTGATGCTTGGCCTGTCCGCCACCGGCATCACGTGGTCCGCATTCGCCGGAGCTAACGTCAGCTCCACGGTCGATGCGATCCAGGGAGAACCGAAAAACATTGAGACCTCGCTGAATGGAGAGGAGGTGGCGTCGACCGGAGGACACAACCACGCCCAGCACGGCGGCATGTTGACGGACCACGAAGGGCAACCACTGACGGCCGAAGAGCTTTCCAGCCAGGCGCAACGGGTGCTCGATACTGCTCGGGACCAGGGGCTGACCGGCCCACTGCGCCTCTACCCACCGGAGGACAACCAACACGCCTGGCAGGCTAGCGAGCGCTGGGTGCCGTGGCGCACCACCTCTGATGCGGTGAGCGTCAATGGTGAAACCGGCGACGTGGTGGATACCCTACCGTTCTCTCAACTGCCACTGTTCAGCAAGCTGACAAGCTGGGGAATCTATCTGCACATGGGCATCATGTTTGGTCTGCCGCTGCAAATTCTGTTGTTCGTGTGCGCACTGGGAATCGCCGGGTTGGTTGTCTTTGGCTATATCGCTTGGTGGAAGCGCCGCCCGACCCGCAACGGTGTGGCAGGATTGCCTGGCCCGAACCAACCTTTGAGCGTGGTGGAATGGGTCATCGTGGGCGTATTGCTGGCCACGGTTGGCGTGTTCTTGCCGCTGTTCGGCATCAGCCTGGCGGTGATGATCGTGGTGGACCGCGTGCTGGCACGCCGGGCGGCCAAGCAAGCCTCCCCGCGCTTCACACAGAAAATGACCTTGCCCGCCGGCACGTAAGCGGAGAACACGGCCACGGTTAGCTTGACTAGCGAACTAGTTGGCGGGGATCAGCCGACCATCAAGGTCGGCTGGATCCGGAGGAGGAACCTAGCGAGCCAGGAACACCATCGATGATGGTTTCCGTATTAGCAGCCACGCTTCCGGGGGTGCTGCCTGCAGCCTCGAGGCCAGTAGGTTTCACATCCACGCCGGAGGGGATTTGATCGCACGGCGTGGTCTCGTAATTCTCGCCATTGATGACCTTCTCCATCCACACCATCGCTGGGGTCAGGTTTGTGAGCATGGGGAACACATGGTTGGTCAGGGGAGGCCCCAGGGGAATGTTTTGTTCTTGGTAATTCACCGGAGTGCCAGCCTCACACCACATGCGGGCCATACGACGCGACTGTTCCACGGGAATACTGTCATCGTTGGTGCCATGGCCCACGTACACGGGAACTGTAGGGGCACGCTCGCCGATCAACTGGCGATCCACCAGGGACTTCAGTGGTTCATCTTGCAAGATCTCCCACAGTGCGCGGCCGTCCTTGGTCAATGTGCTGGTATCCACAAACGCGTGGTTCGCGATTGACTGCGGGATGCATTCGTCCTTTGTTTGCTCGAGCAGCAGCTTGCCCTTTTCATTGAGTAGTTCGTCCATCAGTGGCTGCAGCTGAGGTTCGGTGTTGAGGAAGCCATTGACCGTGTAACCCAGCACGCCGGTGAGTGGGGACTTATCTACCTGCTTGGCCACGGAGTGCAGGTTGGCAGGCACGCCACCGGCGTAGCCCGTGACCAGGTTGAGCTCTGGCGCATAGGTAGGTTGCAGTTCCAGTGCGGCTGCTGAAGAGCCTCCGCCCTGGGAGTAGCCAAAGGTGGTTATGGGAGTGTTGGAATCGATTCCAGGAATTTTCAGATTCTCGGCTGCACGAGCCACATCCAGGGTGGCATTGCCCTGCAACACTCGGTTCATGTATGTGTGTTGCACGGAAGTGCCCAATCCATGCAGGTCAGTGATAGCTACGTTCCAGCCGCGAGCCAGAGCAGCAGCTACCGGAAGTGCTTCGTACTCCACGCCATAAGGCATCAGCTTGCTAGGGGCGCAGGCATCGCCTGAACCTTGAGTACCCGGAGCGATGGCCATCAGTGGACGTGGGCCCTTGCCCTTCCACGGCGAGGTGGGAGTCAGGACGGTACCGGTGATGGGGACTGTCTGTCCTTTGTCATCGGTGGACACGTATGCAACACGAGTAGCGGTGGAGCCAGTCCAGTCCACGAGGGGAACTCCGAGGGCGAAATTGGAAGGTTCTTTCTTCAGGATTTCTCCGGGCTCGCCTTCTACTGTCTCGGGAAGGGTGGAGTAAAAGTCACCCTGGTTGAGGTCAATGGATCCAGGAACTAAACCAGAGGCGCTGCCCACGGCCGAGCCCTGGCTGGAGGCCTCGACGCTGCCTTGATTGGCTTGTTCGGCGCTTTCGTAGAGAGAACCTTCTTGTGCTCCGGCAACTCCGAAGGTTGCGGACATTGAAGAAGCCGCCAGCAGTGTGGAGGCAAGCAGCGCAACGGTGCGATTGCGCGAGCGTGAATTTTTCTTGAGCGTCATGTTTGGAAACAATATTGTTTCCGCTCGGAACTTATGCGGAAATGAGAATAAATCTGGAATTGTTCGGAATTTAACCCCGTTAGGGGCGATCAAGCAGAAGTTTAGACTTTGAGTTGACGTTTCACCTTGTCAGCTAGCGTGGTAATCGGAAAGTCTTAGCTTTCCCGCTTCCCTCAGCCTCCACCAAGCCGTCCACGAGCAATGAATTCAGGCATCGCTCGAGCTGAATCTTGTCCTCCCACACGAGCGCTATGTCAGCAGAAGTTACTGTGTCCACGCCTCGCACCGCAGCCATAATTTTTCCCCTGACCTGTCGGTCAGTGCCAGCAAATTTCTGAACCCTCCCTTTAGCTGCGGCATTCTCCTCCGCCGTCGGCGCAGGCTTGCCTCGCGCCACCCACTGGCACTGAGACTCCACCGGACAAAAGTCACACGCCGGGTTCGCCGCTGTGCAAACCAGCGCGCCCAACTCCATCAACGAGGCACATAAAACGTTCGCAGCCTCGCGCTGAGAGGGATCGCCCCACGGTAGGGGACTGGCTGTTTGGTGACGAGTTTGGCGTCGTGCTAATGAAGGATCTTCATCCACGTACGGCAGCAACGAGGCCATATCCCACAGATCCCGAGCTCGCACCGGGCCCTGCAAAAACTCGCCTTCGACCAATCGGCGATACACCCGACGCACGTTCGTGTCCACCACGGGAACAGCCTGCCCGAACGCGAACGCGGCCACCGCGCGAGCCGTGTAGCTGCCCACGCCAGGCAACGCCTCCAATTCGGCCACGGTCGCGGGTACCTCACCGTCATGATTTTCGACGCAAGCCTGCGCGCATTCCTGCAATCGAAGCGCGCGCCGTGGGTATCCCAGATTCGCCCATAGGCGCAGGACATCGGCCTTCGGGGCGGTAGCCAGGTCCGCCGGGGTGGGCCATTTTTGCATCCACGCCTGCCACAGTGGCTCCACGCGCTTGACGGGAGTCTGCTGGGACATGACCTCGCTGACCAAAATTCCCCACGCGGACGTGTCCGGATGCCGCCACAGAAGATCCCGTCCGTGCTCACCAAACCAGCTGTTCAGAGCGCTAGCTAAGGCAGTGGGATCAATTGCGCAATCAGTGGCGTGGGGGTTGTTCATCGTGGGCTCATTGTGCCCTACCCGCTGGAATCTCGGTAGTCGAGCGTGCAGAATTGAGGACATGACAACTGAAGCACAGGCACAGCTCACCCCACAGCAGGCATGGGACCTCATGCAGCAAGGCAATGAGCGATTTATGGCTCAACAGGCCGACCATCCCCGCCAGGACGGAGAACGACGCGGCCTTGGCGAACACGGACAAAACCCACACGCCGTGGTGCTGGCGTGCAGTGACTCGCGCGTGCCGGTGGAAATCGTCTTTGACCAGGGATTGGGCGATGTCTTCGTGATCCGCACCGCGGGTGAAATCACGGACCTGTCCGTGTTGGCCTCGCTGGAATTTGCGGTGGACTCCTTGGGCGTGCCACTGGTTGTGGTGCTTGGGCACGAAAAGTGCGGCGCGGTGGCGGCGGCAGAAACCGCGCTGGATAAGGGCGTGATGCCTAGCGGTTTCCAGCGCGTGCTGGTGGAGAAGGTTACTCCGAGCCTGCTGAGTGCGAAGGCCGAAGGTTTGAGCGGCATCGAGAACTTTGAGCGTAACCACGTCAAGGAGATCGCCAACCACATCGTGGATCGCTCCCCGGAGATTCGCGAGCGGCTGAATGACGGGCGGTGCGCGGTGGTGGGCCTGCGTTACCGTCTCTCTGACGGCAAGGCGGAGCCCTTGGTGGGATACGGCCTGGATATCGGCGCGGAGACGGTGCAGCGCTAGCGAAGAAATCACTCTTGATTTCAGTGCGGTGTTGCTCCGTGATTTGGCTGCGCCTGGCCGGTAGTATCCGCTGGTGTGAGCGAGGATAACCGAGAAAAGCAGTTGCCCAAGGAAGTGTATGTGCGCCGTCGCGTTGCTGCGTTGGCGCTGCTCGTGGTGGTTGTGCTGTTGCTGTGGTGGATCATCAGTTCGCTGGGTGGCAACGATGATGGGGAGAATGCCGCGGCCACGGACAACATGGCTTCCTCGACGACTCCCGATATGACCTCGCCAAACGAGCCGCCGAACACGAAGAAGGAAACGGAATCAGCGAAGGAATCTTCCTCGTCTGAGTCTTCGTCCGAATCCAGCTCGTCCAAGAAGTCCTGTTCTTTGGCGGACTTGAAGGTGACGGCTCAGCCGGGTGCACAGACTTTCGGTGCGGCTCAGCAGCCCAATTTCTTCGCCAAGATCTCCAACCCCACGGATGCCGAGTGCGTGATTGATGCTGATGAAGATCAGCTGAAGTTCGAGGTGTTCACCCTGCAGAGCTACCAGCGTGTGTGGGCGGATCTGGATTGTAATAGCTCGGACGTTTCCGGGGATATCACCATTCCTGCTGGTGAATCCGTGAATTATGAGTTGAAGGCGTGGTCCAAGACCACCTCTGCTCCTGAGCAGTGCGATGATCGCCAGGCGGTGCAGCCGGGCTCCTACCTGCTGTACACGCACTTGGGTGACAACGTTTCTGAGCCTGCGACGTTCAACCTGAGCTAGCTCTTCATCGCGGCCTCTAGCGCTTGGTAGAGGTTGCGAACTTCGATGATCTTTATGCTGGAGCTGTGCTTTCCGGAGCCCGCGGGGACGATGGCCGTGTGAAAGCCCAGCCTTTCGGCTTCATTGAGGCGCTGCGTTAGCTGGGGCACGCTGCGCACTTCGCCTCCGAGCCCCAGCTCGCCCACCACGACCAGCCCATGGGGAAGGGGAGTTTCCGTGGCGGTGGAGGCCAGGGCCAGTGTGGTGGCGAGGTCCGCTGCCGGTTCCACAATCTTCATGCCACCAACAGTCGCAGCGTAGACTTCCTTGCGCGTCAGGTTGTGGCCTCCTCGCCGGGCCAATACGGCCAACACCATGGACAAGCGCGATGGCTCGATTCCCGTCACGTAGCGTTTGGGGAAGTTCATCTCCACAGGGATGGCGAGGGTCTGTATTTCGCCGAGCATCGCCCGGCGTCCATCCATCGCCACGGTCACGGCCGTGCCCACCACTGATTCGGTGCGGTGATGAATGAACAGCCCGGAGGGGTCCGCCACTTCTTCGATACCGTGCCCGGTTTGTTCGAAGCAGCCCACCTCATCCGTGGCTCCGAAGCGATTCTTGATGCCGCGCAAAAACCGCAGCGAACTGTGCTTATCGCCTTCAAAGTTGAGCACCACATCCACAAGGTGCTCGATGGTGCGAGGTCCAGCCACGGTGCCTTCTTTAGTGACGTGGCCGACGATGATGACGGGAATGCCCGTGAGTTTGGCTAGCGAGGTCAGGGTGGACGTGACGGCCTTAGTATGCGCCACGCCGCCGGCTACGCCCTCGACGTCGCTGGCGTGCATGGTCTGCAAAGAGTCCACGATCAGCAGGTCAGGTTTGACCGTATCGACGATGTCTATGGCTGCGGCCAGATCGTTTTCCGACGCCAAGAACAACCTGTCCAGCAATGCCCCCGTGCGTTCCGCACGCTGCCTTACCTGGCCCACGGATTCTTCCGCGGTGATGATCAGAGCGCTGCGTTCCATCCGGGCCCAACTGGCCGCAACCTCCAGCAGCAGCGTGGATTTTCCTACTCCGGGTTCGCCCGCTAGCAGGATCGCACTGCCGGGAACCACTCCGCCACCGAGCACGCGATCGAGCTCCTTGATTCCAGAAGAGAGGTGCTTGGCTAGCTCTGCGGAGATCTCCGTGATGGGTTGGGCGCCACTGCTGCCTGTGACGAGGCCACGGCCCTTGCGGGACGCTGCGCCGGAGCCCATCGAGTTGCGCAAGCCGGTGGTTTCGGCGAGGGTTCCCCATTCCCCGCAGGACGGGCATCGACCCATCCACTTGGACACTTGGTGTTCGCAGGAACTACATGTGAACACGGTGTGCCGAGAGTTCTTGGATGAGGTTTTTGCGGAAGGCATGCGCTCATAATAAAAGCCGCCCCGGACAAACGGGACGGCAACTCGCCTTTAATCGAACATAAACTCGAAAAAGGGGTTTAGTGAGATTCTTCGCTGTGGAATTCCTCAGGAGAAACAATCTCGTTAGCTGGGTTGCGGTAAGCCTCACCGGCGGTCGGGTGCTCTCCCACAACTGGAAGGTTGAGTTCTGCGGTGCCCTGATCGAAAGTGAACTTCGCTGGTAGGGACCCGCCGGGGTAAACGCCCTCGGTGGAGGACAGCTCAGGGGAAGCGTAAGTGGTGCATACGTTTTGTGCACCCTTCTTGATCTCAGCTACTTCGTCAGGGGTAGCGGCTACCAAGTTGCATCCAGGCTTGATGGTCTTGTCTCCGTTGACATTCGCATCCTTGCCGTCGATAGAAATGGACTGCAGGGTTGCGGACTCGCCCAGATTTTCCAGGTTGGAAGCGGTGAACTTCAGGTAAGAGTTGCCATCCTTGCCGATCACGATGGTGGCATCCCGCAAGGAGACGTTTTCCAAGTGACCGTTGGTGCCGTTCACGGCAGCGGCCTGGTTCGAGGTTTGAGTGATCTGACCAGCTCCGCAGGCAGTCAAGGCGACTGCGGATCCGGCGGCAACCAGTGCAAGTGCGCTGCGTGCAGCAAACGACTTCTGGAACTTCACGATGAGGTCCTCCATCTGAGGCGTCAAAAAGGCTATCTCTTCTCTGCAGTTAGCCTAACCCGTGACGGATCATTTTTCCTAGTCAAACCGAAGACTTTAGGGGAGAAGGCAGGGGGAAGGGGAACCCCTCAACGGCCTCAAAGTTGCTGTTGGGGTAGGATTAGCCGGTATTAAAAGGGCTTGGTATGTACAAGAAAATCCAAGCACACACTCACCCGAAGGGCAGGCTAAGACGCTGATGGAGTTCAAGGTCGGAGATACGGTGGTCTACCCCCATCACGGTGCCGCGGTCATCGAAGGTATTGAGCAGCGCGAATTCAAGGGCGACAAGGTGGACTACCTGGTCCTGCGCATCAACCAAGGCGATCTTTCTGTGCGCGTTCCCGCTGCGAATGCAGAGAAGGTGGGCGTACGTGACGTGGTGGGTGAAGAAGGCCTGCGCAAGGTCTTCTCCATGCTGCGCGAAACAGATGTGGAAGAGGCTGGCAACTGGTCTCGCCGCTACAAGGCCAACCAGGAGCGACTGACCTCCGGTGATGTGAACAAGGTTGCCGAGGTTGTTCGCGACCTATGGCGCCGAGACCAAGACCGCGGTCTGTCCGCAGGCGAAAAGCGCATGCTGGCCAAGGCACGTCAGATCCTAGTGGGAGAGCTGGCGCTGGCCGAGGGCGTGGATGACAAGAAGACCGATGCGATCCTGGAGAAGATGCAGGAAACCATCAAGCGTCATCGCGAAGCAGCCGAGGCCGCACGCGCCGCAGGCATCGACGAGGACGAGGATGCTTCCAAGGGGCCAATCGACCTCGACGAAGCGTTGGACGAAGACGACGAATAAGAAGCAGTAGCTCCCGCCGTGCCTGCCGTTTACGCACTCGTCGCCGCCGCCGGAAGTGGCAGCCGGCTGGGGTTTGACCAGCCCAAGGCTTTTGTGGAGCTGGCGGGACGCACTCTGCTGGAGCGCGCACTCGATGGTTTGGCTCGCTCTGAAGTAATTGATCACGCGATTATCTTGGTCAGTCCAGACATGCGGGAAACTGCGGAAAAGCTCATCCAGCAGGACTTTAATCGCGCCTCGTGGGCGGGGATGGCCGTCAGCGTCACTCTCGGAGGAGGCGAGCGGATGGACTCTGTGTGGGCAGGCCTCGAAGAGCTCGCCCGGCGTGAGGTACCCGAGGACAGCCTGGTGGCCGTGCACGACGCCGCCCGCTGTATGACTCCACCCGAGATGATCGCCCGCGTAGTGGATAGTGCGCGCTACGGGGCCAAGCATCAGGCATGGTCCGGGTCTGTTCCCGTGGTTCCTGTGGTGGACACCATTAAGGTGGTTGACCAGGCCCGCGCTGGATCCGCCGATGGAGAAATCCTGCTGGAACAAACCCCAGCCCGGGATACCTTGCGCGCGGCCCAAACTCCGCAGGTATTCCGCTTAGACGAGCTGCGGGAGGCAAACCTGGAGTACTTGGCAACGGTGGAAATCAGCTCGGCCCATGCGTCGAGAAACACGGGGAATCAACCACTGATGACCGCCACCGACGATGCCTCCCTGATGGAAATGGCCGGTAAGAAAGTCACTGCGGTAGACGGCGAACTGTTGGCCATGAAGATCACCACTCCGCTGGATTACCGTGTGGCCACGATGCTGCTGGCAGACCTAGAAGACACCGACAAAGGCACCACAGAAGAAGGTTAAAAAACAGACATGAGCATGCCCATCCCACGCGTAGGAATCGCCACCGATGCCCATCAGGTTGAGCCGGGAAAGCCCTGCTGGATGGCGTGCCTGCTGTTCGAGGAAGAGCACGGTTGCGAAGGGCACTCTGACGGTGACGTGGTGGCGCATGCGGTGGTGGATGCGCTGCTGAGTGCGTCTGGCTTGGGAGACCTCGGATCCTTCGTGGGTGTGGGGCAAAAGAAGTATGACAACGTCTCCGGCGCACAGCTGCTCAAAGAATGCCGTGAGCTGCTGGAATCCAAAGGTTTTCAGATTGGCAACGCGGCCGTGCAGATGGTGGGCAATCGCCCCAAAATGGGACCCCGTAGGGAAGAAGCAGAGTGCGTGATGGGCGAGATCATCGGCGCTCCCGTGCGTGTTTCCGCCACCACGACAGACCGCATGGGGTTCACCGGACGCGGGGAAGGCGTGGCGGCGGTGGCCACGGCGATCGTTTTTGAGCCTGACCTACAATGAGGGCGTGACTTTGAGAATCTACGACACCGCAACCCGTACACTTCGCGACTTCCAGCCAGTCCGGCCCGGCCACGCCAGCGTGTACCTGTGTGGAGCCACGGTGCAGTCCATCCCACACATCGGGCACGTGCGCTCCGGGGTGGCGTTCGATGTGTTGCGCAATTGGCTGGAGGCCAAGGGCCTGGACGTGGCCTTCGTGCGCAACGTGACGGACATCGACGACAAGATTCTCACCAAAGCCGCGGAGAACGGTCGCCCGTGGTGGGAGTGGGCAGCTACGCACGAGCGCGCCTTCAACTGGGCGTATGACCAGCTGGGCGTGACCCCGCCGTCCATCGAGCCGCGCGCCACCGGGCATATCCCGCAGATGATCGAGTACATGCAGCGCATCATCGATAACGGTTTGGGCTATGCCTCCGAGGGCAACGTGTATGCCCGCACCGCCGCGATTAAGAACTATGGGTTCCTTTCCGGGCAGAAGATCGACGAGATGGACCAGGGTGAATCCGCTGGTCAGGGCAAGCAGGATCCGCGCGATTTCACCATGTGGAAGGCCGCCAAGCCCGGTGAGCCCGCGTGGGACACCCCGTGGGGCAGGGGACGTCCTGGCTGGCACATCGAGTGCTCCGCGATGGCAACCACCTACCTCGGTGGCGAGTTCGATATTCACTGCGGTGGCCTCGACCTGCAATTCCCGCACCACGAGAACGAGGCCGCGCAGGCCCATGCCGCAGGCGATACCTTTGCCAATTACTGGATGCACAACGGCTGGGTCACCATGTCCGGTGAGAAGATGTCCAAGTCTTTGGGCAACGTGTTGAGCATCCCCAACGTGTTGAAGCTGGTTCGCCCTGTGGAGCTGCGCTACTACCTTGGCAGCGCGCATTACCGCAGCATGCTGGAGTATTCTGAGGCTGCATTGGCCGAGGCCGCAGCGGGTTACCGTCGTATCGAAAAGTTCGTTGTGCGGGCTTCTTCGTTGATTCCCGACGCCACCCCTGACGTTGCCGTGCCTGTCGGAGAGGTTCTGCCGGAGTTCGCTGAGAAGATGGACGAGGACTTGGCTGTGCCGCAAGCGCTGGCCATCATTCACGATGCCATCCGCCGCGGCAACAAGGCGCTAGAAAAGGCCGAGGCTGGGGACGCAGAAGCCAAGGCGGATGCCATCCGCATCGCCAGCGAAGTCCGCGCCATGACCGCGGTGCTGGGCGTGGATCCACTTAGTCACACGTGGCTGGAGTCCACCTTGGCCACTCGTGGTGGTTCAGATTCCGCGATGGGCGCGCTGGACGTGCTGGTCCAGGCGGAGCTGGAGCGCCGTTCCACCGCCCGTGCCGAGAAGGACTGGGCGGTTGCCGACGAGGTGCGCGACCGCTTGGCAGCTGCCGGCGTGGAGGTCACGGACACCGCCGACGGCGCGAAGTGGTCGCTGAAGGGCTAGTCAGCCAGCGCCTTCCCGCGCTGCTCCGGCAGCGTAAACGCAGCCAGCGCGGCAACCGCGAAAGCAATACCGAATACCGCGAACAGCAAGCCCTGGCCACCGAAGCTCAGCAGCGGTGGCACCGTTAGTGGCGCGAGGATTGAGGCGATACGGCCAAATCCCGCCGCAGCTCCCGTGCCTGTGCCGCGCAGGCTGGTGGGGTAGAGTTCCGGGCCGATCGCGTACAGCGCGCCCCATGCGCCGAGGTTGAAGAAGCTCAGGAAACAACCCGCCACGATGATTTGCCACTCGGCGTCCGCCAGCCCGTATCCGGCAGCTGACAGCGCCGAGCCCACCAGGAACGTAGCCAGCGTGGCACGCCGTCCCCACCGCTCGATCAGGAATGCGCTGACCGCGTAGCCCGGGAGCTGCGCGAGGGTGATGATCAGGGTGAACGTAAAGGACTTCACCAGCGTGAACCCTTGGGCGTGCAGCAGCGAAGGGATCCAAATGAACGCCCCGTAGTAGCTGAAGTTGATGCAGAACCACACCACCCACAGCGCCGCGGTCCGCTTCGCCAGCGCCCGCCCCCAAATCCCGGTGGCTTGTTCCACGGCGTGGTCGTGAACGATCA
Source organism: Corynebacterium dentalis (assembly GCF_900232865.1). Classification (GTDB taxonomy): domain Bacteria; phylum Actinomycetota; class Actinomycetes; order Mycobacteriales; family Mycobacteriaceae; genus Corynebacterium; species Corynebacterium dentalis. Next base: position 61,000 of record NZ_OCTS01000003.1, on the reverse strand, counting down.
CGGTCTCTTCCATCGCGTTGATTTTCTTCGACGCCAGCGCCGGGGATTCCTCAAAGGAGCGAACCACCGCTTCCGCCTCCTCGTGCTTGCCCTGAGACTCGAGGAAGCGCACAGATTCTGGCATGCCGCGGCGGATCACCACCGAGTACAGCGCAGGGATACATCCCAGGGCCAGGGCCCAGCGCCAGCCATCGGCGGAACCGCTGACGATAAATGTGCCGATCACCGCGGCCAGGATCCACCCCAGCGCCCAGAATGCCTCGAGCAGCACCACCATGCGGCCGCGCACTGCTCGCGGGGAGAACTCCGAGATCAGGGTGGAGGCCACGGGTAGCTCCGCGCCCAAACCGAGACCCACCAGGAAACGGAACACGATGAGTACTGCGAGGCTTCCGGACAGCGCGGATGCACCGGTGGCCACTCCGTAGATGATCAGGGTGGCAGCAAAAATCTGGCGGCGGCCGAACTTATCCGCCAGCAGACCGCCCAAGGTGGCACCCAAGGCCATGCCCACGAATCCGGTGGAAGCCAACCAGCTGGTCTGAGTGGTGCTCAGCGACCACTGCACAGACAGCGCGGCCATCACGAACGAAATCAAGCCCACATCCATCGCATCCATGGCCCAACCCACACCAGAAGTGCCCAAGATCCGCGCATGTTTGCGAGTCACAGGTAAGGAATCGAGACGCTCAGTCCGAGACGGCGAGGAGTTGGCGTCGGAAGAAAAAGGGGCTTGGCCCACGGGCGAATGTGCGGGGTCGCTACCCACGCCTCCTGAAGTCATGACTTGGGATAATACCCTTATCGGGGCGTGGGCGTTAGACTTGGCGGAGCGAAAATATAAGGGAGAATAATGGCTGGCAATTCACAGCGTAAGGGTGCCATCCGCAAAACAGAGCGGAAGGGCGCAGCCAAAGGATCCGGGGGACAGCGTCGGCGAGGCTTGGCAGGCAAGAAAGACACCCCGAAGGCAGAAGACAGGACCTACCACGCAGCGTATAAGCGCAAGAAGCAGCAACAGCGTCGCTCTTCCGGTGCGCACGACAACCGAGCGGCAATCCGTCAACGTCACGGCATGGACGAGCAGGTAGAACTGGTTGTCGGTCGCAACCCGGTGATCGAGTGCCTGCACGCGCAGGTGCCCGCGACGGCTCTGTACGTGGCAGAAGGCACCAAGAGCGATGAGCGATTGGCTGAGGCCGTGCACACCTGCGCGGACCGCGGCATCGCGGTGCTGGAAGTCTCGCGCCAAGAACTGGATCGGATGACCGGCAACGGCATGCACCAGGGTATCGGCCTGCAGGTACCTCCGTTCCAGTACGACGAGGTAGAAGACGTTATCGAACGCGTGCAGTCCACCGGCAAGCCCGGCATGATTGTGGCGCTGGACAACATCACTGACCCCCGCAACTTGGGCGCAGTGATCCGCTCCGTGGCGGCCTTCGGTGGGCACGGCGTGATCATTCCAGAGCGCCGTTCGGCATCCGTGACGGCCGTCGCATGGCGAACCTCAGCAGGAACGGCCGCGCGCCTTCCCGTGGCGAAGGCCACCAACATGGTGCGCTCGCTTAAGCAGCTGCAGCAGTCCGGCTACCAGGTCATTGGCTTGGATGCTGGTGGCGACCACACGCTGGATACCTACGATGGCACCACTCCCGTGGTGATCGTGGTGGGTTCCGAAGGCAAAGGATTGTCCCGCCTGGTACGAGAGACCTGTGACACGATCCTGAGCATCCCGATGGCCGGCAAGGTGGAATCCTTGAACGCATCGGTTGCTGCGGGTGTGGTTCTCAGCGAGTTTGCGCGCCAACGTCGCATGGAGACTGGCAAGTAACAGATGGCGCTGGGCTGCATCTTCGTGGCGCTGTCCTCGGTGCGTAACCGCCGCAAGAGCGCTTAGCTTGTATTCCCGGCCCGGGTTCTAGTGATGAGCCGGAGCCGGGTCATTGGGGTCTGCGTGATGGTGATCGTGGGGATCGAATTCACGCGCGCGGACCTCGTCTGCGTGCAGGCGTCGACCTTTCATCGACGCCACCGCCCGGCACACCAGGTAGATCACAAAAGAAATACTGGTCACGAACACACTGACCGGAAGACCTGGAGCCAGCGAGGCGATGAGACCGCCGACCGCAGCCGTCACAGAAAACAGGCCGGAAAGCACCACGGCCACCACGGGATTGGCGGTGATTTTGATGGCGGCGGCACCGGGCGTGATCAGCAGGGCGATGAGCAACAGCGCGCCCACCACCTGCACTCCTTGGCTGGCCACCACGCCGATGATCGCGGCGAAAACTAGAGCTAACGTGCGCACTTTCACGCCCGATGCGGCCGCCACGATCGGATCGACTGTCGCAAACAACAGTGGCCGCCACAGCAGAGCCATCACCACTACGACCGCTACCGAAAGCAGCGCCAGACCGCCCAGTGAAGAGTTGGAAACGCCCACGATCTGGCCGGTCAGAAGGCTAAACGCTTCGGTGGAACGGCCGGGGTAGAGGTGGATAAACAGCACGGATAGTCCCATGCCAAAGCTCAGCACCACCGCGACAATGGCATCTTGCTCGCGGTTTCCCAGCGCCGTCAGCACGAGTGCTGCCAGCACCGCGCCGAGTACCGCACCCCAGCTCACGCCAAAGCCAAACAACAGTGCGGCGGAGGCGCCCATCAGTGCGAGTTCACCCGTGGAGTGGGCCATGAAGCTCATCTTGCGCATGACGATCAGCGGCGCGATGGCGCCGGAGATGATGCCCAGCAAGAGTGCCGCGAGGATGGCGTTTTGTACAAAGTCGATGCCCAACAACATCTGCGTATCAGCCCACCAGGATCCGGTGTGAAACTCGCTCATACGACCACCAGTTTTCCGTCGACGTTGAGAACCTTTACCTCGGTGCGATAGAGCGCGGAGAGAGTCTCGGAGGTCATGATTTCCTCCACCGAGCCGATAACGTGTCCGTGTGGAGTGATGTACAGGACGCGATCAGTGACATCCAAAATGGGATTGATGCCGTGCGTGACGAACACCACGGCCGTGTTATGCTCACGTCTGCGCTGGTCAAGTAGGTGAACGGTGCGTTGTTGCGCGCGCAAATCCATGGAGAGCAAAGGCTCGTCGCACAGCAGCACCCGTGGATCGTTTGCCAGAGCCTGCGCTTGGCGAATGAGCTGCTGCTGTCCGCCGGACAGTTCCCCCACGCGAAGATCAGCCAGCCCTGTGGCGCCAACTTGCTCCAGTGCCGCGGCCACCTGGTGAGCAGATGGCCGCCGGTTCTTCACCACTCCGTGCGCCAGCGCTAGCCCCACCAGGTCCTTGGCGCGCAGGGGAGTTTGCGGATCAAACATCCGCTGCTGGGGAATGTAGCCAACGGGCCCGTCCACCTGAACGGAACCGTGCGTCAACGAGCGGGTGCCAAGGGCGACGTTGAGCAAGGTGGACTTGCCCACGCCGTTGGAGCCGAGCACGGCGAGGAACTCGCCGGGAGCGACCCCCAAGTTGAGGTCACTCCACAGCGGCTTCACCGCTGCATCGCGAAAAGTTAAAGGCATGGTTAAACAATCTACGCCGGTGGAGAATTGGTGCTACTCGGTGGCCTTTTCCAGGTCCTTAATGAAGTGATTGACGTAGTCAAAGTAGTCATCGCCGGAGTCTGGGGTCTCGTTGATATTGACCACCGGGATGTTCTTTTCTTCTGCCGCGCGGATCAGCTCTTGAGACGCTGCGGTTTGGGATTGGGTATTGGTGACCAGGAAATCCACGTGGCCGTCGTAGATCTCTTTCTGTGCTGCAGCGATATCGGCGGCAGAGGGCTCGGATTCCTTGGCCACTGCTTCTGCGAACCCGCTGGGGGTCACGTCATGAAGAGAAGATTCGCCCAATAGGTGAGAGGCCACGGGTTCGGTGAGCATGTAGTTCCTTGCGGGCAGCTGATCCACGCGCTCGGTGAAGTCTTGGGTCTTGGAGGTGATGCTTTCTGCGTCCTCCGGAAAAGAGTCATCGAGCTTGTGCAACTCTTCTGCCAAGCCCTCGGCGAGCTCGTTGACCTTGTCCATGTCCATCCACATGTGCGGATCGTCGGCGAATGCCGCGCCGTGGTTATGGCCGGAGTGATTGGCGCCGCTGTCTTCCTCGGAACCAGAAGCAGCGTGGTTGTGCTCGTCTTCGGCGTGATCGTGGTTTCCGTGATCGTGGGTATGCGCCTCGGCAAGTGGAGCGGCGGTCACCATGGGTACGGATTCGTTGACGTTATCGGTCAGCCAGTTATCGTAGCCAGCGCCGTTAGCCGCCACGAGGTCTGCGGAGCGTATCTGCGCGATATTGCGTGCGGTGGGCTCAAACTCGTGGGGATCGTCGTTGGTGGAGGACAAAATAGAGGTCACTTCCACCTTGTCGTTGCCATCGGTCAGAGCCTTGGCTAGGTCGCCGTAGATGGACGTGGAAGCCACCACGGAGATCTTTCCGTCGTCTGCGGGGCTGTCATTGGATCCGCCTTCGGCACAGGCGGTCAGGCCCAGGGTGAGGGTGGTAGCGCCAAGGAGTGCAGCAAGTGAGCGTTTCATGATCTTGAGATTAAGTAACCTGACAACCATTGTCAATTAAGGCTGTTAAAGACAAACCTCCTCCTCGTGGGCACGTTGTCCGGCCACGCCATAGACTAGAGACCATGAATCGATCCGCCCGCCGAGGCACCCTCGCCTCCATCGCTGCTGAGCTGGGCGTTTCTCGAACCACCGTCTCCAATGCGTACAACAAGCCGGATCAGCTATCTGAAGAGCTGCGGGAGAAAATCCTCAACACCGCCACGCGCTTGGGATACCCCGGTCCAGATCCCACGGCGCGTTCGCTGCGCACCCGGCACGCGGGAGCCATTGGCGTTCTCCTCACTGAGGAGCTCACCTACGCATTCGAGGATCAAGCCTCTCTGGAGTTCATGGCCGGAGTCTCCGAGTCCTGCAGCAAAATGAACGCCTCTATGCTGCTCATCCCGGCCGGCGTGGATCCCGAAACCTCTGCGAATCGCGCCGCAGAGCTGATCAACCAGGCCAGCGTAGATGGGTTCATCGTGTATTCGGTGGCGCAGGATGATCCTTTCCTCGAGGCCGTTGTTCGACGCAACATCCCCACCGTCATCTGCGATCAGCCCGCCGATGCTCATCGCATCCACTACGTGGGCATCGACGATGGCCAAGCGATCCAGCCCGTGGTGCAGCGGCTAGTGGATGCTGGACACCGCAAGATCGGCATGCTGTGCATCCGCTTAGATAGAACCCCCAACAACGGCCCGGTATCCGCAGAACGGCTGCGCACCGCAAAGATGCACGTGCAGCGCTCCCGCATCGAAGGAGCTCTCGCCGTGCTGGCAGAGGCCGGGATCTCGCAGGACAATGTGCCCATCGTGGAGCGGCACATCAATGATCAGGACAATTCCCGTAGCGCGGCCGAGGAGCTCCTCGATGCACATCCAGAGCTCACGGCAGTGATATGCACCGTGGACTCCATGGCGCTGGCCGTAGCCGACGTGGTGGAAGGCCGCGGCGGCATGATCCCGCGGGATCTGTCCGTGACCGGATTCGATGGCATTCCGCAGGCAGTCAACCGGGGCATCGTCACCGTCCGTCAGCCGTCCAAGGATAAGGGGCGGTCCAGCGGGGAAATGTTGGCGTCGAACATTGAACAAACACACAACGAACACACCGGGCGCATCAAGAAACGGGGGGCGGGCACGGGGGCCACGAGGATCCTGCTGGAGACGTCCGTGATGGACGGAGAATCGATCGGTGCACCACGAACAGGGGCTACCGAGTAGCTTCGCGCCAATCTAGCCGCGAGCGGCGCGGGCCTGCGCCAGCTGTTGCAGGAAATCGCGGACGGCCTCTGGATCTGGCAGTCGGCGGGTAGCTGCGGACTCGCCCTCGCCGACCTTGATGCCGATGTCCTGGCCAGGGCGCAGGATGTTCATCACGGTCTCGTCGGTGGTGTCATCACCAGCGAAAACCACTGCATCGATGCCTGGGTTTGCCTGCGCCACAAACTCGGAGACGTAGCCGCCCTTCGTTGCAGAGACCACCGATACCTCCACGATGTCCTTGCCCACCGTGACCTTCGCCCCCTCACAATCCAGGGCGAAATCCTGATACTCCTGCGCCGCAGTCACCGCCACAAAGCGATCCTTGGCCCCGCGAGTGTGCAGACCGACAGCAACCGGCTTGCGCTCCACCCACATGCCCGGATCCCGCTGCGCCTGCTGCTCAGCGAACAACGCCAACTGGCTGAGCAGCTCCCGCTGCGGATCGCTGAGCTTGACCAAAGGTTTATCCGCAGGTTCAGCGCCGTGGCTGCCCACCATGCGGATGATGCCATCGCCACCCCGGGCAGCCTGCGCGCTCCTGCTTGCATCCAGCTCCGTGACAGCGGAAAGCAACTCGATGTTTCGCCCCGAAATGACCATCACCGACGTACCCGGCAAACCAGCCAGGGTATGCAACGCATCCATCGCGCCGGGCACCGCACGGCAGTTAAACGGGTCCACAGAAAAAGGTGACAAGGTGCCATCGAAATCCATGGCGACCAGCAACTCTGGAACCTCGGCGAGATAAGAAACGTCAGCAGCAGATAGCACAGTCACGTGCTCCTTCACAGATGAAAATGGTGTGGTGAGGCAACAGCGCGGTGAACTTTACGCGCCGCTGATGAATTCTACGGAACCGGTGGCCTGCCACTGCGGTGAATCAGGATCCACGCGCTGCAACCGCAGGGAAGTGTCCGAGGGGCGAGACACGTGTAGGGTGCCATCGCGCAGAACCGAGCTGAGGCGATCCGCCACGTCCTCGTCACCCGGCACGCACCGAGCATCGCCGAACTCTTCGGAGTGCACCTCACCAATGGACATCTCGGAGGCGTCCTCGTTCCACTGCAGGTCCCCGCTCAGCGAAATGCAGCCGCTTGCCCCCGTGAAGGAATCTTCACCGAAAACTAGGAAAGAACGGCCCTGCAAAGATTCGGCGAGTTGGTGCGGCCGGTTGCTTGCGTCGAACACAGAGGTGACTTGCCACTGCGTGGAACCCAACGGTGCCTCGTCAGTGCCGCAGGCAGAAAGACCCAATGCACTCACGGCGAGCAAGCCCACTGCGCTCGCTCCGCGAAACCTCCGGGTACCCAGGACTGTCACTGACGTGCCTCCTTTAACTGGTGCAGGAAGGTATTGGCCCAATGGTTCACGTCATTGACCTCCACGTGCTCCCACATGGCCTTCATGCGCTCGCGGCGAGTCTCATTGGGCTCCTCCATCGCGCGGACAATCGCATCGCAAATGGACTGATTATCGTGAGGATTACACAGATAGGCCTGTGTGAGCTGCGTGGCCGCACCCGTGAACTCGCTGAGCACCAGCGCGCCGCTACCATCCGCATGGCTGGCCACGTACTCCTTGGCCACCAAGTTCATTCCGTCCTTGATGGCGGTGACCAGCATGATATCCGTGGCGGCATACAAACCCACGATCTGCGCAAACGGTAGGCCGTGGTGGATGTAGTGCACCAGCGGACGGCCCAGCTGGCCGTAGTTTCCGTTGATGCGGGAGACCACCTTCTCCACCTCTTCGCGCGCCTTGCGGTAGTCATCCAGACGCTCGCGAGAAGGGGTAGCCACCTGCACCATCACGATGTCTTCCGGATCCAGCTGGCCGGAATCCAGCAGGGATTCCACGGCCAGCAATCGGTGCAGGATGCCCTTGGTGTAGTCCAAACGATCCACGCCAGTCAGCAGGTACTTCGGCGAGCCCAGTTGAGCGCGTAGCTGGGTGGTCGCAGCCAACGTCTCTGCGGCCATGGACTGCTGCTGAACCTGTGCGGAATCGATGGAGATGGGGAATACCCCGATCTTCGCGGTGCGGCCATCCTCGAGGGCGACTCGCCCCACGATGCAGCCATCCTCCGGCATCCGCGCGCCGTGGAAGAACTCAGCGGCATCGGCATCGTCGTCGGTGGAGACCTCGTGGCCGAGCGCGCGCAGCGTATCGAGGAAGTTGCGTGCGCTGTCCTGCGTATGGAAACCGATGACATCCGCGCCCAGCGTGCCCTTGAGTAGCTCGTCGCGCCACGGCAGTTGGCGGAAAAGCTCCGGGTTGGGGAAAGGAATGTGCAGGAAGAAGCCCACGCACACATCGGAACGCTGGTCGCGGAGCAGCTGCGGAACCAAGTGCAGCTGGTAGTCCTGCACCCACACCGTGGCATCTTGGGCAGCGGTGCGCGCGGCTTGGTCGGCGAAGCGCTGGTTGACCTCTTGGTAGCACTCCCACCAGTCACGATCGAAGCGGGGCGGGACGATCAGGTCGTGGTACAGCGGCCAGAGTGTGGCGTTAGAAAAGCCCTCGTAGTACTGCTCAAAATCTTTAGCGGTGAGGTTGACGGGGATGGCGCGCAGACCGCCTGCCTCTTCCACCGTGGGCATGTCCGAATCTTCCACGCGGTCGGTGGTGCCGGGCCAGCCGATCCACGCGCCGTCGTTGGCTCGCAGTACCGGGCGTAGCGCGGTGACCAGCCCTCCGGGCGACGGCGTCCAGGACTGTTCTCCGGTCTTGGGATCTTTCGCGCGATCCACTGCCAACCGGTTGGCCACCACAACAAAATCGGCAGCGCCGGGTGCGGACGCGTGGTCAGTGGATTCTGGCTGATCAGTCACGGTGCAGCGCGTGCCTATCTGCGGCTTACTTCGCCGCCTTCTTGGTGGTTTTCTTGGCGGTGGACTTCTTCGCGGTGACCTTTTTAGTTGCCTTCTTCGCCGTCTTCTTGGCAGCCTTTTTCGCTGCCTTCTTGGTGGTCTTGCGGGTGGTCTTCTTGGCCTCTTCCTCTTCGGCGGCCAAGTCCGCGACGACCTTGCGGTGGATTAGACCTTCTGGCTCCACACCCAGCATGGACATGAGGGTGACAGCATCGAGGAAGTCTTCCGAGTACGTGGCGACGATTCGCTGAGCGGCCTCTGCAGTCTCCGCCTCCACCGCGTGCAGTGATTCGGTGTTGGCGGTGCGGTTATCGGTGACCTTCGGCGGCACGTGTCATCCCCTTGTTTCTGTGGTTCTACTTGCTGGTCTTGCTAACCATCCTACTCTAGCGGGTCGGCGTTCTTTTTTCCGCCGACGCCATACTCTGCCCCTTCCGCTTCGGAGTCCTCATCTGCCGAGTCCTCCAATAGTGGAGCTTCACGTTCGGCGACCTGGGCGTCCAGCTGCCACAGTGACTGCGAGCCCTTTTCCTGGCGCTTACGCCAGTGCAGTGGTTGGCGCACGCGGCCAGATTTGGTCATGCGTGGAGTAATGGCGATCTCGCGCATCCGAGGCAGATTAGGGCGACGGATACGGCGCGCCGTCCACTCACCCAGAACTACACCGGCGGCCAATGCCGTGGCGGTTGCCAGCGCGATGGCGAGGTTGGAGATACCAACCACGAACTGATCATTGAGGATCGAGCTCATGCCGCGGTAGAGAGCCAGACCGGGGAGGAACGGGGTGATGCCCGCGGCGGCGGTGATTTGCGGCGGAATCATGAAACGACGGGACAACACACCACCGGCAAAGCCCACGCTAATCGCCGCGATTCCACCGGCGGCAACGCTGGTGAGTTCCCAACTGTCGATGAACAGGTAGTAGAAAAAGCTGGCGATCAGTGCAGCGGCTGAGGCGACGATTGTGGCTTGACGCTCGGTAAAACACGCCACACAGAAAAACGCCGTGGCCGCGGCACCGGCGAGGATCTGAACGGTGGTGGTGCCGAAGGCGCCGACAGTTTGCGAAGTATCCAGTGGTGGAAGGGAGAAACCGAAGGCCGTGGACACTTGGATACCGGTACCGATACCGGCGATAATGCCTCCCGTATGCAGCAAAGTTTCAAAGAACCTGGCGGAAGACGTCACGGGGGCACCGGTCACGCCGTCTTGCAGGGCCTGGACCAGAGTCAAACCTGCCAGCAAGGCAACGATGCAGGAGGCGACCACCAGCGAAGGCGGCAAGTACACGCCAATTTGGTCCGCAAGGCGATAGGCCACGCCAGCAGGAATCACCGCGATGAAGCCACCGATGAAGTTCTGGAAGAACACCGGCAGAGACTTCGACGCCAGCCATGCGTTGACGAACACCGTGAAAATGGTGGTGAACGTGGCCACGACAGCTACGGCCCATCCACCGCCCAGCAACAGTGCAACAGCACCAGCGAAGAATCCCCACGCGCCCAAGGCGTAACGGTTGCGGTAGGGAAGCGGGGAGACCTCGATCTCGAAGAGAATCTTTTGCGCTTCTTCCAACTGCACACCACCGCGAACGATGGAACGGACGAGCCGATCCACCTCGGTGAGCCGAGAGAAGTCCGTGGTTAGGCTGTGCACCACGCGGAACGTGGACGCGGGATTCTTGGACTGGTCATAGTAGGCGTAGATCGTGATGGTGTTCAGCGTGATGTCCACGTGAACGTAGTGCAGACCGTACGCGGCGGTAATGCCCTTGATCTGGGCTTTGGCATCCGAATTGCCAGTGCCCGCCGCCAATAGCAGGTCGCCAATGCGGGCGGCCAAGTCCATCACCGCGTGAATCTTGGCGGTATCGGTGAAATCGATAGGGGCCAAGGGAGAAGGGGGCGGCGCCATGCGTATGGCGTCGATCGTCGCCCTATTACCGGAGAACATGAGGTCCGCACCCTTGCGGACTACATCCTTGATCTTGCTAACCACGCCCTTACCGTACATGTTGGACGAGACACGAGAATAGGGGGCGGGCGAATTGGTGGAAGCCCCGCACACACTGCTAATCTTTGGACTGCCTAAGCACGTTAAAAGTGCACGGGTGACGCTGGAGTGGCGCAATTGGCAGCGCAACGCACTTGTAATGCGTAGGTTGCGAGTTCGAGTCTCGTCTCCAGCTCAAAAGCCCCAGGTAGAACATAGTTTCTGCCTGGGGTTCTTGTGTGTTTATCTGAGGCTAGTTGTTTCAGCTCAGTGCTTCGCGAAGTCGTAGAGCATCACGTGGCACGTCTCGTCGTCGTTGAGCCCGCGATCCTCAAAGCCCAGCTTCTCGTACACGTGGAACGCGCGATCATTGCCCAAGTCCACCGCGAGGCTCACACCGGGCTTGCCCTTATCTCGAGCCACTTCCACGGCCGCCATCAGCAGCTTTCCGCCGAGACCGCCGCCAGTTTTGCCCTTGGCTAGCGCAATGGCCAGTTCGGGGATGTCTGCAGAGACAAAGCCGGCGGCATGCTCATCGTCGGTCTTGTTGAGTAGCCAGGACGCGCCGATTGGCTCACCGTTTTCCTCTAGGATGACGCCTCCTTGATTCTCGTCCCAGGCGTCGACATAAAGAACAACGTCCTGCGCATACGAGTCCGAGACATCCTTGTCCTCACCCCACGTGTCCGCCTCGCGGAACATCTCCAACAAAAAACCTCGATCCGCTTCCCGCGCAGGGCGGAAGGAGATCGAGGAGGGGAGCTTGGAAGTGTTGTGGCTGGTAGTCATGAAATCCAGACTAACAGCCGCCCACTAAAGCCCGGGGTGGCAGAAGAAACTACCAGATGAAAACGCGGTCGCCTGGGTTCAGGTTGTTGAAGTAGAACTCGGCGTCAGCGCGGTTCATGCGCACGCAGCCAGCGGACTGAGTGTTGGTGGTTCCCTGGTGGAACGCGTGGCCACGGTTGGTGAAGTAGGTGGCGAAAGGCATTGGCGCGTTGTTGAACTCGCGGGAGACCTCATCGCGCACCTTGTACTGCACGGTGAAGTTGCCACGAGGGGTTTCCTGACCCGGCTTGCCATGGGACATGGTCACCGGACCGTAGGTGATCTTGCCGTTGTTCTGCAGCCAGGTGCGGTTGTTGGCCAAGTCCACACATGCACGAGCGGACGGAGGGCAAGGGTTGTTCGCCCGAGCGCGGGCAGCAGCTGCGGCGGCCGCACGAGCAGCATCGGCCTTCTGCTGTGCGGCAATGCGTGCATCCTCGCGCTTCTGCAGCGCACCGGGGGCCACGAAGTTCGTGGTGTCATCGATGCCCTGCTGCACAGGAACGCGAGCTTCATCGGGGAGGTTGTTAGTATCGCGGATTGCTCCGTCACGCACACCAAGCACGCCGTTGTTGAAGTTCTCGCGAGCCTGGTTCAGCTCCTGCGGAGACGTTCCGGGGATGGTGGGAAGTGCGGGCTGTGCGGAAGCAACTCCACTGCCGAGGCTGGAAGCTGCGAGGAAGGCGATGCCGAAAGAGGCTGCACGTCGACCGGTACGGCTAGGACGACGGTGGGTGCCGATGTAATTGCTCATGCGAATACTGTATGCCTGCTGGTTAAACAGTGCGAATTCTTTAGGAGAGACGCGCATGAAGTTTATCAAAACGTTATGAAAACTATCCGGTCCATCTCTCACAGGAAACGTACAGTGACCATTCAGACAAACCGGACTGGGGTGAGTCACAATGACATCATGACAACGCCCAATACTCAGCCAGTCAAGGTGCTCGTCGTTGACGACGAAGCCAATATTTCAGACCTCATCAAGGTCAGCCTCAAGTTCCAAGGCTTCGACGTCGAGACCGCAGACAACGGGGCAGATGCCCTCGAGCTGGCCAAGGCGTACCAGCCAGATGCATTCATTCTGGACGTCATGATGCCGGGCATGGACGGGTTCACCCTCCTCAGCAAGCTTCGTGCCCAAGGCCACGAGGCTCCCGTGCTCTTCCTTACGGCCAAGGATGGCGTGGAAGATCGCATCCACGGACTGACCATCGGTGCGGATGACTACGTCACCAAGCCCTTCTCCCTCGAAGAGGTCATCACCCGCCTGCGCGTCATCCTGCGCCGCGTGACTCCCGAGGAAGAAGTGGAGTCCAGCGTCATCACCTACGAGGATCTCTCCCTCGATGACGACATGCACGAAGTCACCAAGGCCGGCGAGATCATCGATCTTTCCCCCACCGAGTTCAAGCTGCTGCGCTATCTGATGGTGAACGCGGAGGTTGTGCTCAGCAAGTCCAAGATCCTCGATCACGTGTGGAACTACGATTTCGGTGGAGACGGCAACGTCGTAGAGAGCTATGTTTCCTATCTTCGACGCAAGATCGATACGGACGAGCCTCGCCTCATCCACACTGTCCGAGGCGTGGGCTACGTGCTGCGTAAGCCCCGGGCTTAAGCCAGGATCTACTCGGACATAATTCACTGTGTTTTCTCCTAACCCTGAACAGGAACGTCCCGATACGCAGGAGCGTCCTAAGAGAAAGTTCTCGCGGCACATCCTGAGCCGCATGCCATTGCGCGTGTCGCTGGTGATGGTGATTGGACTGCTGACAGCGCTCGGCCTCACTGTCTTTGGCGTGGCTGTGACAACCACCCTGCAAAACGTGATGGTGCAGCAGATTGATGATCAGCTGACTAATGCGACCAACACGTGGGCGCACCAGACCATCGATTCCGGGACGCAACAGCCACAACAGCAGACGTCCGTCCCCGGCGACGACGGCCCCAAGCGGCCTCCCAGTGAGTTCTACGTACGGGTGGTAGACGGCGATTACTCGGTGGAATCCTTTAACTCTGTATTGGATTCCCTTCCAGAGGTCTCCTCGCTGACACAGCCCGGGCAACCGAGAACCGTTCCGGCGCGGGCAGGATCAGCGGATTTGTCATCGTGGCGGGCGGCCAGCGTGCAAAACTCAGACGGTACCGTAACTATCGTGGCGCTCCCACTGGCAGATGTGGAGCACACCGTGGCGCGGCTCGTGTTCTTCCAGCTGATGCTGGGAATCGCTCTGCTGGCAGGCGTCATGGCGCTGAGCATGTACATCGTGCGACGCGCGCTCAAGCCGTTGAATGAAGTGGAATACACGGCGTCATTGATCTCCCGCGGGCAGCTGGGGCAGCGCGTTCCTGAGGGTTCGCCACGCACGGAAGTGGGCAGGCTCTCTGAAGCGCTGAACCGCATGTTGCAGCAGATTCAAGGAGCATTTGTGACAGTGGCGGCGTCGGAAAGACAAGCCCGCAAATCTGAGGCCTCCATGCGCCGATTCATCGGGGACGCCTCCCACGAACTGCGCACCCCACTGACCTCCGTGCGAGGATACGCTGAGCTCTACACCTCCGGCGCGACCGACGATGCGGGCATGGTGGTGGGCAAGATTTCCGAAGAAGCCGGCCGCATGAGCCTGCTGGTGGAAGACTTGCTGGCGCTGGTGCGCATGGACGAGAGCAGGCCGATGCGCAGTGATCGCGTGGACATGCTCGAGGTGGCGTTGGAAACCGCAGAGTCGACGCGCGCAGCCTTCCCCGGCAGGGTGGTGAACGTGCGCAACCAATCGGGAAGTGTGCCGGTGGTGGTCGGCGATTCCGCTCGCCTGCACCAAGTGCTCAGCAACCTGCTGACCAACTCCATGCGCCACGCGGGAGAGGAAGCAGAGACCACCGTGGTGCTGCGGACCGATACAGACGTGGTACCAAACAGCTTGATCGTGGAGGTCAGCGACAACGGGCGCGGAATCCCGGAAAAGGATCTGCCACACCTGTTTGATCGTTTCTACCGGCCAGATGTCTCGCGCTCCCGCGCCTCCGGCGGCTCGGGGCTGGGTCTGTCCATCGTGAAGGGCCTGGTGGAACAGCATGGCGGCAGCATCACGGTGCATTCCACCGAAGGCGAAGGAACGAGCTTCCGCATCTTGTTGCCACGAGTGTCTGAAGATTCTCTCGAATCAGGTCAGTGATCATCGGCCGAGGGCAGCGGGGAAACCGGCAGCTAGCAGCCAGCAGCTAGCTGTCTTCGGTCCAGTCCAGGTCATGCTCTAACCCATCCAGCAGCGTCTCTTGGACTAAAGCCTGTACGTGGGGGTTGCTGGGCAGTTCCTCGTGCCGGCACCTCTGAATGCCGGAATCCTGCAGGTAGGCGTTTTTCACTCGGGGAGAGCCATCCGAGCGTGTTCCCTCGCCCTCCAAAAAGGCCTGATCGGGCGGGACCACGGTGGAATCATTCAGCGTGGCAAAGCAGGTGTAAATAATGTCCGGTCGTGTATCCGGACTGGCGGCCAGCGTCTCCAGCAGTGCGGAACCCATCACCTGTTGCATGCCCGCGGGGCCGAAGATGCGACGAACCATGGCGGTGGCCATGCGCTGTGTGGTCTCACTGGTGAGCAGGCCGCCGAGCATGCCCAGCAGGGACGTGCCGTGGTGTGGCGCGCCCAAAGTGATGAGGTGATGGACGTAATCCTCACCTTCCATCTCATTAATCCAGTAGCGCGCCAGCAGCCCGCCCTGAGAGTGGCCCACGATGTCCACCTGGGGTGCTCCAGTGGCGGCGATGACTTGCTCGATATACGCGCCCACATCGGCTGCTGACGTGGGAATATCTTGCGTTCCGTGTACTCCGTAATCGGGGCAGAACACCACAAAGTCATCGGCCCGCAAGCGCAGCACTAAGTTCTGCCACACGTTCTTTGAACTGATGGTGCCGTGGATCAAGATGACCGGATATGGGCGGTGCAGGGGAGGGCGGGCCTGCCACAAGTCGTCCGCGTAGCCGTGGGATACTTGCCGGGCGCCCAGTGGGGCATCCGCAGGCTCCCTGCGGAGTTGGGGTGAATTGCTGCGGTTGATGCCTAAGTTGCCGGGAATATCCCAGATGAACTTGCCGGTGGAAGCCATGCCGCTGCCCAAGCGGGAGAACAGCCCACGGGAAGCAGCTTCTGAATCTGCTTCCCCTTCCCGCAACACTAGGGCATCGTCGCCGCCGAGGTGCTCGGCCATTTCGCGTTCGTCGACGCTGCCGTCCAGTTCGCCTTCGATCTCGCCGTCGAGATCGTCATCCGGGTCATCGAAGGGGGAATTGTTGCCGATATCCTCGGCATGCAGCCATTCGTCATCGTCGGCTGCGTCCTCGATGTCGGCGGTATCGAGGTCAGCAGGATCGACTTGAGCAGGATCGACGTCGGATACGTCCGAATCCTTCGGCTGGTGACGCGATCCAGGGCGTGGTGAGTCAGTCACAAAACAATCTTCGGTTTAAGAAAGAGCGGCCCGGAGCTTCTCGGCGGCCTCGTCCATCGCGGCATCGTCGGTCTCGTCCGGCTTCATGGCGTTGGCCAAGCTGTATCCGGACATGTCGTTGGCGGGGAAAATGTGGATGTGCGTGTGGGGCACATCGAATCCGGCGATGAGGTAGCCGGCGCGTTCGGAGCCAAACACATCGATCACTGCCGCGCCGACCTTTTGCGCAACCGAGTTACAGTGCGCCCAGGTCTCTGCGTCCAGATCCGTCCATTTGTCCACTTCTTGGATCGGTACCACCAAGGTGTGTCCGTAGGCCACGGGCTCGATGGTGAGAAACGCAGCGACCTTGTCATCGCGGTAGACAAAACGTCCGGGGAGTTCGCCGTTGATGATTTTGGTAAATACGCTCGTCATGCTCACCCATGCTAGCTACATTGCGCTGACGTGGCCGGTGAAAGCGGTGACGCTACACTGTTATTCATGCGCATACTTGTGATCGGAAACGGTGCCCGCGAGCACGCTTTGGCTTACTCCTTGTCCCGCGATCCCCAGGTGACGGAGGTTCACGTTAGCCCTGGTAATGCGGGCATGAGTGCAGTTGCCACGCTGCATCCGCAGAGCGATCCGGTAGATTTGGCCAAGGATATTCAGGCCGATCTGGTGGTGATTGGTCCGGAGATTCCTTTGGTCGCCGGAGTTGCTGATGAGCTGCGCGCCGCGGGCTTCGCCGTGTTTGGTCCGTCCGCACAGGCCGCCCAGATCGAGGGCTCGAAGAAGTTTGCGAAGGACGTTATGGAGCGCGCCGGGGTCAAGACCGCACGCGCGTTGCCGGTTTCCATGGGCGCTTCTGATTCAGAGATCGACGCCGCCCTAGAGCAGTTTGGGCCTCATTATGTGGTCAAGGACGATGGTCTAGCCGGAGGTAAGGGCGTAGTAGTGACCGACGATTACTCCCAAGCCCGCGAGCACATCGCGGCTGTCCACGAAGGCGGAAACCCCGTGCTGCTGGAGAGCTTCCTCGATGGCCCAGAGGTCAGCCTGTTCTGCTTGGTCGATGGCGAAACCGTGGTTCCGCTGCTGCCCGCCCAGGATCACAAGCGCGTGGGTAATGACGATCAAGGTCCCAACACCGGCGGCATGGGTGCCTACACCCCACTGCCTTGGCTGCCGGAGGACGGCACGCAGCGCATCGTCGATGAAGTTGTACGCCCGGTGGCTAAGCAGATGGTGGAAGACGGCGTGCCGTTCAACGGTCTGCTGTACGCCGGACTGGCCTGGGGCGAGCAGGGCATTTCCGTGGTGGAGTTCAACTGTCGCTTTGGCGATCCAGAGACCCAGGCTGTACTGGAACTACTGGAGACCCCACTGGGTGGTGTGCTTAACGCGGTGGCCACCGGAACCCTGGCCGAGCTGGAGCCGCTGCAGTGGAAGGACGGCTACGCACTGACCGTGGTGCTGGCTGCTGAGGGTTACCCCGAATCGCCCATCACCGGCACCCCGATCACGGGAGCAGATCCGGGCAGCGAGTCCCGTGGCGTGAGAGCGGCGGGAGTCAAGGCAGCTGAGGACGGTTCTGGCCTGGTCAGCGCTGGCGGTCGCGTGGTCAACGTGGTGGCCACTGGCGCTACCCTTGAGCAGGCTCGCGAGGCCGCGTATGACGAGCTGAAGAACATCACCTTGCCCGGTGGACACTTCCGCACGGACATCGCTTTGCCTGCAGTTAGGGGTGCGATCAGCGTCGATGCCTGAGGGCCATCTCATCCATCGCCTGGCCCGCGAACTCAATCGTGAGTTCCAAGGCCAGGTTCTGCGCGTCACCTCTCCGCAGGGACGGTTCGCCCGCGAAGCTGCGGCGCTCAACGGTTCCCGCCTGACGCGAGCCGAAGCCTGGGGAAAGCACCTATTCCTGGACTTTGACGTGCCGGACTTCTCTGCAGGAGCGCAGCCCGGAGCACGCGCAGCTGAGCACATTGTGCACATCCATTTAGGGCTCATTGGCACCTTCCACATCGAGCCCTATCAAACGGGGCCGCCCGTAGGCCAGGTACGCCTCCACGTGCACCGCATCGACGCCGAAGGCGGCGAGGATATGTGCACGTGGGGCAACGTTTTCGCCGCAAACCTGCGCGGGCCGCAATGGTGCCGGCTCATCACCGACGAAGAAAAAGACATCGCGGTGGCCGAGCTGGGCGCGGATCCGTTGCGAAGCGACCAAGCCAATGAACAGACCCTGGCCGAGGTCATGGACAAAGTCTCGCGCACTCGCCGGACCATCGGCTCGCTCTTGATGGACCAAAAGTTCTACGCCGGGGTGGGCAACATCTATCGCGCGGAAGTGCTCTTTCGGCTAGGCATTTCGCCGGAGCGGGAGGGCGCGGAGTTGGCGTCGGAAGAAAACAAGGCCATTTGGGCAGACCTGGTCACGCTCATGAAAGACGGCGAGGCCGCAGGGCGCATCGATACTGTGCGCGAGGAACACACCCCAGAGGCGATGGGGCGGCAACCGCGCAAAGACGACCACGGGGGAGAGGTCTACGTCTACAGACGCGCAGGTCAACCGTGTTATATCTGCGGAACGGAGGTCGCGGAACGGGTAGTGGAAGGCCGGAATCTGTTCTGGTGCCCGACCTGCCAGAGCTAACCGGTCGCCCGCACGCAGACGGGTAACGAGACGCGCCTGCTTTGTGGGATAATGGCCAACGTGCAGCCTAAGAAGAAGATTTCCAACGTCCTTGCCAACCGCTACGCCTCCCCGGAAATGACCAGCATTTGGTCTCCCGAGGACAAGATCATCATGGAGCGCGAGCTCTGGATCTCCGTGATGAAGGCGCAAAAGGGACTCGGCGTGGACGTGCCAGCCGAGGCGATTACCGCCTACGAAAACGTGCTGGATCAGGTGGATCTGGAATCCATCGCCGAGCGGGAAAAGGTCACCCGCCACGATGTGAAGGCACGCATCGAGGAATTCAACGCGCTGGCTGGTCAGGAACACATCCACAAAGGCATGACCTCCCGCGACCTCACGGAAAACGTGGAGCAGTTGCAGGTTTACCGTTCCCTGGAACTGGCCCGCGATAAGGGCATTGCGGTGCTCAATCGCATCGGTAAGCGCGCCGGGCAGTACCAGTCACTGGTGATGGCAGGCCGTTCCCACAACGTTGCAGCGCAGGCCACCACACTGGGCAAGCGTTTCGCCTCTGCGGCGGATGAGCTGATGCTGGGGCTCAACCGCATCCAGGACCTGCTGGATCGCTACCCGTTGCGTGGCATCAAGGGACCCATGGGTACCGCGCAGGACATGCTGGATCTAGTGGATGGCAACGAGGACAAGCTCGCCGGGCTCGAGCGTTCCATCGCGGACAATCTGGGATTCCGCCGCGTGTTTGATTCGGTGGGGCAGGTTTATCCTCGTTCTCTCGATTTCGACGCCATCTCCGCGCTGGTGGAACTTGGTGCCGCGATGAGCTCGCTATCCATGACCATCCGTTTGATGGCAGGCAACGAGACGGTCACCGAGGGATTCAAGGAAGGCCAGGTTGGCTCTTCCGCTATGCCGCACAAGATGAACGCCCGCTCCTGTGAGCGCGTGGGCGGCATGCAGGTGCTGCTGCGCGGCTATCTGACCATGACCGCAGATCTGGCTGGAGCGCAGTGGAACGAAGGCGACGTGTTCTGTTCTGTGGTTCGCCGCGTGGCGCTGCCGGATGCGTTCTACACCTTCGACGGAATGTGCGAGACCTTCCTGACCGTGCTGGATGAGTTCGGCGCCTTCCCTGCGATGATCGAACGCGAGCTGGACCGTTACCTGCCGTTCCTGGCCACCACCCGCATTCTCATGGCCGCGGTGCGCGCAGGTGTGGGACGCGAGACCGCTCATGAGGTCATCAAGGATCACGCCGTGGGCGTGGCTTTGAACATGCGCGAAAATGGCGGAGACCAAGACCTGCTGGATCGGTTGGCAGCGGATGATCGCCTGCCGATGACCAAGGGAGACCTGGAAAACGCACTGTCTGACCGCCATGCCTTCATCGGCGCCGCAGAAACCCAGGTGGATCAGGTACTGCGCCGGGTGGCTGACTTTGTGACGCGCAATAAGGCAGCCGCCGAGTACACCCCGGGTGACATTCTCTAACTGCCCGTATCGTGCGCATTCGGCAGGATTTTCCGCACTGTGGGTGCCCGAATAGTCATTGGACATGGACAGGGCTACACTTGCTACCCATGCGTCCGGAACTTTGTATATACGAGCACCTTTCCGCAGGTAAAGTGCGCGAAATCTACGAACTCGATCACGACACTCTGCTGATGGTGGTCACAGACCGCATCAGCGCCTATGACTTCGTGCTCGAGACCGAGATCCCCGACAAGGGACGAGTGCTCACCGCCATGAGTTCCTACTTCTTCGACGAGATCGAATTCCCCAACCACCTCGTGGGCGAACTAGATGACGAGCGCATTCCTGCCTCCGTGCTGGGTCGCGCAATGGTCTGCAAGAAGCTGGATATGCTGCCTTTTGAATGCGTGGCTCGGGGCTACCTCACGGGATCCGGCCTGAAGGAGTACCAAGAGTCCGGCACTGTCTGCGGCATTGAATTGCCGGAGGGCCTGACCGAGGCGTCGAAACTCCCAGAACCCATCTTCACCCCGGCGACCAAGGCGGAGATCGGTGACCACGATGAGAACGTCTCCTTCGACAAGGTCGTTGACGCCCTCGGCGAGGATCGGGCCAACGAGATGCGCGAGGCTACGCTGCGCATTTACTCCAAGGCCGCTGCGCTGACCGAGGAGCGAGGCGTGATTCTGGCCGATACCAAGCTGGAATTCGGCCTGGATGAGGAAGGCAATCTGGTGCTGGCAGACGAGGTTCTGACTCCCGATTCCTCCCGCTACTGGCCTGCCGATAGCTACACCGAGGGCAAGGTCCAGCCGAGCTTTGACAAGCAGTACGTGCGCAATTGGCTCACCGGACCAAAGTCCGGATGGGATCCCAAGGAGGGCACCCCACCGCCACCACTGCCCGGCTCCGTGGTGGAAGCTACCCGCTCCCGCTATGTCGAGGCCTATGAAAAGATCTCCGGCCTGCGCTTTTCCGATTGGATCGGGAGCTGCGTGTAAGGCTGTCCAGCAACGGGCTACGATCGGCTGTTATGGATTTAGACTCTGCACCCACAGCACCCGTCGCCGCGAAGGTTCCTTTTACCCGCAGCTTCCACGGTCGCGATTTCGCCGATGATTACGAGTGGCTGCGGGACAAGGACAACCCAGACGTTCGCGCGTATTTGAACGCGGAGAATGAGTACACCTCAGCCCGCACTAGCCACCTCAAGCCGCTGGAGGATGCGGTGTTTAACGAGGTCAAGGCCCGCGTCCAGGAGACCGATAAGTCCCTGCCCGTGCGCTCCGGCAACTACTGGTATTTCGCCCGGACGCAAGAGGGCAAGTCCTACGGGCAGATGTGCCGGATCCCTGTTCTCGACGCAAACGCCTGGGTGCCACCAGAGATCCATCAAGAATACGCTGCTGACGATGAGCAGGTGTACTTCGATGCGAACGTCGAGGCAGAGGGCCACGATTTTTTCTCCCTGGGTGCCGCCAGCGTGACCCGCGATGGCAGTTTGTTGGCCTACTCCGTGGATACCGAAGGCGACGAGCGCTTCCTGCTGAAGATTCGGAACCTGAATACGGGAGAGGAACTTCCGGATGAGATCGCCGGAGTGTCCTACGGCGCTACCTGGGTGGGCATCAATGCCCTGTACTACCAGCGTGTGGATGAAGCCTGGCGCCCGCACGAGGTGTGGAAGCACACCGTGGGCACCTCCGTGGATGAGGACGAGCTGATCTTCCGCGAGGAAGACGAACACTTCTGGACGGGCGTGGGCACCACCCGATCCGAGCGCTACCTGATGATTTTCAGCGGTTCCAAGATCACTTCCGAGGTGCACTTCTTGGACTTGGAGGCCGAGGATGCGCAGCTGACGATGCTGCTGCCTCGGGAGAGCGGGGTGGAATACGGCGCGGATCACGTGGTGATCGACGGTGCTGACTACTGGTTCATCGTGCACAACAAGAACGGCGCCAATTCAGAGGTGGGCTACGCTCCGGTGGGCGAGGTCACCTCATTGGACGAGCTGACCGTGCTGGTTCCGCACCGCGAGGACGTGCGTGTGGAGGGCGTGGACGTGTTCTCCGATCACCTGCTGCTGGAGGTGCGCGAGAACGCGGTGGAGACGCTGTACTACATGAAACTGGAGCCAGCCCAAGGGCTGGGCGAGTTTGAGAAGGTGGAGTTCTCCGAGGACCTAGTGGGGGTCAACGCCATGGGCAACCTGGAGTGGGATTCGCCAGTACTGCGAGTGGGCCTATCCAGCTTCACCCACCCGCCGCAGATCTTCGATATTTCACTGGAGACCGGCGAGCGGGTGCTGCGCAAGCAGCAAGAAGTGCTGCCCGCACCGGACGGCACCCCGTTTGATGCGGATTCATATCGTGCACAACGGCTGTGGGTGACGGCACGCGATGGGGTGGACGTGCCGGTTTCCCTGATCCATCACGCAGACGTGGATCTCACCCAAACCAACCCAGTGATGCTCTATGGCTACGGCGCCTATGAGGCCAGCATGGATCCCGGTTTCTCATTGTTCCGACTGTCCATGCTGGACCGTGGGGTGGTTTACGCCATTGCGCACATCCGCGGCGGCGGAGAGATGGGCCGAGTCTGGTATGACACAGGTAAGGGGCTGCATAAGCGCAATACCATCACGGACTTCATTGACGTGGCGGACTACCTGATTGAGCAGGGCATGACCACGCCGCAGCAGATGGTGGCTGAAGGCGGATCCGCCGGAGGCATCCTGATGGGCGCGATCGCCAACGAAGCCGGCGATCGTTTCGCGGGCATCGAGGCCATCGTTCCGTTTGTGGACCCGCTGACCACCATGTTGAAGCCAGAACTGCCGTTGACGGTCACCGAGTGGGACGAGTGGGGAAACCCTTACGCGGACCCGGAGGTATATGACTACATGGCCTCCTACGCTCCGTATGACAATATCTCAGCCGATAACACCTACCCGCCGATTCTCGCCATCTGCGGACTCAACGACACCCGCGTGCTCTACGTGGAACCCGCCAAGTGGACCGCGAAGCTACGCGAAGTGGCTGGTGCCGATGTCTTGTTGAAGACGGACATGACCTCCGGCCACGGCGGAGTCAGCGGGCGCTACGAAGCCTGGCGACAGTCCGCGTTCGAAACCGCGTGGGAACTCGACCGGATGGGTGCCACAGAGCTGCTGCGCTAGACCGCTTGTTCTGAAGAATTCAACGCAGGCTAGGGCAGGAGACAACTAACGGTTACCTGCCGTTTACTTGAGGTGTGCACTGTCAATACCCATGACGAGGCACGCAAGCGACCACCCGCAACTCATGCTGACACTGACGGGCATCCACCGCGATACCGTTCCCGCGGCAGAAGAGATGCGGGATGCACTGCGTGAGCTGGGGATTCAGGCGGGACTCGTGGTGACAGCGCAGGCACCAGAATGGAAGCTGCAGGCAGACGAAGCAGCACTAGAATTCATCCACGAGTCCCGCGAGCAGAAGCACGAAATCCTGCTGGGTGGCATGGGACTGAGCCGCGCCGGAGCGCCGGATACGCACGGAGAGTTCCACCGCCTGGGCAAGCACGAAGCACAATTGCGCATCACCGCAGCCCGCAGGCAGCTGTCTGTGCTGGGGCTGGAGCCACAGGTGTTTGCCCCAAACAAGTGGATGGCGTCGGAAGAAACAATGGACGCGGCCCGCAACCAGGGCCTAGACGCGGCGGCTGATGCCTACGGAATTCGCGACCTGCGCACCGGAGAGCGCCACCACGTGCGCGTGCTGGCTTTCGGTGACGGATTTGGCGCTGCACGCTGGTGGCGCAGGAATGTTTCCACCGCGGTAGACCGCATGGCCCGTCGCGGAGCAGACATTCGGCTGTCCATCAACGCCAACAAGGCGGACAAAGGCAACACCACGAAGGATCTCCTGCGCATCGCCGACCGCCTGCTCCACCAGGGCTACCAACCGCAGCCCTACAACAATTACGTAGCCCAGCACCGGGTTGCGGTGGCCTAATAACCAGCCCGTTACCAGCGGGTGAGCGGCGGGGGAGGAGCCTGTCTCGACGGGTGTTAGGATAGGCGAGTATTTAACCATCAAAGTGGACTTATCCTCACAGCTGGGAGCAAAAAATCCATGGCACGTGTCGTCGTAAATGTCATGCCAAAGCAGGAAATCCTCGACCCTCAGGGACAGGCAGTTGTACGCGCACTGGGACGCATCGGTGTGGAAGGCATCGCCGATGTTCGCCAGGGTAAGCGATTCGAACTGGTAGTTGACGGCGAGGTGAGCCGCGAAGACCTGGAGAAGGTCGCGGCGAACCTGCTGGCCAACACGGTCATCGAAGAATACGACGTGCAGATTGAAGGAGAAGCCTAAGTGGGCGCACGCATTGGCGTAATTACTTTCCCCGGCACCCTCGATGATGTTGATGCCTCCCGCGCAGTGCGCTACGCAGGCGCCGAAGCCGTAGAGCTGTGGCATGCAGACGCTGATCTGAAGAAAGTGGACGCCGTGGTGGTACCCGGTGGATTCTCCTACGGCGACTACCTCCGCGCCGGAGCCATCGCATCCATCGCTCCGGCCATGCAGTCCGTAGCGGAGGTCGCGCGCAAGGGTATTCCCGTTCTGGGCATCTGCAACGGCTTTCAGATCGTCCAGGAAGCTGGTCTGCTTCCCGGCGCTGTGACTCGCAACGAAGGCCTGCACTTCGTGTGTCGCGATATCTACCTGGACGTGGAGAACACCAACACGGCCTGGACTAGTGGAATCGCCGAGGGTGGCAGCATCCACATCCCCACCAAGCACGGCGAAGGCCGCTTCCAAGCGGACGCGGAAACCCTCGAGCGCCTGGAAGGCGAAGGCCGCGTTGTCTTCCGCTACCAGGAAAACCACAACGGATCCCGCAACTCCATCGCGGGCATCTGCAGCGAAAACGGCCGCGTTGTGGGCCTGATGCCACACCCAGAGCATGCAATTGATGACCTGACCGGACCCTCCACCGATGGGCTCGGCCTGTTCACCTCCGTCCTGACCTCCCTGGTCTCTTCCTAAAAGGCATAAAGGAGCACTACTTTCATGGTTCACAACGACACAGTCGCTGATGCCCAGAAGAACCCCACTGCCCAGCAGCCTTATCTGGAACTGGGACTCAAGGATGACGAGTACGGCCGTATCTGCGAGATCCTCGGCCGTCGCCCCACGGATGCCGAGCTGGCCATGTACTCCGTGATGTGGTCGGAGCACTGCTCCTACAAGTCCTCCAAGGTGCACCTGCGCTACTTCGGTGAGACCACCACGCAGGAAATGAAGTCCAAGATGCTCGCGGGCATCGGCGAGAACGCCGGCGTGATTGACATCGGTGACGGCCACGCGGTCACCTTCAAGGTCGAATCCCACAACCACCCGTCCTACGTGGAGCCATACCAAGGCGCTGCCACGGGCGTGGGCGGCATCGTCCGCGACATCATGGCCATGGGCGCGCGCCCAGTCGCCGTGATGGATCAGCTGCGCTTCGGCGCTGTGGATGCTCCCGATACCCAGCGCGTGCTGCCCGGCGTGGTGGCTGGAGTGGGCGGTTACGGCAACTCCCTGGGCTTGCCCAACATCGGTGGCGAGACTGTCTTTGACGCTTCCTACGCCGGTAACCCACTGGTCAACGCCTTGTGCGTGGGTACGTTAAAGGTCGATGACCTCAAGCTGGCCTTTGCCTCCGGTACCGGCAACCGCGTGATCCTGTTCGGATCCAGCACTGGTCTGGACGGCATCGGCGGCGTGTCCGTGCTGGGCTCCGCTTCCTTCGAGGAGGGTGCAGAGCGCAAGCTTCCTGCCGTGCAAGTGGGCGACCCGTTCGCAGAGAAGGTACTCATCGAGTGCTGCTTGGAGCTCTACAACGCTGGCGTTGTGGTGGGTATTCAGGACCTCGGCGGAGCTGGCCTATCTTGTGCAACTTCCGAGCTGGCAGCAGCTGGCGATGGCGGCATGCACATCGACTTGGACAAGGTGCACCTGCGCGCGGACAACATGACCGCGGCGGAAATCCTCAGCTCCGAGTCCCAAGAGCGCATGATGGCCGTGGTCACCCCGGACAACGTGGACGCTTTCATGGCTGTGTGTGAGAAGTGGGACGTGATTGCGTCGGATATCGGCTACGTTTCGGACACCGAGCGCCTGGTCATTGAGCACCAGGGCGAGGTCGTGGTGGACGCACCACCGCGCACTATGGCCGAAGAAGGTCCCGTCTACGAACGTCCTGTGGCCCGCCCTGCGGATCAGGACGCCATCCAGCGCGATCCAGGCCTGCAGCGTCCGGATACCGTCATGGAGCTGCGCAATCAGTGGCTGAAGATGCTGGGCAGCCCGGCGTTGTGCTCTCGTGAGTACATCACCGAGCAGTATGACCGCTATGTGCGCGGCAACACGATCCTGGCCAAGGATGCGGATGCCGGCGTGCTGCGCATCGACGAGGAGACGGGCCGCGGCATCGCTGTGGCCACGGACGCGTCCGGTCGCTACACTCGCCTGGATCCGCGTCGCGGTGCACAGCTGGCACTGGCTGAGGCCTACCGCAACGTGTCTGTTTCCGGTGCTACGCCGGCTGCTGTGTCCAACTGCTTAAACTTCGGTTCCCCCGAGGATCCCGGTGTGATGTGGCAGTTCAGCCAGGCCGTGCGTGGGCTGGCCGACGGCTGCGCCGTGCTGGGTACTCCGGTTACGGGCGGCAATGTGTCCTTCTACAACCAGACGGGCAATGTTCCTATTTTGCCGACGCCAGTCATCGCCGTTCTGGGCACCATCGACAACGTCTCCACGCGTATTCCGCAGAAGCTCGCGCAGGGCGATGAGCAGGCTTACCACCTGATTCTTGCCGGTGCGGAGACCAAGGATGAGCTGGGCGGATCCATCTGGCAGCAGGCTATCCACAACGAGTTGGCAGGTATGCCACCCGAGGTGGACTTGGACTTTGAGAAGCGATTGGGTGAGACCATCGCTTCCTTGCGTGGCAGCATCGCTGCGGCGCACGACTTGTCAGAAGGTGGCTTGTCTCAGGCACTGGCAGAGTTCGCTATTCAGTCCGATCGTGGCTTGACTGTGAACCCGCTGCTGGGACTGCACTACAGCGCACACCTCGAGTCTGCGGAGGCTATTGCCGCCATGGACGAGCTGGTAGCTGAAGAGACTGGCCAGGGTGAGGGCGAGCCAATGAGCGCTGAGCGCCGTGCTGAGCTCGAGGAGATCGTGAAGGCTGCGGGCGGCCGTACCGCGGCAGAGGCGGCTTTCGTCTCGCTGTTCTCTGAGACCGCGTCCCGCGTGCTGTTGGCTGTTGCTCCGGAGAACTACGGCGAGGTCATGCGTGCACTGGCAGGTGCCGAGCTGACTGCTACGTGGCTGGGCATCACCGGTGCAGAGGATCTCCAAGGCGAGCCAATGGTGCGTCTGTCCACTGAGGCGATGCCACAGCAGCCGCTGAGCCAGGGCGCAGCTCTGGACACGGACTTGGGACAACCCGCCGAGGCAAGCGCCGTCACCGGGAGCGGCGAGGATAAGGTCACGGGACTGGATCTGGCCATCAGCGTGACCGAGCTGCGTGACGTGTGGACTTCCACGCTGCCAGCGCTGTTCTCCCACGCGGTGGGCAGCAACTCCGCGGTGTAGTAGCTGCTTGACCGCGTAAGAATCGCCCCGCTCCAGCTGGAAAGCTGAGGCGGGGCGCTTTTTTATTGCAAGAAACTAGTCCGTGATCTTGTAATCATCCCGCATCGGCGTCACCAGCGGCCGTGGCTGGTACTTAGAGCGCAGTTCACGCAGCTTGACAGCGTGCTGCTCCAAACGCTTGTCTTCCTTAGTCTCTGGCACAAACTGGCGTGCCTCCAGCGGATTGCCGTCCACATCCGTGGCCACGTAGGTGAAGGATGCGTGGATGGCGACGGGGAGGTTTTCCCGGCCGTCACGGGGGTCTCCCGCGCGCAGGTGGATGATCACGGACATGGAGCGAGAGTCCGTGCGAATCATCCTGGCGTCGACCTCTACGAGATCCCCGATCTGCACCGGGCGGTAGAAACGAATACCGCCGGCGTACACGGCCACGGTGCGTTCGCCGCTCCACTGCATGGTGCAGGCGGTGGCTGCTTCGTCAATCCACTGCATGGCCGTGCCGCCGTGCACGTTGCCACCCCAGTTGACGTCCGTTGGCTTGGCCAGGAATCGGTTGGTGAGCTCTGGGGCAGTGGAATCCTTGGTGTAGGTCTGCTTGAGCATTTCCTCTTCGATGGCCTTGCGCAGCTGCACACGGGACAGGGCGGCATCGGCGACGCGCTTTTCCTCTTCGGTCTGCGGCACGTACTTGGGCACGGTCTGCGGCTTGCGGTCCTCGGTCATTGCCACGAAAATCACCAGACAGTCGCAGGCGCGGGTGAAGATGCCCTCGCGAGGATCGGCTGAGAAGACCTCGTTGACGATGTGCATCGAGGAGTTGCCGGTGTAGGCGATGCGGCTTCGCACCTCGACCATGTGGCCGGAGGGGATGGGGCGGTTGAAGTGGATGTGGCCCACGTAGGCAGTCACGCAATAGGAGCGGGACCAGCCCACGGCACAGGCGTAGGCTGCCTTGTCGATCCATTCCAGGACGCGGCCGCCGTGGACGCCGTTGGCGCCGGCCATGAGCACGTCGGTGGGAGCTGCGAGGAAGCGCAAGGTGACGTCTGCAGCGCGTTCGGTTTGGTAAGCCGCGGTCATTTCTTGCTGGTTTTCGTTAGGGGCTGTTTCGGCCACTTTCCGACCTTTCGCTGTGACTTGCGTGGGTGGTCCACAAGAGAACCAATCCATCCTAGCCTGTTGAACAATTGCGCGTTGAGTAGCCTAGGGGAATGAAGAAAGGCAAGACTGGGCCGGAGTTGTCCGCTGCTGCGCGCGAGGCTGTGAACGAGGTCCTGGAGTGGGTTGTGCAGCCGGACGCACCTCGGCCGCCGCGTGCTTCTGTGGCCGCGGCTGTGCGCTTATCTGTGCAGGTCTTGGGTGATATTGCACCTGGTCATAGTGTGGAGGTGCGAGTCCCGCCCTTCGCTGCTGTGCAGTGTGTTGCGGGTCCGGAGCACCGGCGCGGAACCCCGCCCAACGTGGTGGAGTGCGAGCCGCGCGAGTGGTTGCGTTTGGCGGTGGGTGAGGTTTCTTTATCCGTCGCCAACACTGAACTGTCTGGCACTCGAGCCCACGAGGTGCAGGAGTATCTTCCTCTGTTTCGTTTCGCTCGATGACTCGTTGGGGCAGATGGCGGTTGGGATTGTCTGGGTGGACTAGTAGTGTGTGACGTGTGGCAAACACGAACAGCCAGGAATCGTTGCGAGCACGCCAGATGAATTACCCAAATGAGCAGGACAATGGCCATTTGGATGGACACGGCGTGAGCACGCTCCCTACCCAGAGTTCTCCATTTGATGACCTGGGTGAAATCAGCCCACGCGAAGAGTGTGGAGTTTTTGGCGTATGGGCTCCGGGGGAAGATGTCTCAAAGCTCACCTATTACGGTCTCTATGCTCTGCAGCACCGCGGTCAAGAGGCCGCAGGTATTGCCGTGGGCAATGGGGACCAAGTATTGGTGTTTAAAGATCTCGGCTTGGTCAGTCAAGTCTTTGATGAGCAATCTTTAGATGCGTTGCGGGGCCATGTGGCTATCGGTCATACTCGCTATTCCACTGCCGGCGGCGCTGGTTGGGAGAATGCTCAGCCCATGTTCCGCATGAGCCCGGATGGGGTGGACGTGGCTTTGGGGCACAACGGCAACTTGGTCAATCACCGCGAGCTCACCGAAGAAGCCGCGCGTTTGGGACTTGTTGATCCTAAGACGAACCCCTCGGATTCAGATGTGATGTGCTCCCTGCTGGCCAGTTCCACGCGGGAGGATCGCCCGCTGGAGGAAGCGGCGATGGAGCTGTTCCCACACGTGAAGGGTGCATTCTGTCTGACTTTCACCGACGGTGAGTCCCTCTATGCGCTGCGCGATCCGCGTGGCATTCGTCCGTTGTCCTTGGGTCAGTTGGACAAAGGTGGTTGGGTCATCGCTTCGGAGACATCCGCGCTGGACATTGTGGGCGCGAAGTTCGTTCGCGATGTGGAGCCTGGTGAGCTGATCGTGGTCAACGCAGACGGCGTGCGGTCCCGTCGTTTCGCCTCCGCCAGCCCTAAGGGTTGTGTATTCGAGTACGTCTACCTCGCCCGTCCGGATTCCGTGATCAAGGGGCAGCCCGTCAACGCGACCCGCGTGGAGATCGGACGCAAGCTGGCCGAGGAAGCACCTGCGGATGGCGACATGGTTATCCCCGTGCCGGAATCTGGCACTCCCGCTGCGGTGGGCTACGCCCAGGGCTCTGGCATCCCCTTTGCTCAAGGCTTGGTGAAGAACGCTTACGTGGGACGCACCTTCATTCAGCCCTCGCAGACTATCCGCCAGATGGGCATTCGCCTGAAGCTCAACCCGCTGCGCCACGTTATTGAAGGCAAGAAGCTGATCGTGGTGGATGATTCGATCGTCCGTGGCAACACGCAACGCGCGCTTGTCAAGATGCTACGAGACGCGGGAGCAGCGGAAGTGCACGTGCGCATTGCGTCGCCGCCGGTGAAGTGGCCATGCTTTTACGGCATCGATTTCGCCTCCCCACAGGAACTCATCGCCAACACGGTGGAACAAGATGACCCGGTGGCACGGATCTGCGAGGAAATCGGCGCGGATTCCCTCGCCTACGTCTCCACCGAAGCCATGGTGGAAGCCTCCCGCCAGCCCTATGATGAGTTGTGCGCGGCGTGTTTCGACGGCAACTTCCCACTGGGGATGCCCACCAATAATCCCAACACGGGTTTGGTGCGGGCCATGCAGCGGCAGAACGGATCCTGCGAAAACGCAGAGCCCTTGGAAGAATTCGTAGAGCAGTAGCCCTCCAGCCAACGGGCCTGCTCACATGCCCATCACCCTTATTACAAACACCATCTACTTGTAACGGACCACGGACTGACATGACTGAAAACCAGAACTCGCAAGGCGCCTCTTACGCATCCGCTGGCGTGAGCATCAAGGCAGGCGACCGCGCCGTGGAGCTGTTTGCCCCACTCGCCAAGAAGGCCACTCGCCCCGAGGTGCGCGGAGGGCTCGGCGGGTTCGCCGGTCTGTTTGCACTGGGAGATTACGACAAGCCACTGCTGGCTGCCGCTTCTGACGGCGTGGGCACCAAGCTGGCTGTCGCACAGGCGATGGACAAGCACGATACGATCGGCCGCGACCTGGTAGCCATGTGCGTGGATGACCTCGTGGTGTGTGGTGCTGAGCCGCTGTTCCTGCAGGATTACATCGCGATTGGCAAGGTTGTGCCAGAGCACGTCGCCAGCATCGTCAAGGGCATTGCCGATGGTTGTGAGGATGCCGGATGTGCACTGCTGGGCGGCGAAACTGCTGAGCACCCTGGACTGATGAAGGAAGGCGAATACGATGTCTCCGCCACCGCCATCGGCGTGGTGGAAGAGACCAAGGTTTTGGGGCCAGACAAGGTTCGCCCAGGTGACGTGGTCATCGCTATGGCCTCTTCGGGCCTGCACTCCAACGGCTACTCCTTGGCACGCCACGTGTTGCTGGACATGCACAACCTTCCACTCGATGGATTCGTGCAGGACTTTGGACGCACCCTCGGGGAAGAGCTGCTGGAGCCAACCCGTATCTACGCCAAGGACTGCCTGGACCTGGCCAACGAGTGCGAAGTGCACACCTACGCGCATGTCACCGGTGGTGGACTTGCAGCCAACTTGGCTCGTGTGATCCCCGACGGCCTGACCGCAGAAATGTCCCGCAGCACCTGGACTCCTGCGCCCGTGTTCCGCACCATCGCTCGCCTGGGTCAGGTTAACCAGGAAGAGATGGAAAAGACGTTCAACATGGGCGTCGGAATGGTGGCGGTAGTTGCCGAAGACGATGCCGAGCGCGCATTGGCTATGCTGACTGCCCGCCACATCGATGCGTGGCGCTTGGGCGAAGTTCGCCCAGCTGAAGACGGCGCCGAAGGTGCGGTACTGAACGGCGAGTACAAGCGCGCCTAGCGGAAAAGGATTCGTGCCTGCAGGAATCGGGCACGAAAAAGCTCCCGCCGTGAAAACCGTGGAATTTAATCCGCGTGGTTCAGGGTGGGAGCTTCCCTGTAATTAATTACAGCGCGAGCAGGTGCGTCAGTTGCTGGTGTTCCATTCGTCCCACTCTTCATCTTCCTCTACGGAATCAAAAGACTGGTCACCCCGATCCGAATCACCAGAGAGCTCTCGTTGGAGCCTCTCCAGATCCATTTCTGGAGTGTTGTACTTCAGCTGACGGGCAACCTTAGCTTGCTTAGCTTTGGCACGGCCGCGACCCATGGCCTGACCCCCTTGCGTTTCCTTGGGATGGCGCGGGGAGCGACCATCCACAAACTGTTATGAGCTTCTTCCTGTTGTACACCATAGCGGGTACGGTCTCAGTTTTCCGAAACGTGGGCAGACTTAAGCACCCCACGTACTCCAGCAGTAGCTGGGGTACGTGGGGTTGAACAGCGAAAATAAGCAGCTAGCGGGACCTTAATTAATTTTTGCGCAAGGCGTTGATGGCTTGGCGCCCAGGACGTGCAGAATCATCGATTCGGATGTCTTCAGGATCCACTGCTGTATCCACCCCGTCAACGGTCATAGGAGGAACGGAGGAGGGATCCTTGGCTAACTTATCCAGCACTGAGCGTTTGATAAGCCCCAGCGCAATGGGGCCGAAGTCTGCGTCGTGCACACTGGTGCCCACACGACCCACAACCTTGCCACCGGCCTGCACGCTTGCGCCCACGTCCGGCAAAGAACCCTTGGAGCCATCAAGGTGCAGCAACACCAACACGCGTGGGGAGCGGCCCAGATTGTGCACGCGGGAAACAGTTTCCTGACCGCGGTAGCATCCCTTGTTCAAGTGGACAGCAACTGCGGTGGGGCCGGAATTGATATCTTCGCGCTGGGTGGCGCCGGAGATGTCGGTTCCGATGAAGGCGGGGACCTCGTGGGGGATCGTCTTTTCGTCGGTATCGAAGCCGACCTCTGGTTCGCGAGCCTGCACCCGAAGTGCAGTGTAGGCCATCAAACCAGCAGGTTGGGCGCGCTGCGTGAGCTCATCCCAACGCTGCAGCAACTGATCGCGAGGCACCCAATAATCGGTGACGGGGAGATCTCCCAGCATCCTGGTTCGGTAGCTTTCCGTCGCGTCTCCACGGGCTTGATCGGATCCGGAGAGCCCCACGGCGCTGAAATCCTCACCGAGGATGGTCAGCTGAACCAGCTCCAAGCGCTGCACGGTCACCTGGGACCAGAAAATCATCTTGGTGAGGTGATCCTCGAGGTCATCGGCCTGCTCGCCGGGGACGTCCAGCAACAGGCTCGAATCGTCCAAACAGGAAATGCCAAAGTTCTGCAGGATCCTGCCCTGGATATCCAAGTTCAAACCCCATGTGGCCTGACCAGGCTGGATCGCATTGACCTTCTGCGAGATCAAGGTATTGAGCCACGTGGCGGCTTCCTCGCCGCTGATCAGAATGGCAACGCGATCCCAGCGATCCACCAGACCGGGCTTGGATGAGGTGATTCGGGACTGCTCTACCAGAGGTTTCCCGTAATGCCACGCGACATTGAGCGTGCGCCCATCGGCCTCATTGCTGGCACCGGGCACATGGGACAACAGAGGGCTGGGAGAGCCGTTGTCCACGGCGGGAGACACGGAGGCGACTGCATCAGCGCCTTCGTTTGGAGAAGATGTGTGGGCAGAAGTGACGTTTTCCACATCTCCATTGTTACCAGCTGGGGTGAATGAGGTATAGGGCAGGTGGGGGATAAGACATAACCCACTAGAGTGAGGAGTCATGAGCCAAGCAACAGCCAGCCAGCAATCGCGACAGACCATCGTCGATGTACTGGGCGCAGAGAGCCCGCAGCTTTGGGATGCAGAAGCGCCACTGGTTTTCGCTGACGACCTCGCGGCGATCCGCGGCGACGGTGTGTTTGAAACCATGATGTTGCGCGACGGGGTGGTGCACAACATGGAACGGCACCGAGCGCGCTTCTTATCCAGCGCAGCAATGCTGGAGCTGGATATCCCCGATATGCAGCGGTGGGCGCAGGCCACCGAGCTGGCGGTTGCACACTTTCAGGACACTGTGGGCGCGCCAGAAGCCGCATTGCGCTGGGTATACTCCCGAGGCCGGGAGTCTACGGGTGCTGCTACGGGCTGGATCACCGTCAGCCCAATCGGCAGCGAGATCGAGCGGGCGCGCGCCGAAGGTGTGACAGTGATGACTGCGGAACGAGGATTCCGCATCGACCTCTCGGAGCGCTCACCGTGGGCGCTCATTGGTGCGAAAACGCTGTCCTACGCGGCCAACATGGCGGCACTGCGCTACGCCAAGGCCCGCGAGTTCGACGATGTGATCTTCGTGTCCGACGAAGGGCAGGTCCTTGAAGGACCCACCTCCAGCATCATTGCTGTGTTCGGACGCCCCCTCGTCCCCCCGCCGATAGAGGCGGGAGTGCTTCCCGGCACTAGCCAAGCTGCACTATTCCGTCTGGCAGAGCACCGGGGATGGGACGTGGGGTATCGTTCGATGCAGCCTAGCGACCTGCACACGGCCGACTGCGTATGGCTGGTCTCCTCCGTTCGGGCCTTTGCCCGGGTCAAGGAGATCGACGGCGTGGTTCTGGGCAACCCGGACAACGCTGAAGAAATCCAGCAGATGATGTGGGAAGCTGTCACCAGTTAGACCTCAGTGAGAGTAAAAGGAACAGCTAGGCCTAGCTCTCCGGAAACTAGCCCACCACGCGCTGCAGCTGTGCGGACATCCACGGAGTCATCTCACCGTTGACGAGGCGCTCATCCACCCAACCGAGGTCGTTGTTCGGCATCAGACCGTACAGCCGCTTGCCGGGACCCAAGTCCGCAGGACCCGTCTCGGTAACCATGGTGGACGCGCTTTCCAGCTGCCACGCGCGCTCGGTCAATGGCTTGCCGTAGAGGATCTCCACAATTCCATCGGAGTGAGCCACGGTCATCTCGATGTTGTCGTCCTCACCTATGCGCAACCAACCGGACTCGCGGCGGTCTGGCGTATCCAGCGGCTGGCCGTCATCGTCCATGCGCCAGGAGCGGGACTCATAACGGATGCGGTTCTCGCCATCGTGGGCGAAGACTACCTGCTGGCCAAAGGTGAACTCCTCTTCGCCGGGCTGGGCGGCCTGCCCCTGTCCACGCCACACACCAATCAGCGGTAGCAGGGCCAGCAGGCCATCGTGCAGATTGGGGCCAAGGCGTAGGTTGGCAGTGTCTTCCGGGATCGGCAGATCATTAAAATCCGGAAGGTTCCTACTGCTGGTGTTCTTCGCGCTTTCCTCGGCTTGAGCGATTGCCTCGTTGGGGTTGACAGGGCCGGGGTTGTTTTGGCTGTTGTCAGTCATGCCATTCACTGTACCGCGCGGCACTCCCACCAAAGGTCTCTAGAGTCCCGGCTCTTCTTCCTCGGGCAACGGACGCGTGTACGGCATGAGATCTTCAATGCTCACCGAGGTGTAAAACTGCTCGGACTCGATGAAGACACTGCCACCGGCCACATAGACCCTGATGGGCTGGCCTTTTAGAGGAAGCGATTCTGCCCCAACGTCCAACTGGAATGCATCAAGAATCTCTTGCTTGGTGATGGCGGGAAGGTGATCCTCGGCAACCCTGGCGTCGGAACTATCTTTCGCCTTTGGCGCCTTCACGATCGATTCCGGCGACAATCGTACCCGGCCCTCCCGCACACGAAGCTTCATCTCCACGGTGACGGGTTGCGCGAATCCCTTCGGTGTTCCCTCGAAGACGGCCTCGGTTTCCCAGCCGCCGCGAGGGGAGATGTCCTCTAGGTTCTGGATCATCAGGTCATCAATGCCCATGCGCGAGCCGATGCTCACGCCATCAAGCTGCAGGCGAGTAAAGACCTTGCGGGAGGGGGAGTCCTCGATGGTGCCGTTGAACACATCCTCAGCGGAGACGGTGACGTACTGTGCGGAGGACTGCACACTCATCAAACCCCACCCGGGGACATCCACGTCCTGGGCAGTGACGGTGATGGAAGGGAGCTCGTGGGTAAAAGCGGCGCTGACGTAAGGGAAGCCAGCAACCTCCACCGCGGGAGGGGTGGGCAGATTGCTCGCTTCGTACAGCGTTTGGGAGACCCCGTGTTCGGTACGGGCTGCCACGAGACTGTCGGCCAACACCGCGAGGAAAGAGGTGATGACCAATCCAATCGCGATGCGCGAGAGGACTCGTTTCCGTTTGCTTGACGCGCTCATCAATCTAATTTTTACCTCAAGTAAGGCTATGGACGGGTATTGTTGCGCTCATAGGCATGCTCGGATTGTCTCCCGGGCATGCGTAACTATTACCCCCAAGGCGGGCCAGTGAGGATTGATGTGACGTGAAAGTAGCGGTTGTTACTGACGCTTCCGACGCCTCCGACGTGCTGTCTTCCCTCCCTCTGCTCAGTCATGAGTTACAGCTGGTGCCCGCAAAATCAGCTTCGATCCGGCAGCTCGAGGGCAGCGATGTGGTGGTGATTGATGTCACTGGCAACAATCTGTTGGCTGCTCGTGATTTCTGCCGGGCTGTGGCTGCCGCGCATCAAGATTTGCCGGTGGTCGCGGCGATTGCGGAGACGTCGTTGATCGCGCTGGATGGGTCGTGGGCTGTGGATGATTTTCTGTTGCCTTCTGCCTCGCCCGTGGAGATCGACGCTCGTCTTCGTCTGTTGTTGACTCGCCGTC
The DNA here is from genome assembly GCF_900232865.1 of Corynebacterium dentalis. Taxonomy (GTDB): domain Bacteria; phylum Actinomycetota; class Actinomycetes; order Mycobacteriales; family Mycobacteriaceae; genus Corynebacterium; species Corynebacterium dentalis. The sequence continues at coordinate 24,087 of NZ_OCTS01000003.1, read as the reverse complement.
CTGTGCCGGTGGAGACCGCCGAGGATTCTCAGGTGGTGGCCATTGGCCGGCTGGTGGTCGACGAAATGACGTATGTGGCGCGGCTGGGTAGCAAGCCATTGGATCTGACGTACAAGGAGTTTGAGCTCCTGCACTTCCTCGTGAAAAACGCTGGTCGGGTGTATAGCCGTGAGCAGTTGTTGCAGGACGTGTGGGGCTATGACTACTTCGGTGGTGCGCGCACCGTTGATGTGCATGTCAGGCGCTTGCGGGCGAAGTTGGGCCGTGAGTACGAGGGCGTGATCCTGACGGTTCGCAATGTGGGTTATAAGGCAATAGATCCAGAAGAATTGGAGTAGGACATGCCGAACAATGTGACGTTCCGAAAGTTCCGAGACCTCTCTGAGCATCCTGAGCTCGTCGAAAAAATCGATCAGCTGCTGGAGGAGGTGTGCCAGCACGATGGCGTCGCGGCGTTCAGTGAGGCTTTTGTCCGCGGTATTGCGGAGGATCAGGGCCACCGTCATATCGTTGCGGTGGAGTCCACGGGGGAGAGTAAGGACGACGTGGTTGGGGTGTTGGGTCTGGATCCTTCCTCCACCGTGGAGATGGCCGTTTCTCCTTCCCGACGCCATTGCGGCGTGGGACGCGAACTTCTGGATCGAGCCATCACTGATTTCCAGCTGGAGGGCGCGCTGGAGGTGTGGGCTCATGGAGATAGTTCGGCGGCGCAGAAGCTCGTGGAGTCCGTGGGGGGACGGCGTACGCGCGAGCTGTTGAAGATGGCGGTGAGCTGCGAACCGGGTTCGTCACGACGTGAGGAATTGGAGCGCGGTGCGGAGGAGGCGCGGGAGCGCATTGTCGGCCAGGACGTAGAGATTCTCAACTATGTTGCTGCCATAGATAAGTACGGTGAAGAGCTGGTGGATCAAGAGTGGGTGCGCGTTAATAATGAGGCTTTTGCGTGGCATCCAGAACAAGGCGGTTGGGATCTCGAGCGGCTGGTAGAGGCGCGGAATACCGCGTGGTTTGAGCCTGCCGGTGTATGGATGTTGTGGGCCGAGGACCCGGTGTCTGAGGAGCCGCGGTGCCTTGGTTTCCACTGGACGAAGATTCCCGTGGACCAGATGGAGAAGCCGGAGGGGAAGCGCGCTGGGGAAGTATATGTGGTGTGTTTGGCGGACGAGGCTCGCGGTCGTGGGCTGGGTGGAGCCATCACGCTGGTGGGAATTGAGTATTTGCTGGAGCAAGGCGCGGGGCTAGTCGAACTCTATGTTGAAGGCGATAACGCACCTGCTGTGGCTACCTATCAGCACTTGGGCTTTGAAGTGGTACAGACTGATGTGGTCTATCGAGGAGAAAAGCGTGAGTAGATAGTGGGCTGCGTTCCTGAGAATTTCTTCATAATCGGCCACATTTGGTAAATGCAGGGTTAACAAATGGGCAAAGTGGGGAATTTCGATGGGAATGTTGGTGGGGGCGCGGGGGTGCTTCGGAAGAAACTTTTTAGAAATTTCGGGCGCATGACCAGCTAGATCACGGTTGTTAACCTTCTGTTCATTCTCAGTGCGAATTGAGTCCATCCAGGCTCGTTAGATTCTTAAACGTTGCATAGGCGACTGTGCGTTCAATAGGAAAATTCTTCGGAGAGGCTCAAAGTGACTGGGCTTCGGGAGAAACCAGAATGTGCAATCGCGATGCGAGTAATCCACAACTTTTTTTGACACTGACTAACTTCGGAGGAAAACCGTGAAGTCTAACCTGAAGCGCTCCGGCGCAGCAGCTGCAGCCCTTTTTGCCAGCACCCTGGTTCTGGCAGGCTGCTCCAACGCAGACAACAACAGCGGCGACAGCAACGGCGGTGAGTCCAACTACGACATGGCGGACGTCTCCGGCACGCTGAACGGCGAGGGCGCAAGCTCCCAGCAGAACGCAATGGAGAACGTCTTCGGACCAGCTTTCTCCGAGTCCGGTTCCACCCTGGCTTACAACGCCACCGGTTCCGGTGCCGGCCAGGAGCAGTTCCTGGCTAACCAGGTTGACTTCGCTGGTTCTGACTCCCCACTGAAGGACGAGCAGGTTGAAACCGCTGCAAAGCGTTGCGGTGGCAACGAAGCATGGCACCTGCCAATGGTTATTGGTCCAGTTGCCGTGGCCTACAACCTCAACGGTGTAGACACCCTGAACCTGAACACCGAGACCATCGCCAAGATCTTCAAGGGCGAGATCAAGAAGTGGAACGACCCAGCAATCGCTGAGTCCAACGAGGGCGTCGAGCTGCCAGACACCAACATCAACGTTGTGTACCGCTCTGACGAGTCCGGCACCTCTGACAACTTCCAGAAGTTCCTGAAGGCTTCCGCAGGCGATGTCTGGGAGGACGAGGGCAAGGCATTCCCAAGTGGCGTGGGTGCAGGCGCTAACGGCTCCACCGGTGTTGCTGACCAAGTTGCAGCAACCCAGGGCGCAATCACCTACGTTGAGTCCGGCTTCGCTAAGGAGCGCGACGAGCTGAACATGGCCAACGTCGATTTCGGTGCTGGCCCAGTTGAGCTCAACGCTGAGAACGTGAACAACGCTCTGTCTACTGCAGAGTTCAAGGGCGAGGGCCACAACTTGGTCGTCGATTCCGAGAAGCTGTACGCAGAAAAGGAAGAAGGCCAGTACCCACTGGTTCTGACCACCTACGAGATCGTCTGCTCCGCAGGCTACGAAGGTGACACCGCCGCACTGGTGAAGAACTTCATGTTCACCATGTTGGACAACCAGGATGAGGCTCTGGAAGAGCAGGGCTACATTCCTGTGGATGGCGAATTCAAGTCCAAGCTGGAAGAAGCTGTAAAGGCTCTGAAGTAATCCAAGATTCGGAGAGGTGACTCTCTAACGTCTTGAACTGAGAGACCCCCGAATGGAATTGACCATCGGGGGTTCCAGTGTGAAAAACCACGCCCTTGTTGTACGAAGCGCCACCACTCGTGTAGCGCAACTTTCTTAAAGGACAACTTACATGGCACATGCCAATCAGACTGAGGTAGAAGCAGACGCTAACCTCACTGCAGCTGCAACTCCCGTTGCAGCAGGCGCACCGAAAAACGAAGACAGCCAGCGCTCCGGCGGTGGCAGTAACGTAAAGCGTCCCGGAGATATCATTTTCGAGTCTTTGGCCAAGGGATCAGCAATCCTGATCACCGTCATCATCGGACTCATCGCCCTATTCCTTATCGCTCGCGCGGTACCTGCACTGGATCGCTTGCGCGATGGTTTGCTCAGTTTCTTCACCTATGGAGATCGCTGGGACACTGCGTACAACACCAATGACGGTGGATGGATGCAGTTTGGTATCCCGAACTTGTTCTTTACCACTGTTCTGGTTTCTCTAGTGGCGCTCGTCATCGCGATGCCCATCGCGCTGGGCGTGGCTATCTTCCTTTCCAACTACTGCCCAAAGCAGCTGATCAAGCCTCTCGGTTTCTTGGTCGACCTGCTGGCAGCAGTACCATCCATCGTGTTCGGCATCTGGGGTATCCAGGTGCTCGGCCCTGCACTGGGCCCATTCTTCGAATGGCTGTCTGGTTGGGCTGGAGGATTCTTCCTCTTCAACGTTGACCCGATGTCATCTCCATCGTTCTCCACCTCCCGCAACATCTTCACCGGTGGCGTGGTCTTGGCGATCATGATTCTTCCAGTGATCGCTGCGACGGCTCGAGAGGTGTTCGTACAGACTCCAAAGGGCCACGTCGAGGCAGCTCTTGCTCTGGGCGCAACCCGCTGGGAAGTCGTCCGCATGACCGTGCTTCCTTTCGGACTATCCGGCTACATTTCCGGTTCCATGCTGGGACTGGGTCGTGCGCTGGGCGAGACGATGGCCCTGTACATGGTCGTTGCATCTTCCCCAGGCTTCCGCGGATCCCTGATGGATGGTGGTACGACCTTCGCTACCGCAATTGCAAACGCAGCCCCCGAATTCAACGATGACCTCAAGGCCGGCGCCTACATTGCCGCGGGCCTCGTGCTGTTCGTGCTCACCTTCGTGGTGAATGCTGCTGCGCGTGCTGTCGTCGCGAAGAATTCTTAGGAGATCGAGAAGATGACTAACGCAGTAGCTCCAAGCAAGTCCAACAAGAACAACCTCTTCGTCGATATCTCCGGAAGCCGCAAGGCCAAGGACAAGATCGCCCAGATCATCATTTACTTGTCCATCATCATTGCCCTGGCCCCACTGGTGTGGGTCCTGGCAACGGTGCTCTTCAAGGGTCTGCCTGTCATGCTGAACGCAGACTGGTGGATGTTTGACATGACCGGCCAGCCAAACAGCATGCCTGGCGGCGGCATGGTGCACGCCATCATCGGTACTATCACCCAGGTTTTCGTCACCTCGTTGATCTCCGTGCCAATCGGAGTCTTCACCGCTGTGTACCTGGTGGAGTACGCCAACGGAAACTTCCTGGGACGCATCACCACCTTCATGGTGGACATCCTCTCCGGTGTTCCTTCCATCGTCGCGGCACTGTTCGTCTACGCCATGTGGGTGACCACCCTGGGCTTCGACCGCTCCGGCTTCGCAGTGGCCTTGGCCCTGGTTCTCCTGATGGTTCCGATCATCGTCCGCAACACGGAAGAAATGCTCCGCATCGTTCCTATGGACCTGCGTGAAGCGTCCTTCGCACTGGGCGTTCCTAAGTGGAAGACCATCCTCAAGATCGTTCTTCCTACCGCTTTGTCCGGCATCGTCACCGGCATCATGCTGGCAGTGGCCCGAGTCATGGGCGAGTCCGCCCCTGTGCTGATCCTCGTGGGTTCCACCCCGGCTATCAACTGGGATGTGTTCGAGGGCAACCAGAACTCTCTTCCTCTGTTCATGCTGCAGATGTACCGCGCCGGCAACAACCCTTATGTGCTGGAACGCATCTGGGGCGCCGCACTGACCCTGGTCATCCTGGTGGCTGCATTGATGATTGGCGCGCGAATTGTCTCCAAGCGCTTCTCCGTCAAGGTCTAGCTCCCGCACCATCAACAACCCGCAAGTCACCACTCTTAGGAGAAAGTAGTTCATTATGGCTAAGCGCCTTGACCTAAACGACGTCAACATCTACTACGGCGATTTCCACGCCGTGCAGAACGTCAACCTGAACATCCCACCAAAGGCCGTTACCGCCTTCATCGGCCCATCCGGCTGCGGTAAGTCCACCGTGCTGCGCACCTTGAATCGCATGCACGAAGTCATCCCAGGCGCTCACGTCAAGGGCGAGATCTTGCTGGACGGCGAAGACATCTACTCCAGCAAGGTTGATCCCGTAGCAGTGCGCAACACCATCGGCATGGTGTTCCAGAAGGCCAACCCGTTCCCAACGATGTCCATCGAAGAGAACGTGGTTGCTGGCCTGAAGCTGTCCGGCGAGAAGGACAAGAAGAAGCTCAAGGAAGTTGCCGAAAAGGCCCTCCGTGGCGCTAACCTCTGGGAAGAGGTTAAGGACCGTCTGGACAAGCCAGGTGGCGGCCTCTCCGGTGGTCAGCAGCAGCGTCTGTGCATCGCTCGAGCAATTGCTGTGGAGCCAGAAGTTCTCCTCATGGACGAGCCATGCTCCGCTCTTGACCCAATCTCTACCCTGGCTGTGGAGGATCTCATCCATGAGCTGAAGGAAGAGTTCACCATCGTCATCGTGACGCACAACATGCAGCAGGCATCCCGTGTGTCCGACCAGACCGCTTTCTATTCCCTGGAAGCTACCGGCCGTCCCGGCCAGTTGATCGAGGTTGGTCCAACCACCAAGATCTTCGAAAACCCAGACAAGAAGGAAACCGAAGACTACATCTCCGGTCGCTTCGGATAAATCGTTTCCTTTCCTCCCGCTTAGGGGCTGTGCACCAATAAGGTCTACAGCTCCTACGCACGGTCGTTGCGCCGAATAAGCAGCGGTGAATAGTGGATTATTCGCTTTGAGCAGCGTAGACGATTAACGTCCCGCGCTGGACAAAGGACCCACCGTTATTTTGCGGTGGGTCCTTTATCTATATCTGTACTCCCTAGTTCTAAGACTGCCTACAATGGGAGATGAAGCATGGCACCCGTGGAAACCAGATGAGCGGGAGCCTTGGGCGCGCGTGAGGAGAAAAGCAATGGGAACTCAACCACTGCATATCGTGGTCATGGGAGTCAGCGGAAGCGGCAAGACTACCTTGGCACGCAAACTCGCGGAAAAGACCGACCGCCAACTTCTGGAAGCGGATGACCTGCATCCCGCTAGCAACATGGCCATTCTCCAGGACGGAAAAATGCCTGATGCGGAAGCGCGGATGGCCTGGCTGACTACCGTTCGAGATTGGATGACCGAGCAAGCCGAAGCTGGCAAGTCCACCGTGGTGGCCTGTACCGCGCTCAAAAAGCGGCATCGTGAACTGTTGAGCGAGGCAAAAGGCACCGTGTTCTACGTGCACCTCTATGGCACGGAAGATGTATTGGCCCGCCGCATGGATAACCGCATCGGAGAGAACATGCCGCCGGAACTGCTCCACGAGCAGCTGGCGATGCTGCAGACCCTCACGCCGGATGAGCTGGGTATTCAGCTAGATGTCGGTCGCACTCCTGAGCAGTTAGCGGAAGATTCCCTTGCTGCGGCAAGCTTCGCGGAGAAGGCGTACCGCGACAGCTAAACCATCACGGAAGTAGGGGAGTGGGAACTAGTCCCAGTAGTCCTGGTAGCGGCGCGAGATCTCGTCGAACTGGCTCTCCAGCGCCTGCTGCTGCTCCTTGGTGCGCTCGGATTCTTGGTATTCCGGCAGGCGCATGCCCGTGACCATGTACACCACTCGGGAAGCGATCGAGACTGCGTGGTCGGAGTATCGCTCTAGGTAGCGAGATATCAGTGTGAGATCCACCGCCTCGCGCGTGCTGTATTTCCATTCCCGCTGTGTGGTCAGGATGAACAGGTGACGGTGGATGTCATCCACGGCATCGTCTTCGGCCGCCAGCTCCGTTGCCTGGGAGACGTCCGTGTTGATGAGAAGGTCCTTGATTTTCGACGCCGAGTTGATCGCCTGCCGAGACATTTCTTCGACGTAGGGCTTAATTTCATCTGGCACTGCGGATTGCGGGTGACGCCTGCGGGCGAGTTTGCCCACGTGGACGCTCAGGGCCGCCATACGGGCGAGGTCTTCGACGATGTAGATTCCGCTGACTACCTGGCGCAGGTCGCTGGCCACTGGGCCTTCGAGTGCGAGGAGCTCGAACGCTGCGGTTTCGCACTTGGCGCGTAGCTCCTCGATGACATCGATGCTGCTGACCACTTTTTCCGCCTTGGCCAGATCCGCGTCGAGTAGAGCTTCGGAGGCGGAGGCCATAGTATTGCGCACAAGATCACTCATAACCAAGAGGTCATGAGTGAATCGATCCATCTGTTCGCGGTAGGCGGTACGCATGATAACTAATTTTAGCCTTAAATTTGCTGCATTGCCATGTGAGTAATTGTTGCATGCAAAGAAGCAGAATTGCAGTTCACGCCAGGAAAATACGTAAATTATCCGCCACTATTAGCCATCTCTGCGCCAACTGGAACTGTTTCGTCCTCTGGGTCGTCCAGCCATCCCTCGGGGAGGATGACCTTGCCGGGCGAGCCTTGACGGCCACGGGCGCCGTCGGCGTCCTCCGCGAGGTCCGTGGAATCCCACACTGGGTCGAGTGTTTCGCGCAGCTGGGCGAGAGTGGATGTCTGGGCGAGTTGGCGTCGAAGATCCCCACCTGCGGGGAAACCACGGAGGTACCAGGTCATGTGCTTGCGTAAGTCCCTGCATGCCTTGGTCTCGCCGTCGTGCTCGGCAAGCAGCTCGCCGTGTCGAAGGATGATCCGGGCGACCTCACCAAATGTCGGCTCTGAGGGCACAGGAAGGCCACGCAGCTCGGCGGAGAGCTCCGCGAACAACCAGGGGCGGCCCAAGCAACCGCGACCCACGACCACGCCGTCGCAACCGGTCTGGTCCATCATGGCCCGGGCATCCGTGGCCTTGAAGATGTCGCCGTTGCCCAGCACGGGAACTCGGCCATCCATGTGCTCGACCAGCCGGGAAATCTCGGACCAGTCGGCCTGGCCGGAATAGCGCTGGGACGCAGTGCGGGCGTGGAGGGCCACGGCCTGAGCGCCTTCGTCGGCGGCGATGCGGCCAGCGTCCAAGTGAGTGTGGTGCTCATCGTCGATGCCGATGCGGAACTTGACCGTCACGGGGATATTGGTGCCCTCGGTGGCCTTCACGGCTGCGGCGACGATGTTCGCGAACAAGCGACGCTTATAAGGCAAGGCGGAGCCGCCACCGCGACGGGTGACCTTGGGGACGGGGCAGCCGAAGTTCATGTCGATGTGATCGGCGAGATTCTCGTCCACGATCATCTTCGCTGCCTCATAGGTGTACTTCGGGTCAGTGGTGTACAGCTGCAAGCTGCGGGGGTCCTCATCCGGAGCGAAGGTGGTCATGTGTAGCGTCTTTTCGTTGTGTTCCACCAAGGCGCGGGCGGTCACCATCTCGCACACGTATAGACCGGCCACGCTGCCCATCCGTTCGCGTTCTTGCTCGCGACACAGCGAGCGAAATGCGACGTTGGTGACCCCAGCCATGGGGGCCAGGATCACGGGGCTTTCCAAATCGAATGGGCCGATGCGTAGTGCGGGTTCCTGCGAAGAGATGGTGGTAGTCACGGTGCTATTGTCACACTGCAGGCGGCGGATTCCCAAGTGCTGGCTTAGTGGTGCGATCTACGTGTGTGGGTGTGGCAGGGCGATAGACTGGGTCGGCGGGGGAGGTTGACTGGCGAGGTTGGCCAGTGTGGCAAGAATAATTGGGGAAGATTGGGGCTAAAGCACTTCGCGTGCCAAACATTTAGGTAGGGTGACAGACATAGGCATAAGCGCTCTACCTGCGGGAATGCAGTTATGAATGTATCTGTAGTTGCGTAGTTCGCGTGCCAGCGAGGTCACCCCTCGCACCCTAAACAGCACCAATTTTTGGAGGAAAGATGTCTGAACGCATCGCCAACGAACTTCTCAAGAGCAAGGTTATGAGCGCGGACGAAGCCGCTCAATTCATCAACAACGGTGATGCCATTGGCATGTCCGGCTTCACAGGCGCCGGCTACCCCAAGGCCCTTCCCACCGCGATCGCTAACCGCGCCAAGGAAGCCCAAAGCAAGGGCGATGAGTACAAGGTAGACGTCTACACCGGTGCCTCCACCGCCCCTGACTGCGACGGTGTGATGGCGGAAGCAGATGCCATCAACTACCGCATGCCATACATGGGTGATCCGTCCCTGCGTAAGTCCATCAACGAGGGCAACGCGAAGTACCAAGACATCCACTTGTCTCACTCTCCGCAGTACATCGAGCATGGATTTCTGCCGATCGACGTTGCGGTCATCGAGGTCACCCGCATAACCGAAGAGGGTCACCTGGTCCCTTCTTCCGGCGTGGGCAACAACGTGGAGTTCCTGGACCACGCAGACAAGATCATCCTCGAGGTCAACTCCTGGCAGTCGCTGGACCTGGAGGGAATGCACGATATCTACCGCATTCAGAAGTTGCCCAACCGCACGCCAATCCCAATCAACCAGCCCGGCGACCGTATCGGTAAGACCTACATCGATATCGACGTCAACAAGGTCGTGGCCGTGGTGGAGACCAACTCGGCTGACCGCAACTCTCCATTCAAGGCGCCCGATGACGTCTCCAAGCAGATCGCAGGCCACTTCCTCGACTTCCTCGAAGGAGAGGTCAAGGCAGGTCGCTTGGCGTACGACGAGTACATCATGCAGTCCGGCGTGGGTAACGTACCGAACGCCGTGATGGCAGGGCTGCTGGATTCCAAGTTCGAAAACATCCGCGCCTACACCGAGGTCATCCAGGATGGCATGTTGGATCTGATCGACGCAGGCAAGATGACAGTCGCCTCGTCCACCTCCTTCGCACTGTCCCCGGAAGCCGCGGAGAAGATGAACGAACAGGCTGCGCACTACGCCAAGCACATCATCCTGCGCCCGCAGCAGATCTCCAACCACCCCGAGGTGGTGCGCCGCATGGGGCTGATCGCCACCAACGGCATGATCGAGGCCGATATCTACGGCAACATCAACTCCACCCACATCGCTGGATCCAAGGTGATGAACGGCATCGGCGGTTCCGGAGACTTCACCCGAAACGCGCTCATCTCCTCGTTCATTTCGCCATCCATGGCCAAGGGAGGGGACATCTCGGCGGTCGTGCCGTTTGCGTCGCACATCGACCACACGGAACACGACGCCATGGTGATCATCACCGAACGCGGTGTGGCTGACCTGCGCGGACTGGCCCCACGCGACCGCGTCAAGAAGATGATTCGGATTGCCAATCCGGAGTACCAGCCACTGCTGGAGGAGTACGTGGAAGCCGCGAACAAGGGCTCTGCGCTGGCTACCCCGCACGACCTCTCGCAGGCATTCGCATTCCACACGCGATTCCTGGAGACGGGCTCCATGAAGAAGTAGCGCGCCGACGTTGCTCGCGTTGGATGAACGCGACGGTTGTAGACGGGTCCTAGTTTCATCGCCAGTTCGGCGATGCGCTAGGATCTGTAGCGTTAACGGGCCTTTAGCTCAGTTGGTAGAGCTGCGGACTTTTAATCCGTAGGTCGTGGGTTCGAGCCCCACAGGGCCCACCGTTTTCCCCCGCCTTAGCTGCGGGGGTGGTGCACGATGAGGATCGTGCGCTGAGGCAGCTCGCCCACCAGCTGCTGTGGATCCAGAAGCAGATCCAGGATTTTTTGAGTGGAGGTATCCACGTGTTCCACCGGCTCATCCAGCAACAGAATGGGTGCGGTGGAGACCAGAGCGCGGGCCAGGATGAGGCGGCGGCGCTGACCGCCGGACAGCGAGGCGTCACCGTCGGCGAGCACGGTATCGAGCCCGTCGTCCAAGCCGCGCACCCACTCGCCGAGCCCCAGGGCATCGGTCACATCACGGATCAAGGCATCTGTGGCCTGTGGGTTTCCTACCGCGATGTTGTCCCGGATCGTGGTGGAGAAGACGTGCTCATCCTCAGCCACGAAACGCACGATCCCGCTGGGAGGCTCCACCGCGTTGCCTTCGAGGAGGATGTGGGAGTAGGGGGAGTTGGCGTCGGAAATAAGAACCGAACCAGAACGCGCGGGAACTAGGCCAGCGAGCGTGCGCAACAGGGTGGTTTTGCCTGCGCCAGACGGCGCGATGATTTCCTTGCGGGTGCCGAATGGCAGGTCCAGATCCCAGCGTTGGAGATCGGAAGTATAGCCCGTGACCAGCTCGTGAGCTTGCAGACTCGGCTGGCGTAGCGGGGGATAGTCGGAGTGGGTAGAGCGTGATTCCTCGACGGCGCGCAGACGTGCCAGGGCAGCACGGGCCTGCGCGAGCGATTCAGCCGCCGCAGGTAGGGCGCCCACCGATTCGAACGCGGCCAGCGGCACCAGAATCAGCACCGTGAGCCACTCCTGCGTGTGCAACGGCGTGCCCGCCGCATCGGTGTACGTCCACAGCGCGATCAGTACCGTCGCAATGGCTGTGAACACCACGCTGGCCTCCGCCACGCCGGCCGAGCGCGCAGTCGCTGGCGCCGGAAGACGCTGCGCTCGAGCTACGGCGTGAGTGGCCGCATGCGCCCGCTCCAACTCGTCCTCGAGCGTGTCGTGAATGCGCAGAGCCGCCGAGTGTGACAGCACGTGATCCACCGCGTGATTGTGCGCGCGGGAGGCCTCGTACTGCGCGTTCTGCGCCCTCACCGTGGCCTTGTAGTGCAGGTATGGTGTTCCGACGCCAGCTACGATAAGCCCCACCGCAAGAGTCAGCGCCGCAGCCGGGGAGAGCAGCGCAACAAAGACGATAGCGATGACGCTGGTGAGAAAAGCCACCGCGCCAGGCACCACCGCGCGGACCACGAGGTCAGTGACGGCGTCAATGTCCCCGCCCAGCCGCGTGAGCACGCTACCGCGCTGCCATCCGGACCACAGGCTGGCCGGTGCGTTGGCGAGTCTGCGCCACAGTGCGGTGCGGGTGCGTCCGCTGCTTTCGAGAGCCACGTCATGGGTGATGAGACGGTCCAGATAGCGAAAGGCGGCGCGAGAAATGCCCAAGGCACGCACCGCGGTGACGGCCACGGTGATGTCCATGATCGGTGGCATCTGCCAGGAGCGCGTGATCAGCCAGGCAGAGACCACCGTGAGCGTGAGCGCGGAGAGGAGTGTGAGCGTGCCCGCCAGTACGGGCAGAACGAGGGTACGGGGGCGGATGCCCAAGGAGCGCAAGAACGAGGAATCCCGGGAAGGTACTGATGCAGAACGTGTCATTTCTTAAACCTCCACGACGAGATCAGCGGCGGCGAGCACCAGCGGATCATGGCTGGCGATGACGACGGTGGATCCAGCATCCGCGTGCTCGCGGATCTGTGTGAGCAGTGCGCGGGCGGAATCTTGATCGAGGTGGGCCGTGGGCTCGTCCAAAACGAGTAGTGGCTTGATCCCGGTGGAGCTTTCCTTCGCGAAGGCGGCGAGTTGGCGCTGCCCGAGCGAGAGTTGGGAGGTATCGCCCATCACCTCGGTATCCAAGACCGGGCGCTGTGGCAGATAAGTGCACCGCTGCCAGATTTCCGGGCCGTGGAGTGTACGGGTGTCACTATCGACGCTGACGTGTCCGGCGATGTCCTCCGTGACGATGTCCAGGGCGGCCAATAGCGCGGTGGACTTTCCGGAGCCGTTCGGCCCTGCCAGCACCGTGATGCGTCCGGGCTCTGCGGTAGCGGAGAGATCACGGGGACGGTTGCCGTCTCGTCCGGCGGCGGAAAAGTGATGGAAGTGCACCGTCAGCGGAGCTGGGGCGGCACTTGCGTTGGTATCGGCGGGAGTGGAGGTGCTTGGAGTTGGCGTCGAAGAATCCAACAAATCCAACACGGTGGTGGAGGCAAACACGCCATCCTGCGAGTCATGGAAACGCCGGCCCACCTCGCGGACGGGGCCATAGACCTCAGGAATGATGATGAGCACCGCCAGCCCGGCACCGAAGGTCATATCGCCTGCGAGCAGTCGGAAACCGATGCCCACAGCCACCAAAGCCACAGACAGCGTGACCAAAAACTCCAGCGCCATGCTGGACAAAAACGCGATGCGCAGCACGGACATGGTGGAACGCTTATGTGCGTCCGAAAGACGCTCGATCTCCGCGGTAGGGCTGTCCAGCATGCCGTGTGCACGCAGCGTGGGCAGGCCGCGAATCAGGTCAAAGATCTGCTCGCGGATCAAGCCGACATCGCGCAAACGTGCCTCGGTGCGTCCTTCTGTCAGCAAGCCGATCAGCCACATAAACAGTGGAACTAACGGCAACGTAACCACCGCGATCAGCGCAGACGAAGGATCCAAGTAGGCCACCGCGGCCAGTGCCAGGGGAGTGGCCAATGCGGTGGCTAGCAGCGCGGGGAGGAAGCCCGAAATGTAGTGGGTTAATCCATCCAGACCAGTGCCGAGGATCGTCCGCCACGGGGCGGAATGCAAGAAGCGGGGATCGCGCCGGGAGAGAACGGACAAGGCATCGACTCGAAGGTCCGCGATGACCCCCGCCGCAGCGGAAAGACCAAAACGGGTCTGAGCCCACGCAACGGCAACCCGGATCGCGGCGAAGGCGGCCAGTGCGACCAGTGAACCGGTGTTCTGCGCGAACAATTCGGATCCAGGCAGCGGTTGCTCGGCCACGCGAGCCACCAGCTGACCTGCAACGATGCCAATTCCGATGGTCGCTAAGCTGCGTACCACCACGAGGATCGCTGAAAGGATGATCCAGGACATAGCCGCCCGGGAGCGGGACAGAAGCCGAGGATCAAAAGGGGCGCTAGCCATGGCCTAGTAACCCGCAGACGAATCCGCCAGGGCCTGCGGATCAGCAGAAATGCGTTTGCGGAACACCCAGTACGTCCACGTCTGATAACCAATGACCAGGGGTGTAACCACCAGCGCGGACCACGTCATGATCCGCAGCGTGTACGGGTTGGACGCTGAGTTCCAAATGTCCAGCGATACACCGCCTTCCACCATGGACGGCATGAGAAACGGATATAGGGAGCCGAACAGCAACACAGTCGTACACAGGACAGCCAGAGAACTGGTGAAAAACGCCCATCCATCGCGGTTGCCCAGCGCAGCCAGAACGCTGGCCACCACACACACCAGAGCAATGCCGGTAGCAATCCATGTCCAGTCCTTGCCAAATGCCAGTTGCGTCCACACTGCGAAGCCGCCACAGAACAGCACTGTGAGTCCGGCAGAAACTGGGAGTGCGGCGCCGATGTGCTCCCGCAGCGTGCCGGTGGTCTTCAGCCGCAGGAAAGCCACGGCGTGGAGTACAAACAGCGCGCTAAAAGCGAGGCCACCCAGCAGCGCATAGGGGTTGAGCAGAGCCAGTAGATCAGAAAAACCTGTGGCCATTTGCTTGTTCTCATCGATGCGCACGCCGCGCACCAGGTTGGCCATGGCGATACCCCACAACACGGGCGGGAGCCAAGAGCCGAAGATGATGCCGGCATCGCACAACGAGCGCCAACGTTCCTCCTGCACCTTGGATCGCCATTCCAGCCCCACCACGCGTACGATCAGCGCCAGCAGGATGAAAAACAGCGGCAGGTAGAAGCCGGAAAACATCGTGGCGTACCACTCTGGGAACGCAGCGAATAGCGCACCGCCAGCGGTGATAAGCCAGACCTCGTTGCCATCCCAGACCGGGCCGATCGTGTTGATCATGGCCTTACGTTTCCGCTCCTCCCTGCCCAGAATGGGCAGCAGCATGCCCACGCCGAAATCGAAGCCCTCCAGCAAGAAGTAACCGGCGAATAGCACGGCGACCAGGATGAACCATAAGACGGGAAGTTCTACACCAAACATGATCGTGATCTCCTAAGCCTGGTCCGTACCGGATTGGTCTGTGTGGGGTTCGTCTGTGTTGGGACTGTCCGCGTCCGCATCCGCACGGGAGGTGCCCCCACCTGCGCGGGAAAAACGCACTGGTTCCGGAATCTTGGCACCGAACTGCGTGGCCGTGGGGGTCGCTGGTCCTGGAGATTGAGAGCCGCCGGAGCCATCGAACGTCGGCGCATCATCGTCTGGCGGGCCAGCGATGACGATCCGACGTAACAGCCAGAACCACAGCACCGCCAAGCCCAGATACAGCAGTGTGAAGCCAATCAGCGTGACCCACACCGTGGCCGCGGAGTGATTGGATACACCCATGTCCACCGTCATCCGGATCAGTTCCGTCCGTGGGTCACCCTTGCTTTCTGGGTTGGGGTGCACAATCCATGGTTGGCGGCCCATTTCGGTGAATACCCATCCAGCGGAGTTGGCCAAGAACGGGAAAGGAATGGCCAGCAAACAGCCCAGGCTAAAGATGTGTGCCCACTTGCCCTTGGGCACCCGGCCGCTTCGGGTGAATAGCCAAGCGAAGAATGCCAACGCGAGGGATCCCGCCATCAGGCCGATCATCATGCGGAAGGCCCAGTAGGTCACGAACAGGTTGGGCGAATACAGTCCCGGCCCATACAGCGCCTCCGCCTGAGCCTGCAGGTCCTGCACACCCTGCAGGGTTACGCCAGAGAACTTCCCCTCGGCCAAGAACGGCAGCACCCACGGCAGTTCGATCAAGTGCATGACGGAATCACAGTTGTTGTGCGTGCCCACCGTCAGCACGGAGAACATTGGATCACTGGTGGTGTGGCACAAAGACTCCGCAGAAGCCATCTTCATTGGCTGCTGAGAGAACATCAGCTTTGCCTGGCTGTCACCCGTGAGAACCAGGGCCACAGCGCTGACGATCGTGGTCCAGAAACCCACCCGCATCGCAGAGCGGTGGGTGGCTTCCTGCGGGGAATGTGGACCGTGGTTGCGCTGTTCCCGAACCAACCACCACCCACCGACACCCAGGACGAGCGTGCCGGCGGTGAGGAAGGAACCGGCAACCGTGTGCGGAAACGCAGCTAACGCGGTGGGGTTGGTCAGCAGTGCGCCGAAGTCATTGAGCTCCGCGCGGCCAGTCTCCGGGTTGTATAGCGCGCCCACCGGATGCTGCATGAAGGAGTTGGCCACGATGATGAAGTAGGCAGAGACGTTCACCGCCACCGCGACCACCCAAATACACAGCGTGTGCAGCCACGCGGGGATCCTGCCCCAACCGAAGATCCACAGTCCTAAGAACGTGGACTCAAGGAAGAAAGCAATCAAACCCTCCAGAGCCAACGGGCCGCCGAAGACGTCGCCGATCATGCGCGAGTATTCGGACCAGTTCATGCCGAACTGGAATTCCTGCACGATGCCCGTGGCCACGCCCATGGCGAAGTTGACCAGGAAGATCGTGCCGAAGAAGCGGGTGGCCCGGTACCAATGCTGCTTCTTTGTGGCTAGCCACAAGGTCTGCATGAGCGCGACCAGCGGGGCCAGGCCAATGGTGAGGGGGACGAAAATGAAGTGATAAACGGTGGTGATGCCGAATTGCCAACGTGAGATGTCTACAACATCCATGACGATCGTGCCTTCTTACATCGAAGCGAAAGTGCGGTTGCCTCTGTGGTGTGCGGCGATCCAGCTGGCGGTATGTGATGCACAGCGAAGATCCTTCTAATTTAATAGTCGTTTGCGGGCAAGCGATAGTTCCGAGTTGTGCAATGAATGTGTATCGGGGGTGATGTGGATGCTGTGAACTGCTGATTTGTTCCCGTTCCTAGCCTTGGTTTAGACTAAGCGAGCTGTTAAACGACGCGCATGCGCAGGTGTGTGCTGACTTTGGCATTGCTCCCATCGTCTAGAGGCCTAGGACTCCGCCCTTTCACGGCGGCAACACGGGTTCGAATCCCGTTGGGAGTACGGCCCTGTGGCGCAGTTGGTTAGCGCGCCGCCCTGTCACGGCGGAGGTCGCGGGTTCAAGTCCCGTCAGGGTCGCCATCTTTTACTGGGTGGAACACTTTACATAGTGTTCCACCCGGTTTTGTTTTCCTTGTTTTCTTCTTCTCGACGCCATGCTTGTCGCCTCTTCTGCGGGATTCTAAGGAACAGGATTTTGTCACCACCAGCGGATTTGTAGGTGATCGATAGGTCTGTGTAAAGTATCGGTTCGTGCACAAAACGCGCTGCTAACGTAGCGAATAATGTGCGTGGCCCTGTGGCGCAGTTGGTTAGCGCGCCGCCCTGTCACGGCGGAGGTCGCGGGTTCAAGTCCCGTCAGGGTCGCGTCGGATTCATCTGTCATGGATGAGTTCGCGGCCAGATAGCTCAGTCGGTAGAGCGTTCGCCTGAAAAGTGAAAGGTCGCCGGTTCGATCCCGGCTCTGGCCACCATAGTGGTTAAGAAAATCCCCCAGCCTTCGCGGCTGGGGGATTTTTGCATTCAGCTCGCCCGGAGTGTCCCGGCTCGTAGCTACACTGGGGAACCTGACACCGACACTCAGCAAACGAATGCTGACAGAGGCGGTTGAAAGACTCGCGTTTGGCGTCGGATGAATAAGGAAAAAGGAAGGTTCACACCATGGCACAATCAGTGCGCAAGAAGATTGACCGCTTCGTCATCGAGGTCGATGGCCAGGAGGCCGGCTTCGCGGCGTTCGTTGACTCCCCAGAGGGCGATGTGCGGGATTTCAACCACACGGTGGTGGATTCCGATTTCCGTGGGCAGGGCCTGTCCAAGCCGCTGATTACGGAGGCACTGGATGCCACGCATGAAGAGGGCATGAAGATCAAGGCCACCTGCTCGGCAGTGGCTGGGTTCGTGGAGAAGAACCCGGAGTACCAAGACCTGCTGGCTTAAATGTTGTTCTGCATGTCGTCAACGTATTTGACGGCATCCACCAGCGGGGTGTTCTGATCCGGCTTGCGCGGGCGGATCTTGGCTGGGATACCCGTGAGGATCGAATTCGCAGGGGCATCCTTGGTCACCACGGCGTTTGCACCGATCGCGGAGCCGGCGCCGATGGTGATGGGGCCTAGCACCTTAGCTCCCGCACCCACCATCACGCCGTCTTCGAGGGTGGGGTGGCGCTTGCGCTGTACCAGCTCGGAGCCGCCGAGGGTCACGCCGTGATAGAGCATCACATCATCGCCGATCTCTGCAGTCTCACCGATGACCACGCCCATGCCGTGGTCGATGAAGAAGCGACGGCCGATCGTGGCTCCGGGGTGGATCTCCACGCCCGTGAAGAAGCGGGCGAGCTGGCTCAAGATGCGCGCAGGAGCCCGGTGGCCGCGCTCCCATAGGGAATGCGAAACGCGGTGCGACCAAATGGCGTGCAGACCGGAGTAGACCAGTGCGTTTTCCAAGTCGCCGCGGGCGGCTGGGTCGTGGGAGCGTGCATTGTTCAGATCCTCGCGGAGAAGCCCCAGGATGCTCACGTGAATACCTCTTTCATGCCACAGCGTAGTCTCCTGCAGCCTTACATAGACTAACGCGCTACTTAACCAATTGAAGGATAAGTAGCGCGTTGCTATTCCCTGCAATGATTGTTGGGGTGAATAGCGGGGGAGTATGATTACTGCCTTGTGCCTGGCGGCGGGGGATTAATCGCGCAGGTCTTCGAACAGCACAGTGGAGACGTAGCGCTCGCCGAAGTCGCAAACGATGACCACGATGGTCTTGCCTTCATTCTCGGGCTTCTTGGCTTCTTCCAGTGCGGCCCATACGGCGGCACCGGAGGAGATGCCGGCGAGGATGCCCTCTTGCACGGCGAGTTCGCGGGCCACGCGGATAGACTCATCGAGTGGCGCATCGTGGACGCGATCCAGAATGTCGCGGTTCAGGTTGTCTGGGAAGAAGTTGGTGCCCAGGCCCTGGATCTTGTGTGGTCCAAAGCGGCCTTCGGACAGCAGTGGGGAATCGGCTGGTTCCACGCCGACGACCTCGAGGCCTTCCTTCTGCTCCTTGAGGTACTTGCCAGCGCCGGAAACGGTGCCGCCGGTGCCGACGCCGGCGACGAAGATGTCGATGTCGCCGTCCGTGTCAGCCCAGATCTCTGGGCCGGTGGTGTTGTAGTGGATTCCCGGGTTGGCTGGGTTGGAGAACTGGCGTGCGAGCACGGCGTTCTCGGTGGATTCCACGATCTCGTTGGCCTTGTCCACGGCGCCCTGCATGCCGCCGGTGCCTGGGGTGAGAACCAGCTCTGCGCCGAGTGCGCGGAGCATGACGCGACGCTCGGTGGACATGGTCTCTGGCATGGTCAGGATGACCTTGTAGCCGCGTGCTGCGCCGACCATGGCCAGGGCGATGCCGGTGTTGCCGGAGGTTGCCTCGACGATGGTGCCGCCGGGCTTGAGGGAGCCGTCCTTCTCGGCGGCTTCCACAATGGCTACGCCGATGCGGTCCTTGACGGAGTTGCCGGGGTTGGAGGCCTCTAGCTTGGCGATAACAGTTGCGCCTAGTCCCTCGGTGAGCTTGTTTAGCTTCACCAGTGGGGTGTTTCCAATGAGGTCAGTGAGGTTTTCGTAGATCTTAGCCATGAGCGTGCGTGCTCCTTACTGCATCAGCATCATCGTGTAGACCGTTCGGTCTACTTGGGTATGTAAGCGAGTCTACCCCCACCGTCTCGTGTTCGTCCACCTGGTTTCGAACCCCAATCTTTTTCTTCTTTTCGACGCCAATCTCCAGCGCATTTCCACTACCGTCCATTGGCCCTAAGGGGTTAGAACGTTCAAAAGGTGGCGAAACGACGTGCAGGTCGTGGACAATGGCACCCATGAGCAGCTTTGAAACCATTCAGACATCCGTAGAGGGCGCAGTAGCCACCATCACCATCGACCGCCCCAAGGCATTGAATGCCTTGAATAGCCAAGTGCTCGAGGAGGTTGTGGCCGCTGCCGAGGGCTTCGACGCTGACGAGAACATCGGCGCGATTGTGCTGACGGGCAGCGAGAAGGCGTTTGCCGCGGGCGCCGATATTAAGGAAATGCAGACCAAGTCCTACCCAGGCATCCGCATGGAGCGGATGTTTGAGGATTGGGAGCGCTTGGCGAAGCTGGAAACTCCGCTGATCACCGCAGTGTCCGGCTACGCGCTGGGCGGCGGCTGCGAGGTGGCCATGTTGGGCGACATCCTGCTGGCCAGCGAATCCGCGAAGTTCGGACAGCCAGAGATCACGTTGGGCATCATCCCAGGCATGGGCGGCACGCAGCGCCTGACCCGCGCGGTGGGCAAGTACAAGGCCATGGATCTGATCCTTACCGGACGCACCATGGATGCAGAGGAAGCCGAGCGCAGTGGCCTGGTCTCCCGCGTGCTTCCAGTGGAGGGCTTCCAGGAGGAAGTGGCCAAGGTCGCCCAGAAGGTGGCAGGAATGTCTCAGGTGGCCACCGCTGCCGCCACGAAGATGGTGGATGCCGCATACGAAACCACGCTGACCCAGGGTGTCGCGACCGAGCGCGATACTTTCTGGGCTCTGTTTGCCACCGAGGATCAGTCCGAGGGAATGGATGCCTTCGTGAACAAGCGCAAGCCAGAGTGGAAGAATTGCTAACCTGCCACTTGCCGCTGATAGGGCCTTTGAACTGCCCTAATTTAGAGTTGAGTGAAAGGTTGAGCCATGGGAGACGGACTGTCGTGGCAGACTGAAACCCATGGCAAAGAAGAAAAAGTTCACCCTGCACAGTGCCCTGCCCATTCAGGAGTTGCACGCGGTGCTCACCTCAGAGCGCTACTTGCTGACCAACGAGGGCATTGAAAATCCTGGAAACTCCCGCGTGGTGGACGCTGAGCAGAGCGTTCGAGACGATGGCACGGTCACTGCCCGCGTGCATATGGCGAGCCAGGTCAAAGCTGCAGGAGCTGCCGAGCAGCCGGAGGCTGAAGCGGCGGGCGGCGACGAGGTTGGCGTGGAAAATAATGGCGAACCAGCTGCATCCCAACCAAACGAAATGCACGTCGAGCAGACCACAACCGTCTCGCCGATAGAAGAAGACCGCAAGGGACTGAACTTCCGATTCGCCACCATCATGCCGCTGCCAGGCCGCATGGGCACGGTGTTTACGGACATGGATGTTCGCCCCGATGACGCTGGAACGGGCAGTGACGTAGACGTAGAAATGCGGGTCGACACTAGCATTCCGATCATTGGCCCGAAGTTGGCTAAGCACCTGCTGGGAAATTCCGAGGAATCTGTGGGCAAGGGTCTGCGACGGGCCGAGCGGCTAGTGACATTTCCCACTGACGAGACGGGCCCTAATCAATCCTGACCTGCACTTTATGCTTTCCCGTTCATCCCGGCATGCTTGCACGGCGAGGCAAACTTGGTTGTGAGTTTTGGGGGTATTCGGGGGGTGGTTTATACTCACCTCAGACATGTCACCCAGACGATTGATATCCCCCAGGTAGGTGTCCCACAAAGTGGGTCGCCGAGCAGTGGTCAGGTTGTTTACCAATACTTCTGACCTGCGCCTAGAGGATCTGAGATATTTTTCGGGCCAGCCCGGAAAACCTGTAAAGGGAGTGAGTCCGTGGAGCAGCAGCGCCATCGTGATGACGAAGACGCGATCTACAACGCGCTGAATTCGTTGAAGAATGCTACGGGCATTCCAGCGACCATGTACGCAGCAACTTTTCCGGACGGCAAGTTGCGCATAACCAACTGGGTCGGGCTTCGCACTCCGGCGCTGCACAACCTGGAGATCGCACCAGGACTCGGCGTGGGGGGACGCGTGGTGCAGACCCGTCGCCCAGTAGGCGTTTCTGATTACACGCGGGCCAAGTCCATCTCTCATGATTTCGACCGGCAGATCCGCGACGAGGGAATGCACAGCATCGTGGCAGTCCCCGTCATCGTGAGCCGCGAGGTCAAGGGCGTTTTGTACGCCGGCGTTCATTCTCGGGCGAGGATGGGGGACAAGGTCCTCGAGGAAGTCACCATGACCGCCCGCTGTCTCGAGCAGGAATTCGCGATCAACGAGGCCTTGCGCCGTTCCGGAGGTGCCCGAGGTGCAGCCTCTGGCACGGGGGTCAAGCAAGTGCGCTCCATGTCCGGCGCGGAGTGGGAGCAGGTGCGCGCTACGCACTCTAAGCTGCGGATGCTGGCCAACCGCGTCAACGATGAAAGCCTGCGCCGCGACCTCGAAGTGCTGTGCGATCAGATGGTTTCCCCGGTTCGCGTCAAGCAGACCACCAAGCTTTCCGCCCGTGAGCTGGACGTTTTGGCTTGCGTCGCACTGGGGCACACCAACGTTGAAGCCGCCGCGGAGATGGGAATTGGCGCCGAGACCGTCAAAAGTTACCTGCGCTCTGTCATGCGCAAGCTCGGAGCACACACCCGTTACGAGGCCGTGAATGCTGCGCGGCGTATCGGTGCGCTGCCCTGATCCCCTCGGTCTCTTTTTTTCTCGACGCCACCACGGTTCCGACCGGGTGGTGTCTCGCATGAAATCTGTACTCCTTTCTGGCTAGGGTGGGACGTGTGAAAGATAGCTTTCTAGTTCATGGAGGGGCGCGCCTGCATGGCGCCGTCAAGGTAGCTGGCGCGAAGAACAGCGTGCTGAAGTTGATGTCTGCCGCATTGTTGGCGCCCGGCACAACGGTTTTGACCAACTGTCCGGACATCGCGGACGTCAGTTATATGGCTGATGTGTTGCGCGGCCTCGGCTGTGAGGTGGAACTGTCTGGGGATACTGTGCGGATCTCCACTCCGGAAGTGGTGGAATACAATGCGGACTTTGACGCGGTACGCCAGTTCCGTGCGTCGGTGGCAGTCCTGGGGCCGTTGACTGCTCGTCGACACAAGGCGCGAGTGGCGCTACCGGGCGGTGACGCGATTGGATCCCGTCCATTGGATATGCACCAAAGCGGGCTGGAGCGTATGGGAGCGACCACCCGCATCGAACATGGCTGTGTGGTGGCAGAGGTAGAGTACCTACGTGGCGCGACCATCAAGTTGGACTTTCCTTCCGTGGGTGCGACGGAAAACATCCTGACGGCGGCGGTACTTGCTGAAGGAACGACAGTGCTGGACAACGCAGCGCGGGAACCGGAGATCGTTGACCTGTGCAACTTCCTCATCGAGATGGGAGCACAGGTAGAGGGAGCCGGAAGCAACACCATTACCGTGCACGGCGTGGATCACTTGAGCCCCGTGGAACACGAGGTAGTGGGTGACCGAATCGTCGCCGGCACGTGGGCATACGCCGCAGCGATTACCCGCGGCGATATCACAGTGGGCGGAATTGATCCTGCTCATCTGCACTTGGTGCTGGGCAAGCTAAAGATGGCAGGCGCGCAGGTGGAGACATACCCCAGTGGCTTCCGCGTGGTGCAAGACAGGCAACCGACTGCGGTGGACTACCAAACTCTGCCTTTCCCAGGTTTCCCAACGGACCTGCAGCCTCTAGCTATCGCACTGTGTGCAGCCAGTGAGGGAATGTCCGTGATTACGGAGAACATCTTTGAGTCTAGGTTCCGCTTCGTGGACGAGATGATGCGACTGGGAGTGGACGCGTCTATTGATGGCCATCATGTAGTGATCCGTGGCGGACGTGAACTTTCCTCGGCACCGGTGTGGAGTTCCGATATCCGCGCGGGTGCTGGATTGGTGCTGGCCGGGCTGATCGCCGATGGAGTGACTGAAGTCCACGATGTCTATCACGTAGATAGGGGATACCCAGGCTTCGATCAGCAGCTCAATGCGCTGGGCGCGCGCGTGGAGCGCAAGTCTGTGTAGCTTTCGGTCTTGCGTTTTGCTGGTGTGACCTGCGGGGTTGTGTTCGTTCGGGGTGGTGTGTACATTTATTCAAGTCAGCGCGACCGACACCGCCACTGCGAGTCAGTGGTTGGCAGGACAACAGGCCCTGACAAATCCCTTTTCTTTCACGGTCTGAATTTTTTCAGCGTTGTGTCCGAGAGCGCGTGGAAGATAAAGAGTTCACGAAGATTTTGCTTTTCAGTAACTTTGTGGATAGACTCGGAAATCCGTCACAGCGACCAGCACACTTTGAGTGTGTGAGTGTTGGTGTGTGCATATGATGTTTGAGAACTCAATAGCGTGATGAACCAAGTTATTTTTTGGATTCCACAGTGCCGTGCTGTCACATTCTGGTGATGGTCGGTATCACGGATAACCGATTGGCAAACGCAACG
>NZ_OCTS01000017.1 GCF_900232865.1 Corynebacterium dentalis | reverse complement strand
TGAAGTGCCCCAGGTTTTGTTCCGTCTGAGTAGATGGGAAAATCTGGAACATGCCAAAGAAATTTGACCAGGATGCGAAGGACCGCGTGGTCCGCCTCGTCGAGGACCGTATCCTGGCAGAGAACCTTTCGATGCAATCCGCTTGCCAGACTGTGGCACCGAAGTTGGGAGTGTCGTGGCACACAGCCCGGCAGTGGACGCAGGCTGCTCGCCGCGAAGGCCGAGTTGCTGAGCCCTTACCCGAAGATCTCGTTGCAGAGGTAGCCAAGTTGCGCCGTGAGAATCAAGAGCTTCGCGACACCAACGAGTTATTGAAAGCCGCATCGGCTTTTTTCGCGTCAGAACTCGACCCACAACGTCGGAAATGATCCAGTTCATCGATGAACACCGGGATCGTTTCACAGTCGAGTTCATCTGCCAGACGTTGAAGAGCAATCGGGAAGGTGGCTTCATTACCTCTCGTGGGTACCGCCAGTCCAAAGCTCGCGGGCTTAGTGTCCGCAGTCTTCGCGACGCTGCCCTGGTCGAACATATAAGTGCTGTTCATAGCGCCAATTACGGAGTCTACGGCGTCCGTAAGATCTGGCATGTTCTTCGTCGAGACGGCATCGATATTGGGCGTGAGCAGACCGCGCGTCTGATGCGCCTTGCTGGCGTTACTGGCAAGGGGAAAGGCCGGTCTCCTGTGACGACTCGCAAGCCCAAAGGTCCGGATCCGCGTCCAGACCTGGTTGCTCGCGATTTCACAGCGCCAGCACCGGGCGCATTGTGGGTAGCTGACATTACCTATGTGCGCACCCGAAAGGGGTTCGTATACACCGCTTTTGTCACCGATGTGTTCTCCCGGCGGATCGTCGGATGGGCGCTATCGGATTCGATGCGTACCGAGGCGTTGCCGCTGCAAGCGCTCAACCAGGCGATCGTCAGCGCAAAGGAAACCTCAAGCCTGATCCACCACTCTGACCACGGTTCGCAATACGTGAGCATTGTCTACAACGAGCGGCTTGCGGAATATGGGATTGCTGCTTCTACCGGCACGGTGGGCGATTCTTATGACAATGCGCTGGCGGAAAACGTCAATGGTTCCTACAAGAACGAGCTGATTCATACCCGCACGTGGAGCGATGTGGTGGACGTGGAGATCGCAACCTTCGAGTGGGTTACCTGGTGGAACGATTCTAGGCTCCATCAGTCCCTGGGGTACCGCACGCCAGCTGAGGTTGAATCAGAGTTTTGGAGCCACAA
>NZ_OCTS01000002.1 GCF_900232865.1 Corynebacterium dentalis | reverse complement strand
GTGCGAACCCTCGCCAGCCGTGGTGCCGCGGGGATCGACGGCACGTTGTCCACCGCCATCGGCGTGGCCATGGCCCATGCCTCCGCTGACCCGACGGCCGTGCGCGCCCCACGCACGGTGGCGTTGGTCGGCGACCTCACGTTCTTGCATGACGCCGGCGCGTTGAACATCGGTCAGATGGAACGGCGCCCGGAAAACCTCCTGATCGTGGTAGTTAACGACGCCGGAGGTGCCATCTTCGAAGGCCTCGAGCCCGGCCAAGAAAACCTGCGCACCTTCGGCGACGGCACCTCCGCCTTCGAGCGCGTATTCGCCACTCCAGTCTCTGTGGACATCCGCTCCCTGTGCGATGCCTACGATACCGACTACCAGCAGACCTCGACAGCCATGGAACTGCTCGAAGCCATCCAGTCTCACGCCGAGCAACCACCCGTGGGCATTACGGTGGTGGAAGCGCGGGTGGACAGAGGTTGGCGTCGAGAAATGGAAGAAAAGATCAACCACGTGGTGGCGCCATCATGACCCCCACGCCCGCGCAGCAACGGCGGCCATTCCGGCGAGCGAAACAACTGGTCATCGGGTTGACCGCGTTCATGATTCTGGTGTGCGCCGGAATGGTGGTTACGGCGGTGATTGATGACATGTCCATCGCCAAGGACCGACGGACTGCAGTGGCGGAAGTTATCGACGTGGGAAAGCTGCGCACAGCCGTTCGCTTCCGCGAGGAAGACGGAACGTATCACCAGCCTGCGACAGGACTGAAGTATCCGACGGGCTTGGAAGTGGGGGAGAGCGTGCGCGTGGAATACAGCGCCAGTGATCCCGCCAACGTGAAGGTTGCAGGGCGCTCGTGGA
This sequence comes from Corynebacterium dentalis, assembly GCF_900232865.1. GTDB lineage: Bacteria > Actinomycetota > Actinomycetes > Mycobacteriales > Mycobacteriaceae > Corynebacterium > Corynebacterium dentalis. The sequence goes on along the minus strand of NZ_OCTS01000002.1, from coordinate 316,429 downwards.
CGCTGTCTGTGATTCCGGCACTGTCCTCGCTGCTGGTGGCGCTGTTGCTCTCCGCCGTATTGATGGGCGCGATTCTGGCGCTGGAAAAGCGAAAAGTTACCTTGAGTTCAGAATCAGTTGACTGATACTTAATATTCCAGCAACCAGCAGGAGAGATTGGGAGGAGATACTTACACGCATGCGAGTTGCCATCGTTGCTGAAAGCTTCCTCCCCAACGTCAACGGAGTGGTGAACTCCGTCCTGCGCGTACTGGAATATCTGCGCAGGGAGGGGCACGAGGCCATCGTCATCGCGCCGGGAGCGCGAGACCATCAAGAAGAGATCTTCACCTACGAAGGTTTCCGCATCGTGCGCGTGCCCACCGTGGAAGTGCCTGGCATTAACTCACTGCCCATCGGCGTTCCACTTCCCGTGGTGCTCACCGAGCTCAGCCGCTTCCGTCCCGATGTGGTGCACCTGGCCAGCCCCTTCGTGCTGGGTGGCGCGGGAGCCTTCGCCGCTAAGACTCTGAACATCCCGTGCGTGGCGATCTTCCAGACGGACGTGGCGGGCTTTGCGAACAACTACAAGCTCAAGGCCATGGCCAACGTGGCGTGGCAGTGGACCCGTACCCTGCACAACCAGTGCGCGCTGACCCTCGCGCCGAGCTCGCAGACCCTCGCCGAGCTGGAAGAACACGGCATCCGCAACATTCACCACTGGGGACGTGGCGTGGATACCGAGCGATTCCACCCCTCCAACCGCAGCGAGAAGCTGCGCGAAACTTGGCTACGTGAAGGAGAGCGTCTGCGTCGCGAGCACGGACAGACATCCAACGTTCCCGTGATGGAGCGTCGCGTGGTTGGTTTTGTGGGGCGCTTGGCCGCAGAAAAGTCTGTAATCCGCATGGCTGCGCTCAATGACCGCGACGATGTGCAACTGGTCATCGTGGGCGACGGTCCAGAAATGGCAGTGCTCAAGGAAGCGATGCCTACCGCAATCTTCACCGGCGGCCAGTACGGCAGTGACCTGCCCAAGGCATTCGCCAGCCTGGATGTGTTCGTACACACCGGACAGTTTGAAACCTTCTGCCAAGCAGTACAGGAGGCGCACGCGTCTGGTGTTCCGGCCATCGCTCCTGCTGCAGGCGGTCCCGTGGACCTGATTACCCCAGGATTCAACGGCTACCTGCTTGAAGTGGATAGCTTTGAGCGCGATCTGCCCGGAGCCATCGATTCCATCCTCGAGGTAGGCCTGGCCACCATGAAGGCACAGTCTTTCAACACAGTCCAAGGTAAGTCCTGGAACGGCTTGTGCGAGCAGCTGATGGACTACTACCTGACTGCGATGGGGAGCACACAGCGCCGAATGCTTTCCAGTAAGAAGCTGGCAGACCGCCAAGCCCAGCGCGCGGAGCTTTCCCGCTCCGCTCAGAACCGCCAGCGCACCGCGGTATCCCACAGCCAGCGTGCACCACAGAGCTCCGCGGAACAACACAGCACCTCGCAGCGCCTGGCCACCCGCTAAGCAGCGCCTGTCCCGAGTTTTTCAACGGCGCTTAAGGCATTGCAGTTGGTGGGGCACTAGAGTGGACAACTGTGTCACGGGCCAGTCTGGAAAAGAAACCGCACGATGTTGCGAGGATGTTCGACCAAGTAGGGAAGAACTACGACATCACCAATACCGTCTTGAGCTTTGGCCAAGACAGGTACTGGCGCAAGCGCACCCGGCGCCGCTTGGATCTCAAGCCCGGCGATAAGGTCCTAGACCTCGCCGCGGGCACGGGCGTGTCCACCGAGGAATTCACCAAGTCCGGCGCATACTGCGTGGCCTGCGACTTTTCGCGAGGCATGCTGCACGCGGGACTCAGCCGCGGCCTACCGATGGTCTGCGGTGATGGCACTCAATTGCCCTTCGCAGACAACACCTTCGATGCCGTCACCATCAACTACGGCCTGCGCAACATCGTGGACTACAAGGCTGGCCTGCGCGAAATGGCTCGCGTCACCAAGCCCGGCGGCACCCTCGTCATCGGTGAGTTCTCCACACCCGTGGTGCCGCTGTTCTCCACGATCTACAAGGAATACTTGATGCGCGCCCTGCCACAGGTTGCCCGCGTAGTCAGCTCAAACCCGGAGGCATACATCTACCTCGCGGAATCCATCCGCGCCTGGCCAGACCAGGAAGAACTCGCCGCCCAGATCAACGCCAACGGCTGGGAAAATGCCGGATGGCAAAACCTCACCGGAGGCATCGTAGCGCTGCACGCGGCCACCAAGCCTGTCGAGGCCTAGCGGGTCGGCTGTCCAAACAGCGGGCGGGAATCAGCGGCCAACAGCCGGTCTGCACCGCGAGACAATCCGCCCGCAGCGCGCCACGCGCGAGCCGTCAGGTCCGAATCCTCCGGCGAGACAAGGTTGCCCATCAACCGCGCCGCCGCGCCCATCATCTGATTGGCCACGGGTCCGCGCATCCCCAGCGGCCCCACAGCGCTCAACAGCCCTGGCATGGTCAGCACGATCGCCAAGCGGCGCGCCAAACTAAACGCCGTGCCATAGTGCTCACGCAGCACGTTCGGCCACACATAGCGCAGACCGTCCGGATTCCGCGCGGCATCGGGGAGAAGCTGCACCACCAACCGGGCAGCCTCCAACGCGTAATCGATTCCCTCGCCATTGAGAGGGTTGACCAGTGCAGCTGAATCGCCGATCGTGGCCCAATTGACTCCAGAGACTCGTGAAACTGCCCCTCCCATGGGCAGCAAAGCACTCTTGACCAGCTCTGGCTCGCCGCACTGCCACTCGCCGCGAATCTGCGTGGCGTACTGCTCCAACAGCTTCTTCGTGTTCACCTTCGCTGGACGCGCACTGGTGGCTAGCGCGCCACAGCCCAGGTTCGCGCGATCCGCGCCCAGTGGGAAGACCCATCCATAACCGGGCTGAGCCACCCCCTGATCGTCGCGCAGCTCCAGATGAGAATGGATCCACGGCTCATCGCCCCGCGAAGTGCTCACATAACTGCGGGCAGCCACCCCGTGGACCAACTCTCGTAGCCACTGCACGCCCACCTGCCGGGCGATGCCGTTGCGCACCCCCTCGGCCAGCAAGAAGTGCCTTCCGCGCACCACCACGGATTCACCGGAAGATCTCGTCCCGGAAAGCTCGCGGATGCTGTGGGACGTATCGAGTGTGGCGTCGGACAACTTCAACCCACCCACAAAACGAGCGCCCGCACGCACAGCATGCTGAAGAAGTGCCAAGTCCAGCTCTGAACGCGGAATCGCCGAACCACGCGTGGGGAACGCCCCCGTAGCCGGCCACGCTGCCGTGATCGACCCACCGAAACCGTGCAGCTTCAGGCCCTGAATCTCCGGGTGACCGTCCAAAAGATGTTCCGCATCCATCTCCTGCAGTGCCTTGACCGCCCGCGGAGTCAGGCCATCACCGCACGTCTTATCGCGCCCCTGGCCGGGTTGCTCCGCCGACCCCAAGTCAACATCCGCCATGTCCACAATCAGCGCGTCCAACCCCGCACGGGCACACCAAAAACCCGCAGCAGAACCGGCGGGGCCAGCGCCCACGATGAGGACGTCGGCACAAAGAACAGAAGAGGAATTCATCGCTGACCATTGTCGCATGCCCAACGCGCGTTACCCGCACACACGGGTCCGCAACCTGCCGCCGGTCGCCGATTGTTATTCCCAGATGCACACCTCACGCACTGTCTCGGCTAAGGTATCCGTTGATGAGGTGTGATGTCTGCACACGTGAGAAGAACCCTAAAGCAGGGACCCTGGCACCACCCAGACAACGCGCCACCATCGCCCCGACCACGGCAAACGCCACGACGAAAACGATTGTGACCGTAGAAGATTGTGACAAAGCTGACCACTGATATGGCAAGCATCCACAGCGCAGAAGCGAAAGCTCCGGTGGCTCCCGATCTGAGCAACCCAGAGCTCAATGCAGCTCTGACGGAGGGTATGCAGCGCGCGGAAACTCTTCTGCTCGGAGAGCTCAAGCAGGGCGAAACGTTCCTCACGGACAAAATCAGCCATCTTGCCGAGGCAGGCGGGAAGCGTTTCCGCGTGGTGTTTGCACTGCTCGCAAGCCAGTTTGGCCCGCGCGCGATGTCCGAGGAAGTGGTTCAGGCGTCGGTAGTGGTGGAGCTGACGCACCTGGCCACGCTCTATCACGATGACGTGATGGACGAGGCCGACCGCCGCCGCGGAGCGCAATCAGCCAACGCGCGGTGGAACAATTCCATCGCCATTCTGGCCGGCGATTACCTGTTCGCCGTGGCATCCAAGATCATGGCGCACCTGGGAACGGACACCACCGCGCACTTCGCGGAGGCTTTCCAGGAGCTGGTGACGGGGCAGATGCGCGAGACCGTGGGGGCGGCCGAGGGTGAGGATGCCATCGATCACTACATGACCGTGATTCAGGAAAAGACCGGCGTGCTGATCGCCTCCGCTGGCTACCTGGGCTCATTGCACGCGGGAGCCTCCAGGGACGATGTGCTGGCCCTGCAGCGCTTCGGTCGCAACATGGGTCAGGTGTTCCAGATCGTGGATGACATCATCGATATCTGGTCTGACCCGGAGGAGTCCGGCAAGACCCCGGGTACGGATCTGCGCGAGGGCGTGTTCACACTGCCTGTGTTGTACGCGATGCAGCAGGACGATGCGGTAGGCCAGCGTCTGCGGGAGATCCTCACCGGCCCTGTCACCGATGATGCGCTCGTGGAGGAGTCTTTGGACTTGATCCGCCAGTCCAGTGGCCGGCAGCGGGCGTTGGAGGACGTGGAGCGCTACCGTGCCCTCGCGGAGGAGGAGTTGGATCGTCTTCCTCAAATCGACGCAAACTCCGCCCTGCGCGAGCTCATCAATTACTCCCTGCAGCGGCTGGGATAAGCAGGGCGTTCGCGCACTGTTGCGGTGTGAGGTTGGCCTGGTGAACCGGTGCCGGACTGACCTGTTGAACCGGTAGTTGATCTGCTGATTTGCCTAAACATATGGTGCTCGTAGTAGAGTTACCTCCGCACCAGAGATGGTGCACGCCAGATTGCCCGAGCGGCCAAAGGGAGCGGATTGTAAATCCGTCGGCTATGCCTACGTTGGTTCGAATCCATCATCTGGCACAGCACGAAACCCCAAGGACTTTTTTTAGCCCTTGGGGTTTTGTGCTGTCTGGGGGAGGAGCGGGCCGAGTTTGCACAACGATCCCCCGGGACTGCCACGCACACCCCGGGATTTCCCCCGCTGACGTGCCGATTTGTGTATTGCACGCAAGACTGGTTAATCTACTGCAGGCTTCAGGCACGCGACACACTTGTGTTGCGAAATACTGTAACCACGCCCCCTTAGCTCAGTCGGCAGAGCGTTTCCATGGTAAGGAAAAGGTCGACGGTTCGATTCCGTCAGGGGGCTCAGTCATTTTCTAGGCCGTCACGTCATGTGGAAACCGCAGACCGCTGGCTGGTCCGTGGGAGATGGCAGACCGTGGCGGTGTAGCTCAGCTGGTTAGAGCGCACGACTCATAATCGTGAGGTCGGGGGATCGAGTCCCCCCACCGCTACCAAGTAAAAGCCCGCTTCCTCGTTTCTAGGGAAGCGGGTTTTTTGCGTGGTGAACCGCACGTTTGTGCAACACATACCAACACTGCTAGCATTCCCGATGTTGCACAACGCTCCGGCACTGTCAGCTTCGGTCAGAAAAACTGATCAAAGAAGCAGCTAGAGGTTGCGCGCAAAGGGGCGTGGCTCAATTGGCAGAGCAGCGGTCTCCAAAACCGCAGGTTGCAGGTTCAAGTCCTGTCGCCCCTGCAGTACACTTATTGCGCTAACGTTTATTCCAGCAACGTCTTGAGGGATAAACTTCCTCGGGAACGTGCATTAGTGACTTCCACCCTTTGTTAGGAGTTTCCCAGTGAGCGATGAGAGCTCAAAGACCCCCGCAGCCTCCAAGGCAAGCGATGGGACCGCTCCTCGTCCAGCAGGCAAGCGCCAGGTAGCAGGAACTGCCACCTCCGCCCGCGCCACCAGCACCTCCCGAGCTCCAGAGGTAGTCAAGACCCGCCGCAACCCATTCGTGGCGATCATCGACTTCTTCCGCGGCGTGTTCAACGAACTGAGCAAGGTCATCTGGCCTACTGCCCGCGAACTCGTGACCTACACGTTCATCGTGCTGATCTTCCTGATCCTCGTCACCGCCCTCGTGGCTGGCGTGGACTGGGTTACCACCCTGGGAGTGCGCGCCGCCTTCGGCCTCTAGCCACTCCCGTGCTACACTTGCACTAGAAAACAACCGCCTCACCACATACGGTGCAGGCGGATTTTTAATGGAGTGGAGGACAGATCCCATGAGTGATCAGACCGAGAACACGGACAACGTCAACGAGGAAGTAGTCAGCGCAGAGTCCCTGGCCGCTACCGCGCAGGAAGATGTCCAGAAGGCAGCCGCTGAGGCGCACGCCGAGGCGGCTGGCGCGGAAGATGCAGAAGCTGGCGTCGAAAATAACGACGGCGCAACCGAAGGCGCAGAAGGCACCGAGGAAGCACCGGAAGATGCCGCCATGGCCGCCTACAAGGCCCGCCTGCGCACCTTCATGCGCGAGCTGAAGAAGCTGCCCGGCAACTGGTACATCATCCAGTGCTACTCGGGCTACGAGAACAAGGTGAAGACCAACCTCGAGATGCGCGCGCAGACCCTCGGCGTGGATGACGAAATCCACGAGGTCGTTGTGCCGATCGAAGAGGTCACCGAGCTGCGCGACGGCAAGCGCAAGAACGTCAAGCGCAAGCTGCTGCCGGGCTACGTGCTGGTGCGCATGGACCTGGAAGACGCGTCCTGGTCTGTCGTCCGCGATACCCCGGGCGTGACCAGCTTCGTGGGCAACGAGGGCAAGCCCACCCCAGTCAAGATCCGCGAAGTGGCTAAGTTCCTGCTGCCTCCAGAGACCGCCACCCCGGCGGCCGAGGGCGAGGAGCAGGGCGAGGGCGTTGCTACCGGCGTGGACGTATCCGCAACCGGTGTGGCCACCCCACCAAAGCCAGCTTCCGAGTCCGTCGAGGTGGACTACGAGGTCGGCGAGTCCGTGACCATCCTGTCCGGACCGTTCGCTTCCGTGTCCGCCACCATCTCCGAGATCGATGCCGCCTCCAACCGCCTCAAGGCCATGGTCTCCATCTTCGGCCGTGAGACCCCGGTTGAGCTGGAATTTGATCAGGTGGAGAAGCTCAACTAAAGTTGTTCTGTCCTGCAAAGACTGCAGGACACATTTATGCGTCACAAACACTTCCGGTGGCCGGTGAGATTCCGGCATCCGGTAGGGCGCGGCCACTGTGCGCTTGATTGCCATGGCGCGGCTGCGTTCCGATAACTGAAAGTAGGTAGAAACATGGCTCCGAAAAAGAAGAAGAAGGTCACAGGCCTGATCAAGCTGCAGATCCAGGCTGGTGCTGCAACTCCTGCACCTCCAGTTGGTCCTGCACTGGGTGCTCACGGTGTGAACATCGTTGAGTTCACCAAGGCATACAACGCTGCGACTGAATCCCAGCGCGGCAACATCGTTCCTGTGGAGATCACGGTCTACGAAGACCGCACCTTCGATTTCAAGCTGAAGACCCCTCCAGCTGCCAAGCTGCTGCTGAAGGCTGCTGGCCTGCAGAAGGGCTCCGGCGTTCCTCACACCGACAAGGTCGGTTCTGTGACTTGGGATCAGTGCAAGGAGATCGCTGAGACCAAGAAGGAAGACCTCAACGCTAACGACATCGAGAACGGCGCCCGCATCATCGCTGGTACCGCTCGTTCCATGGGCATCGTCGTCAAGGACGAGCCTGCCAAGTAGGCATTTCATTTCCTGTTTTTCTTTGTTCGACGCCAACCTCGGCGCCGAACAAGGGTGTGGCAGAGTCCCTTGCTGACTCGACCTGACCACAACTTCCAAACTAAATTTTTCAAGGATTGGTAGATACCATGAGCAAGACTTCTAAGGCTTACCGCGCTGCTGCGGAAAAGATCGACGAGTCCAAGTCCTACAGCCCGCTGGAGGCAGCGAAGCTGGTTAAGGAAACCTCTTCTAAGAACTTCGACGCCACCGTGGATGTTGCATTCCGCCTGGGCGTGGACCCACGCAAGGCTGACCAGCTGGTTCGCGGCACCGTCTCCCTGCCTAACGGCACCGGCAAGACCGTGCGCGTGATAGTGTTCGCCGAGGGCCCAAATGCCACCGCCGCTGAAGAAGCTGGCGCTGATGCAGTGGGCACCGCTGAACTGGTCGAGAAGATCCAGGGCGGCTGGACCGACTTCGATGCAGCTATCGCAACCCCTGACCAGATGGCCAAGGTTGGCCGTGTGGCTCGCGTCCTGGGCCCACGTGGCCTGATGCCAAACCCTAAGACCGGCACCGTGACCACCGATGTGGCCAAGGCTGTGACCGAGATCAAGGGCGGCAAGATTTCCTTCCGCGTGGACAAGGCTTCCAACCTGCACGCCATCATCGGCAAGGCTTCCTTCGACGAGAAGACCCTGGCTGAGAACTACGGCGCACTGGTGGATGAGCTGCTGCGCCTGAAGCCTGCTTCTTCCAAGGGCAAGTACCTGAAGAAGGCTACTCTGTCTTCCACCAACGGTCCTTCCGTGATGGTTGACGAGAACGTGCAGAAGAACTACACCGAGGCTTAAGGCTCTCGCAGGTTCGTTCCTGTAACTACTTTGGCTCCCTCACCATGGCGGTGGGGGAGCCTTTGTGTATCTGCAGTACGTGTCTGCAGGTTGTGGCGTTAGCCGCGTGGCCTACGGCGGGGTCGCTGTGCCTGACCGAAGCCCGGCACCACCCAGCCGCCGGTGATACGTGGGTGAGTTTCGCGATAGTCGTCCTCGCCGCTGTAGAGGGCTTCGAGGACCATGTCGATCACGCGCGGCGAGTACAAAATCGCCAGGTGATCCGAGTAGTCCTTGATATTTCCCGTCTGTACCAGCAGGTTTTTCACCGTGGCGCTCTCGCCAGCGCGGAGCTTCTGGGTCTGCCACGGGGTGACGATCTGATCGAAGCGGGAGCAGATCATGGTGTAGGCCACGCCGGGTTCGGTATCGCCGCGACGGTTCAGATGCTTGACTGCGTCTGAACCGACCCGCTGGTCCAGCGCGGCCTTGCCCAAAATGCGCGCCGTTACGCCGTCCGCCCGTCCCTTTTTGTCCAACCGTTGCGAAAGAGAGCCGACGCCACTCAGCGTGGTTCCATGGTTGCTTCCCCCAATGCCGATGATCTGCCTGACCTTATTCTCTGCGGGATCATCCGGGTTGGCTCCTCCCGAGTCCGTGAGATACAGGCGTGCCTGGGCAACTCCTTGGGAGTGACCCACCAGATCCACTTGGGTGGCGCCGGTGCGCTCGAGCACGGCGTCGATAAAAGAAGCAACCTCTCGCTGTGCCTCCAACATGGACGCGGTGCCGAACACGCCGGAGGGGCGGCCGGTAAAGCTGGAGGAATCATGGCCGTAATTCTGGGTGAATACCGCATGCCCTGCATCGTTGAGGGCCGGAGCGATCATCCCGAACGTGTTGTAGACGTTGAGCCACGTGCCGTGGATCAGTACCACGGGCACGCGGCCGTCGAGGGGCTCGTCCCACTTGTTCACACCTTCAGGCAACCAATCGGGGTGGCGCAGCGTACGGAAGAAGGCGGGCAAAAAGGAGGTGGGGTTGGCATCGACTTTCATGGCTACCGAGCTTAGTGCAGGCCAGCGTGCTGCAAAATGAGCTTGATGAGCGCGCCCATGCGGAATCTCTCGGGAACCAGGGGAGTAATGCCAGCGTCAAGAAGCGGTTGGGCGGTGACGGGGCCAACTGCGGCGATCAGCAGCGTGGAAGCATTCGGCGCGGCGAGTGCACGAATGTCATCGAGACAGTGCAATTCGCGGGCGATGTCCAGCCACCTGCTCGCGGCAGGAGCTGAGGTAAAGGCGATGATGTCGAAGTATTCCTTGGATACGTGGAGGATCGAATCCCGGACGCGTTGCGGATCCTCCGGGTCATCCCAGAGGTATGTGGTGAGCCCAGTGACGCGAGCACCGGCCTGGCGGAGAGCGTGCTCGAAGGACTCGTCTCCGGCGCCGTGGTGCTGCACCACAACGTGCGTGCCACGAAGATCTTGGGAGAGGAGATGGCTGAGCATCTCGGCGGACGTTTCTGATTCTGCGGTCCATGCAGGAGTCAAACCTGCTTGGAGCACTGCGCCCTTGGGCTTGGGGCCGCGGGCGATAATGGCGGAACGGTCCAATTGGGTGCGCAGCTGCGTACCCCACTCAGTGCGGTGTTCCTGTTGGTCGGCCAAAGTCATCAGGGCGCGAAAGCCAGCTCCAGTAGTGACCACGGTGTAGTCAATTGCTTCGCTTGCCAGCTGCCGACACTGGTTGTGCAGGGTGGGATCGTCTGTCACGGCCGTGATGCGCATCGGCGCGGCGATGGTGACTGCAGCGCCGTGACGTTCCAAAGACTCTGCCATCTCCTCGGACTTCCGGTCGATGGGAAGGAGGACGCGCTTGCCTGCAAGGGTATCGCTGAGCTGGGATGATGAACAGTTCACGAGGGGATCTTTCTAACTTGGAGACCAGTGGAGACGAGTTTGTGAGCCAGCACCAATATCCCACAGGGCCGGCAGGTGAATTTGAAGGCGGTTGGTGTAGCGGCAGCGGTTTGGGTTTTCGAATGGGGGCAGGTAAAGTGCTCTGAGGAAGTTTGAATACGTTCAAAGTTTCACCGAAGACCGTCGGTCATCGAAAGCCGGTGAGTTCCTGCAAAGGGGCACGCCGGTGGAAGATTGAAGGTTCATCATGTAATGGATGACGGCCCACGCAGGTAACACGAGACGTTGACGTTCCAATCCTTTTACAGCCCAGTGCTGCAAGAAGTTGATGGAACGCGACAGCGCCCTGTGCCCCTGCGGGCACAGGGCGCTTGTTGTTTGTGAAGTGTTGCCTTTACATCAAAGAACATGACTGTCGGTGCACGTACACCTTGTACACCGCAAGACATTTTGGAAGGAGGCGAGAGTATGGCAAATCCGAAGAACACCGCTTCGCTGGCAGAGCTGAAGGCTCGTTTCGAGCAGGCTGACTCAACGATACTTACCGAGTACCGTGGTCTGACTGTTTCCGAGACGACCACGCTGCGCCGCGCACTGGGTGCGGATGTCACTTACTCCGTCGCCAAGAACACCATGATCAAGCTGGCTGCTCAAGAAGCCGGCGTGGAGTTCGAAGATTCCCTGCTGACTGGTCCAACCGCAATTGCATTCATCCAGGGCGAAGCCGTGGATGCTGCGAAGGCGATGAAGGACTTCGGCAAGGATCACCAGAACTTCGTGATCAAGGGTGGCTACATGGACGGTGGCGCGCTGTCTGCTGCTCAGGTCGAGGCAATCGCTGAGCTGGACAACCGCGAAACCACTCTGGCCAAGCTGGCCGGTGCCATGCAGGGTTCCTTGGCAAAGGCTGCTGGTCTCTTCAACGCTCCCGCATCTCAGGTTGCTCGTTTGGCAGCCGCACTGCAGGAGAAGAAGGACTAGTTCCTCACCGCTGGGCCACAAGACGGGGTCGAGCACATAGATTCACAATAAAAAGTTTTCCGCTTGTCACCGGCTAATTCAGAAACAATCTCGCCGGTTGCAAGCACACAATGAACGGAAAGGTTGCCACCATGGCTAAGTTCACCAATGACGAACTCCTCGAGGCTTTCAAGGAGATGACCCTCATCGAGCTCTCCGAGTTCGTGAAGCTCTTCGAAGAGACCTTCGACGTCACCGCTGCTGCTCCAGTTGCTGCTGCTGCCGCTCCAGGCGCTGCTGCTCCTGCTGAGGAAGAGAAGGACGAGTTCGACGTCGTTCTCGAGGACGCTGGCGCTAAGAAGATCGGCGTGATCAAGGTTGTCCGCGAGATCGTTTCCGGCCTGGGCCTGAAGGAAGCTAAGGAGCTGGTTGAGGCTGCTCCTAAGGCTCTGCTCGAGGGCGCATCCAAGGATGACGCTGAGGCTGCAAAGACCAAGCTGGAAGAGGCTGGCGCAAAGGTTTCCCTCAAGTAAAAGGATTCCGCTGCGAGTTGGCTCCGGCCAACTCAGGCTACTGAACACCCGTTACGGGCTCCTGTGTATGCAGGATGCGCGTGACGGGTGTTCTTCATTTGTTGGTCTTTACAGCTGTTGTCCCAGGGCGGTTTATAGTGAATGGCATGCTATCTAAACTTCGCGTTCCTGCGCTGCTCGCACTCATCGTGGGGGTAGCCCTCATCGTCGTCGGCATCCTACTGCCGAAGATGGTGTCCAGCGATCGCCCGGTACCTCTTGAGCTGGAAAGCAGCACGTTCATGCTCGTGGATCCGAACGCGACTGTGGGGGCGAACTACCAAGGGCTGGACGAGACAGAATCCGTGCAAGCCCCGGTTGCGCGGCAATTCAAGATTTCTTTGGATCAGCCCGCCGATGAGAACGAAGCGAGCGCTCGGGTGGGCGTGACGACGTATCGACAGGACGTCAAAGATGACCTCGAAGCCCTCCTCGATGCTCAGGTGTTCAGCTATCGTGTGGATCGCTTCACCGGCGAAGCGGTAGGGGGAGCAGGCAAGGTGGCGGATACTCCCGTGGTGCCTTCTAACGCAGTGCCGATGGAAGGCTATTGGGCAAAGTTCCCCACAAGCACGGAAAAGCGGACCTATGACTACTTTGACGTGACATTGCGTGATGCGCTGCCAGCGCACTTCGATAGGGAAGAGACTCGCACCACTAATGATGGTCATGACGTACCGGTCTATGTTTTCCGTCAAGAGATTGAACCTTCCAGCGTCAAAGAACAGTACGAAGGCATCCGGAATGAGATCACCGACCCAGAGTCGGGGGAAAAGGCACAGCTGTTCCACGGTGGTTGGCGGGAAATCACGGTCGAACCTAAAAGCGGGCTGATCGTTGGCGTCGAAGAGGACGTCAAGGATGTGTACCAGATAGACGGCAAGGAAGTGGATACCCTACTGCAGTTCCATGGACGTACGGACGGACACGAGAACCAGCGGATGCTGGAGCAGGCCCGAACCATCGGGCATCAGCGGGACATCCCCAAGTGGCGAGTTGCGCTGATCGTCGCCGGTGCTATTGTTGCTGCGGTTTCACTCTTTGTCGTGCTCCGCTCAGGAAAGCGCAAAGTTGCAGCCCCCAAGGGGCGTGACGAATAAGACGCGTTCCGCGCCGCCACGAGGCGATTGAGTGAGCATTCGCGCCACTAACGATGGGATTAGCATGAGTGCTTTTGATGCAGCTGACGAGGCGAAACAGTCGGCGCCAGACACTCCCACTCCTGCGACAAGAGCGCCGGCTGAGGATTCTAACCATTCGGGCGAAAACGGATCCACAACCTGTGGCTGATCTTCGCGGGCTTAGCCCTGGCCATGTTGCTGTGGCTCGCCAGGCAGGCCAGTACTGCCTGGCGGAGGCGATTGCCGCCGAGCTTTCGGCCTGGGGCCTGCCTGCCGAACGCTGGTACTAGCGCCAGCCCGCCAGCTCCGCCCGCAGCGAGTCCACGAACTCCGGCATGAACTCCCGGGCGAAGTGTGTATCCGGGTAGCACATGCGCAGCTGGATCCCGGTTTCCGTCCGGGAGAACCACATCTGCACGGAGTCCACTGGCCCGCGCGAGGAGATGTAGCTCGCGCCGGGCACCGCACCACCCCGCTTGGTGAAGTCCACAAAGGACGCAGAGAAGATCGTCGCGCTGGGAAACTCCGCCTGATAGTGAGCCAGAACCTTTTCAATGCTCAACCCCTGACCCGCCACCGCCCTGCGCAGCCACAGCTTGGCCGTATCCGGGGATTCCTCGGGTTCGGCCACAACGGGTGCATTCCCCACCAGCCAGCCCACGGTGGAGTGCGCTGCCGAGCCGTTCTTGCCGCGCGTGTGCATGGGGATCAGCATGGGCACGCGCCGTCCGAGCACCCGCGCCACCGCGGTCAGCAGTTCGGGGAAGGGTTGCGCATCCACCTTCGAATTCATCTGCTCTGCGCTCAGCAATGTGGTTACTACAAACGCAGCGGGATGCGTGGTGCCGTGCGCGCCGAGGTCCACCGGAAAGCCCGGTACCGTGCCCGAGGTCTCCGCGAAGAATTCGCCCCACACTTCATCGGCCAGCTGCTCGCTCCATGTGTGGTCCTCCACCTCCGCACGTTGCTCCAGCACCGTGGAGTAGGACGGTGTGTTTTCTTTTTCCGACGCCAACTCCTCGCCCCGCAGCGCCACATAGAGTTCCCGCGCGAGTAAATCCATGCTGATCATGTCCACGTGGAAGTGGTTGAAGCAGACCAGTACGGTGTCCCCGCTTCGGCCGAAAAACGCTCCGGGTGAGCTGATGGGACTGCAGGCGTGTGAGATGAGAGCAGTTAGGTCCGCGGGAGACTCCGCAGGCAGAGCTTCTACAGATAGGTCGCTGGGATGCAGGCAATGAACGGAAAAGGGTGGCGTCGAAGAAGAAAAAGACGATGAGGAAAACGAAGAGGAATCGGCGGGGAACACGACCCAACGAAGCGCATCGTGGCTGGAAAGTAGGTCAGAAAAAACCTGCGCAAGCTCGGCCGAGGGGAGATCTCGGGCGCCGGGGACGTTCAGGACGATGCCGAGCCATGTCGAACGGCCCTGAGTGAACAGCGCGTTGAGGTGATTGCGGTGATTGAACGTCGGCACAACTTCGGGGCGATCGGTGAGATCGGAAGCGGAGTGCAGGCGAAACTCCTCCACGGGTGCATCGAGATCCAGCAAGTCCACATACGTAATATCCACAGCTTTAAAGTTTAGAGATGTGCAGCCCCTCGCGCGGGATGAGGAATGCGTATGCGAGTAGGGGAGCAGAGGATTTTCGGAGAATTTCCGTCTATCTAATACAGACAAAACCCGTTGTGCGTTGTACCCTGTGGGTGATGGTCGGCGAGACGGGATGGGGATCCCGGGCGCGGGGGGTTGACAAGCCCATATTGAGTATGGGAGTGGGCTAGACAACGGGGCCTGCAGCATATAAGGTAGTTCGTTGCGCTGGAATTAATTCCACCCGACATCGCAGCAGGTAAGCAAAATGATGGGAAACCATTGTTACCACGGACCTTGGCAATGATCGCGAAAACGTGATTTGACGAGGTCACTTCGGCATTTTCGCTCGAAGTTTGGCCTGCAAGCTGTTGATGATGGGGAGAATTATTTCCAAACAAAGTAGACCATCACAAGACCGTACGCTCAAACAAATGCGCTAACTATCTGCAGCTCCACCACGCAGATAGAGGTGCATGAGGTGCTGGAAGGACCCATCTTGGCAGTCTCCCGCCAGACAAGTTCAGTGGCCGGAATCCCCGGAGCTTCGCAGCGATACTCTTTCGCTAAGATCGACGCTCCCATCGAGGTTCCTGGCCTTCTTGACCTTCAACGAGAGTCCTTCGCTTGGCTCGTTGGCTCGCCACAGTGGCGCGCCAACGCACAAGCAGAGGCTGGGGAAGGCGTCCGCATTACCAGCGGACTCGAGGACATCCTCGACGAGCTTTCCCCGATTGAGGACTACTCGGAGAACATGTCGCTGACACTCTCCGAGCCACGCTTCGACGAAGTGAAGTCCACTATCGACGAGGCCAAGGACAAGGACATCAACTACGCGGCGCCACTGTATGTGACCGCGGAATTCACCAACTCTATGTCCGGTGAAATCAAGTCCCAGACCGTATTCATCGGTGATTTCCCGATGATGACGGACAAGGGCACTTTCATCATCAACGGCACCGAGCGTGTCGTTGTTTCCCAGCTCGTACGCTCCCCAGGCGTGTACTTCGACGCATCCATGGATGCGTCTACCGAGCGCACCCTGCACTCCGTGAAGGTCATTCCTTCCCGTGGTGCATGGTTGGAGTTTGACGTCGATAAGCGCGACACCGTCGGTGTCCGCATCGACCGCAAGCGTCGCCAGCCAGTAACCGTGCTGCTCAAGGCCCTCGGTCTGACCACCGAAGAGATCACTGAGCGCTTCGGCTTCTCCGAGATCATGATGTCCACGCTGGAAAAGGACGGCGTGGCCAACACGGATGAGGCCCTGCTGGAGATCTACCGCAAGCAGCGTCCAGGCGAGTCTCCTACACGCGACTCCGCTCAGGCCCTGCTGGAGAACTCTTTCTTCAAGGCCAAGCGCTACGACCTGGCAAAGGTGGGCCGCTACAAGGTCAACCGCAAGCTGGGCTTGGGTGGCGACAACGATGGCACGATGACCCTCACCGAAGAGGACATCCTCACCACCATCGAGTACTTGGTGCGCCTGCACGCTGGCGAGAAGTCCATGACTTCCCCAGAGGGCATCGAGATCCCAATCGGTACCGACGATATCGACCACTTCGGTAACCGTCGCCTGCGTACCGTCGGCGAGTTGATCCAGAACCAGGTTCGCGTGGGTCTGTCCCGCATGGAGCGCGTGGTTCGCGAGCGCATGACCACTCAGGACGCGGAGTCCATCACTCCTACCTCCCTGATCAACGTGCGTCCAGTGTCTGCAGCGATCCGCGAGTTCTTCGGAACCTCCCAGCTGTCCCAGTTCTTGGACCAGAACAACTCCCTGTCGGGCTTGACGCACAAGCGTCGTCTGTCCGCGCTGGGTCCAGGCGGTCTGACCCGTGACCGCGCTGGTCTGGAAGTGCGAGACGTGCACCCTTCTCACTACGGCCGCATGTGCCCAATTGAGACTCCCGAGGGTCCAAACATTGGTCTGATCGGATCGCTGTCTTCCTTCGCACGCGTGAACCCATTCGGCTTCATCGAGACACCGTACCGCCGAGTGATCGATGGTCAGATCACCGACGAAGTTCACTACTTCACTGCGGACGAGGAAGATCGCCACGTCATCGCACAGGCCAACACGCCTTTCGATGAGAACCACCGCTTTGTTGAGGATCGCATTGAGGTGCGCCTCCGCGGCGGCGACGTGGAGGTCGTCCCCGTGGCCGAGGTGGATTACATGGA
Source organism: Corynebacterium dentalis (assembly GCF_900232865.1). GTDB lineage: Bacteria > Actinomycetota > Actinomycetes > Mycobacteriales > Mycobacteriaceae > Corynebacterium > Corynebacterium dentalis. The sequence goes on along the minus strand of NZ_OCTS01000002.1, from coordinate 299,429 downwards.
CGTGTCGCCACGACAGATGGTTTCCGTGGCAACCGCTATGATTCCGTTCCTCGAGCACGACGATGCTAACCGTGCGCTGATGGGCGCCAACATGCAGCGTCAGGCTGTTCCACTGCTGCGCGCCGAGGCGCCATTCGTGGGTACCGGTATGGAGCTGCGCGCTGCATACGATGCCGGCGATATGATCATCGCTCCAAAGGCTGGTGTGGTGGAGTTCGTCTCCGCTGATTACATCACCATCATGGACGATGAAGGCATCCGCGATACCTTCATGCTCCGCAAGTTCGAGCGCACCAACCAGGGCACCTCCTACAACCAGAAGCCTCTGGTTGACGAGGGTGAGCGCGTTGAGGCTGGCCAGGTCATCGCTGATGGTCCGGGCACGGACAACGGAGAAATGGCTCTGGGCAAGAACCTGCTAGTTGCCTTCATGCCATGGGAAGGTCACAACTACGAGGACGCCATCATCCTGAACCAGCGCATGGTTGAGGATGACGTTCTGACCTCCATCCACATCGAAGAGCACGAGATCGATGCTCGCGATACCAAGCTGGGCCCAGAGGAAATCACGCGCGAAATTCCTAACGTGGGCGAGGACGTTCTGGCGGATCTCGATGAACGCGGCATCGTGCGCATCGGCGCCGACGTTCGCGACGGCGACATCCTCGTCGGCAAGGTCACCCCGAAGGGTGAGACTGAGCTGACCCCAGAGGAGCGCTTGCTGCGCGCCATCTTCGGCGAAAAGGCTCGCGAGGTTCGAGATACCTCCATGAAGGTTCCTCACGGCGAGACCGGCAAGGTCATTGGTGTGCGTGTGTTCTCTCGTGAGGACGACGACGACCTCGCCCCAGGCGTTAACGAGATGGTTCGCGTCTACGTGGCACAGAAGCGCAAGATCCAGGACGGCGACAAGCTCGCCGGCCGCCACGGCAACAAGGGTGTTGTGGGCAAGATCTTGCCTCAGGAAGACATGCCGTTCCTGCCGGACGGCACCCCGATTGACATCATCCTGAACACCCACGGTGTGCCACGTCGTATGAACATCGGTCAGGTTCTGGAAGTTCACTTGGGCTGGCTGGCTAAGGCCGGCTGGACCGTGGACACCGAGTCTGAGGATCCAAAGATCCAGAAGATGCTGGAGACCCTGCCTTCTGATCTGTACGAGGTTCCTGCAGATTCCTTGACGGCCACCCCCGTGTTCGACGGTGCGTCCAACGCTGAGCTGTCCGGTCTGCTGCGGTCTTCTAACACCAACCGCGATGGCATCAAGCTGGTGGATGACTTCGGCAAGGCAGCACTGATGGACGGCCGCTCCGGTGAGCCTTACCCATACCCAGTGTCTGTCGGCTACATGTACATGCTGAAGCTGCACCACTTGGTCGATGAGAAGATTCACGCCCGTTCCACTGGTCCTTACTCCATGATTACCCAGCAGCCACTGGGTGGTAAGGCACAGTTCGGTGGACAGCGCTTTGGTGAGATGGAGGTGTGGGCAATGCAGGCGTACGGCGCTGCCTACACCCTGCAGGAGCTCCTGACCATCAAGTCCGATGACGTGGTTGGCCGCGTGAAGGTTTACGAAGCGATCGTGAAGGGCGAGAACATCCCGGATCCGGGTATTCCCGAGTCCTTCAAGGTGCTCCTCAAGGAGCTGCAGTCCCTCTGCCTCAACGTGGAAGTACTGGCCGCAGACGGCACCCCAATGGAGTTGGCGTCCGACGACGATGACGAGCTGGAGAACGCTAACGCAGCCCTCGGCATCAACCTGTCGCGTGACGAGCGCCCAGACGCTGACCTCGACGTCAGCTAGCGCGCTCCCTTAACCCAAACCTGACCTTTAGATCACCACCAAGGCCCTCCGCTTCAGGAGGGGAAAGGAAGTTCACGTGCTAGACGTTAACTTCTTCGACGAGCTTCGCATTGGGCTAGCTACTGCCGACGACATCCGTCGTTGGTCTCGTGGCGAAGTCAAGAAGCCGGAGACGATCAACTACCGTACCCTCAAGCCTGAGAAGGACGGTCTATTCTGCGAGCGTATTTTCGGTCCTACCCGTGACTGGGAATGTGCCTGTGGCAAGTACAAGCGTGTCCGCTACAAGGGCATCATCTGCGAGCGCTGTGGTGTGGAAGTCACCAAGTCCAAGGTGCGTCGTGAGCGTATGGGCCACATTGAGCTCGCCGCTCCCGTAACCCACATCTGGTACTTCAAGGGCGTTCCATCCCGCTTGGGCTACCTGTTGGACCTGGCTCCGAAGGATCTGGAAAAGATCATCTACTTCGCAGCCAACATCATCACCTCCGTGGATGAGGAAGGTCGTCACAACGATCAGTCCACCCTCGAGGCAGAAATGATGCTCGAGAAGAAGGAAGTGGAGGTTGACCGCGATAGCGAGTTGGCCGACCGCGCCAAGAAGCTCGAGGATGACCTGGCAGAGCTGGAAGCTGCCGGCGCAAAGAACGATGCCAAGAAGAAGGTGCAGACTGCGGCTGAGCGCGAAATGCGCCACATCCGTGAGCGCGCCGAGCGCGAAGTTGACCGGCTAGACGAGATCTGGACCACCTTCGTCAAGCTGGCTCCAAAGCAGATGATTGTGGATGAGAACATCTACAACGAGCTGATGGACCGCTACGAGGATTACTTCACTGGCGGAATGGGTGCAGAGGCTATTCAGACTCTGATCCGTAACTTCGACCTCGAAGCAGAAGCGGAAATCCTGCGCGACGTCATCCGTGACGGCAAGGGACAGAAGAAGTTGCGTGCTCTCAAGCGTCTGAAGGTTGTCGCTGCGTTCCTGCGCTCCGGCAACGATCCCGCAGCGATGATCCTGGATTGCGTCCCCGTGATCCCACCAGAGCTGCGCCCAATGGTGCAGCTGGACGGTGGACGCTTCGCAACCTCCGACCTTAACGACCTCTACCGTCGTGTGATCAACCGCAATAACCGCCTCAAGCGCATGCTGGATCTGGGTGCTCCCGAGATCATCGTGAACAACGAGAAGCGCATGCTGCAGGAGTCCGTTGACGCGCTGTTCGACAACGGTCGTCGCGGTCGCCCAGTCACCGGACCGGGCAACCGCCCGCTGAAGTCTCTGTCTGACCTGCTCAAGGGCAAGCAAGGCCGCTTCCGCCAGAACCTGCTGGGTAAGCGCGTGGACTACTCCGGTCGTTCCGTAATTATCGTTGGTCCTCAGCTGAAGCTGCACCAGTGTGGTCTGCCGAAGCTGATGGCGCTGGAGCTGTTCAAGCCATTCGTGATGAAGCGTCTGGTGGAGAAGAGCTACGCGCAGAACATCAAGTCCGCTAAGCGCATGGTGGAGCGTCAGCGTCCCGAGGTGTGGGACGTGCTGGAAGAGGCTATTTCCGAGCACCCAGTGATGCTCAACCGTGCACCAACCCTGCACCGCTTGGGTATCCAGGCGTTCGAGCCGATCCTGGTGGAGGGCAAGGCTATTCAGCTGCACCCTCTGGCATGTGAAGCGTTCAACGCCGACTTCGACGGTGACCAGATGGCAGTGCACTTGCCACTGTCCGCAGAGGCTCAGGCCGAGGCTCGCATCCTGATGCTGGCTTCCAACAACATTCTGTCCCCAGCGTCCGGTAAGCCACTGGCTATGCCACGTCTGGACATGGTGACCGGCCTGTACTACCTGACCCTGGAAAAGGGCGAGGACGAGTTCGGCGGACACGGTGCTTACCAGCCAGCGACGGATACCAGCCCAGAAAAGGGCGTGTACTCCTCCTTGGCCGAGGCCATCATGGCGTACGACCGTGGTGTGCTGGGTCTGCAGGCGCCAATCAAGGTGCGCATCAGCCACCTGCGCCCAACCGCCGAGATTGAAGCCGACCGCTTCCCTGATGGTTGGCAGCGTGGCCAGACCTGGTTGGCGGAGACCACTCTGGGGCGCGTACTATTCAACGAGCTCCTTCCATGGAACTACGCCTACGTTGAAGGGGTCATGGCGAAGAAGCCTCAGGCCGTTGTTATTAACGACCTCGCGGCGAAGTACCCAATGATTACCGTGGCGCAGACGGTGGACAAGCTCAAGGACGCTGGCTTCTACTGGGCAACCCGCTCTGGAGTGACTATCACCATGCACGACGTGCTGGTTCTGCCGAACAAGCAGGAAGTTCTGGATAACTACGAGGCCAAGGCCCAAGTTATCGAGAAGAAGCTGGCTCGCGGCAAGATCAACGAAGCCGAGCGCTACCAGTCCCTGGTTGACCTGTGGAAGGAAGCTACCGACTTCGTTGGTGAGTCCGTCGAGGCACTCTACCCAGATGACAACCCAATTCCGATGATCGTGAAGTCCGGTGCAGCCGGTAACATGCGTCAGATTTGGACCCTGGCCGGCATGAAGGGCATGGTTACCAACTCCCGCGGTGAGTACATCACTCGCCCAGTGAAGACCTCCTTCCGTGAAGGCCTGTCCGTGTTGGAGTACTTCAACAACTCCCACGGTTCCCGTAAGGGCCTGGCCGATACCGCACTGCGTACCGCAGACTCCGGTTACCTGACCCGTCGTCTCGTCGACGTGTCCCAGGACGTCATCGTTCGCGAAGACGACTGTGGCACCAAGCAGGGCGTCAACCTCGAGGTTGCTGTTCCAGTGCTCGACGGAAAGGGCAACAAGACCGGAGAGTTCGGTCGCGCGGACTTCCTTGAGACCTCCATCGTGGGCCGTTACCTGGCTGCGGATGCTGAAGATTCTGAGGGCAACGTCATCCTGGCTAAGGGAGAAGTTGTCAACGAGTCTGACGTGGACCGCCTGGTCAACGCTGGCGTTGAGTTCATCAAGGTACGCTCCGTGATGACCTGTGCCACCGCAACCGGCCTGTGCTCCACCTGCTACGGACGCTCCATGGCGACCGGCAAGAAGGTGGAAATTGGCGAGGCCGTGGGCATCGTGGCTGCACAGTCGATTGGTGAGCCGGGTACCCAGCTGACCATGCGTACCTTCCACCTCGGTGGTGTGGGTGGCGACATTACGGGTGGTCTGCCGCGTGTGCAGGAGCTCTTCGAAGCTCGCGTGCCGAAGGCTAAGTCCCCAATCGCTTCTGTCGACGGCAAGCTCAAGATCGAGGACGACGAGACCTTCTATACGGTCACGATCGTTCCAAATGATGGCTCCGAAGACGTTGTCTACGAGAAGCTGTCTAAGCGTCAGGGTCTCGCAACCCTGGGTACCGGCGGAGTGGAGCGCCCACTGCGCGATGGTGACCACGTCAAGATGGGTCAGCAGCTGCTTAAGGGCGCGACCGATCCACACGAGGTTCTACGTGTGCTCGGCCGCCGTGGTGTGCAGAAGCACCTGATCAACGAAGTGCAGAAGGTCTACCGTGACCAGGGCGTGGCTATCCACGACAAGCACATCGAGATCATCGTGCGTCAGATGCTGCGCCGCGTGACCGTGATTGATTCTGGTTCTACCGAGTTCCTGCCAGGTTCCCTGGTGGAGCACGCGGACGCAGTTGCTGCATCCAAGGAAGCAGTCAAGACCGGAGGCCGTCCTGCAGAGGTTCGCGCAGAGATCATGGGTATCACCAAGGCTTCCTTGGCTACCGAGTCTTGGCTCTCCGCGGCTTCCTTCCAGGAGACCACTCGCGTGCTTACCGATGCTGCTATCAATAAGCGCTCCGACAAGCTGATCGGCCTGAAGGAGAACGTGATTATTGGTAAGTTGATCCCGGCTGGTACGGGTATTGCTCGTTACCGCAACATCTCTGTGGAGCCGACAGAGGAAGCGCGCGCTGCTGCTTACTCCATTCCGTCCTCCTTTGGTGATGGTTTCTACGGCGACGATAGCTACGGTGAATTCACCGGTGCTGCCGTGCCACTGGATGACATGGGGATCTAACACCTCTAATTTGTGGAAATGCTTCGAACGCCCCGCTGGGAAATACTCCCTGCGGGGCGTTTGCCGGACCTCGAGTGGTTTACCTACTTTGTCTGAAAAATCTGCGGAGCAGACCAAGCGCAGTGTTAGTATGTGCTTAGCAATTATTAGGAAAAGCTGGGGCGCAATGAAGCTGTGCCTGTTTCCTCCAAGGCAAGGTAGTTTAGAAGATTAAGACGGACCCAGTAAGACTGCCGCTTGCGGTTGAACGCTGCCGATCTATATCGGTTGTGATTCCATGTCTGAACGACGGTGATTTGCTCGCCCACTGTCTCACATCATTGCAGAACCAGATAGTGCCTGCTGAAGAAGTCATCGTTGTTGATAATGGTTCTGTCGATGACTCAGCAGACATCGCGGAGCGTTATGGCGCGCGGGTGGTTTCAGAACCCCGGCGGGGAATCACTTGGGCCATGCAAACTGGTTTTCGCGCAGCCACAGGCGATGTCCTCTTTCGTATCGACGCTGACGTGGTGGTTCCTGAAGACACGATCATCCGCCTGCATCAAATTTGGGATCGTGCAGATGAATACACCGGAAACTCAGTTGTAGGCCTGTCCGGAGGTGCAGAATTCGTTACTCCCGGATCGTATGGGAGGATCATGAGCTCTCTTTACATGGGTGCTTATTGGACCACTACGCGCTGGGCGCTAGGACATTACCCGCTTTTCGGGACAAATTGCTGCATTCGTTCATCGTGGTGGAAAGAAATCGATGAATCAGTAGACTTTTCTGACACCTTGGTGCATGAGGATTTGCACTTATCATTCGCAGTCCGTCCAGAAGAGACGATTTGGTTACAAAAAGACCTCGTCCTGCCGACGGATCCCCGCCCCTTGAAGGGTACCCGGCAGATGTTGTGTCGTTTTTACCGCGGTTTCCATACGATCTGGGTGAATTGGAAGGAACAACTTCCGCAGGAACGCCTCAGTGCTAGAGGTAAACTTCCGGATTTCATCGATACTTTGGTGCAGCGATGAATCACACTGCGAACGCGATGCGGGATACTCAGCTGCTGTTGGAACGATACTTCCAAGATTTAGTGCCGATCAGTGCTCAGGCCACACCGGTTCTCAAACATTCCTACTCAGAATTGAGCAGAATAACCTTGGCGGGTAAGCACATCCGTAGCAGGTTGGTTCATATCGCAGCCGGCCGAGTTAAGGGTTCACAGTACGACGCGGCGGTTGCATTCGGCGCTGCTGTGAACCTGCTTCACGGAGCGTTCTTGGTGCATGATGACTTCATCGATGCAGACTGCACACGGCGTGGTGAAATGTCTTTTCATAACAGCTTGGGCCAGGTAGCTCAGGATGTACACATTGGAGACTCGCTCGCGGTGCTGGCCGGTGACATGGCCATAGCGGGAGCTATTGACTTGGCGTGTCACGAGCTTGTGCCGGTGGAGTTGCAGGCACCGGCCGTGCGAATCCTTGTGGATGCCATGACGGAATCCATCCATGGTGAACTCAGCGACGTCGCTCATCGCGTGCCTCAGAGTACTCACACCCTCAATGACGTCCGTTTGAGCAATCACATGAAAACCAGTGCCTATACATTCCGTGCCCCACTAATGCTGGGAGCGTTAGCGGCCGGACGCGACTTGTCAGTAATGGTTCCCATTGCGAATTCGTTCGGGTTCGCGTTCCAAGCAGCCGATGACGTGACTGGCCATCAAGGGGATATCGAAAAACAAAGAGTCACCATGGTGACTGCTCGCCTAAACTCTGAGGGAGACAGCGATCTCGCGGCAGTTCTCAAAGCGGTAGCTGCAGAAGCCCGAGCCGCATTGGAGGATGCGTGTGACCTTGCCCAGAGCCTGGAATTGCCATCCGATGTGAAGGAAGGACTGATGGGAATTGCTGCCCTCATGGATGAAAACCTCCACAAGCTGGGTGTCTAAGGCACCGGCTCCTGCTGTGCTCACCCGTTATGATGCGATGGCTGACAGATCTGCACACCAGGTCATCAGTACGTACTCCACGAGCTTTTCAGTCGCCACAAACGTTCTTGCGCCCCGTATGCGCGCGGACATCCGCAACCTCTACGCAATGGTGCGCATTGCAGACGAAATTGTTGACGGAACGGCTGAGCACGCTGGCCTACCACATGATGAGATCGTCGAAATGCTCGACGGTTATGAGCGAGCTGTGCTGGCAGCGCCGCACTACCGGTTCCATGTGGACCCTGTCCTGCATGCCTATGCCGGCACAGCGCGACGGTGTCACTTCGATCCTGAAAACGTCCGGGCATTTTTTCGTTCGATGCGCATGGACTTGTCTAAGGCCACACATAACGCTGAAAGTCTGAGTGAGTACATCTACGGTTCTGCCGAAGTGATAGGCCTGATGTGCTTATCCGTATTCCTTCAAGACCGTGATGATATCCAACAAGAAACAAGAGAAACACTGGTATTAGGTGCTCGCGCACTGGGCGCAGCATTCCAGAAGATCAACTTCTTGAGGGATTACGCAGAAGATACCGGAGACCTCGGTCGGATTTATTTCCCCGAAATCCTTGACCAAGGACTCAACGACAAAAGCAAAGCATTGATAGTGGCTGACATCCGCGGTGATCTCCTGAACGCGCGGAAAACAGTTCCCCTGCTGCCGTTAGGCGCCCGTGCAGGAGTTCTCGCGGCAACAGGGCTCTTCCAGGCTCTGACCGAAAAAATTTCCGGCGCTTCGGCAGATGAAGTTCGCAGCGGGCGCATCAGTATTAGGGATTCCCACAAAATTCTTATCGCTGTGCTCTCTATCGGACGAGCGTTAATTATGGCCATCAGCGCTCGGCCTACCACCTTGCCCTCAACATCTAAGGACCCCTCTCAATGAAACCTTCCACCCCTCGTTCGGAAGGCCGTGTTGTCATCATCGGTGCTGGAATCGCCGGTTTGGCTACTGCAGTTCTATTAGCTGAAGAGGGTTCCAGTGTCACCATCGTGGAGAAAAATAGCACCGTGGGCGGCCGCGCAGGTTCACTTGAAGATCCTGCTACACCCGGTTTTCGCTGGGACACCGGCCCATCCTGGTACCTGATGCCAGAAGCCTATGACAACTTCTACGCGCTGGCTGGAACCAGCACCGAGGATCAGCTCGAACTGGTGAATCTAGAGCCCGGATACCGAGTGTTCCCAGAGGGTGCAGCTCATTTCGATGTCAGTTCAGACCCGGCCACGCTGGCTGAGCTCTTCGAAAACATTGAGCCCGGTGCCGGGAAGAAACTGGAAGCGTACCTAGCGAAGGCCGGTGAAATTTACGCGGTCTCGGTAGAGAACTTCCTCTACACCACGTTTAGCAACCTGAGGCCATTTCTTGGTTTAGGATCCATCGGTGCCGGGATCGACTTGCTGAAGAACTTGCTTGCCTCCCTTTCCCAGCACGTTTCCAGCCAATTCACGGACGTTCGCTTGCGGCAAATTCTTACTTATCCAGCGGTGTTTCTATCCTCGCGCCCAGAAGATACCCCCGCTCTCTACCAGCTCATGAGTTACACCGACTTGGTTCAAGGGGTGAAGTATCCGCTGGGTGGTTTCACGGCAGTAGTGGAATCCCTGCACAAACTTGCTAAGCAGCGGGGTGTGGAGATCCTTTTTGAGACCTCTTGTGTTGCGATCCACACCCAAGATGGCGCCGGCCGGACTCAGGCGACAGGCATCCATGTGGAATCGAATGGCCAGCGGGAGATGATTCCAGCTGACGTGGTGGTGAGCACTGCGGACATGCATTTTACGGAAACTGAGCTCCTCCCCAGGGAGCTGCAGTCCTATCCGGAGAAGTGGTGGACACATCGAAATCCAGGCATCAGCACGGTATTAGTCATGATCGGGGTGAAAGGGGAGCTACCTCAACTGTCCCACCACAATCTGATGTTTAGCCACGACTGGACACCGGATTTTGACGCAGTTTTTGAGCCGTCTGTGCGTTCTACGAATCCAGGTAACGCAAGTACTGGACATGCAAACACTGGCCACGCAGGTACCGGACACGCAAGTACCACCAACATCAATCGTTCGGCTTCAATATATATTTCGAAACCCTCGGAATCTGATCCCACCGTGGCCCCCGAAGGCCATTCGAACCTGTTTGTCCTGGTCCCCGTCGCCGCTGACCCGGCCCTGGGACATGGAAACATCTACGCGGAGACCGCGTCTGACCCCGTTCAAGCAATTGCTGATGCTGCAATCACACAGATCGCCGAGTGGGCCGGTATCGATGATCTTCACCAGCGCATTATTGCCTGCCACACCATAGGCCCAGCGGATTTTGAAGATCGCTACCACTCCTGGCTGGGTGGGGCGCTGGGGCCTGCTCATACCCTGTGGCAGTCCGCATTCCTACGTGGCAAGAATCGCTCTACGAAGGTGAACAACCTCCTTTACGCAGGTGGGACGACCGTTCCTGGTGTGGGCGTGCCCATGTGTCTGATTTCGGCGGAGAACGTGCTCAAGCGAATGCGCGGTGACGGTTCTACCAGCGCTTTAGGAACACAGTGATGCGCTCATGACTATCATTTATCTTGCGTTTCTGTTGTTAACCCTGGTTTGCATGGTGATCTGCGATCATCGGTGGAAACTCGCCTTCTTTCTCGACGCCACCAGGGCCAGTCTCATCTCGATCGTCACCGTGGGGTTGTTGCTCGTGTGGGATGCACTGGGCATCCTCAACGGGGTATTTTATCGCGGGGATTCTCCGTACATGTTGGGCATCGAACTGGCACCGGAGATGCCCCTAGAGGAACCAGTATTCCTTTTCTTTCTCACCTATCTCACGCTCAACCTGACGTCGGGTTCGAGGATCTTGCTTGACCACGTGAGGCAGAAACGAATACTTGAGTCCGGAGGCGAATTGTGATCTACCTGTACATCAGCCTGCCCTTCCTGGTGGTTGCGATAGTTATGGCTTCGTGCTCCGTAGTGAAGGAACACAAACGCGGTGGGGCAGAAGCGAAGCGTAGGCAACTGTGGATTCTTGGCACGGTGACGGTTAGCGTTCTGATTCTCACAATTTTTTTCGACAACCTGATGATTTGGGCTGGTCTCGTGGGGTATAACGATGACAAGCGAATGGGATGGCAACTTGGGCAGGTGCCGGTGGAGGATTTGTTCTATGCGATATTCGTGACGCTGTTGGTGCCTGCGTTGTGGAAAGGGCATAGCAAATGACTAATCGGACTTCGCAAGGCTCGCGCCCAACCCTAATGCAGAGGATCACAGCCGTCTTTAGCTCCTCGCGACCAATTAGCTGGGTGAACACGGCCTTCCCCTACGGAGCCGCATACCTGCTGCTCGGGGGGAGTGTGGACTGGGTATTCATTGTGGGCGTGCTGTTCTTCCTGATCCCTTACAACATCGCGATGTACGGAATAAACGATGTCTTCGACTATGAATCTGACATTAGGAATCCGCGCAAGGGCGGCGTGGAGGGCGCAGTCCTAGCGAAGTCACTGCACCCCACCGTGTTATGGGCAGCCCCTATTTCCGTAGTGCCCTTTGCGGTAGCGCTCTATGTAGCTGGAACGTGGCAATCCGCAGGATGGCTGACCCTGAGTTTGGCCGCAGTCTATGCGTATTCCGGGCCGAAACTGCGGTTCAAAGAACGGCCAGTGATCGATTCAATAACCTCATCCACACACTTTGTGTCTCCCGCGTTGGTGGGTGGCACGATGCAGAATGACCAGCTGCCTGCGCAGTTTTGGATCATCATCGTGGCGTTCTTCTTATGGGGTGCGGCTTCTCATGCCCTAGGGGCAGTACAGGATGTTAAAGCAGACCGTGAAGGCGGTTTGCGTTCCATCGCCACGGAGTTGGGTGGCCGCACAACGGTGCGTTTGGCGGTGTGTGCCTACGTAATCGCCAGTGCGCTCCTCCTAACCTTAGGGATCCCTGGGCTAATAGTGGCGGTCGCCAACCTCTTGTACGTAATCAATGCGGCTCGATTCTGGAACATCAGCGAAGAACAAGCCTTCGACGTGCATAAGGCGTGGAAGGTATTTCTGTGGGCTAATTACCTAGTGGGGGCGGTGGTATCCATGACGCTCATCTGGGTGTTTATAAATGGATAGGCGGCTGGATGGGGTGAGCGTGGCGTCGGAAAAGAACATCAAGGAATACAACGAGGAGAAGAAAGAAACCATGACTACCAAGTCGACCAACGAGGAACTTGTCATTCTCCTCGATGATCAAGGCAACCCCACCGGGCACGCGCCTAAGTCAGAGGTGCACACGAAAAACACACCTCTGCACCTGGCGTTTTCCTGCTATATCCTCAATGACCGCGGTGAGGTGCTCATCACTCGGCGAGCGTTGACTAAGAAGGCATGGCCAGGTGTGTGGACGAATTCAGTATGTGGTCACCCAGGGCCAGGGGAATCGCACGAGGAAGCCGTGTTACGCCGAGCCGTTGAAGAATTGGGGTTGAAGGTTGATGACTTGTCTGCGGTAATCCCCGATTTCGAGTATCGCGCTGTGGATGCGAGTGGGATTGTGGAGTGGGAGGTATGTCCCGTCTTCGTGTCCCGTGCGGTGGGGGAGATGGCGCCTAATCTGGCTGAGGTGTGTGATCATCGCTGGGTGGCACCGGTGGACCTCTTTTCCTCGATCGACGCCACCCCGTTCGCCTTTAGCCCATGGATGGTCGAGCAGCTCAGCGACTCGCGGTTGCGGGAGGTGCTGCGTGAAGGGTGTTGTTAATAAGTGAAGTGATTTTGGAATCCGGCTGGGGGAGCGGTAGCATGCAACATAGTCCCCCGTCTCGTGCGGTGGGAGCTCGGCTTGCTTGTTGTGAATTATTGAAACTAGGAGCTTGATTCCGTTTCAGTAACTACTCTGACGAGCCAGAGCTAGACATCTGGTAGGGCCCCAAAAAAGAGCCCCTATTTTTTCATGTCTAGCCCGTATTTCCCCCACTCATGTGGACAAAGACCGTTGATACCGTCCGCTGCACAGGAAAGTGCAGAGCCGGATATTGAAGATCAGACCTAAAGAAAGTCGGTTCATGCCAACTATTCAGCAGCTGGTCCGTAAGGGCCGCCACGATAAGACCACGAAGGTAGCTACCGCCGCGCTGAAGGGCTCCCCTCAGCGTCGTGGCGTGTGCACCCGCGTGTACACCACCACTCCAAAGAAGCCTAACTCTGCACTGCGTAAGGTCGCCCGTGTGCGCCTGACCTCCGGCATTGAGGTTTCCGCGTACATCCCAGGTGAGGGCCACAACCTGCAGGAGCACTCCATGGTGCTCGTGCGCGGCGGTCGTGTGAAGGACCTCCCAGGTGTTCGCTACAAGATCGTCCGTGGCTCCCTCGATACGCAGGGTGTCAAGGATCGTAAGCAGGCTCGTTCCCGCTACGGCGCCAAGAAGGAGAAGTAGAACATGCCACGTAAAGGTCCAGCACCAGCACGTCCACTCCCAAAGGATCCAGTATACGGCGACGTAATCGTCTCCCAGTTGGTCAACAAGGTCTTGCTCGACGGTAAGAAGTCCACCGCCGAGCGCATCGTCTACGGTGCACTCGAGCAGTGCCGCGACAAGACCGGAACCGACCCAGTACTGACCCTCAAGAAGGCTCTTGACAACGTCAAGCCAGCCCTCGAGGTGCGTTCCCGCCGTGTCGGTGGCGCTACCTACCAGGTGCCTGTTGAGGTTCGCCCAGGTCGCTCCACCACCCTGGCTTTGCGCTGGTTGGTGACTTTCACCCGTCAGCGTCGTGAGAACACCATGACTGAGCGTCTCGCTAACGAGATCCTGGATGCTTCCAACGGTCTCGGCGCTTCCGTGAAGCGTCGTGAGGATACTCACAAGATGGCAGAGGCCAACCGCGCCTTCGCCCACTACCGCTGGTAGTCACACTTTTAAAGCCCCTCCGCATCATGCGGCTGGGGCTTTAGCCCGGTAAAGACCCGATCACTTTTACCGGTGCAGCGGGCTAGTGAGACGTCTGCGTCGAAAGATGCAGCGCAAACTGGCACAATAGATCGAGTAACTATACAGCCCGCGACTCGCGAGGCCTCGAGGTTCCCCACAACTATGCGTGATGGTTCTCAAGGCACCGGGTCGCTCTCAACCAAGATAAGAGCGGGGTTACCCAGTGGCACTTGAAGCGTTGACTGACCTGAAGAAGGTCCGCAACATCGGCATCATGGCGCACATCGATGCCGGTAAGACCACCACCACCGAGCGCATTCTCTACTACACCGGCATTAACCGTAAGGTCGGTGAGACTCACGATGGTGCGTCCACGATGGACTGGATGGAGCAGGAGAAGGAGCGAGGTATCACCATTACCTCCGCTGCGACCACCTGTTTCTGGAAAGGCAACCAGATCAACATCATCGACACGCCTGGTCACGTGGACTTCACCGTTGAGGTGGAGCGTTCCCTTCGTGTCCTCGATGGCGCTGTCGCCGTGTTCGACGCCAAGGAAGGCGTGGAGCCACAGTCCGAGCAGGTTTGGCGTCAGGCTGACAAGTACGACGTGCCTCGTATCTGCTTCGTGAACAAGATGGACAAGCTCGGTGCGGACTTCTACTTCACCGTGGACACCATCGTCGATCGTTTGGGTGCCAAGCCATTGGTGATGGAGCTGCCAATCGGCGCAGAGGATGACTTCGATGGCGTGGTTGACCTTCTGCAGATGAAGGCTTTGACCTGGCGCGGCGTCACCGAGATCGGTACCGAGGCCACCATCGAAGAGATCCCTGAGGATCTCAAGGAAAAGGCTGAAGAGTACCGCGAGAAGCTCATCGAGACCGTTGCTGAGTCCGATGAAGAGCTCATGGACCGCTACTTCGCTGGTGAGGAAATCACCGAGGACGAGCTCAAGGCTCAGATCCGCAAGCTCACCGTGAACTCCGAGATCTACCCGGTTTACTGTGGCTCTGCCTACAAGAACAAGGGTGTGCAGCCAATGCTGGACGCCGTTATCGAATTCCTGCCTAACCCAATGGACGTCGGTTCCATCAAGGGCCTGGACGTTAATGACCCAGAGAAGGCGCTGACCCGTCAGCCTTCCGCTGACGAGCCATTCTCCGCTCTGGCCTTCAAGGTTGCGACCCACCCATTCTTCGGTCGTTTGATCTACATCCGCGTGTACTCCGGCTCCGTGGAGTCCGGCGCGCAGGTGTACAACACCGTGAAGGGCAAGAAGGAGCGCATCGGCAAGATGTTCCAGATGCACTCCAACAAGGAGCAGCCAGTGGAGAAGGCTTCCGCTGGTCACATCTACGCGTTCATCGGACTGAAGGACACCACTACCGGTGACACCCTGTGCGACATGAACAACCAGATCGTGCTCGAGTCCATGGACTTCCCGGATCCAGTGATCAAGGTGTCCATCGAGCCCAAGACCAAGTCTGACCAGGAGAAGCTGGGTACGGCTATTCAGAAGCTCACGGAAGAGGACCCAACCTTCACCGTGGAGCTGGACGAAGAGACTGGCCAGACCGTTATCGGCGGCATGGGCGAGCTGCACCTGGACGTGTTCGTGGACCGCATGAAGCGCGAGTTCAAGGTGGAAGCAAACGTTGGTGAGCCACAGGTGGCTTACCGCGAGACCATCCGCAAGCCAGTGGAGAAGCTCGAGTACACCCACAAGAAGCAGACCGGTGGTTCCGGTCAGTTCGCACGCGTCATCGTCGGCATCGAGCCTTACAACCCAGAAGAGGGCTCCGAGGAGAACTACCTGTTCGAGAATGCCGTCACCGGTGGACGTATTCCCAAGGAGTACATCCCATCCGTGGACGCAGGTATCCAGGATGCCATGCAGTACGGTTACCTCGCTGGCTACCCGCTGGTGAACATCAAGGCCACCCTGCTCGACGGTGCCTACCACGATGTGGACTCCTCCGAAATGGCCTTCAAGCTCGCTGGTTCCCAGGTGCTGAAGGAAGCTGTTGCGAAGGCAAAGCCAGTTCTGCTGGAGCCACTCATGGCAGTTGAGGTCATCACCCCTGAGGACTACATGGGCGACGTGATCGGCGACCTGAACTCCCGTCGTGGACAGATCTCCTCCATGGATGATCGTTCCGGCGCAAAGGTTGTCACCGCGAAGGTGCCACTGTCCCAGATGTTCGGCTACATCGGTGACCTACGTTCCCGCACCGCGGGCCGCGCAAACTTCACCATGATCTTCGATTCCTACGCTGAGGTTCCATCCAACGTGGCTCAGGAAATCATCGAAGAGCGCACCGGTGGTTCCAACTCCTAGTAGTTGGTAGCCCAACACCACCAAAGGGATCTGGCGCGCACGTGGCCAGATCCCTGACCCTTGGGTAGGGGTCAGCACTCCGTATAATCCGAAAACTTCCCTAAATTCCCCTCTGGGGAACACTAGGTTTTTCAACATCGGGTCATATCGCGTAGTATGCGGTGTGCTGGCCGTTGCCCCATTAACGGACACAGCATTTGTCCTCAACAAATCTGCTGAACGGGCAGCGAGGGCACTATGCACGTTAGTGACAATGGCAAGATAGACGCCGACTGCTCCAGAACTTGCACCACCAGGTGGCAGGCGGAGGACGTCGGAAACGAAGATAAGTATGTGGCTGCGAGAGTCGTAGCCACCGAGAAGTCCAGGAGGACACACAGTGGCGAAGGCTAAGTTCGAGCGTACGAAGCCGCACGTTAACATCGGCACCATCGGTCACGTCGACCACGGCAAGACCACCACCACCGCTGCAATCACCAAGGTGCTGGCAGATGCGTACCCGGAGATCAACAAGTCCTTCGCTTTCGACGCCATCGATAAGGCGCCGGAGGAGAAGGAGCGTGGCATCACGATCAACATCTCCCACGTGGAGTACGAGACTGAGAAGCGCCACTACGCACACGTGGATGCTCCAGGTCACGCCGACTACATCAAGAACATGATCACCGGTGCTGCCCAGATGGACGGCGCTATCCTGGTTGTGGCTGCTACCGACGGCCCAATGCCACAGACCCGCGAGCACGTTCTGCTGGCTCGCCAGGTTGGTGTTCCTTACATCCTCGTTGCACTGAACAAGTGCGACATGGTTGATGACGAGGAGCTCCTCGAGCTCGTCGAGATGGAAGTTCGTGAGCTGCTGGGCGAGCAGGAGTTCGACGAAGAGGCTCCAGTTGTTCACATCTCCGCACTGAAGGCTCTTGAGGGCGACGCAGAGTGGACTGAGAAGATCATCGAGCTCATGCAGGCTTGCGATGATTCCATCCCAGACCCAGAGCGCGAGACCGACAAGCCATTCCTGATGCCAGTTGAGGACATCTTCACCATCACCGGCCGCGGTACCGTGGTTACCGGTCGTGTGGAGCGTGGCATCCTGAACCTCAACGACGAGGTCGAGATCCTGGGTATTCGTGAGAAGTCCCAGAAGACCACCGTTACCTCCATCGAGATGTTCAACAAGCTGCTGGACACCGCAGAGGCAGGCGACAACGCCGCACTGCTGCTGCGTGGCCTGAAGCGCGAAGATGTTGAGCGTGGACAGATTGTTGCTAAGCCAGGCGCTTACACCCCTCACACCGAGTTCGAGGGCTCTGTCTACATCCTGTCCAAGGACGAGGGTGGCCGCCACACCCCATTCTTCGACAACTACCGTCCTCAGTTCTACTTCCGCACCACCGACGTTACCGGTGTTGTGAAGCTGCCAGAGGGCACCGACATGGTTATGCCTGGTGACAACGTTGATATGTCCGTCACCCTGATCCAGCCTGTCGCAATGGACGAGGGCCTGCGCTTCGCTATCCGCGAGGGTGGCCGCACCGTTGGCGCTGGTCGCGTTACCAAGATCACCAAGTAGTATCGCTGGGTTCCACTTTGTGGAACCAGCCCACTTGGGCATCTAAAAACTCCCGCGAGGTATTTCCTTACCTCGCGGGAGTTTTTTGTCTCTTGGGGGGGGGACAGCAGCTCGTAGTCTAAGGATCCTGGGAGAGGGCCAAGCTATCGCCGGCGCTTATCGAACTCCTCTCCGATCCTTTTGCGAACGGTTCCGACGGTACGGCCCAGGCGTCGAGAAAAATCACCGTTACCCGGACGGCCGTCATCAAAACGACGACGCATTTGATCCGCACCGTCGCGGACACGCCCTGCCCAACGATCCGCCTGATCAAATGCTTGCATGGCAACGTCCTCGGGAATGAACGAAGGAAGGTTGTCGCGGATCTCCTTACGGAGACGGAGCTTGCGGTCCCATTGCTCGTCCAACTGTTGTAAAGCGCGGATCAGCGCTTGGTCAGAGCCGCCGCGGTCCGGGTGGTGCTCCCGGATGATGCGACGACGCTCGGCAACGTATTCGGGGTCATTACGGGGTACATTCACGCTCTCTACACTAATGGTCGAAGGATGTACCGGGTAGCTGCGCCGAGATTGCCAAAACTTTTTTGATCTTGTCCAACATCTATGGTTAACTATCAAACGTTGCTTTAACACGGTGCATGAGAACCACACGGTTCAGGTAAGCCCACAAGGAACTGCCTGGCGAGAAGTTTCAAGAAGGCACCGATGGTGAAGTGAGCATGATCCATCGTCAGTAAAGACCGTCATCTTCCAGAGGTGATGGAAGCTTTGCTGTGCGGTAAACGCTGTCAACATGGACGACACGCCCGACAGCGGGTGCCGGAGTGGGGCATGGTAAATGAACAGCGGCAGTAAGCGAAGGCTTGCGGACATCCACGCCACGAATCATCGTGGGGGTGCTCGTCCCTTCCAAGCGTGAAATTGAATATATGGCATGTGTTGGCGGCAATGGCCGTCGCGGATAGCTGAAAAATAATTTCTCGTGGATTTACACCTTGCGCGTTAAGGAAATCCCGTTCATTTGCGGTGCAACCACGATAACGGCACGTGAAGGTTGTAAATACACAAGCGAAACTGGCGACTGGACCAGGCCTCACGGCCGGACAGCGTTGAGACAAGATAAGAGGCGTGAAGCGAAGCAGGATAAACATCCTGCAAGCGTGAATGCTGAGGAAGAGGACAAGCGTGGCGGGACAAAAGATCCGCATCAGGCTCAAGGCCTATGATCACGAGGCTATCGACGCTTCTGCCAAGAAGATTGTCGAGCGGGTAACCAGCACTGGCGCTCGTGTAGTAGGACCTGTGCCATTGCCAACCGAGAAGAACGTGTACTGCGTCATCCGTTCGCCGCATAAGTACAAGGATTCTCGCGAGCACTTCGAGATGCGCACCCACAAGCGTCTGATCGACATTCTCGACCCAACCCCGAAGACCGTTGACGCTCTCATGCGCATCGATCTTCCGGCCAGCGTCGACGTCAACATTCAGTAATCCGGGACCATCTAGTTCCTCGAGAGATAACTGAACTTTAGGCAGCGGAGAAAATTAATGAGTGAAATCGAGATCAAGGGCATCCTGGGCAAGAAGCTCGGCATGACTCAGATCTTCGACGAGGAAAACCGGGTTGTTCCGGTAACCGTCGTTGAAGCTGGGCCGTGCGTTGTTACCCAGGTTCGCACCAAGGAAACCGACGGCTACGAAGCCGTCCAGATCGCCTTCGGCGAAATCGACCCACGCAAGGCCAACAAGCCTGAAGCAGGTCACTTCAAGAAGGCTGGCGTGACCCCACGTCGCCACGTCGCTGAGATCCGCGTCGAAGACGCATCCAGCTACGAAGTCGGCCAGGACATCACCGTTGAACTGTTCAACGACGTGAAGTTCGTCGACGTCACCGGCACCTCTAAGGGTAAGGGCTACGCCGGCGGCATGAAGCGCCATGGCTTCAAGGGCCAGGGTGCTGCACACGGTAACCAGGCGGCACACCGCCGCGTTGGTTCCATCGGCCAGGCCGCGACCCCAGGTCGCGTATTCAAGGGCAAGCGTATGGCTGGCCGCATGGGTAACGATCGCGTGACCATGCAGAACTTGAAGGTCGCCAAAGTCGATACCGAGTCCAACCTGCTGCTCATCAAGGGCGCAGTACCGGGTATCAACGGCGGATTCGTCGTTGTGAAGACCGCAGTGAAGGGCGGTGCACACGCATGAGCAATCTAAAGCTTGATGTACACACCGCTGAGGGTAAGACCAACGGCACAGTTGAGCTGCCTGCCTCCATCTTCGATGCTGAGGCTAGCGTCGCTCTGATGCACCAGGTTGTTACCGCTCAGCTGGCAGCCAAGCGTCAAGGCACTCACGCCACCAAGACCCGCGGCGCCGTCCGCGGTGGTGGACGTAAGCCTTTCCGTCAGAAGGGCACCGGTCGTGCTCGCCAGGGTTCCATCCGCGCACCACACTTCACCGGTGGTGGCACGGTTCACGGACCTCAGCCTCGCGACTACTCCCAGCGCACCCCAAAGAAGATGAAGGCCGCCGCTCTGCGCGGTGCCCTCACCGACCGCGTGCGTCACGATCGCATCCACGTTGTGGAGGAGCTGGTTCCTGGTCAGACTCCGTCTACCAAGTCCGCTCTGAACTTGCTGCAGCGCTTGTCTGGTCGTAAGTCCGTACTCCTCGTACTGACCCGCGAAGACGTCACCGCTCAGAAGTCTGCACGTAACTTGCCAGGCGTTCACATTCTGATCAACGATCAGCTGAACACCTACGACGTTCTGAACTCCGATGACGTGGTGTTCTCCGTCGAGGCCCTGAACGCATTCATCGATGCTGCTACGCCAGCTCAGACGACGAAGGAGGAGGCTAAGTAATGAGCACTATTGCCGATCCTCGCGATATCATCATCGCTCCAGTCGTATCTGAGAAGTCCTACGCACTGATGGAGCAGAACGTCTACACGTTCCTGGTGAATCCAGATTCCAATAAGACCCAAATCAAGATTGCCGTCGAGCAGATCTTCGGCGTGAAGGTGTCTAGCGTCAATACCGCTAACCGTGAGGGCAAGCGCAAGCGCACCCGCACCGGTTACGGCCAGCGCAAGGCCACCAAGCGCGCCATGGTGACCCTGGTCGCCGGCAGCGATCCGATCGACATCTTCGGTGGTCAGGCTTAAGGCCTGAAGGACCCGAAAGGTAAAGAGGAAGCAAAAGTATGGCTATTCGCAAGTACAAGCCGACTACGCCGGGTCGCCGCCAGAGCTCCGTCTCCCAGTTCGAGGAAATCACTCGTTCCACTCCGGAGAAGAGCCTGCTGCGCCCGCTGTCGAAGACCGGCGGCCGTAACGTTCACGGCCACATCACCACTCGTCACAAAGGTGGCGGCCACAAGCGCCGCTACCGCGTTATCGACTTCCGTCGTAACGATAAGGACGGCGTGCTGGCAAAGGTTGCTCACATCGAGTACGACCCGAACCGCACCGCCAACATTGCCCTGCTGCACTACCGGGACGGCGAGAAGCGATACATCATCGCTCCACGCAACCTGAAGCAGGGTGCGCTGCTGGAGTCCGGCCCAACCGCCGACATCAAGGTTGGCAACAACCTGCCACTGCGCAACATCCCAACCGGTACCACCATCCACGCTGTTGAGTTGAAGCCAGGTGGCGGAGCCAAGATGGCCCGTTCCGCTGGTTCTTCCATCCAGCTGCTGGGTAAGGAAGGCAAGTACGCAATCCTGCGTATGCCATCTTCCGAAATCCGTCGCGTCGACATCCGTTGCCGCGCAACCGTTGGTGAGGTCGGCAACGCTGACCAGATCAACATCCGCTGGGGTAAGGCCGGCCGTATGCGGTGGAAGGGCGTTCGCCCAACCGTCCGTGGTGTGGTTATGAACCCTGTGGATCACCCACACGGTGGTGGTGAAGGTAAGACTTCCGGTGGTCGTCACCCAGTGAGCCCATGGGGCCAGCCTGAGGGACGTACCCGCAAGCCGAACCGTCCGAGCGATAAGTTGATCGTTCGCCGTCGTCGTTCCAACAAGAACAAGAAGCGCTAAGAGGAGGTAGTAGAGAATGCCACGCAGCCTGAAGAAGGGCCCATTCGTCGACGAACACCTCCTAGCGAAGGTGGACGTTCAGAACGAAAAGGGCGGCAAGCAGGTCATCAAGACCTGGTCGCGTCGTTCCACCATCTTGCCCGATTTCATTGGTCACACCTTTGCAGTCCACGATGGTCGCAAGCACGTGCCAGTGTTCGTCGATGACTCGATGGTTGGACACAAGCTGGGCGAGTTCGCCCCGACGAAGACCTTTAAGGGTCACGTCAAGGACGACAAGAAGGGTCGTCGATAGTTATGACTGAGACCGTGAATTCCGCACGCGCAACCGCGCGATTCGTGCGCGTTACTCCAATGAAGGCACGCCGTGTGATCGACACGATCCGTGGCAAGTCCGTGGAGGACGCCCTGGCTTTGCTGAAGTTCGCCCCACAGGCAGCTTCCGAGCCAGTTGCAAAGGTTGTCGCGTCCGCGGCAGCTAACGCAGAGAACAACTTTGGCTTGGATCCACGCTCCCTGGTCATCTCCGAGGCATTCGCCGACGAGGGACCAACCATGCGTCGATTCCGTCCACGCGCCCAGGGTCGTGCATTCCACGTCCGCAAGCGCACAAGCCACATCACTGTGGTTGTCGAGAGTCAGAAGGGAAGTGCTCAGTAGTGGGCCAGAAGATCCAACCGCACGGCCTCCGGCTGGGTATCACTTCCGAGTGGCGCTCTCGCTGGTACGCCGACAAGCAGTACGCTGATTACCTCGCAGAAGACATCAAGATCCGCGAGTTCCTGTCCAAGGGCCTCGATCGTGCCGGCATCGCCGACGTTGTTATCGAGCGCACCCACGACCGTGTCCGCGTGGACATTCACACCGCCCGTCCGGGCATCGTGATTGGTCGTCGTGGTTCCGAGGCTGACCGCATTCGCGGCCAGCTGGAGAAGCTCACGGGCAAGCAGGTTCAGCTCAACATCCTCGAAGTCAAGAACATCGATGCCAACGCACAGCTGGTGGCACAGTCCATCGCTGAGCAGTTGACCAACCGTGTGGCATTCCGTCGCGCAATGCGCAAGGCAATCCAGGGCGCTATGCGCCAGCCACAGGTCAAGGGCATCAAGGTCGTTTGCTCCGGTCGCCTGGGCGGCGCGGAAATGGGACGCACCGAGCGCTACCACGAGGGTCGCGTTCCACTGCACACCCTCCGCGCTGAGATCGACTACGGAACCTACGAGGCTCACACCACTTTCGGACGCATCGGCGTCAAGGTGTGGATCTACAAGGGTGACGTGGTTGGCGGCCGTCGCGAGAGCCTGATGAACGCTCGTGAAGAGCGACCATCCCGTGGCGCTCGCCGTGAGCGTCCACGTCGCGGTGGCGCACGTCGTCAGCGCGCAGAGCAGAAGCAGGAGGGCTAAGAAACATGCTTATCCCGAAGCGCGTTAAGTACCGCCGTCAGCACCGCCCACACCGTACCGGTGTATCCAAGGGTGGTAACCGGATCACGTTCGGTGACTACGGACTCCAGGCTCTGGAGCCTACCTACATCACCAACCGTCAGATCGAATCCTCCCGTATCGCCATCAACCGCCACCTCAAGCGCGGCGGCAAGGTGTGGATCAACATTTTCCCTGACCGTCCGTTGACCCAGAAGCCGCTCGGCGTTCGTATGGGTTCCGGTAAGGGTCCAGTGGAAAAGTGGGTGGCTAACATCAAGCCAGGCCGCATCCTGTTCGAGGTTTCTTACCCGAACGAGGAAATGGCTCTGGAAGCCCTGCGTCGTGCAGGAAACAAGCTCCCATGCAAGGTTCGCATCGTTAAGAAGGAGGATCAGTTCTAATGGCTACCGGAACCCCGGCCCACGAGCTCCGTGAGCTCAACAACGAAGAGCTGACCACCCGTCTGACCGAGGCGAAGGAAGAGCTGTTTAACCTTCGTTTTCAGATGGCTACCGGCCAGCTGTCCAACAACCGTCGTCTGGGCGTCGTCAAGCGCGACATCGCCCGCATCTACACCGTCCTGCGCGAGCGTGAGCTCGGTCTGTCTACCAACCCTGGTGGTGACGCCGCATGAGTGAGGCAAACGTGACTAACACTGAAAAGGGCGCACGTAAGGTTCGCTCCGGAATTGTCGTGTCCGACAAGATGAGCAAGACCATCGTTGTCGAGCTCGAAGACCGCAAGCAGCACGCACTGTACGGCAAGATCATGCGCCGTAACTCTCGCGTGAAGGCTCACGATGAGGAAGGCCTCGCCGGTGTCGGCGACCGCGTCCGCATCGAGGAGACCCGCCCTCTGTCCAAGGACAAGCACTTCCGTCTCCTGGACATCGTGGAGAAGGCTCGCTAACCCGTTCCTTCACACGCACTTCAAGCCCCTGCCTCCAGCAATGGTGTCGGGGGCTTTTTGCGTGCCATGTTGATTGCCATCGTTGCCGGCCCACGCAGTATGTCCTAGCCAGCAGCAGGTCTACACTCACCGTTCATGGGTCTCATTGGCGTGTTTTTCGCGGCCAATGGCTTCGGAATTGCCACCATCGCGCAGGCGATCGGAGTGCAGCCCGAATTTGCTGTCGATCAGAAGGTAGTGCGCAAGGCGCTGTCCGGGTGAGCTTTCGGTCTTTGATTGACGTTCGACGGCACGGGGGTACATCCGCCTCCTTCGTCGCATTGCGGGAGCTGCCGTTTTTTCTCGTGGAGTCGGCGACGGCCTCTTCGGTCGCCGTGACTGCCGTGCTTGCGTTGCCTCTGGGCGCTCCTCGGAAGCTCTGGCTTTTGCTGCCCGGGTTGGGATTTGCTCTAGTGGGGCTAGCATCGCGACTTTTGAAAATTCCGGCTTTTCACGTGTGACAGGCGGTGGTGGATTCGATGGCGTGGGCGTTCGTCGCCGGGGGGATGGTCGGCGTGGCCGGATGCGCGATGGCCGTGGATCGCGGGATGTATGGCATTGTCCGCCCGCGCCGAAGTGACGGCATGGCAGGAAAATGTCCGCAGTTCTCAGGGATTTGTATAGTTAGGATAGCCTCGCTATTATTAGGGCAACCTTAATGAATTGGTGACTTAGTCACCTCCACACACACTCCAAAGGAGTCGGATGTCCTCCCGGATTTTTTCTCGCCGTGCAGCACTGAAAGTTGCGGCGGTTGTCACAGCATCATCCCTCGTACTGACGGGTTGCTCCCGCGGTGACAACGAAGATTCAGCCAACACCGGTGAGAACACCGATGCTCGCATTGCATCCGTGGGTCTCGGTGACGCTGATACCTTGCTCGCTTTGGGAATCACCCCTTCCCTCGTTGCGCCGTGGGGCACCGAGGGAACCGTGCCAGAAAACGGCGTGGGCCCATGGTCTCAGGATTTGATCGGTGACGCTAAGCCCGATGTGGTTTACAACACTTCGTCCGGTTTTACCGCTGACATTCTGGAGCAGATCAGCGCATCTGACCCCACCCAGATCATCGCCGTCAACCAGGCTGTCGATACCCAGGCGAAGAAAGCCTTGGAGAATATTGCCCCCACCACTGTAAAGCCAGAAGGGGCCGAGGACTGGCAGATTCCTTGGCGTGATCAGGTAGCTACCATCGCCAAGGCCGTTGACAAGGAAGATAAGGGCCAGCAACTAATCGAGGAAACCGAAGAGTCTTTCGAGAAGTTCATTGATTCGCACCCAGAGCTAAAGGGCAAGCGTGCCGCCATTGTCATGCCTTACGACGGCAAGATCGGCCTCTACACCTCCGGCGACGGACGCGGCCAGTTCATCGAGAGTCTCGGCTTCGAGATCCCGCAGTCCCTGGAAGGTGAAGGCGGTGAGTTCTACCGCGACATCGCTCCAGAGAACTACAGCGACCTCAACGATGTGGACTACCTGTTCGTTCTGGATTACCAGGGCGCTGCAGACACTCTGAAGAAAGACCCAACCTTCAGCAACTTGGACATCGTTCGCCAGGACAAGGTCGTGTGGCTGAACGAGGAAGTCGGTAACGCCATGAGCATGCCGAACCCTGTCACCATCCCTTGGGCCGCCAACAAGTTCGGCGAAGCCCTCAAGTAGGCATCTGTCACCCCGTCGCTCGGGGTGACATGTAGTGCATCTCATAGAGTTACTGTGACCGCAGATCTAGGAATTCAAAGCAGGCCGGCTGTCAGCGAAAGTCTGTCTCGTCGCCAGCCGGTGGCATTCATCGCCGTGGCGACTTTCCTGTTGGTGGGGTTGGCCATCGCCTCCATATTCCTTGGATCCCGGTCGCTTTCTGTTTCCGACGTCATATCCATCCTTGCACTCGGTCCCAATGCAGACCGCGTTGTGCTGCCTGAAGGACTGAGTTCCGATGATTATGGAATTGTCTGGAACCTGCGTCTGCCGCGCACGCTGCTGGCGATGGGCGTTGGGGCCTCGATCTCCATCGCTGGCGCGATCGCCCAGGTGTGGACGCGCAATCCACTAGCTGACCCGGGCTTGATCGGCATCAATGCCGGCGCCGGGTTCGCCGTGGCATTGGCCCTGACCGCGGGGTGGGCGCCCACCATTGGTCAGCGCGCGCTGTTCGGCTTGGTCGGAGCGGCGTGCTCGATGGCGGTGGTGCTGCTGGTCTCGCGGGTGTCCCGAGATCCGCTCACGCTGGTGCTCGTCGGCGTCGGCGTGACGTTTGGTCTCCAGGCGGCGGCTAACCTGATGAGCCTGTATTCCTCGGACACGCTGGAAGGATTGCGTCGCTGGTCGGTGGGATCCACTGCAGGACGGGGCCTCGATGACGCCACCATCGCTGCAACCGGCCTGGTGCTCGGAACGCTGGTCGCCCTCTTCGTAGCTAAGCCGCTGGACTTGCTCGCCATGGGTGAGGAAGCAGCTTCGGCGCTGGGCGTGTCTCCGCAGAACGTGCGGTGGGCAGCAGGCCTGGCGATCGTCGTACTGGCTGGTTCAGCCACGGCAACGGTCGGCCTAGTCACGTTTCTCGGCTTCGCGGCCCCGCACGTGATCCGTCGGTTCACCGGACCCGCTCTCACTAGACTTCTTATCCCGACTGCCTTGACGGGTGCTGCCGCGCTGCTCGCAGCGGATATCGGTGGCCGTTTCATCATGCAGCCCAACGAAGTGGAGATGTCCATCCTCGTGGCCATCGTGGGTGCGCCAATCATGATCGCCACGGTGCGTGAGCGCTTGCCACGCATGAGATGGCGTCGAAATAAGAAGAACTACGAGGCGGTCACACGATGAGTCAGACTGCCCACAATAAAACTTATAACGATGCGCATAAGGAAACCCACGACACGAACCCATTGCGCGAGCTGGCGGCACACAAGCGCGCTCGTAAGCAGCGTTCCGCAGCCAGCGTCGTCTTTTTCCTGCTGATCACTGCGTTCTGCTACTGCGTGATGCTGGGGCAAGGTTCTTTGCAGCTGAGCCCGCTCGAGGTCGTCGAGGTGCTGTTCGGCGGAGGAACCCGACAGGCCATCAGTGTGGTGTGGGACCTTCGATTGCCGGTGGCGATTGCCACGGTCATCGTCGGGGCTGTGCTGGGCATGGCCGGCTCCTGGACGCAAACAATGGCGCGAAACCCACTGGCCAGCCCGGACTTCTTGGGTGTTTCGGGCGGTGCCACGGTGATGGTTGTCGCTGGCACCGTCTTGACCCGCCCAGTGTGGAGCGAGGCTGTTCCGACCTACTGGTGGCGCGCACTGCTGGCCCTGGTGGGCGCGACCATCTTCGTGATCGTGCTGCTGATTCTGGGAGGATTGGGATCCTCGCAGCAGGTCATCATCGTCGGCCTGGCGCTGTCCTTCCTCACCCAGGCGTTGGTTTACTTCTTCATGCAGAATGCCCAGCTGGCACGCGCCGCGGAGGCGCAAACCTGGATGGCGGGATCGACCGGCTTCGTCCGCACGGAGGCGCTGCTGCCCATGGTGTTGGGCCTGTTGCCGTTTGTTCTGCTGGGCCTGACGGTGGCGCGTCAGATCCCGTTGCTGGCGCACGACGACGCCACCATCGCCACCCTCGGAGTGGAAGTCCAGCGGGTGCGGACCACCATCCTCATCTCTGCGACGGGTCTGGTGGCCGTGGTGGTCTCCTTCGTCGGACCCATTGGATTCATCGCATTGGTGGCACCGCAGGTGGCAAAACTGGTGGCCAAGTCTCCCGTCCCGCCGGCTATCGGCGCGTCCGCAGCAGGAGCTGCCATTCTCATGGGATGCTCCGTCATTGCGGGTTGGCTGCCGTTTGCTGCACCGGTGGGGCTGGTTACGGCCGTCATCGGTGGTCCCGCGCTGGTCTGGCTGGTGTGGAGTTATTCACGTGCACAGGGTGTAGGGAGAGGACAATAATCATGAAGATCTCAGCGGATAATGTGAGCGTCGCCTACGGCGAAGGCCCCACGATCGTTCACGACATGAGCTTGAATGCCCAGCCTGGCGAGGTCACCACGTTCCTCGGCCCCAACGGGTGCGGCAAGTCGACCTTCCTCAAGGCGCTATCCCGCCTGCTGACCCCCACCAAGGGAAGCGTGGAGATCGACGGACAGCCGCTGCATCAGCTCAGCGCACGCGAGGCAGCCACTCGAGTGGCGCTGCTGCCGCAGCACCCCGTGTGTCCTGAGGGACTCACCGTCGGCGAGCTGGTGGAGAGGGGTCGGCACCCACACCGGAAGTATTGGTGGTCGGCGGGCTCGGCGTCGGATAATGAGACCATCGGTAAGGCTCTCGAGCGCACCGATACCGCACACCTGGCCAGACGAAAGGTCGCGGAACTGTCCGGTGGACAGCGCCAGCGCGTGTGGATGGCCATGGTGCTCGCACAGAACACCCCGGTGGTGCTGCTCGACGAACCCACGACGTTCCTCGACCCGGCTCACGCCATCGAGATTCTCGAACTCGCGCGCGGTCTGGCGGCTGATGGCAAGACTGTCATCACCGTGTTGCACGATCTCATGCTGGCTGGGCAGTACTCGGATCGGCTCGTGGTGATGAAGGGCGGGCGGCAGATTGTGACGGGCTCGCCTACGGAGGCACTGACCTCGTCGGTGCTGCAGGAGGCCTATGGTCTCAACGCCGAGGTATGGGAAGATCCGCGGGGCAATTCTCCCGTGATCGTTCCCCGCGGCACGCTGTCGCAGTCCTAGGGCCTTGGGGTGAGTGCAGCCTTGGGCGGTAGACCTCCAAGTTAGGTTATGCTAAGTTGAGTCTTGTTTGCTGCACTTGTGCTCATGCTTCGCTCAAGTCAGTATGGAAATTCAGTACTTCTGCATCATGAGACAAGGAGCGCGTGTTGTCTAGCAACCCGTTTGATGACGAACAGGGCAGCTTTTTCGCCCTTATCAACGACGAGGGACAGTACTCGTTGTGGCCTACGTTCGCCGCTGTGCCAGACGGATGGACTGTGGCACTGGGAGATCCTTCCCGTGGCGTAGACGGTGGGGTATCGCGGGACGAGGCGATGGAGTTCATCGACCTCGAGTGGACCACCTTGCAACCGGCAGGAAAGTCTCACGCTTAAGTGAGTGCCGTACTTCCCACTGCTTCGCCTGGTGAGTCCGCTGCGGAGATTGGCCGCCTGCTCCGTCGCACCGCAACTCCAGCAATTAGTGCGGTGCTGTTCACTTTCGCCGGTGCCTTGCTCTCTCTGGTACCCATCTATCTGCTGGCCAGCGTCATCGATGCGGTAGCCGCTGGTGACGGCAAGTCTGGCGTGCTGAAGGTGATTGTCTGGGCTGCCGTGGCGTGTGTTGGTACTGCCGTTGTCGCTGGCCTTGCCGAGGCTCTGACGGGTGTGACGATTGCCCAGGTAGTTGCGAAGTTGCGTGAGCGCGCCGTAGCCGCGGTGCTGAATCTGCCTCCCACCACGGTGGAGTCCCTGGGCCGGGGAGAGGTGCTGGGCCGAGTTGGTGCGGATGTCGCCGCGCTGGTGAGCAGTGCCCGCAAGTCGGTTCCATCGACCCTCAGCGCGCTGGTGATGGTCGTGGTGGCCAGCGCTGGAATCGCGGGGTTGGATTGGCGCCTCGCGTTGGCGGGGCTGTGCGGGATTCCGTTCTATGCGCTGGGGTTGCGGTGGTATCTTCCTCGTTCTGCCCCTTTGTATCGACGCCAACGCGAACTGGAAGCCGGTGTCATCGGTTCCTTGCAAGGTTCTATGGAGGGCATTCGTTCGGTTCGTTCGCATCGGCTGGTGGATAGCCGCCAGGGCCTCACCAGGCGCTACGCGCGGGCTTCGCGGGACGAATCGATCGCTGCGTTTCGTGTGTTTTCTGGGCTGGTGGCGCGGGAGAACTTCGCGGAGTTCATGGGGTTGTCAGCCCTGTCTGTCGTTGGCTGGTTGCTCTTCCGCGAGGATGTGGTGACGGTGGGCGAGATCTCGGCAGCGTTGATTCTGTTCCACCGTCAGTTCGTGCCGATCGGCACGATCCTGTTCACCTTTGATGAACTGCAGCGCAGCGGGGCGGCCTTGGGTCGCATCGTGGGACTCATTCGCTCCGCGGGTGCGGATACGCCACAGCCGATTGATGACTACTCCTCGCACCGGCAGAGTCCAGCTGTGGAGGTCAAGGGCCTGAATTATCGGTACGAGGGTGGCCCAGAGATCTTGCATGACCTGGCGTTCCACATCCCTGCGGGGTGCACGGTATGCGTGGTCGGCGGATCGGGAGCTGGCAAGTCCACGGTTGCGGGAATTGTCTCCGGAGCCCTCGAGATGGCAGAGCCGGGTGTGATCACCGTTGGGGGGCGTGACGTGGTGGAGATGAGTTCGCAAGAAAGAAGCTCGATCTTTTGCGTTGCCTCCCAGGAAAACTTCGTCTTCGCGATGAGTTTGCGCGATAATCTCCTGCTGGCAGCCGAAGGTGCCAGCGACGCAGAAATATGGGATGCGCTGCGCCGAACCGGTGCGGAAGATTGGTGCACATCCTTGTCCCATGGCGACAAGCAGGGCCTGGACACAATGCTGGGCGAAGGGGGCCTGCACGTAGATGCGGTGGCGGCACAGCGTCTGGCGCTGGCCAGGGTGGCGCTGTCTCGGGCTGGCGTCGTCATTCTTGACGAATCAACGGCCGAAGATGACGGTGACCTCGAGGAAACACAGCAACCACACGAGGCCTTTTCGATTTCCTTGGAGGACGCTGCCCGCGCGGCGATCCGCGGACGGACGGCGATGGTGATTGCGCACCGGCTCAGTCAAGCAACCACAGCCGATAGCGTGGTGGTGATGGAGCGCGGGCGCGTGGTGGAAACAGGTACGCACGAGGAGCTGGCAGCAAGTAACGGAACATATGCCGATATGTGGACCGCCTGGAATGAGCAGGGGAGGCAGGCACGTGTCTAACAACAAGGTGGTGACGCTGCGCGGGCTGGTCAGAAAAAATTCTCGCGCGATGGCCCTGAGTGGTTTGTTGCTGAGCATCTACCACGTGGCAGAAGCCATGATTGCGGTGTTACTGGGATGGTTGGCGCACAGTCTTATCGCTAGCGAGAATGTGTGGCACCTGGTGGGTGGAATCGCAGCCTTAGGCGCCACGCTGGCGACGGTGTCTGTGAGCTGGCAGACAGGGTTCCGGATACTGCAGGCTACGTCGGCTCGAAACGTATGTGAATTGCGGGCAGGCATCACCTCGCAGGTGGTGAGCCATGGTGGGCATTCCGACGATGCGGACAGTCTGCCTCGCCAGGAATTGCCCACGGTGGTGGGTGAAGACGTGGTGCAGGCGGTAGACATCATCGAAGTGGTCCCGGTGGGGATCAGTGCGCTGGTGGGAGCCATTTTCTGCACGATTGTTCTGGCGCTGATTGATCTGCCACTGGGAGTGGTGGTGTTGGTGCTCAGCGCGGTGGTGTTGATGGTCCTGCACCGGCTGTCTCAGATTATTGAACGCCGCGCGGAGCGGCAACAAACTCTGCTCGCGAGAGTGACCGCGCGCATGACCGACATTCTGCAGGGGCTGCCGGTGATCTCGGGAGTGGCTGGCGCGCATCCGGCCTACCGTGGATATGCGCGCAAATCTGAAGAGGCGTGTGCGGATGCTCGGAAGCTCGCGTGGGTCAGCGGCGGTTATGAAGCAGTGGCGATGGGCAGCAATGTGCTGTTGCTGAGTGCGGTGGGCCTGTACGCGGGCTATCGGACCATTTCCGGCGATGTGACGTTGGGGGAGCTGGTCACCGTGGTGGCGCTGTCACAATTTATCGCGGAGCCGATGCGGCAGTGCAGCAGAATGCCGCGCTTCATTGGGCTGGCGAGGGCTTCCGTTCGGAGGCTGCAGCGCGTGGCGGAAGCCCAGCCGCTCCGGAAGGGGCAGGGTGTGCCGCTTGCTCAGGTAGGGAAACCGGCGATTATTGTGCGCGGTGGGGACGGTGAGGCCGAGGGATCAGAGCTGGCTCCCGTGGCGTTCGCCGAAGGGCGGTTGACGGTGGTCCACTGTTCAGCCGCATGGGCAGATGCTCTGGTGGACGCGTTGGTCGCGGGGGAGTCGATGGAGCTTGGTCCCCTAACCGATTCGCAGCCTCAATCTCTCCGAATCCGTGGGCGCGATATTTGCGAGATCTCGGTAGACGATGTGCGTTCCGCTGTGCTTGCCGAGCCTCGGAAGCCGGCATTGTTTGGGGACACAATGGGGCAGGCCGTGCTGCGGAGCTCTGGAGAGGGCGGGGCGGAGGATGCAGTAGACATTTTTAACGCCTTAGGGCTCGATGAACTGGCGCCGGGGGCGGCTCATTCAGCCGGGGTATTGGATCACGAGCTCACCGAAGGTGCGCGCAATCTTTCCGGTGGTCAGCGGCAACGACTGGGACTAGCGCGAGCGCTACTGGCAGATCCGGAGATGTTGGTGATGGTTGATCCGGTCTCGTCAGTGGATTCAATGACGGGCATGAAAGTGGCGCGTGCGGTGAGAGATATTCGCCGCGGGCGTACCACGGTGGTCCTGTGTGTGGGGAGGGCCTTCCGGTCGGTAGCCGAGGACGTAGTTGATGTGAAGCCTCTAGCTGGGAGTTTGCGGACGAGGGGTGAGTAATTCCCGACTGGGGGTTGTCGAGCAATGTAAGATAGGTTAGCCTACCCTTTGCATTGCCTATCCTAAGAAGTTGGTTGGCGCATCCTACAGAGAGGCCATAGTGACCATCATCGATCGTCAAGCTCAGACATCCGCAGAGCGCAGTACCCACGAAAATTCCGTCCGCGACATCGTCGGGATCGGCATCGGCCCCGGAAACCTCGGGCTCGCGGTAGCTATCGAGGAGCAAGCCCCAGAACTCGATGCACTCTTTGTGGAAGCCCGCCCGGAATTCAACTGGCATCCAGGCATGCTCCTCGATGGATCCAACATGCAGATCAGCTTCCTTAAAGACTTGGTCACGGTGCGCAATCCGCAGAGCCGCTTCAGCTTCATCAACTACTTGCATCACAGTGACCGCTTGATTGATTTCATTAACCGCCAAACCTTCACCCCGGAACGCGTGGAATTCGCCGATTACCTCCGTTGGATCGCGGATCACATCACCGTGGACACGCAGTACAACACCACCGTGACGTCCATCGAGACGCTCCCGGAACCGGCCACAGACGGAGCTCGTTTTGTGGTGCACGTCCGCAGGAAGTTAGGAAGCGGTGAGTCCGAAGGGCAGCGAGCTCAGCAGTCGGAGTCCATTCGCTGCCGCAACGTGGTGGTTGCCCGCGGTCTGGAAGCCAAGATGCCTGCGTGGGCCGAGGACAGCTCCTTGGACACCTCGCGCATCTTCCACAACATCGATTTGCTCCCGAGCACCAAGAAGCTGCTGAACAGTGGGTGGAATATCCGCCGAGCTTTGGTGATCGGCGCGGGCCAGTCCGCAGCCGAGGCCATCCGGTACTTCCACGATTGCCCGCATATCGATACCGTCACGGGCAGCTTGAACAGCTACGGCTTCATCCCCGCCGATGACAGCCCCTTCGCCAATCGAGTGTTCGACCCGGAGGCCGTTGATGACTTCTTCCACGCGCCCGATGCGATCCGCGACGAGCTGTTGATCCGCCACCGCTACACCAATTACGCCTGCGTGGAATCTGAGCTTCTCGATGAGCTCCACGACCGCCAGTATCGGGAAAGCGTCACCGGGCGTCAGCGGCTCGATATTCGCCGGACCACGGAGGTGCTCGGTGCGCGTAATTGTTCCGACGGCAGCGTTGACGTGGACATTCGCCACCGAGTAACCGGAGACGTGGTGACAGAAAACTTTGACGTGGTGGTGTGCGCCACGGGCTTCCGGTCTCGCGGTCTTGCGGGGATTCACGCTGATAGTCACGGCAGTGAAGAATTCACCGTCACTAGGGATTATGGCGCCGTGCTCAATGGCGAGCGCGTGCCAGGACTCTTCGTGCAGGGAGCAACTGAGGCCACGCATGGACTCGGTTCCACGTTGCTCTCCAACATCGCGACCCGCTCCGGGGAACTGGTGGAGGCCATCACGGGTCAGCAACGCACGCATCGTGCGCCGGCGGATGAAGATCTCCGCTCCGAGCATCATCAGGATTCTTCGCACCTGATCGCAGGCTGATTTTCCCGTGCCGTGCTCCGCTTGAGATTGGCTGACACTCAACGCGACGTTGGCTGACACCTAGCCCGACGTCCGCCATCCGCGTTTGATTCTCCGTTTCCCCATCCACCGAAAGGCTCTTTGTGCCCACCCGATCGTCTGCTCACACTCCGTTTTCCTCTGGCGATACGCTTGCTTCTCGAGATGGCGGCTCCGTCATCGGTCATGGCCGCAGTGAACAGGATCGGATCGCCCAGCAGCGGATATGGAATGACACGGATCAGGATCGCGATCGCCCGGACCTGATCAGCCTGCTCCTGCAGCATGCGCAGGAGACCCCGGATGCGCTCGCAGTGGTGGATGACCGGCACAGGCTGACCTATGCGCAGCTCGTCGCCCACGCCACAGCCGTGGCGCGCTGTTTGCGGGAACACGGTATTGACGCTGGTCAAAGTGTGGGAATCTCGCTGCCGCGCAGCGCGGAGATGGTGGTGGGTATCGTCGCCACGTTGCTCGCCGGTGGCAGTTTTGTCCCGCTGGACCCCTCGTGGCCGCAGGCGCGCCGAGAATCCGTCACCCACGATGCCAGCCTGAGCTTCGTGCTCATGCAGGACAACTGCGCGCTCACCGAAGACGCGCTATTCGACCTCGATGCCACCCGCGAGCTGTTCACCCCGCCGTCCACGGACAGCGTTGCGTACGTCATCTTTACCTCGGGCAGCACCGGCCGTCCCAAGGGCGCGATGATCCGCCACGGCGCGATCGTGGAGCGCTTGCTCTGGCAGCGCGATCAGATCCTGTTCTTCGGCCGCGATGATGCCTCCCTGTTCAAGGCGCCGCTGGCCTTTGATATCTCCATCAACGAGATCTTCCTGCCACTGGTTTGCGGAGGCCGCGTGGTGGTGGCCGCGCCGGGCGTGGAGCAAGACCCCCAACGCTTGGCCCGCCTCATCCATCGCGAGGGCGTGACGTTTGCGTATCTGGTTTCGAGTGTTCTCGACGTCATGCTCAAACAGGCCGAAGGCACGAATCTGTTAGACAGCTTGCGGCATGTCTGGTGTGGCGGAGAGATGCTCACCCAGGCGCTGTTTCGTCGTTTTCGCCAGCAGCTGGCCATCCCGCTGTACCACGGGTACGGGCCAGCGGAAGCCACCATCGGTGTCTCCCACGTCATCTACCGTGACGACGAGGATCGCCTCAACACGAGCATCGGTGTGGCCAATCCCAACTGTCGGCTCTACGTGCTCGATGAGCACCTGCGGGTGGTTCCAGGCCAGGAAACTGGCGAACTCTATGTGGCTGGATTCCTGCTGGCCAAGGGGTATATCAATGCTCCAGGACTCACGGCCAGCCGCTTTGTCGCGGACGTGTTTGCGTCGGACGGAACCAGGATGTACCGCACAGGAGACCTGGTGCGCCGGCACAACGACGGCTCGCTGGAATTCGTGGGGCGGGCCGATAATCAGGTGAAAATTCGTGGCATGCGCCTGGAGTTGGAGGACGTGGAATCCGCATTGGTGGGACACCCAGATGTGGAGGCGGCGAGCGTGATTGCTCGGCAGGGACGACTGCTGGGCTATGTGACGGTGACTGCCGGTCTCGATGGTGCTGCGATCCGCAGTTGGTGCGCCGAGGTACTGCCCGAATACATGGTGCCCGCGATTATCACCGTCATGGATGAGTTGCCGCGGACGGCCAACGGAAAAGTGGATCGGAAGGCGCTGCCGGAGCCGGATTGGAGCTCGCTCACCGATGCTCCGGCCGATGCTGAACGAGACGGGGAAACCGTTGCCCTGATCGCGGAGGCGATGGCTGAAGCGTTGGGGGTCAGCGCGCTGGGGGCGGAGACGGACTTCTTCGATATCGGTGGCGATAGCCTGCGGGCCATCACTCTGATCTCGGCGCTGGGGCGGCGCGGGGTGGAGGTGAGTGTGGGTGATATTTTCTCTGCGCGCACTCCACAGCAACTGGCTCGGTGCGCCGAAGAACGCTGGACTTTCGAACACGATCCGGATGATGAGCCAACCGGTGAGGTGCACTCGCTGCCGATTCTGCGCTGGTTTGATTCCATCACCGAACACGTGGACGGCTTTATTCAGTCCGTGGAATTTTCCGTTCCAGAAGATGTGGATGCCCAGCTGGCCGGGCGGATGGTGGCTGACGTGTTGCAGGCGCACCCTGCGCTGCGGGCACGTGTGCAGCGGAACCCGTTGCGCTTGGAACTCCCGGAGAAACCTGCCGAAAGAGCAGTGGCTATCCATCCCACCACGGACATCGATGCGCTTTCCTCGCTGCTGGATCCAGCAGACGGAGTGGTGGTCTCAGCAGGGCTGGTGCCCGGCAGGTTGCGCCTGGTGGTGCATCACCTGGTGGTCGATGGCGTGTCATGGAACATTATCGGCGAGGACCTCGCCACGGCGTATCGCGGGGAACAGCTCGCGCCGGAGCGGACGTCCCTGCGCCGATGGACGCAGCTGCTGCAGCTGGCCGTTGATACTGGCGAGTATGCCGAGGACGCCAATCGCTCCCTGCCCCCATTGCCGAGCGTGGATGAACCTCTGCGGGACCCGCAGGTGCCCGCACTTGCTGATGATCCCGAGAATGCGCCCACAGTCCGTGAGGAGCGCAGCCTGGTACATGAGGCATCAGTGCAGATCACGGACGAATTACTGGGGGCGGTGCCCCACGCCTTCCGCACGGGGGCGAATTCCGTATTGCTTACGGCATTGAGCGTGGCGTTGGCGCGTTGGCGTCGAAACAAACAAACATGGACCCTGGTGGAAGTGGAGGGGCACGGCCGCGAAACCCGATTCGTGCCCGGGCCGCAGGGCAGGGAAGCGGACCTTTCACGCACGGTGGGCTGGTTCACCTGCCTATATCCCCTTCTGATCGACCCCACCCGGGCGGCACTGCAGGAGGATTCCGCGGCGGCCAAGGGCCATATCGCCCCGTTAGCGCTGGCCCTCAACGCAGTGAAAGACCAGCTCGCGGCCATCCCTGGAAACGGCGTTCCCTACCAGGCCCACACGTGGTTGCATCAGTCCGCGAAGACCCCTCCGCAGGCACAGGTGCTGTTCAACTACTTGGGACGAGTCTCCGCAGGCGCACAAGACTTCGCTCCCACAGGCTCCACCGGACAACTCGGCGAGCAACGCGACCCGGACCAGCCGTTGGTCCGCGAGCTGGAGTTCAACGCGATCGCTGAAGATACAGGTGAGGGGTACGTTCTGCGCACCACGATCTCCTGGGCACGCGGCAGGATCTCCCCCGAGCAGATCGAAGAGCTCGTCAGGCACTGGGATGAGGCATTGCGCGAGGTGGCAGCGCTTGCCGATCACGGCGTGTTGTCCGTGGGCGACGTTGCCCCCGCGCCCGTGAACTCTGCGGATCTGGCGCGAATCACCGCGCTGGGCTCCGCTGAATTGCAGGACGTGCTGCCGCTGACCGCGCTGCAGCACGGCATGTACTTCCATTCGCTGTTCGAGGAATCGGCCAGCTCGTATGTGGAGCAGCAGGTCTTGCGGATGGAGTGCAGCGAACCGTTTGACCGGGAGCGATTCGCCCGCGCTGCGCGTTTATTGATTCGACGCCACCCTGCACTGAGCACGCGCCCCTGGGAAACCGACGGCGGCGATGTGGTTGCCGTGATTGATCCGGGGATTGCCGAGCATCTACGGGTGGACTTCCGGGAAGTGACGGTGCCTGCGGAGTTGGCCGGCTCTGAGTTGGCTGGGCCCGAGTTGGCCGGTACTGGATTGGAGGGGTGGCTCACGCGGCGTGCGGAGGAGATTGCGGCTGATGACCTCTCGCGGGGAATCTCCTTGCAGCCGCTCGGTGATGCCGCGCCAGAGCCGCTCATGCGATGGACCGTTGTGATTCCGACCAGTGCCGATGGCGCGGTGTGTGGCCAGGACATCGCCGTGATCCAGACGGTGCATCACCTCATCGCCGACGGGTGGTCTGTGCCTATCATGCTGCGGGACCTCCTGGAGATCTACCGGGATGACGACGCCCATATCCCGCGCTACAACCCGCAAGGCGGAATGGCCGGAAGTGTGCGATGGGTGGCACGCAGAGATGCGGAAGCCGATCTGTCCGTGTGGCGCGAGCAAATGCGCGAGGTGCGCCCCACGGTGCTGTGCCCGAATCCTTCGAGTTCACTCGAGCGCCGGGAATTGCTGGTAGACGATCCGCGGACTGCTGATGTGCTCGAGCGTGCTCGGGCAGCAGGTGTGGGCCTGCCGGATGTGGTGCACACGGCGTGGGGGCTGGTCCTTCGCGCCTTGATAGGCTGCGAACCGGGGGCTGACGTGGTGTTTGCTACGTCCGTCTCTGGCCGTGACATTCCTGTTTCTGGCGTAGCCGAAGCCGTGGGCATGCAGCTCAACACCATCCCGGTGGTCGCGCCGGGACAATCTGATCCCACCTTGCCGGTGACCAGCATGCTGCGTGGCATGGTCCATCACAACAATCAGGTCCGCGATGTCCAGCACGTCAGCCTGGCCGATATTGCCCGCGAACTGGGAACCAATGCCAGCGAACTGCTGGATACTCTGATGGTCGTGGAAGTACCGCTGTCTCCACAGGACTTGCGCTGCCCCGGCTCGCCACTGCAGGTCACCGACGTGCGCAACAATGGCGCGCCACACTTTCCCCTGTCCATCGTGGTCAACCCTTCCGCCGAGCACCCTCTGCGCCTGATCTACGATCCGCAGCGAATCACCGAGGTACGTGCCCATCGCATCGCCCAGATGCTTGCAGTGAGTTTGGATTCTTTGCTGTCCGAATCCGGTGCAGTGGCGACCGTGGGTGAGGTTGCAGAGACGTTGGGTGCGGTATCTGGTGTGGAGTCCGGAGCGACGTCTCGCGCGGGGTCCGCGGTGGACACGCTTCCTTCATTGTGGCGACGCAACGTCGAGCACTTCAGCGACCGGCCTGCCCTGACCAGTATCGGAGAAGATGGTGCCACGGAGCACTGGACCTACGAAGAACTAGACGATGCGGCGCAGCGCATATGTGCTGTGCTGGACCAGAAGGTTGCCGCCCACACGCCACGAGTGGCCCTGCTCATGGAGCGCGATGCGTGGCAGGTTGCGGCCATCTTGGCCACCACGATGTCCGCCGGCACTTACGTTCCCGTGGATCCGCTGTCGCCGCAGGCGCGCGTGGAATTGATCCTCAAGGATTGCCAACCCGATGCTGTGCTGGTGTGTCCCAGCGCGGAAAAAATGGTCTCTGAGCTGGTGGATTGTCCCTTCCTGGTGATCAGTGAACAGACGATGTGTGGGGAAACGAAGCCACCTGCGGGTCGGTCGGCAAGCGTAGCTCGTGGCAATGACATCGCCTACGTGATCTACACCTCCGGCTCCACAGGGCGGCCGAAGGGTGTGGCCGTCACACACGCCAACGTGACCGCGATGCTGGGCAATGCTCGCAGCCACGTGGAGTTTTCGCAGGAGGACGTGTGGTCGATCAGCCACAGCTTCGCCTTCGACTTTTCGGTGTGGGAGATGTGGGCAGCGCTGAGCTCCGGCGGGCGTGCCGTGGTGATGCCGTATGCGCTGATGCG
The DNA here is from genome assembly GCF_900232865.1 of Corynebacterium dentalis. Classification (GTDB taxonomy): domain Bacteria; phylum Actinomycetota; class Actinomycetes; order Mycobacteriales; family Mycobacteriaceae; genus Corynebacterium; species Corynebacterium dentalis. Next base: position 259,678 of record NZ_OCTS01000002.1, on the reverse strand, counting down.
CTCGCCGGAGGATGCCGCAGAGGTGTTGCGTGCCGAAGCCATCACGGTGCTGAGCCAGACCCCCACCGCCTTTGCCGCGTTGGAGCCGCACCTCGGGCAGGACTCTGCGGTGCGCACGGTGATCTTCGGCGGCGAGGCCTTGGAGGCCCGCGCGGAGGCTGCCTACTGCAGTGCTCATCCGAATGTTCGGTTTATCAACATGTATGGCATCACGGAGACGACAGTGCATGTCACTGCACACGAATGCTCCGAGAATGCAGGGGAGGCCCACAGCCCGATCGGCCGCCCGATGGACGGGTTGCGTACCTATGTCCTGGACGCGCAATTACAGCCGGTGCAGCCTGGAGAGACCGGCATCATGTACGTTGCCGGACCGCAGGTCACCGCGGGTTATTGGGGGCTTGCTTCTACTACGGCCTCCCGTTTCGTGGCCGATCCTTTCGTTGGTGGAGGCGCGCGGATGTACTGCAGCAATGACATGGCAAAGGTGCTGAACAACGGTCATCTGGATTACGTGGGCCGCGCCGATAGGCAGGTGCAGCTGCGCGGTTATCGCGTGGAGCTGGGGGAGATCGAGAGCGCGCTGGAGAAGGTCAGCGGTGTGCGGGAGGCCGCCGTGGTGGTGGTCGATCTGCCCGAGGGTCAGGTGCCGGGTGCATTGTTGATTACGGATTCTGGTGCCGACGCCAAGGAGATCACCTCCCGGGCTGCCGCAGCGGCCCGAGACGCGCTACCTGCCTACATGGTTCCGCAGCTATTCGCGGTGAGTACACAGGTGCCGCAGACCATCAATGGCAAGCGGGATGAGCGCGCGATCCTGGATCTTTTGGGAGAGGTTTCTCCTGCTCAGAAGGCTTCGGACACCTCGGATCTGGTGGAGGCGATCTCGCGGGCAATCGTTGATGCACTTCGCTTGGACCGCGCCGAGGTGGAGCCGGACTCGGACTTCTTCCGCTTAGGTGGAGACAGTATTCTTGCCATCCGCGTTACTCATGCGCTGGCGCGCGCTGATCTCAACGTGACTCCGCGGGACTTCTTTTTGGGGCGCACGCCACGCAAGATTGCCGAGCGGGTCACGCCGCAGAACAGTCAGCCGGGTGCTCGGGAAGCAACACAGAGCCAGGCAGAAACTCGGCCGAAGGAGGGGCACTCGGAAATCTCGGGGGCTTTCCCCATCCCGGCGATGCTGCGCAGGCAGATGGAAAGAGGAATGAGCGACCGCTTTGTGCAGGCGCGCCGCTTGGATCTGGGGCCGGTCGCTGTGGAGGACTTGGAGCGGGCTCTGCAGCAGGTAGCGCAGGCACATCCGATGCTTCGTACGCGCGTGGACACCAGTTCTGCGTTCGCGCACTTTGTTGGTGCCGAGGGAGACGGTCCTGTGGTTGTGCGGGCTTTGGACGTGGATGCATTGATCGATCACATCGATATCGCTGCTGGTCGTAGCGTGGTGCTCGGGTGCGTGGATGGGTACGCCAAGGCCGTTGCACATCACGCGGTGATCGATAGCGCCAGTTGGATGATTCTGGAAGACGATCTGCGGCATGCGCTCGCGGGGCGCAGGATTCTCCCTGAGCAGGCGAGCTTCAAGGATCTGTGCCTGCAAGAACTGCACGATGCTCACACCGCAGCAGCTCAGGATGCCCAGCACTGGAGTGAACTGGCTACATTGCCACGGCCCGTCGAGGACTCGTTCCAGTGGAGTACGGATCACGTGAGCAAGGTCGAAGTGAGCATTGACGGACAGACCGCGCAGGTTCTGCAGAGCGTTGCGCCCGAAGTGATGGGTGTGGACGTTCAAGACCTGGTGGCAGGGCTGGTGACCGTCGCGGTGGCTCGGACAATTGGCACGGACGCGCGGAGCTGGGCTGTGGACGTCGAAGGCCACGGACGCCCCTTCGATCATTCCTTTGGGCGAACCCTCGGGTGGTTTACCACCATCGCGCCGGTAAGCCTCCCGCTGGATGATCCAGCGCATGCTGCGCGTGCCGCAGCGAAAATGCGCGCCCTCCACGAGGACGGCGCAGCCCCGGACCGGCGCACTTATCAGGCACTGCGATACACACACCCGCAAGGGCAGCGAACACTGGCCCGCGGTGCACAGATCCTGGTCAACTACCTCGGACGGGGAGAGACTGGCACCGTCCTTCACGCGCCGGGCGATGCCGCCTGTCAGTGGACGAATTACCTGGTGGAGGCGGATGTCTGGTCTAGCGAGCGAGCTTTGAGCATGGACCTGTCCGTGGTGAATTCGGTGATTCCCATCGAGCGTTTGCGCAGCGCCATCGGCGAGGTAGCTCGCGAGTTGCAGGAGCAGGTCAGCCGCGAGCAATCCTCAGGACGCCGCGCTCCGCTGAGCGTGCTGCAGCGCGGAATCTGGTTCCAGTCGCAGGTGGCAGCACCCGGTGCCTACGTTGCACAGACTGCGTTGACGTTTGACCGGAGACTGGATGCCGAGGCCGTTGTGGAAGCCTTCCGGGACACAGTGACCGTGCATCCAGCCATGGGCGCGGAGTTCCGCACCAATGCTTCCGGCCAGCCCGTGCAGATCTTGCCGTGGAGTGGACAGGGCATTGACCTTCCCGTCGAGACCATCGAAGGGGATCTCGAGGCGATCATGAACGCTGATCGCAGCGCGGGCATCGATCTTGCATCCGTTCCGCTGGCGAAGGCAACCATCGTCTCCGGCCGAAGTGCCGAACAAACTGGCGACACGCTGCTTCTCACCTACCACCTGGTTCTAGTCGATGGTTGGTCGCGTGCAGTGATGCTGCAGACCTTCCTCGAGAGGCTGACGTTGAGGTCCGGCCAGGCCCGCACGCAGGGTGCGGGAGAGTTGGTTCCTCGCCGTTGTTCTATTGCCGACGCCCTGCTCGAGTCCGTTGACACTCACAAAGAGCAGGCAGATAGCGACTATTGGGTACATCGCCTGGAGACATTGTCTCAGCCCACGCTCGTTGCCCCGCAGGCCGCGGACATCTCTTCAGAGCAGTCTCGTAGCGAGTTGCCTTGCCAGGTGTTTGCCGAGTGCAGCGAAGAGCTGACTGGTGCACTGCAGAAAAAGATCCGGGCGCAGGCCCTGACGTTGACCTCCGTGGTCAACGCAGCTGTGGCCGTGGCATTAGGTGCTGTCACAGGGGACTCGGATGTGGTGTTTGGCCAGTCTGTCAGTGGCCGCGATGCCCTGAGTGATCCCGCGATGTCTGACGTGGTGGGAGTGCTGCTCAACACCGTGCCGGTGCGAGTGACAGCTCGGCCTGGCCAGAGCATAAAAGAACTGGTCCAGGATGTTTATCGCCAGCGCATCGAGGATATGGACCACGATTCCGCGGACCTCGGCGCCATTCAGCAGCAGCTGGGGGTGGGCACGCTGTTCGATTCCATGGTGGTGGTGCAGAACTTCCTCGATCCGCAGGCAGCCGAGGAACTTCGGGACCGCCACGGGGTTGTGGAGGAGCGCGCGGAAGATTCCACGCACTTCCCTCTGACCTGGGTATTCACTCCGGGGCCGAAGCTGGGCATCAAGCTGGAATTCCGCCACGATGTGGTGGATGAGTCCCTCGCGCATTCCGTGCTGGAGGCCGCGACCGAAGTCCTGACCGCGTTTGTGGACACACCAGAGGTTCCGCTCGCTCAGTTGGCCCAGTCGGCGCCATCCCGTGCTGAGGTTGCTTCCCTGCCAACCACGCCGGCGCAGGTGGCTTCTTGGCAGAAGGCTGAAGGCATTGAACGCACCGTCGCGGACGAGCTCATGGACATCGCGCAGCGCTTCCCGGATCGCATCGCGGTAGTGGATGATGCCCAACAGTGGACGTTCGGTGAGCTGATGGCTCGCTGTTCTGACATTGCGGAAAAAATCAAGAATTGCGGGGTGAACAGCGGCGGTACCGTCGCCATCGCGGTGGAGCGCTCCGCGCATTCGGTGGTGGCTCTGCTGGGCGCCCTGTGGGCAGGGGTGCGTTACGTGCCGCTTGATCTGACGCACCCCGATGGGCGGCTCCGGGTGATCGTGGAGGACAGCCAGCCCACTGCCGCGCTGGTGGACGATTCCTCTCGGGAGCGCATGGAACGGATCGGTGCGTTTCCTTGCGTCGACGTCACCACTGCCGATTCCCACGCCACCACCCGCACACCTGCGGCCATGCCCGGGGACGATGCCTACCTGATGTACACCTCCGGGTCGACCGGCAAGCCCAAGGGTGTGGTGATCAAGCATTGCGGGCTGCATAACATGTTGGATAATCATCGGCGCAAGATCTTCACGCCAGCTGCTGCCGATGGGCAGACGTTGCGGATCGCGCATGCCATCAGCTTTGCTTTCGATATGTCGTGGGAAGAGCTGTTTTGGCTGGTGGAAGGCCACGAGGTGCGGATCTTCTCCGAGGATTTGCGACGCGATGCTGCGGCCATGGTTGAGGCCATTCGCGCGCATCAGGTGGATGTCATCAACGTCACCCCGACCGTTGCCGAGCAGCTGCTCGCGGAGGGGATGCTGGAATCCGGCGCGCATCGCCCGCGGGTGGTGCTCTTGGGCGGCGAGGCTGTCTCGCACGGAGTGTGGGAGACTTTGCGAAAGGCCGATGACGTGCGCGGATACAACCTTTACGGGCCAACCGAGTACACCATCAACGCCCTTGGTGCTGGTACGAATGAGAGCGCTACGCCCGTGATCGGAACTCCGGTGGACCGCACGGCGGCGTTCGTTTTGGACCCGTGGTTGCGCCCCGTTCCTACAGGCGCGCCGGGTGAGCTCTACCTCGCGGGCAGCGGCTTGGCGCAGGGGTATCACGGGCTCGCGGCGCGCACCGCAAGCTCCATGGTCGCGTGCCCGTGGGGAGCCCCGGGGGAGCGGATGTATCGCACGGGAGACATTGTTCGCGCGCGTGCGGATGGCATGTTCGAGTACCTCGGACGCAGCGATGATCAGGTGAAAATCCGTGGTCATCGCGTGGATCCCGGCGACGTCTCGGCCGCCGTGTCCCGCAGCGTGGATCCCCGCATCCTCCACTGCGTGACCGTTCCTGTTCGTATATCCGACGCCACACTCCTGGCCTGTCACCTCGTGGCCCCACAACTGCGCGATGCAGACCAGGGGGAGCGGCAGAATTTCTTGACTGGCGTGCGTGATGCGTTGCGCGAGGAACTGCCCAGCTACATGATCCCGGATCGATGGTCGATCGTGGATGAGTTGCCGGTGACGTCGAATGGAAAGACCGACCTTGCCGCACTGGGTGAGGGAGAAAGGATCACGGATAAGGGTCGCGCACCGGCGAGTGAAACAGAGGAGATCACGGCGGAACTGTTTGCCGAATCGCTCGATATTGAGCCCGAGGACGTGCCGGTGGATGCTGATTACTTCGACATGGGAGGGCACTCCATGGCGGTCATCAAGCTCTGCGCGCTGCTGCGGGGAGAGCTAGGCGTGGAGGTTGGCGTGCGTGAATTCTATGGGCTGCGGACGGTCGAGCGCGTGGCTGAGTTTGTGGAGGCGCGCTCGTAGATTCAGCCCAGCAATTCGGCGAGGGCCGGGATGATCCCGTGGCGCCACATCGCAGGGTCGTGGCCGCCGGGCGTGCGGTGATTGGTGGTGGGAAAGCCGCGGCGTGTCAGGGCATCCGCTACCGCGTCCACGTGCCGTTGCATGGGCGGCTCTTCTGCACCGCACGTCAGTACGATGCGTGCCAGACCGGAGCCGCTGTGAGCAGCAGGAATGTCGAGTGAGTGGCCAGCGAGCTGTGCGGCAATGTCGCCTCCTGCAGGGCCGTCCGAGAGGGTGTCTGCGAGCTCTGTAGAACGCTCAGACGACCACCAGACGGCAGGGGATTGGGCGATGACTCCTTTGATTGCAGGGGCGGTTTCGGTGGAAGCCACAAGGGCAGCGCACAGGGCGGAGAGACCGCCGAAGCTTTGCCCTACCAGGACTATGTGGCTGCTGTTGATGATCGCCGGAAGCTCGGTGGCCAGTGCGCTGGCGAATGTTTGGGAGGTGTACTCCTCGCTGCGGTCTTTGGCTGCAGGTAGGAAGACGCGGTTGATCTGGGGGATAAGCCCTGCCGTGACTGCTCGGTCCAGTGCGCCTGTGAGGTCATGCAGATGGATCCAGTCGTCGCCGTCCAGGAACACCACGGTGGTATCCGCACCGCGGTCATCGAGGCGCGCGGTGCAGCGTCTGCCGAATACCTTTCGATCGATGGACAGGCGAGCGCCGGGCAAGTCCGCGATGACGTCGGCAGCGCGTGGCGGCCAGAACCTCTGGTCTACAGAATCGCCGCTCAACAGGCTCGCCTGTGGGCCTGCACCGTGTTCATTTTTTGGGTCGGGATACTTCAGCTCGCCGAACTGAAAGCTATAGGTCACCGCGGAGTGCGCCGGTATTCTCACGTCGACGCTGGATATCGATTCGGTGAGCTCGACGTTCGGACGGTAGGGGTCCGTGAAAACGAGTGTATCCGCGTCTGCGGGCACCGAGATTCGGTGATGGGTGGTCTCGTCCGGGGAGAATGGCATGAAAATTGTGCCGCTTTCATCATTGACTACATAGGTTACCCTAAGCTAACATCCTCTGTATGCGAGTTGCTGTTTTCGGTTATCAGTCGTGGGGACACCGGACGTTGTCTGCGGTCATCAAGGCTGGTCATGTAGTAGTTTTGGTAGTTACGCACCCTGCCAGCGATCACCCTTATGAGCAAATGTGGGCAGACTCCGTAGAGGAGCTAGCCAGCGAACATGAGCTCTCACTGTGTGTCACTGAGCGCGTGGGCCAAGACGTCATTGCGGCGTTGCGCGATGCTGCACCAGACGTCATCGTGGCCAACAATTGGCGAACCTGGCTTCCTCCCGAGGTCTTCGGCGTGGCCAAGCACGGCGCATTGAACGTCCACGATGGCCTCCTGCCTGAGTACGCCGGATTTTCGCCCATCCTGTGGGCGCTGTTGAACCGGGAAACTCACGTGGGGGTCACCGTGCATGAGATGGATGAAGTGTTGGACGGCGGCCCCATCGTCGCCCAGCGCGCGATCCCCGTGGGTCCGCAAGACACCACCACGGATCTCGTGGCCAAGACCATCGACCTCATCGAGCCCCTCGTGGAACGCGCATTGAGTGACGTCGCCCAAGGCACCGCCACCGCGCAACCTCAAGATCCCACCCGCGCCACGTACTTTCACAAGCGCGGCGAGCAGGAATCTCGCATAGATTTCACCCAACCTGCGGAAGATGTTGCCTTGCTGGTCAGGGCGCAGTCCGACCCGTACCCCAATGCTTACTTTGAATTCCGTGGCGAGCGCGTCCGCGTGCTTTCCGCGCACGTCTCGCGGGGCCGCTTTGGCGGAACCCCCGGCCGAGTCACCATCCCTCACGAGGGAGGAATCGCGGTGGTCTGCGGATCGCCCCGTGCCAACGTGCCGGCGCCGGCGATTGTTCTGGATCGTGTTCGTCTCGACGACAACTCGGAACTGCCCGCCACCGAATTCTTTGGACATAGGGCTGGATATATCCAACCAAAGGTTTGACCTTTCCCTTTTGTGTACGGGCCACGCCTCGCGCGGAAATCCGTCACCAGTAACAACGGAGAAAAATGACACTCAAAAAGATTCTCGTTAGCACCGCTGCTGTGTTGACCTTGGGCGCGGCACTGACCGCGTGCTCGACTGATGAACAGTCCGGCAACTCCGGGGACTCCCAGGCAGTCAATGCAGAGCAGGGCGCATTCCCCACCACCATCGAGCACCGCTACGGCTCCACCGAAATCAAGGAAGCCCCTCAGCGCGTGGTCTCCCTGGGTTACACGGATCAGGACGCACTGCTGGCGCTGGGCGTTACTCCTGTCTCCGTGAAGTACTGGGACGGAATGACCCCGGATGGTCAGGCTGCGGGCAACTGGTCCACTGACAAAATCGAGGGCGACACTCCTCGGATCGACAAGGACACAGAAGTCAACGCGGAAGCCATCGCAAAGGACAATCCAGACCTCATCGTGGCCGTGTACTCGGACATCGATGAAGACACGTACAAGAAGCTGTCTGAGATCGCCCCTGTTGTCGTACAAAAGGGCGAATACGAAGAACTACAGCAACCATGGGACGTGACCACGGAAGAGATCGGGCAGGCCGTGGGCAAGCCGGAAGAGGCAAAGCGCCAGGTGGAGCAGGTCAAGGAGAAGTTCGCAGAGCTCAAGGGCCGCCACCCAGAATGGGCCGAAAAGGAACTCGGCGTGGCCACTGTCTCCGACGAGAGCCTGGCTGTCTTTGCCGAGGGCGATCCGCGCAGCCGCTTCTTCACCGAGCTGGGATTCAAGATCAACCCGGCCTACGCGGGCATCACCAAGGACAAGTTCTACGGTGAGGTTTCCAAGGAAAACGCAGACCAGATCAACTCTGACGTGCTGGTGTGGGATCAGCTGTCTTACTCTCCGAAGCAGAGCAAGGCTTCTGTGACCGAGGATCCGATCGTGGGCAAGCTGCCCGCCGTGAAGGACGGACACAGTGTCTACCTAGAGGGCGACCTGGAGAAAGCCTTCGGTTGGCAGACGGTGCTGAGCCTGAACTACCTGCTGGACAAGATCGAGCAGCCGTTGGCAGACGCCACGAAGTAGTCTGAATCGACTGCTGAACCGCCCCGCATAAACGTGCTGGGGCGGTTTTGCTGTTGCAGGCTAGGGGCGAGCTTTGCCGACGAACCAATAAGGGCACCACAGGATGTTGTCCTTGTTGAGCTGCCAAGTCTTGATGGCGTGGGAGCGCACCATCTTGCAGAAATCCCCCTCCCCGGCGACCCACACATAGTCCACTTCTGGTAGGAGCTTGTGCTGTTGATTGCGCGAGGACTCAACGACGATGTTTGCGAGATGTTCGGCGATGGCCTGCGCATAACCTTCAGAAGGTGCGGTGATTTTGGTGAGGCTGCCGAGGGCGTTGCGCCAAACCTCCAGGTGAGGCTCTGAATCGAAATCGGTACTGGTGACTGCGATGACGTGGGTGTCTGCGAGCTGCTCGGGAAAGAGCGTGGCGAGGTACTCCAGGATCGCGCGCACGGATGGCAGGGAGCTGGGATCTGCCACCAGTAATTGTTTACGGTGCTCGCGATGCCACAGACCTTGGCATGTCCACAAGCCAGCAGGGTCGCCCGGCTGTGCAGACAAACACCACGAAATGCCAGGGCCGGTGGGCGTGTCCGTAGAAGGTTCGGCGTGGGGGCTGGCGTCAGTGGGCTGTGCATTCAGTCCGTGGGTGGCGACGTCAAACGTCAGCAAGCCGCGGGTTTTGTCGAGGTAGCGCACGGTATACCACCGCAGGTTGGGCCGCACTTCGGGAGGCATTGCTGCCACGGCAGCCCGGATGTTCAGGCCCTCGATGGGTGTGGCGGCGAAGTCCTCCGGAGAACTAAAAGGCTGATTCGGTGGCGGCATCAATAGACCGAAGAACTCATCCGGACCGCTGAGTGCATAGCTCTTAAGCTCTTCTGCGTGCACCACGATGCGTAGCAAAGTATCAGTCAGGTAGTCCACGCTGTGAACCGTGACGGGGATCAGCCGATGGTTTTGTGGGTGCGGGGCACGCAGCAGCTGGTGATCGGCGAACTCCTCTGAAGAGCGCTGAGGGTTCTCATGTGAAGAAGGATCGCGAGAGGGGAAAGTCATATGATTTTTAGCCTACCCTTACCCGTTCGAATCTTGCCCCTTGCTCGATGGACGTGGACGTGTGGGGGTTAGCACCGCCACATCCGCTGTCTTGGAGGCAAAACTTCCTTACGATGGGTTAAGGAAGCTCATGCACTTGCTGTTGCTAGTCAATGAGCACACTCGTGAGCTGGCCGCACGTCCCGATCTTTCACACAAAGAAGACCGAATGGAGAATTCACGTGGATCTTTACGAGTACCAAGCTCGAGATCTTTTCGAAAAGTACGGCGTGCCTGTTCTTAAAGGCATCGTTGCCACTTCCCCCGCACAGGCTGAGCAAGCAGCTGCCAAGCTCGGCGGCACTGTGGTGGTTAAAGCCCAGGTCAAGGTGGGTGGCCGAGGCAAGGCCGGAGGTGTGAAACTGGCTCATTCCCCACAGGAAGCCTCCGAAGCTGCGGATGCGATCCTTGGTTTGAACATCAAGGGTCATACCGTGCGCCGGGTGATGGTGGCCGAGGGGGCGGATATCGCCGAAGAGTACTACTTCTCCATCCTGCTGGACCGCACCAAGCGTCGTTACCTCGCGATGTTGTCCCGTGAGGGTGGTGTGGAGATCGAGAAGCTGGCCGAAGAGCGTCCGGAAGCTCTTATTCGACGCAACTTCTCCCCGCTGGATGGGATGACCGACACGTTGGCCCGCGAGATGGCTGAGGAAGCGGGATTCCCAGAGGATGACGTCAAGAAGCTCATCCCCGTATTCAAAAAGCTGTACGAGGCCTACACCGGCGAGGATGCCACCCTGGTAGAGGTCAACCCACTGGTCAAGACAAAGTCGGGAGAGATCCTGGCCCTGGACGGCAAGATGTCTTTGGATGGCAACGCTAGCTTCCGTCACCCAGAGCACGCAGAGCTGGAAGACCACAGCGCAGCGGACCCACTGGAGCTCAAGGCGCAGAAGATGGGCCTGAACTACGTGAAGCTGGATGGCGACGTAGGCGTGATCGGCAACGGTGCCGGTCTGGTGATGTCCACGCTGGACGTGGTTGCTTATGCCGGTGAAGAGTTCGCCGGCTCCCCGAAGCCCGCCAACTTCCTAGACATCGGCGGCGGTGCCAATGCCGAGGTCATGGCGAATGGTCTGGAAGTCATCTTGGGCGATTCCCAGGTCAAGTCGGTTTTCGTCAACGTCTTCGGTGGCATCACCGCGTGTGACGAGGTCGCCAAGGGAATCGTGCAGGCCTACCGCATTCTTGAGTCTGATGGCATTGAGCCGAAGCCGCTCGTCGTCCGTTTGGATGGCAACAATGCGGAGGAGGGCCGGAAGATTTTGGATGACGCCAACCTGCCCGGGCTGCAGCGGGAAGACACCATGGATGACGCTGCCCGCACTGCCGCCGAGCTGGCCTCCCAGGCCGGTCATAACAACTAAACGCCACGGATAGTAAAAGGAAGAGGACGAAAGAAAATGGCTATTTTTCTCGATAGCGATTCCAAGATCATTGTCCAAGGCATGACCGGCTCGGAGGGCATGAAGCATACGCAGCGCATGCTGAACTCCGGTTCGAACATCGTCGGTGGCGTAAACCCTAAAAAGGCGGGCGAGACGGTCACTTTCGACGGTGGCGAAGAGATCCCTGTGTTCGGCTCTGTGCGCGAAGCGATGAAGGCGACGGATGCCAACGTCTCCGTGATCTTCGTGCCAGCCAAGTTCACCAAGGCGGCGGCCGAGGAAGCCATCAAGGCGAACATTCCACTGGCCGTGGTGATCACCGAGGGTGTTCCGGTGAAGGATACTGCCGAGTTCTTTGCTCTGGCCAAGGAGTCCAATACCCGCATCATCGGCCCGAACTGCCCGGGAATCATCTCTCCGGGACAGTCCAATGCTGGCATCATCCCAGCGGAGTCCGCGGGCAAGCCTGGCAAGATCGGGCTGGTGTCTAAGTCCGGTACCTTGACCTATCAGGTGATGCACGAGCTGTCTGACCTGGGATTCACCAGCTGCATCGGTATTGGTGGAGATCCGATCATCGGCACTACCCACATTGCTGCGATCGAGGCTTTCCAGAATGATCCGGAGACCAAGGCGATCATCATGATTGGTGAAATTGGTGGCGACGCGGAGGAGTACGCGGCCAAGTACATCGCGGAAAATGTCACCAAGCCAGTGGTGGGCTACATCGCCGGATTCACCGCTCCGGAGGGTAAGACGATGGGTCACGCGGGAGCCATCGTCAGCGGTTCTTCCGGCACCGCGGAGGCCAAGAAGGAAGCACTGGAAGAAGCTGGCGTGCGCGTGGGCAAGACCCCAACGCAGGCAGCTGAACTGATGCGCGACGCACTCGCCGCAATCGGCGAGGCTTAGGGTCTTTCTCTCACTGGTTTAAGTGAGAAAGCAGAAGAGCCGCCCTGCACTTCCCGAAAGGGAAGCGGGGCGGCTCTTACGTGCGGTTTTAAAGAACCAAGAAGATTAAGACTTAGTTCTTTGGAGCCAGCATGTCGTTGATCTTCATGACAGCGCCAACCAGGGTGGCGATGCCGCCGACGACGGTCACAATGACACCGAAAACAGTAGAAATGGTCTCGAGCTTGTCGAGGCCAGAGGTCTCTTCGTCCCAGCCGAAGAAGTCTGCGGAACCGGTAGCTTCGCCCTCTTCGGTGCCTGGAGCTGGAGTCTCGGTGCCCTCGCCGGTTGCGGGATCGGTGGTCTCTTCGTTGCCGCCGATGGAACCGGTCAGGCCGCCTTCGGTGATGTTCTCCAGGGAGCCGGTGGTGTCCTGAGCGGAAGCAACTGCGGTGCCGGAGATGGCGACAGCGGTAGCGGTGGTGATGGCCATGAGGGACTTCTTGAGCTTCATGATTCTTCTCTTTCTCGAGTGTCAGATGGAGGCAATGCGCAGGGGATTTCGGGGCGCAGACCTCGTTACGAGGAGAATCTAACACGGCGCAAAACAACCGGCATCCGCTAGAAGTTAAGAAAAGTGTAAAAATTCAAGTATTTATGTAACGCTACCGCGCTGAGCAGCGATCATGTCCAGTTGAGGGCTGAAAAAAGTTTTAAAAAATCCACCCCTGAGGTTATGGAAAAGTAAGCGCAGCGCAGGGAAGTCTCTGTCTTTCCTTATGGAAATAAGTTTAGTTTGCGAACGTTAATAAAATGCGCCGCTCCCTAGCGAAGTGCGCTATCCATTGTTGCTTTGGCTATTTTCCTGGTCCGATATGCACAATGATCCCCCGGAAGTGTCATGCCTCAATCTGCGACCTGCGGAAACGTAAATCGTGTGGCACTTCCGGGGGATCGTTGGGCACTCGCAACATTGCGAGTGCCCAACGGTGAAAGAAGCTATGCGCGCTGTAGCTAGATGCGCGGTAGCGCGCGCTATTTACTAGCTGCTCAGAGCAGACAGGTCTGGGATGCCGGCGATGGTCTTAGCAACCTTGACGATTCCGTCCAGGATGGTCAGGAACTTGTCGAAGCCGGTGGTCTCCTCATCCCAGCCGAAGGAGCCGTTCACGGACTCCTGCAGCTCTGGGTTCTCGGAGGACTCCAGTGCACCGGACTCCTCGGAGGAGCCGGAGGTGGCGTCTTCCTCGGTGCCGGTCTCGGTGCCGTTGTCTGCAGCGGTGGAGCCGGCTGGAGCCTCAGAGGTAGCGGCTGGCTCGGTTGGAGCGTCCTGTGCCTGTGCAGCTGGAACTCCAGCCAGGGCGACGGCGGTAGCGGCGGTCAGGGTGACGAGGGACTTCTTAAGCTTCATGAAAGGACTCCTTTTGTCTTGAGCTTGTCAATAGGCAAACGTTATGAATCTAAAATTGACCTTCTTGATTGCTTGCCGTGTGTACAACGACGAATTTAGCGTGACCTAACGGGGTTTCGCTAGGTGAAATCGGGGAAATGTGCGCCATATCACACAAGAATTTTGCAGCGATTTTGTTGAACATTCCCAGAGGTTTAAGAAAAAATAAGGGAGATCTAAGCCCTTATTAATAATATTTACTTATGTTTTGGAGGGCGAAGTTCCTGGCCTTCGGACGCGGTAGCACGAACAGGAAAGTCCATATGCAAGCGGCTTTTGGAATCAGCGCCCAAGCATGGAATAATTCGGAGGTTGCCAGTTCTGGCGTACATCCAGGGGGAACCCCGTATCCGCTCTGAGAAGAGTGGATCAGGTTCACCCTGGCGTCGACGAGAAACACACGTCGACCAACATAGAACAAGGCACGGACCACGTGCGCGAGGGTCGGTAATCCCACGCACATTAAGCAATCTAGGTCTACGAGGAGACTCAAAGTGATTCAGCAAGAATCGCGTCTGCGAGTCGCCGATAACACCGGTGCCCGGGAAATCCTGGTCATCCGCGTTCTCGGTGGCTCCACCCGACGCTCCGGTGGCATCGGCGACATCGTCGTTGCAACCGTTAAGGAAGCCACCCCAGGTGGCACTGTTAAGTCCGGTGAGGTCGTCAAGGCCGTAATCGTTCGCGCTAAGAAGGAAACCCGTCGCGCAGACGGCTCCTACATCAAGTTCGACGAGAACGCCGCCGTCATCATCAAGGCAAACGACAATGACCCACGCGGTACCCGTATCTTCGGCCCAGTGGCTCGCGAGCTTCGCGAGAAGAAGTTCATGAAGATCGTTTCTCTCGCTCCGGAGGTGCTGTAAATGAAGATCCGTAAGGGCGATACCGTCATCGTGATCTCCGGCCCAGACAAGGGCGCGAAGGGCAAGGTCATTGAGGCCTACCCAGCACAGGAGAAGGTCCTCGTTGAGGGCGTAAACCGCATCAAGAAGCACGTTGCTAACTCCGCCCCAGAGCGTGGCGCCGAGTCCGGTGGCATCGTTACCCAGGAAGCGCCGATCCACGTGTCCAACGTGATGGTCGTAGATGCTGATGGAAACCCAACCCGCGTTGGCTACCGCTTCGATGAGAACGGCAAGAAGATCCGCGTCTCCAAGCGCAACGGGAAGGACATCTAACGATGAGCGAAAACTACACTCCACGCCTCAAGTCCGAGTACCGTGCAGAGATCCGCGAGAAGCTGAACTCTGAGTTCAACTACGACAACGTTATGCAGATCCCAGGCGTCACCAAGGTGGTCGTCAACATGGGTGTCGGCGACGCTGCCCGCGATTCCAAGTTGATCAACGGTGCGATCGAAGATCTCACCCTGATCACCGGTCAGAAGCCACAGATCCGCGTTGCGAAGAAGGCTATCGCTAACTTCAAGCTCCGCGAAGGCATGCCCATCGGCGCCCGCGTTACCCTGCGCGGCGACCGCATGTGGGAGTTCCTGGACCGTCTGCTGACCGTCGCGCTGCCACGTATTCGTGACTTCCGCGGCCTGTCTGACCAGCAGTTCGATGGCCACGGTAACTACACCTTCGGCCTGAACGAGCAGTCTATGTTCTACGAAATCGACGTAGACAAGATTGACCGTCCACGCGGTATGAACATCACCGTGGTCACCACCGCGACCAACGATGATGAGGGACGCGCCCTGCTCCGCGAGCTGGGCTTCCCATTCAAGTCCAAGCAGAACTCCGGCGAGTAATTCCCGCTTCTGTTTGAACGCACTATCCCACCGGCCTGAACGAAAATGTCAGGACGGTGGGATTTTTTGTTCAGGTGGCTGTTGTTCAGCTACTCCGCCTTCATTACGTGTGCCGGGGATGTTGTAACGCGGGGTAGGGGGTAGGGCGACCCGTATAAGTCACACCCGTTGGGCTGCTCGCATGCGGCGCCTTCATAAGAATAGAGTAATTCTACTATTGAAATATTCTTATAATTATGCATGAGAGCATAATTTCACCGAAACTGAAAAGTGAATGAACGATAGTAAGACGGCCAAGTCGACTCGGCTCAGCAGGAAGTGCGCAGCCATAGGGGCCGCGGCCTTAACCAGCCTCGCAATCGTGGTCCCCACCGCATCTGCGACGAACCTAGGTATCACTTCAGGGGTTATGACGCCATCGAACTCATGCTCCGTGAGTTGGGTGGCGGCATCAGTCATCGATTCCGACCTTACGAATGACGATCCAAACTATCCCGGTTTGATGGTTGATTTGGACGGCAATCCTATGCCGGGTGGTAATGGCGCTTTCACCAATGGAGGGTACATCCAAGAGGTGAATCCTGCCTATGGTCACCCTGGGTATTTGGAACTGACTCACTTCTACCTGGACGACACGAAGCAGGTATGGCGGCCAGTCATTGCCTCGGAAAAGCCAATGTCGAATGTGCAGGCCACGTTCACTCTGCCGGAGCAGGTTCGAAGTAATCTCAGCGATTACAGCATTTCACTGGACGTGCAGAGCGTAAACACCAAAATTGGTGCGTGGGGAGGAACCTATGGGGACTACACATGGGAGGCAATGGACCCGAGCCAACTCGTGGATAACGGCGATGGCACCATCACCGCAAACATCGGAAATCTCGAGGCGATGCACGGCACGGTCTTTCAGGTCGTTATCACCTCTAATGCTGCCAATTTTGTGAAAACTGATCAGTTTGTCACCGCTGCGGCACTGACCGGCACGTACCCCGATTCAGAATGTCCGGAATTGGTAGAGCCGGAACCTGAACCAGCTGATCCAGAGTCCACTGAACCAGAAGAGACCAAACCGGAGACTGAAGAGCCAAAGGATTCAGAACCGGACAACCCTTCCGATGAGACCACCGCATCTGAGGTGCCATCTGTGGATGAGCCAGCCAGTGGTGATCAGCCTGAGTCATCTGTCCAGCCGGAAGAGACTGCAGTTCTTGGGCACAGCACCGTAGCGCCTACAGCACCAGCTGCTGCAGGTGTGTCTGATGCAACTACGCCAGTGAATAATGAGCCGGCGCTGGCGAATACGGGAGTTGAAGTGCGAACGTCCCTGCTGATTGCGCTCGCTTTGATCATTAGTGGTGCAACGATCATGATGTTGCGCCGTCGCAGTCATGGATAGAGCCGCAGGTTGAGCAAACGCAGAGATGCCCGTCCGGGAATTTACTTCCGGGCGGGCATCTCTGCCGTTGGGGTGAAGAAGTGAAGTTAGTGGGAGAAAGAGATGCTCGGCAGCATCCGCTTTAGCCATCGCGGTGACCACCAAGCTAGGTCTCCTACCTGGCTCAGTAGGGCTGGCAACAGAATCAGGCGCACCAGGAATGCGTCCAGCAATACAGCCACGCCCAGGATGATTCCCATTTCCTTGGGCGGTAGTGGGTCTGCCAGAGAGAATGTGAAGAACACAGCGACCATGACAGCGGCGGCGGCGAAGATGATTCGTCCTGAGTGCGCCATGCCTTCGATCACCGCGTGCTTGGATGACTGAGTCTTCTCGTGGTGTTCCTTAGCGGTGGCAAGCAGGAAAACTGTGTAGTCCATGGCGATCGCGAAAATCATGGCAAAGAAGAATACTGGGCCCCAACCGTTGAGGAATCCTTGCGGATTGAAGTTGAGCAGACCGGAGAGATGGCCTTCTTGGAAGATCAGCTGTGCAACACCGAAGGCAGCTCCAGTCGATAGAAGACTGACGAGCGTGCCCATCAGTGCCACAACTGGAGCTTGCAGGCTCAGCAACAGGAGAAGGAATCCGAGCAGGAGAATGATGCCCACCACAATGGGGAGGTAGTCATTCAGCGCTTGCTGAAGGTCGAGATTTTCTGCAGGTGCGCCACCAACGTGAGCGTTGTCCGGCAGGTCAGTGCGGAGGTCGGTCAGGATTTGCGACATCTTCTCATCGGAAGGATCCACTTCAGGAACTGCGTTGAGGCTGATGAGTTCAGAACCGTCGGTGGACGGTTGGGCAGGGGTGACCATCGCAATGCCATCGATGGATTGTGCGACTGATCGGACCTCTTGCTCTGAGCTTTCATCGGCGATGATTTGCAGCATGCCCGGTGCCCCCACACCCATAGACTCCTGAACCTGTTCGTAGCCCTGGCGAACCGGAGCGTCTTCCGGAACAACGCTGATCGAAGGCATAGCTACCTTCAAACTGAACACTGGAATGGCGAGAATGAGGAGGACAAGGGTTGCTGCGGCCGCGAAAATTACTGGACGCTTATGCAGCATGCTCGCCCACGCCTGGAAGAGGGGAGACCTGTGTTGCTGGTTCTTCATGAATGGCAGAGCCACGGCGTTGACCTTGGAGCCCAGTCCTGCGAGTGCTGCGGGAAGCAGGGTGACGGTCGCAGCCAAGACGAACGTGACTGCCAACATGATTCCGATAGCCATCGTGCGGACGGCGGGTGCTGGGACAATCAGTACGGCCGACAGGCTAATAAGCACAGTGAATCCCGAAAGAACCACGGCTTTACCTGCAGTGTCTAGGGTTTCGGCTACTGCTCGGTCAACTGTTTCGCTTTTCTCTAGCGCGTCTCGGAAGCGTGCAACGATGAACAGGGCGTAGTCGATGCCCAAGGCAAGGGCGAACATCATGGCGAAGTTCATTGCCCACACGGAAATGGGAGTGAACTGGTTGAGTAGTACCAATCCGCCTGCGGAAGCTACCAGACCTGCGATGGTTAGCAGCAGAGGCAGGCCTGCGGCGATGAGTGATCCGAAGGCGATGATGAGGATGATCAGGGTGATTGGCCAAGACATCATCTCGGCCTTGATCATCGCATCGTGATTGGCCTTGTTGAAGTCGCTCCATAGGGCAGAAGATCCCGTTGGATATACCTCAACTTCAGGTGTGCTCAGCGCGGTCAATTCAGACTTGTGTTCGTCTACGGCGCGAACCATATCGTCTGTGTTGGCATTGGCGCCTGCGATGAGGATTCCGGTTTTCCCATCCGGACTAATGGATGATCCTTGTTGCGGGGGAATGATGGCCGAGATCCGCTCGTCTCCATCGAGAGTCGACGTGACTTGCTTGATGGTTTCTTGTGCCTGCGGATCAGTGATGGAACCTTCTGGCGTATGAATGACGACCTGAATGGCTGAGGAGGCGTTGCCGCCGAAGTGTTCCTTCGCTAATTCGCGCACCTGAACTGACTCGGAGTTATTGGCCTGCCAGCCTGCGCCGGCGAGGTCGTCGAAAACAGACGGTGCTGCGGAGCCTAATCCGGCGAGAATCAGGATCCATGTGAGGAAGACGAATTTCTTCCGACGGGCGGTGAACATGCCCAAGCGGCCTAAAAGGCCAGGTCTGTTTTGCTTCTCGGGTTCCACTGTCTCTGGGGTCCCTTCTGTTGGGTTTGGGTCGCGCCGTAGCGAGTACAGGACATTGATACCCTAGGGGGTATAGCGATCGCAAATGTGAAGCGAGTTGAAGATTGTGTGTATCCGTCAAATCAGTAGGAATGTGCAGCATGAATTCTGAGAAGTACCCGGCATAGGTAGTCATGGCTAGGAATGCTGATGGCTTAGAGGTATAACTAAAATCTCTAACTATCTCTTGGAAGGGATTCCTTCGTGCACTTAAGCGACCTCATGGACGCCACCACACTGCTGCAGAACTTTGGCGGCTGGGCGCTCGGAGGCATTGCGCTGATCATCTTTATTGAATCCGGCGTGCTTTTCCCGTTCCTGCCCGGCGATTCCATGCTGGTCACCGCAGCAATCTTGCGCGATCAGTTGGGCCTGAATGTTCCGATTCTGGTGGGCGTGGCCATCGTCGCGGCGTTCTTGGGCGACCAGGTTGGTTTCTGGCTCGGCCACCGTTTTGGTCGCAAGTTGTTTAAGCCCGACGCCAAGATCCTCAAAACCGAGCACCTCGAACAAGCCGAGGCTTTCTTCCTGAAGTACGGGCCGTTGGCTCTGGTACTGGGGCGCTTCATCCCGATCGTGCGTACCTACATTCCCGTGGCCGCTGGTACCGCGGAGATGCCGTACAAGAAGTTCGTGGGATGGAACGTCACGGGTGCAGTGCTGTGGATTGTCAGCATGGTCGGCATTGGCGTGCTGCTGGGGGATATCCCGGGCATTGCGGATCGCATCGACATGATCGCCATCGTCATCGTGCTGGTGTCTGTGACTCCGGTGGTGATTTCCGCGATGATCAACTGGCAGAAGTCCAAGAAGACTCCCGCCCAGGAGCTGATGGAGGACTAAGCCCCGATCGTCACTTGGGGACGATCAGCGGACCGCCGGTGACAGGATCCTCGATGACCAGCGCATTGAGGGCAAACGCCTCGAGCAGTAGCTCTGGGGTAATGACCTCGCTGGGACGCCCGGTGGCGAGGACCTGTCCATCCTTCATCACCACGAGATTATCGCTGTAGCGTACAGCCAAGTTGAGATCGTGCAGCACCATCACCACAGTGCGATCCAGCTCTCGGCGTAGACGCTGCACCAGCTCCAAAATCTCTACCGACGTGGCCAGATCCAGGTAGGTGGTGGGCTCGTCCAGGAACAGGATGTCCGTGTTCTGCGCAAGAACCATGGAGATCCACACACGCTGCCGCTGCCCTCCGGACAGAGAATCCAGGGTGCGCTCCGCCAGCCCCATCGAGCCAGTCATTTCCAGCGCCTTGTGCACCTCGGCTTCGTCCGTGGACGACCACTGACGGATCCACGATTGGTGTGGGTGCCGACCGCGCGAGACGAGATCAGCCACGTTGAGTCCCTCCGGGGCGGTAGGGGTTTGTGGCAGCACGCTGATGGTCCGTGCGAGGTCCTTGCGCCTGATGGATGAGATATCGGCGCCGTCTAACAGCACTTCGCCCTCATTCGCCGGAAGGAGACGAGACATGGCTCGCAACAACGTGGATTTGCCGCAGCCATTGGGGCCGATGATTGTGGTGATCTGCCCGCGAGGAAAGTCCACGTCCAAGCCTTCGATGACCGTCCGGTCGCCGTAGCCCACGGCGAGGCCGCGTGCGCTCATGCTGTGCTTCTGAGTCATGTGTCCTTCTTTGTTCGCGGCGCGGACGTTCATCTGTACTGAGTGTTTCCTCATGCCGTGGTTGACCTATTCCGTTGGACCAGCAAATAAATCAGGAACGCACCACCGATAGCCGAGGTGAGAATGCCCACCGGCAGCTCCACGGGCAACAGAGTTTGGGTGCTGATATCTGCCAGCAGCAGGAGCGCCGCGCCGGTCAGTGCAGAGGCAAGAAGCGGTGGTGCAGAGCAGTTGCACAAGCGCAGGGCCACCTGTGGGGCCACGAAGGCGACGAACCCGATGGGGCCAGCGGCAGACACCGCCACCGCTGCCAAAGCCACGGCAGCGGCGAGCAGCACCACTTGTACACCCTGGACGTTTTGTCCCAGAGCCCGAGCAGTATCCGAGCCCAACAGGGTGGCCAAAAGTTGGTGGCCAATCCAGGCCAGCAGGGGGGTAAACACCAGCACCACGATGGCGACGGGCCACATCTTGGACCAGTCTGCAGTGTTCAGGGAGCCAGTGAGCCAGAACTGGGCGGCCGCGGCATCGCGCAATTCCGTGCGGATCATCAGGAAGTTGATATACGAGGTCAACAGGGCAGAGATGATGATGCCGAACAGCACGAGCCGGAAGGAATCAGTAGATCGCCTCCACGCTAGAGCCCACATCACCGTTGCGGTGACAGCCGCACCAAGCACTGCGGCCAGGGGGATGCCGATGCTGCTGAGCCAGCCGAGGAAACCACCAGCGCCACCACCCAGAGTGATGACGGTGACCGCGGCCGCAGATGCGCCCGTGGTGAAGCCCAAGATATCCGGGCTGGCCAGCGCATTGCGGGCCACGGACTGAGTGAGGGCTCCGGATAATCCCAGCGCACAGCCCACCAGAATGGCTGTCAGCGCACGGGGCATGCGCCAATCCAAAACCACTAGACGCTCAATGCGGGTGCCGTGGCCGGTGAACAGCACCTCCAGCACACGGGCCGGGGACACGGGATAGTCGCCCAGGCCGATGGAGACCGCCGCTAGCAAGACGATCGCCACGAGCAGCAATAGAGACACCGTCAACGCGCGAGGGCGCCACACCACAGAAAAAGGGCCCACGCGGAACGGCGGGCGGCCGGGGATAGTGGAAGAGGTAGGGCGGGCAAGGAGGGAACTCATTAAATGGCCACCACCCGGCGTCGATAAATAAGGGCGATGAAGAACGGCGCGCCCACGAACGCGAGGACGATGCCCACCTGCAACTCGCCCGGACGAGCGATCAGACGGCCCACCACGTCTGCGAGCAGCATCATCACCGCACCCGTCAGGGCAGAGCAGGGGAGGATCCAGCGGTAATCAGGGCCCGTGACGGCGCGCACGAGGTGCGGGACCACCAGGCCGATGAAGGTGATGGGGCCGGCGGCAGCTGTCGCGGCACCCGCCAGCAGTGCGATCAGAGCCATGCCGATCAAGCGGGCGCGCTGGGTGCTGATGCCCAGTCCAGAGGCGATGTCATCGCCCAGATTGAGGAGGTTCAGCTGCGGTGCCGTGATGAACGCCAGCACGAGGCCCGCCAGGATAAACGGCAGCACGCCGTAGAACACGGTGAGATCCCGGCCCGCGATGGAGCCGACGGTCCAGAAGCGCATGCGATCCAGGTTGGCATCGTCAGTGAGGATAAAACCGCTGATGATGGCGCTGAGGACCGCAGACAAAGCCGCACCGCCGAGGACCAGCGTCATCGGATTGGCCTGTCCTCCTCCTATCGACGCCAAACTAAACACCAACGCAGTAGCAGCGATGGCCCCACCGAACGCCCACATGCTGGTAGCCCACACGGACGTCACACCCAGCAAGGAGAAGCTGGCAACTACGGCCAGGGACGCACCATAGTTGATGCCGAGAATGCCCGTGTCCGCGAGAGGGTTGCGCGTGTGCCCTTGGATCAATGCGCCGGAGACGCCGAGGGCAGCACCGGCGACTAGGCCCAACAGGGTGCGGGGGATGCGGAGCTCGACGATCACACGCTGATCCACATTCAGCCCCTCCGCGTGGCCGAACGCCGTGCCGAGATCGCGGAACACAGCGGTCACTTCTCCGAAAGGGATCTGCCGGGAACCGAACACAATGCTGGCAACGATGCTGGCGAGAAGTAACAGGAAAAGTACCCCGAGGCCGACGAGGCGGCGCGGGAGTTTGCCTGATGGAGTGCTGGCAGAAGCGTCCGAAGTAGCGTCCGCGCGAGACCCCAGGTGTGTTTGAGAAGGGGATTGCGCATGCGGGGTAGAGGTAGCCATGCACCCTCCTTGACGCGTGAAACTCCGTGGTCTTAACGGGAGCAAGCCTATATGAACAAGGTAAGCCTAATCAAAGTACTCTAGGGAAGAGTTGAGAAGGTGCTAGTGAGTGCGTGGGCCAGCAGGTGCGGCTAGTGAGGTCGGTCGGCTCTGCATGGCGCCGACCTTACACTTCAGCTCTATGGTTCTGAGCAGGGATTTGGACATGTTTTAGCTGGTTGCTAGGCTAGTCAGGTCTTGCCGTAGGTAGGTACCCCCATGTTCTTTTTTCGACGCCACCGCGTCAAAATCTCGGGAATGCCACATGACCTGCGGAAAGAGTCTCCCGCTTCAAGGGAGAAAAACTGTACATCCACTTTGTTACAGGCCCCTCGCCCGAAGCGGCCGCACGGATAAAGGCAGCGAGCACCCCTAACTACTGAGCTAGGCGGAGCGTGAGTAGCCAGCGATCGTGCGGTACACGCGATTCATCAAGGGTGAGCACGGGAACCGTAACGAGAAAGGCAACAGGTCACTTCACATGACCATGACTGATCCGATTGCGGACATGTTGTCACGAGTGCGCAACGCAAACAATGCGTTCCACGACACCGTGTCTATGCCATCCTCCAAGATCAAGGCCAACATCGCCGAAATCTTGAAGCAGGAAGGCTACATCGCCGACTACTCCGTTAACGACGAGACCGTCGGCAAGACCCTGGAGCTTAACCTGAAGTACGGCCCATCTCGCGAGCGTTCCATCGCTGGCGTGCGCCGTGTTTCCAAGCCAGGTCTGCGCGTTTACGCAAAGTCCACTAATCTGCCAAAGGTTCTCGGTGGCCTGGGCGTGGCTATTATTTCCACGTCCCAGGGTCTGCTGACTGATCGTGAGGCCAACAACAAGGGCGTGGGCGGAGAAGTCCTCGCCTACGTCTGGTAAGAGGAGGTTTAACCATGTCTCGTATTGGCAAGGCACCGGTGACCGTACCCTCTGGCGTCACCGTCACCATCAACGGCCAGAACGTTGAAGTCAAGGGTCCTAAGGGCACCCTGGCTCAGGAGATTCCGGCACCAATCACCGTGGCTCAGGAAGGCGAAGAACTCGTCGTCTCCCGCCCCGATGACCACCGCAAGAACCGTTCCCTGCACGGCCTGTCCCGCTCCTTGATCAACAACATGGTCGAGGGCGTTACCAATGGCTACACCATCAAGATGGAAATCTTCGGTGTGGGTTACCGTGTGCAGCTCAAGGGCCAGAACCTGGAGTTCGCACTGGGCTACTCTCACCCAGTCCTGATTGAGGCGCCTGAGGGCATCAAGTTTGCCGTCGACGGAAACACCAAGTTCTCCATCGAAGGCATCAACAAGCAGCAGGTTGGACAGATCGCCGCTAACATCCGCCGGCTGCGGAAGGATGACCCATACAAGGGTAAGGGCATCCGTTACGAAGGCGAGCAGGTCCGTCGCAAGGATGGAAAGACGGGTAAGTAATGAGCAACAACGCAACGAACAAGGAAGGCCAGCGTTTGCCGGTGGGCAAGGACATCTCCACCCGCCGTCGCAACGCTCGCGCACGTCGCCACTTCCGTATCCGCAAGACCCTGTCCGGCACCCCAGAGACTCCACGTCTCGTTGTGCACCGTACCTCTCGTCACATGCACGTTCAGGTCATCGACGACACCGCTGGCCACACCCTGGTCGCGGCGTCCACGATGGAGCCAGATGTGCGTTCCCTCGAGGGTGACAAGAAGGCACGCGGAGCAAAGGTGGGTCAACTGATCGCGGAGCGCGCTAAGGCCGCTGGCATCGAAGCAGTCGTTTTCGACCGCGCTGGCTACAAGTACCACGGTCGCGTCGCCGCACTGGCAGACGCCGCCCGCGAAGGTGGTCTGAAGTTCTAATGATCACCGCTAACTACAACACCAACGGAAGGAACGCGTGATGTCGGGACGTGAACGTAACGGCGGACGCTCCGCCGAGAACAACGACAACAACCGCGACGGCCGTAACAACGACCGCCGCAACGATCGTGACGGCCGTAACAACGACCGTCGCAACGATCGTCGCAACCAGCAGCAGGACGAGCGCAACCAGTACATCGAGCGCGTCGTAACCATTAACCGCGTGTCCAAGGTGGTTAAGGGTGGACGTCGCTTCAGCTTCACCGCACTGGTCATCGTCGGCGACGGCCAGGGCATGGTCGGCGTGGGCTACGGCAAGGCCAAGGAAGTTCCTGCCGCAATTCAGAAGGGCGCAGAAGAGGCTCGCAAGAACTTCTTCCGTGTGCCAATGATCAACGGCACCATCACTCACCCAGTTCAGGGTGAGGCTGCAGCCGGCATCGTCATGATGAAGCCAGCTGCTCCAGGTACCGGTGTTATCGCCGGTGGCGCTGCACGTCCAGTTCTGGAATGTGCCGGCGTGCAGGACATTCTGTCCAAGTCCCTCGGCTCTGACAACGCAATCAACGTTGTCCACGCAACTGTGGACGGCCTGAAGCAGCTCGTACGCCCAGAGGAAGTTGCCGCTCGTCGTGGCAAGTCCCTCGAAGAGGTTGCTCCAGCAGCAATGCTGCGTGCACGTGCTGCAGGACAGGGGGCATAAGCAATGGCTCTGAAGATCACCCAGTTGAAGGGCATCGTCGCAACCAAGCCAAAGCAGCGCGAGTCTATGCGCTCACTCGGCCTGAAGCGCATCGGTCAGTCTGTGGTACGTGAGGATTCTCCAATCGTCCGCGGACAGATCAACACCGTGCGCCACATGGTTGAGGTCGAAGAAGTGGCAGGAGAGTAAAAATGAGCGATCCAATTAAGCTCCACGACCTCCGCCCAGCAAAGGGTGCCAACAAGGCCAAGACCCGTGTCGGTCGTGGTGAGGCATCCAAGGGTAAGACCGCTGGTCGTGGTACCAAGGGTACTCGGGCTCGTAAGCAGGTTTCTGCAGCGTTTGAGGGTGGCCAAATGCCACTGCACATGCGCTTGCCGAAGCTCAAGGGCTTCAAGAACCCAGCAAAGGTTGTCTTCCAGGTAGTCAACGTTGAGGACCTGGAAAAGGCATTCCCTAATGGCGGCGATGTTGCAGTAGCAGACATCGTTGCTGCAGGCCTGTGCCGTCCGAAGCAGCCGGTGAAGGTTCTGGGCAACGGAGACATCAGCGCAAAGCTGAACGTCACCGCTCAGAAGTTCTCCAAGTCTGCCAAGGAGAAGATCGAGGCTGCAGGTGGCTCCGTCACCGAGGCTTAAGGTCTAACTGTTTGGCCGCTGCGCGCGGCTGAGCGAGAGAGCGCCCCGCACCTGTGAAGGTGTGGGGCGCTTTTTGCTGCGTTATCGCTCTGCAGCCAGCGCTGTCACGGATGCTTCCGCCTCCTCCAGCGGCAGGTGTCCCGCCGTCACTAGTTGCGCGAGCCCGTGCACCAGGCCCCACACCATCGTGGTCAATTCGGCAGAGTCGGTCGCGGCGAACATGCCCTCGTCCTGCGCCCGCCCCGCGGTCTCCCGCAGTAGCGCCTCCACCCGGTCGATTTGAACCTGCTTCTCTGGCCCTGGATTACCCGGGTCGCACACCGCTGGATCGTAGATCAAGGCGAACGCGTGCGGGTAGCGCGCTGCGAAGCGGATGTAGGCGAGTCCTTGGGCCCGCAAGGCAGCTATTCCTCCGTGCGCCGCGTGTACGGCTGCTTCTTGTTCAACGCCAAACCGGCGCATGCATTCCGTGCTTAAGTCCTCGAGCAGCGCTTTTTTATCGCTGAAGTGGTGATAGGGCGCCTGGTGGCTCACTCCAGCGCGGCGGGCGAGTTCCCGCATGCTGATTCTGCTGGCGGGATGCTCGGTGAGCATGTCGAACCCAGTGGCGCGGAGATCTTCGAGGAGCCGGCCGTGGTGGTAGGACTTTTCCGTTGAACTTGACACAGTCAAGATCCTAGTACAGCCTTAAAGGCGTGCAATCTAGACACTGTCTAAATGTAGTCACAAGCCACCGCATATCCCACCGAAGGGCTCACTCATGCCGAACATCTTGGTGATCAACGGTCACCCCAATCCGGAATCATTCACCAGTCAGCTGGCTGCGCTGTATGCAGACGCTGCACAACAAGCTGGAGCAACTGTGCAGCGTATCAATCTGCACGCGCTGGACTTTGACCCGATCCTGCACCTCGGCTACCGAGGAACGCAGGAACTAGAGCCCGATCTGAAGGAAACACAGAAGGCTCTGGACGAGAGCGATCACCTGGTGATTTTGGCGCCACTGTGGTGGGGTTCCACTCCCGCGCTGCTGAAGGGATTTTTCGACCGAACACTCGAGGCCAAGTGGGCGTACCACTATGACGATCATGGCTTGCCACACGGACACTTCGGCGGACGTTCCGCCCGATTCGTGATGACTGCCGATTCGCCGGGGTGGTACTTAACGCTGTTGCAGGGCAGGCCTACGGTCAAGCAGGTGGCTCAGTCCACGCTGCGCTTCTGCGGCTTTAAGCCGGTTTCGGTCACGAGGTATTCGCCGGTCCGTACGTCCTCGGCAGCGAAAAGGCAGCAGTGGTTGGACGACGTGCAAGAGGTAGCGAAGTCTGACGTCGAAAAACTGCATACTCGAAACGCAAAAGCGGGAAAGAAGAACAAAACCAAGCAGAACCCGTTCTTAATCCGTGAAGAATTGCTCGGTCGGTAGGGAAGCGATAAGAACGCGTTAAGCGGACGGCTAAATCGGCCGTCAGACTATCGAGTGTCCCGCGCGCCTGATACTATTCGGGGGTTGTACATCGGCCGAATTTTGGCCAGCCGCCGCACCACCCACGCGGGGCGCGCCGAAATGCCGTACCAAATACCCAGGAGGCTAGTTTGTCCGCCATCGTCTCGGCGTTCAAAAATGTTGATCTCCGCAAGAAGATTCTCTTCACTATTGCGTTGGTCATCCTTTATCGCATCGGCGCCCAGATCCCAACACCTGGTGTGGATTACGCCCGAATTACGCAGCAGATTAGCGATCTGACCGAGCAATCGGCGGTCTATTCTCTAATCAACCTGTTCTCTGGCGGCGCGCTGCTGCAGCTGTCCATCTTCGCGGTGGGCATCATGCCGTACATCACGGCCTCCATCATCATTCAGTTGCTCACAGTCGTGATCCCTAAGTTTGAGCAGTTGAAGAAGGAGGGCCAGTCCGGCCAAGCCAAGATGACGGAATACACCCGTTATCTGACGGTGGCGCTGGCGCTGCTGCAGTCCTCCGGCATCGTCGCTCTGGCGGACCGTCAGCAATTGCTGGGCCAGGGCATCCCTGTGCTGAAGGACAACGTTGGCGTGTTCGGCTTGGTGGTCATGGTGCTGATCATGACCTCCGGTGCTGTGCTGCTGATGTGGATGGGCGAGCTGATCACCGACCGTGGCGTGGGCAACGGCATGTCCCTGCTGATTACCGCAGGTATCGCCACCATGCTGCCTGCTGAGGGCGCGACCATCCTGTCCTCCGGTGGTGGCTTCAAGTTCGGCGCGGTGATCGTGGGTGTGCTGATCCTCGTGGTGGGCGTGGTCTTCATCGAGCAGGGCCAGCGCCGCATTCCGGTGCAGTACGCTAAGCGCATGATTGGCCGCCGCCAGTACGGCGAGACCTCCACCTACTTGCCACTGAAGGTCAACCAAGCTGGCGTGATCCCAGTGATCTTCGCGTCCTCCCTGCTGACCGTCCCCATCTTGATCACCCAGATCATCCAGTCCAATGATTCCGCCGCCGCGCAGAATCAGGACAACTGGTGGAACCGCACGGTCATCAGCGCGCTGACAGACCCATCTAACTGGGCCTACATCGCGGTCTACTTGCTGCTGATCATCTTCTTCTCCTTCTTCTACGTCTCCGTGCAGTACGATCCGTACGATCAGGCAGACAACATGAAGAAGTACGGTGGCTTCATCCCCGGCATCCGCCCCGGCCGTCCGACCGCCGAGTACTTGGGTTATGTGATGAACCGTCTGCTGGTGGTGGGTTCCATCTACTTGGGCCTCATTGCCATCCTGCCGAACATCCTGATTAACATGGGTGTCCAGACCTCAGCATCGGCCAACGGTTCCATGCCGTTTGGTGGCACTGCGATTCTGATTCTGGTGTCTGTCGCGTTGACCACCGTGAAGCAGATCGAGTCCCAGGTCATGCAAGCTAACTACGAAGGATTCCTGAAATGAGACTAGTTCTCCTCGGCCCTCCCGGAGCCGGCAAGGGCACCCAGGCAGCACTGCTGTCCGATTCCCTGAAGATCCCACACATTTCCACCGGCGATTTGTTCCGCGCGAACATCAGCAACGGCACCGATCTGGGCAAGCAAGCTCAGGAATTCATGGATGCCGGCAAGCTGGTTCCCACCGAGGTCACCGCGAAGATGGTTCAGGATCGCCTGAACGAGGACGACGCCCAGAACGGCTTCCTCCTCGACGGCTTCCCACGCACCATCGAGCAGGCCGAACTGCTGGAAGAGATGCTGTCCAAGTCCGGCACATCGCTGGACGCCGTGGTCAACTACGTTGTCTCCGAGGACGTCGTGGTGGAGCGCATGCTCGCCCGTGGTCGCAATGATGACAACGAGGACACCATCCGCACCCGCCTCGAGGTCTACCGCGATGAGACCGCTCCTCTGATCAAGCACTATGAGGACATCCTGGTCAACATCGACGCCGAAGGTTCCGTGGAAGATATCTCCACCACCACCTTGGATGCCCTGGGCAACTAGCCTTTTTGGGTCTCACCCGCCGCGCCTCGTCAGTGATCTTCCTGGCCGGGCGTGGTTTTTCATTTCCCTTCCTTTTCTTTTCGACGCCAGCCTCGATCGATCGCGCGCATGGCGTCGGGAAGAAAAAAACAACAACCCGCAGATAGGACGCACCCACCCATGGGCTTTAGAAAAAAGACCAAGGCGATCGCCGCCAAGACTCCCGAGCAACTGGATGCCATGGAGGCTGCGGGCAAGATCGTCGGTGACGCGTTGCAGGCAGTGCGCGCGGCCGTGAAGCCGGGGATGACCACGCTGGATCTGGACAAGATCGCAGAGGACGTGATCCGTAGCGCAGGTGCCGTGCCGACGTTCAAGGGCTACCAGGGGTTTCCGGGCTCTATCTGCTCGTCGGTCAATGAGATGATCGTGCACGGCATTCCCTCCGATGACGTGGTGCTCAAAGACGGCGACCTGGTCAGTGTGGATTGCGGCGCCACACTCGGGGGATGGGTGGGTGATAGCGCCTGGTCATTCGGCGTGGGGGAGTTGGCCGAGGACGTGCGCTTGCTCAACGAGGCCACGGAGTGGGTCCTGATGGAAGGTCTGAAGGCGATGGTCCCCGGTAACCGACTCACGGATGTGTCCTGGGCATTGGAAAAGGCCACGTATGAGGCGGAGAAGAAGTTTGGCGTCGATCTATACATCGTCGATGGATACGGCGGGCACGGCATCGGGCACACCATGCACGAGGATCCGTTCTTGGCCAACGAGGGCAAGCCGGGGCGTGGACCGGTGATTCAGGAAGGTTCCGTGCTGGCTATCGAGCCGATGCTGACGCTGGGCACCGAGGATTCCGTGGTGCTGGAAGATGATTGGTCCGTGGTGACGGTCGATGGTTCGCACGCCGCGCACTGGGAGCACACCGTGGCGGCGACCGCTGGGGGACCGCGGATTCTCACGCCGCGCCGCTAGAGCCGCACCGGACGTGCGGGGGCCTAGGCCACAAGGTGAGCACACTTATTTGTCATGAGCAGGGAAAAGGGCGTAAAGTCTCCCTTTGTCTTGTGAGACAACGATCTTACTACGACAAACGCTCACATAAACGCGACTGAGATCGCGCAGACTGTGGCGGAAAATATACGTTTACCACCAGGTTGTTAGGAAGTTTATGGCTAAGAAGGAAGGCGCCATCGAGGTCGAGGGCCGCATTGTCGAGCCTTTGCCAAATGCGATGTTCCGCGTTGAGCTGGATAACGGGCACAAGGTGCTCGCACACATCTCCGGCAAGATGCGTCAGCACTACATCCGCATCCTCCCAGAGGATCGCGTAGTGGTTGAGCTTTCCCCATACGACCTGACCCGTGGGCGTATCGTTTACCGCTACAAGTAAACAACGTTGACCAGTTATTGCTGGCCAACGGGCTATGTGAGACTCATACTGTAAGCCTCCATACATCCATTCGGGGTCATTTCCTGCGTGCAATCGCCGTGTGCTTTTGTGCGTAAGCCAAGCCCCGATAACTACCTTTGGCCGCGGTGGCCAGAGCCCGTAAAACACTCATCGGCACCAAGTGCTGGTGGTTTTTGAACGGGACGAGTATGGAGAAAACCGCCGCAATTATCCGGAAGGAAATGCCCTATGGCACGCCTTGCTGGTGTGGACCTCCCACGCGATAAGCGCATGGAGGTTGCACTCACCTACATTTTCGGAATCGGCCCAGCCCGTTCCGCAGAGCTGCTGGAAAAGACCGGCATCTCTCCTGACCTTCGCTCCAAGGACCTCACCGACGAGCAGCTGTCCGCTCTGCGTGACGTGATTGAGAACACCTGGAAGGTGGAGGGTGACCTCCGCCGCGAGATTCAGGCCGATATCCGCCGCAAGATCGAGATTGGTTCCTACCAGGGCCTGCGCCACCGTCGTGGTTTGCCGGTTCGCGGTCAGCGCACCAAGACCAATGCCCGTACCCGTAAGGGTCCTAAGAAGACGATCGCAGGAAAGAAGAAGTAATGCCTCCTAAGACTCGTTCCGGCGCTCGCCGTACCGGCCGTCGCGTCGTCAAGAAGAACGTGGTTAATGGCCACGCCTACATCAAGTCCACCTTCAACAACACCATCGTGTCCATCACGGACCCGAAGGGCGCTGTGATTTCCTGGGCATCCTCCGGCCACGTCGGCTTCAAGGGATCCCGTAAGTCCACCCCATTCGCTGCCCAGATGGCTGCTGAGTCCGCTGCCCGCAAGGCAATGGAGCACGGCATGAAGAAGGTTGACGTTTTCGTTAAGGGCCCAGGCTCTGGCCGCGAGACCGCCATCCGTTCCCTGTCCACCGCTGGCCTCGAGGTCGGCACGATCGCAGACGTTACGCCGCAGCCACACAATGGCTGCCGCCCTCCAAAGCGTCGTCGCGTCTAAAGATCACACAGAAAGGATAGGGATAAACAATGGCTCGTTATACCGGACCCGCAACCCGTATCTCCCGTCGCCTCCGCGTCGACCTCATCGGCGGCGATAGCTCCTTCGAGCGCCGTCCGTACCCACCGGGACAGGCTGGACGCGCTCGCATCAAGGAGTCCGAGTACTTGCTGCAGCTTCAGGAGAAGCAGAAGGCTAAGTACACCTACGGCGTGCTGGAGAAGCAGTTCCGCCGTTACTACGCTGAGGCTAACCGCCAGGCTGGCAAGACCGGTGACAACCTGGTCATCATCCTAGAGTCTCGCTTGGACAACGTCGTGTACCGCGCAGGACTGGCTCGCACCCGCCGTCAGGCTCGTCAGCTGGTGTCCCACGGTCACTTCACCGTGAACGGAAAGAACATCAACGTTCCTTCTTTCAAGGTTTCTCAGTACGACATCATCGACGTGCGCGAAAAGTCTCGCTCGATGCTGTGGTTCGAAGAAGCTCAGGACCGTTTGGTTGATACTGTCGTACCGGCCTGGCTGCAGGTCGTTCCGGCAACTCTGCGCATCCTCGTGCACCAGCTGCCCGAGCGCGCTCAGATCGACGTGCCGCTGCAGGAGCAGCTCATCGTCGAGCTCTACTCCAAGTAGTAGACAACCCGGCTTTACTCCGTTGCCGTACTTTCGCTGCACACCGTGGGGTGAAAGGCGGTTCCCCCTCTACCGGCGTCAAATAGCGGTCGCCGACAAGGAGAATTTCAGACAATGCTTATCTCACAGCGCCCATCACTGACCGAGGAATACATCGATCAGTCCCGCTCCCGGTTCGTCATCGAGCCACTGGAGCCGGGCTTCGGTTACACCCTCGGCAACTCCCTGCGCCGTACCCTGCTGTCCTCCATCCCCGGAGCAGCAGTGACCTCCCTGCGTATCGACGGTGTGCTCCACGAGTTCACCACCATCCCTGGCGTGAAGGAAGATGTCTCTGACATCATCCTGAACATCAAGTCCCTGGTTCTGTCCAGCGATTCCGATGAGCCAGTCACGATGTACATCCGCAAGGAAGGCGCAGGTGCCGTCACCGGTGCCGATGTTGTTCCTCCCGCAGGAGTAGAGGTCCACAACCCGGACCTGCACATCGCTACCCTCAACGACCAGGGCAAGCTGGACATCGAGCTGATCGTAGAGCGTGGCCGTGGCTACGTTCCTGCAGCAGCCGCTTCCAGCGAGATCGGCCGCATCCCTGTGGACCAGATCTACTCCCCAGTGTTGAAGGTCAGCTACAAGGTCGAGGCAACCCGTGTGGAACAGCGCACGGACTTCGACAAGCTGATTCTGGATGTAGAGACCAAGAACTCCATCACCGCCCGCGATGCCATGGCATCTGCAGGTAAGACTCTGGTGGAGCTCTTCGGACTGGCACAGGAGCTGAACTACGAGGCTGAGGGCATCGAGATCGGTCCATCCCCACAGGAGACCGAGCACATCGCTGCCTATAACATGCCTATCGAGGACCTGAACTTCTCCGTTCGTTCTTACAACTGCCTCAAGCGTGAGGAAATCCACACTGTTGGTGAGCTGGCCACCCGCACGGAGTCCGATCTGCTGGACATCCGCAACTTTGGTCAGAAGTCCATCAACGAAGTGAAGATCAAGCTCGCCGGCCTTGGCCTGGGCTTGAAGGATGCCCCAGAGGGCTTCGATGTCACTGAGATCGAAGGCTACGACGCTGCAACGGGCGATTTCGTAGACACCGAGGGCGAAGACATCGCGGAGTAAGTCGCTTTTCGAAGCGCTCACTAAACACCCACACGAGGAGAACTAATGCCTACCCCAAAGAAGGGCGCCCGTTTCGGAGGTTCTGCTTCTCACCAGAAGAAGATCCTGTCCAACTTGGCAGCACAGCTGTTCGAGCACGGCGCCATCAAGACCACGGATGCAAAGGCTAAGCTGCTGCGTCCATACGCTGAGAAGCTGATCACCAAGGCTAAGCGCGGCACCCTGGCTGACCGTCGCAACGTCTTGAAGCTCATCCCGAACAAGGAAGTTGTTGCTTACCTGTTCAACGAGCTGGCTCCAAAGTTCGAAGGCCGTGACGGCGGATACACCCGCATCATCAAGCTGGAGAACCGCAAGGGCGACAACGCTCCAATCTCTCAGATTTCCCTGGTCACCGAGCCACTGGTTTCTACCGAGGCTGAGCGCGCAAACCGCGCCGCTGCTTCCAAGAAGGCAGACAAGGCTGAGGCCGCACAGGCTGAAGAGACCAAGGCTGAGGAGGCTCCTGAGGTTGAGGCTGACACCGCAACCGACGAGGCCGCTGAGGCTGAAGCAGTAGAGGCTGACAAGGCTGAGGACGCTGCTGAGGAGAAGTAAGCACTAGCTGCTGAAACTTCCTGCACACAAGCGGGGCATGACCTTTCGAGGTGGTGCCCCGCTTGTTTTGTTTTTGTTGGTCGAATCTGCACGAACAATGCCAGCTTTCATGCCGGTGCAGGAACAAGTCGCTAGCCTTGAAGGTTATGTGCCCTGCAAAAGATGACACGTTTACCTCGGCTGGAACCCCTCAGGAGCAGCCCAAAGATGCTCCCAGCCCGTTGGTGACCATGGAGTTCTCCGACGAGACCCTACCCACCTACGATCCCGATGCGGATGCCACCCCTTCGGAGGACGCGCAGCTGTTTTCTGCGTATGACCCGAATTCCCCCGCGGCCAAGTTGTGGGATGAGGCCCTTTTTGCCGACGGCACCCCGCGCCCTCGTTACGCGTTCGCCATGGAAAAGTTCGCCGAAATCGGGTTGCAGGAGCTAGACGAGCGCAACGCACGCGCAGAAGACTTGGAGCGCGAAGAAGGCATCACCTTCCGCGTCACGGGTGAGAACGAGCCGCAGGTGTTCCCGATGGACTTCATTCCTCGCATCATCAACGCGGAGACGTGGACGTTCCTATCCGAAGGTCTGGAGCAGCGCGCACGGGCGCTCAATGCCTTTTTGGACGATGTGTACGGACCGAAGAAGATCGTTGAAGCTGGCGTCGTGGACGAGTTCGACCTGCAGCGCGCACCCGGGTACGAGGACTCAGGCTTTCTGCAGCCCACGGGTTCCGTCCGCGCACAAGTGTGTGGCATGGACTTGGTATGCACGGACGAAGGACGTTGGTACGTGCTGGAGGATAACCTGCGCGTGCCGTCGGGAATCACATTTTCCCACTCCATGCGAAAGATCTCCCGCGAGCTCTTTGGAGAGGTCATGGAGGGCTACGACATGCACGACCCGGAAGAGGCGTTCCCCATGATCAGGGAGACAATGCGCGCCTCCGTGCCGCAGAATGCGAAGAACCCGCAGGATCCACAGCTGGCAGTCGTGTCCATTGGTGACACTGATTCAGCGTGGTTTGAACATCAACGTATCGCGGAGATGATCGGTGCCCCGGTGTGTACGCCGGACCAGTTGGCCGTGATCGATGGTTACCTGCACTACAGAGATGCCGAGGGGCAGGAGCGGCCCCTGGATGTGGTCTATATCCGCATCACCAAGGAGCAGCTGTTTGAAGCCACAGGTTTCAATGGAGAAAAGCTTGGCCCAGGCCTAGAGCAGGCCCTCAACGGTCACCGGGTGCTTTTTGCAAATGCCTTTGGCAATGGCGTGGGTGATGACAAGGCCATCTATGCCTATGTTCCGCAGATGATTCGCTTTTACCTCGATGAAGAGCCGCTATTGGATCAGGTTCCTACGTGCCTATGTCACAAGCCGGGTGAAGTTGACGCGGTGCTTAGTCGACTTGGTGAAGTGGTAGTCAAGCCAGTGGATGGATACGGTGGAAACGGCATCACAATTGGTCCAGAGTGTTCGGACGAGGTGCTGGCGCAGCGCGCTGAAGAACTGAAGGACAACCCAGAAGGCTATATTGCTCAGGACGTGGTTCGTCTGTCTACGTTGCCCACTTATGGTGAGGACACCACAGGTAATAAGGTTATTCATCCCCGCCACGTGGATTTGCGTGCGTTCGTTCATGTGCGACCTGCGCGAAGTGAGCAGGAAGCCTCCGATCAGCCAGTGAACGCCCATAGGCTCACTGCGCACACGGTGCCTGCCGGGTTAACTCGGACGGCTGCGGCGGGGTCGTTGATCGTTAACACTTCTCGCGGTGGCGGAGGCAAAGATACGTGGATCTTGCAGAATCCGGTGGAATGGGGAGAGAACATTCCTTCGGCAGGTGCATTAGTGGATGAAGACGAAGAAGGGCCTGTGGTGATGCAGTAGTGACAAATTCGGAATCATACGAACATCCGGAAGTGCACGGGGATAGGCAACCCGAGGATGCCAAGCAAGACCGTACGTTCCGTCAATTCAGGCGCTTTGCCTCCCGCCCCTTTCGAGGATCGCCTGCACAGCAATTAGGATTTAGAGCTGTGAATTATCGGGATGTAGTCAGCGACGAAGTGCCCGTGCATGGAGAAACTTCTGCGGGTGGTGGTGATCAGCCGAACTGCTTGTGGTCCGTCGACCGCTACGTCAAGGCTCCAGCTTTGTCCCCAGATGGGCGTTTGTTGGCGTGCGTGGTGGTGGAGCAGGAACGTTACCCGCTAGCCATCCAGATTCCTCTCGACGCCAAGGGTGATCCCGTTTCTGGCCAAGAGCGCGAGGTTGTGCTTCCGATTGAAGGCGCTGTGCGCAGGGTGTTGTACTCCCCGAATGGTGAGTGGTTGGCCTGCGAAGTAGCGCCCGATGGTGGTGACCATGAGCAGATCTGGTTTGTGACCACTAACCCGGAGGATCCAAATGCCTACATGGTGGACTTGGCCGCATACGCCACCGTGGAGTTGGTCAGCTGGGAAGACGAATACGTGGCCGTGAGTGCCTATGACCGGGATGGAACGGTGGAAGGCCGCCTGTTCAACCCTGTTACCGGTGAGTCCAAGTTGGTGGATCGGCGCACGGGCGGTGCGTTGATCCATTCTCGTGACCAGTACTCCTTGTTCCGAGTGGGGTCCCGCACCAACCGTGAGTTGCTTGCAGTGAGTCCGGAGGGCGAATGGATGCCCCTGTTGCCCGTGGACAAGGGGTCCACCACAGATCAGGGCTTCGTGTTGCCCACCGAAGACGGCGGTTATTGTTACATCGTGCGTAGTGATCATTCCGCTGAACGTTTCCGCCTGCTCAAGGTCACGCCAAGCACGCACGGCTACAAAAAGGACGTGTTGTTGGAGCGTGACGATGCCGAGGTAGAGGAGTTCACAATCTCTGCGGACGGTTCTACTGCTGTAGTGCTGTGGAACGACGAAGGTTGGTGCGATCTGGAAATCGTGGACCTTGCTAATGGCAACGCTGAGGTCATAGCGATACCGGAGTTGCCTTCCCTGATCGCGACGTCCCCTTCGTTGACGGCGGATGGAAAGTTGCTGGCAGTAACTGTTTCTGGTCCTGAGTTTCCGCCCAGCGTGGTGGTTTATGACGTGGCGCGCCAAAGCTGGGTGGGCGACGAGTTCCAGGTCACTGCTGCGGCGGTGGGAGATGTAGTGAGTGAGGCTCCGCCTGAGCTACTTTCTGAACAGCCGCAGGACCAGCGTGGCCGTGCAGTGCTGTCTGTGTGGGACGAGGCGGAGATCATCCCGGAGCTACACAATTACGAAACGCGGGATGGTCTGCGACTATCAGGCTGGTTGTATCGGGCCGTGGGGCAAGAGCCCACTGAGCCTGCGCCCATGGTGGTGTATTTCCACGGCGGTCCCGAGGGGCAGTCTCGTCCGGATTACAACAATGTGTTGCGGAAGTTGGCCTCGTCCGGATATTCGGTTTTCCAGCCCAACGTGCGTGGTTCGGCAGGACGTGGGCGCTGGTTCTCCCAAGCAGACGACCGTTATGGTCGCTTTGCCGCGATCGACGACGCCGAGGACACCCTGGACTACTTGATCTCTGCTGGTCTGACTGAAGAGGGCAAGGCTGTCATCATGGGACGCTCCTACGGCGGCTACCTAGTGCATGCTTCCCTGACCAGGCACGCGGGACGCTGGGCCGGCGGCATCGCCGCCTGTGGCATGTCTGATCTGGAGACGTTCTACCGCGATACAGATCCGTGGATTGCAGCTGCTGGTCAGCCGAAGTACGGCGATCAGAATCTTGACCAGCAACTACTGCAGCAGGCATCCCCACTGCGCCAGCTGTCCAAGGTAGACGTTCCAGTGCTTTTCATTCACGGTCAGCGTGATGCCAACGTGCCTGTGTCTGAGGCATATCAGGCCATGGGTGTGTTGACGGCCCACGGTGTGCATACCGAGCTACTGCTTTTCGACGATGAAGGCCATAACTTTGAACGCCTTCCCAACCGCGCTGAGATGGCACAGCGGATACTGAAATTCTGCGAGAGGATTTTTCATGAATAACGCACCTAGTGCCAACAAAAACAATCCCATTGGAACAACTCCGGCCGACGCATGGAGCGCAGCGAAGGGATATGCGGGTGTCGATGAGCAATTAGTAGAAAGTTTGACTGGTTGGCGTCGGCACATTCACCGCAACCCCGAGCTCAGCTACAAGGAGTTTCAGACCACCGATTACATTGAATCGGAGTTGAACAAACTGGGTTTTGAGGTGCGTCGCTTCGAATTTGGGAGCGGTTTGACCTGCGATATCCCGGCGGCGGACGGCTCGAGTGAGACGGATGTGGTGGCGCTGCGAGCAGATATCGACGCGCTGCCGATGGAGGAGACGACGGGCTACGATTTCTCCTCGACCAACGAGGGAGTGTGTCACTCTTGTGGTCACGACGCCCACGCCGCCATGCTTTTGGGTGCGGCCACCTTGCTGGCAAAGACCCCTCCACCACGCCCCGTGCGCCTGATCTTCCAGCCCGCTGAGGAGACCATGCCCGGTGGTGCGGTGGACTGTGTGCAGGAAGGTGCCGTGGAGGGTGTGGATCGCATCATCGCTCTGCACTGCGATCCGCACCGCGTGGTGGGAGACGTGGGCGTGCACGCTGGTGCGATTACGTCTTCGAACGCCAAGCTAGAGGTCACGCTGCAGGCCAGCGGTGGGCATACCGCCCGCCCACACGAGACGGGGGATATTGTCTACGCCCTGTCTACGGTGGCCACGGGTGTGGCGCAGGTGGTGGATCGTCGTATCGATCCGCGCTCCGGAACGGTGCTGACATGGGGTTCCATCATGGCTGGCGCGGGCGCTCCGAACGTGATCCCCGCCAAGGGCACGCTGGCCGGTACGGTGCGCTCCGCGAGCCGCGATACGTGGGTTGAACTGCCTGAAGTGATCCCGCCTGCCATCCGTGCGATCGCTGAACCCTATGGCGTGGAAGTGGATGTGAACTACGTGC
Organism: Corynebacterium dentalis; assembly: GCF_900232865.1. Classification (GTDB taxonomy): domain Bacteria; phylum Actinomycetota; class Actinomycetes; order Mycobacteriales; family Mycobacteriaceae; genus Corynebacterium; species Corynebacterium dentalis. The sequence continues at coordinate 220,572 of NZ_OCTS01000002.1, read as the reverse complement.
AGGGCGTGCCTCCCGTGGTCAACGACGATGCCTGCGCGGAGATCGCTGGACGTGCTGTGACCGACGTGCTGGGCGAGCAGGGCGTGGGAGAGGCCGTGCAGTCCTCCGGCGGCGAGGACTTTGGCTGGTATACCGAGGAGATTCCGGGCGTCTACCTGCGCCTGGGCGTGTGGAACGGCGAGAGCCCGGAGACGGACCTGCACCACCCCGCGTTCGCCATGGATGAGCGTGCGCTGGTGATCGGTGCTGCCGTGTTTGACCGCTTTGCCCGTTTGGATCGATGAACCAGCACGAAGTGAACGCAGCACCTGCCAATTCTGAGCACGTCCGCGTGCGCTTGGATATCTCCTACGACGGCACCGATTTCCACGGTTGGGCCTCCCAGAAGGGAGACCTGCGCACCGTGCAGGGCGTGCTGGAGGACAAGCTTTCCTTGGTCACCCGCCACCCCATCACGCTGGTGGTGGCGGGGCGCACCGATGCGGGAGTGCACGCGGACGGGCAGGTTGCGCATGCGGACATCCCCGCGGAGGCCTTCGAGCAGCGCTCCCTGGCCCGCCCCGAAGATCTGGTGCGGCGCTTGTCCCGCATGCTCCCGCCGGACATTCGCCTCTCGGCTGCTACGTCTGCGCCGGAGGGTTTCGACGCGCGTTTTTCTGCCCTTAGGCGCCACTACGTTTATCGCGTGACCACCTCTGACGCGGGTCCCCGCCCGGTTCGCTCCCGTGACACCGCGGTGTGGCGCAAATCCGTGGAGCAGGACAAAGTACAGTCGGCGGCCGATGCACTGCTGGGCCTGAACAATTTCGCCGCCTACTGCAAGGCCCGCGAGGGCGCGACCACCATCCGCGAGCTGCAAAAGTTTGAGTGGCGAGACGTGTCCACCGCGTCCGAGCCGGAGACCTACGAGGCACACGTGGTGGCCGATGCCTTCTGCTGGTCCATGGTCCGCTCGTTGGTGGGAGCCTGCCTGACGGTGGGCGAGGGGCGCCGTGCACAGAGTTTCACCGCAGACCTGCTGGAGGAAACCGAGCGCAGCTCCGCTGTGCCCGTGGCACCCGCCAATGGGCTGAACTTAGTGCAGGTGGACTACCCGGTGGACGCAGACCTAGCCGAGCGTGCAATGGCCACGCGCGCGGTGCGCACGCAGGGCTAGAGCCTCCTGCGAATAGGCACCGGCACCTGCTTGATCCCGGTGAATAGCGGCCAGAAAGTCTGCCGGTATCCGGTGTTCCGGTGCACCACTTCTCCCACGACATCACCGTTGATCACCTGCACGGAAACCACAATGTCGTAGTAGATCCCTTCCAGCTGTGGATCGCCCGCATCTGAAATCCCCAGGACTTTCACCACTCGGCATACTCCTGGATCCCACGCCGCTTCCCATGCATCGGCCACGGTGTCCTCAGAATCCACATCGACGAGGCGAAACCAGTGATGTTGTGGCAGCGCAGCCGCGTTTCCTAGCACCAGAATGGTGGAACCGGGCACAGCCTGTACGCTCACGGATTCGCCGGAAATATCCATCCCCAGTAGCCAAGGACTCGGCCCGGTCACGGTGAAGTCTGACGTCGGAACTACAAGACCTGAACCACGCCCACCTGCTACCGAACTCGGCGCGACCAGAACCCCGCACGCGGCAGCTGCGATGAGCATGGACCCGGCCAACTCCGTGGGCACACCGACCGTGCTCAGTAGCTCCGTTCCCAACAACCCCGGAATGGGCCGTTCAGATACGTGCACACGGCGCCGTTCGCCCTGGGCACCCAAGGAATCAAGAAGCAGCTCCGGTGAAAACGCGATTGGACCTGGGGGCGAAAAGAAATGAGACGGCGCCGCAGCCACATCAAACCAGGTCAACGGAGTAATGCCCTCGACCTTGGCGCGTTCCCGCAGCCACCAGGCTCCCACCCCACAGCCAACGATCAACAGCACACACAACAGCGCCAACATGATCCCCATCATCTTTTCCCCCGCATCGTGCAAACCCCCGTTTGCCATCAATCTCTGGTCACACCTTAACCTGCGAGCCCACGGTCTGCCGTGCGGGCGCAGCGCATTCCTGCGATGATCAATGAGCTAGGTGAACAGAACTTCGGGGGAAGGGGAGTGCGCAGCCATGCGTACTACGGGAATTCAGGTTTCGGGATACAGTTTTTTGTTACGTCGATTGGAGTTGGCGCTGGTCATTGGGGATCCGCGCATGGCGCACGATCCACTGCGGTCTCAACGACGCGCCGTGATGGTGGGCGTGCTGATCAGCCTCCTGTTGGCTGGTGCAGCAGTGATGATGGGGCTGTTGCGCCCGCAGCCGAATATCGACGACGCCGCGTTAGTCTCCGACGAATCCGGAACCCTCTTTGTGCGCCTCGACGATGCTTTCCATCCCGTCACCAACGTGGCCAGCGCCCGGCTGATCCTGCGGGAACCGGTGCAATTCCAGCAGAGCACTGCGGAGCAGCTGGCCAAGTTTCCGCAGGCAGATCCGGTGGGCATACCGGTGGTGCCAGGCTTGGAGCAGGCACCTTCGCGCGAGCTGTTGCTGTGTGAACCCGGAGTGGTGCTGGCCTCTACGAACGTGAGGTGGCACGAGCACGCGCTGTTGCAAGCACCCAGTGGAACCTGGCTGGTGGTGGGCAAGGATCGTTTTCTTATCGACGCCCGAGCCCCGCGTGCCTTAGGTGTCACCGGAGTTCCTGCAAGTGACCAATTAGTAGGTCAGTTGGAGCGGAAACCGGATGTGGTCTTACCCCATGGACCTTCGGGTTTGCCTGCCCCGTTTGATGTGGCGGGGCGTGTGCTGCTGGCAGACGATCGCGCGTTCATGGCCACGCGCGGTGGAGTCGCTGAGCTCACAGGACCGCAACGAGCGCTGGCAGAAGCCTTGAGTACCGTTCCTCCGATACCCGTGAACGTGGCGGATGCAGTCGATCAACCCAGTGCTGAAGTACTGCAAGGCCTGCCGAAAGAAGATGTGCAGTGGTCTGCGCCGGAGATGCTCTGCGCAGGTCAAAACGGGTTGGGAACTCCTGCTGAATTGGAAGATAGTACGGGTAACGAGAAATCGGCAGGAGCAATTGAACAAGACAGTCTTAATGAGCTGGGCCTGGTTCGCGCAGTTGATCAAGCACCTTACGAGGGGCCACGGTATGTGGCGCCGCGAGGAACGATGCCCGTTGCCACAGAACGCGGAATCCTGCTGATCAGCGACGACGGAACCCGCTACAGCGTGGGATCCCAGGAGGATCTAACTTCGCTTGGTTTTACTGATCCCACTCACGCGCCGTGGCGGGTAGTCTCCGCGCTCCCTGACGGTGGTCTGCTTTCCGAGGACAACGCTCGGGCGATCAGCACCACTATCAACACCAACGAAACCACAGCAGATAGTGCGATGGGCACGCGATAGTCCACCGGAGGTTCAGTGAGCAGCGGGCTGGACACTGAACTTGTCTCGGGCAGCCACGGTTCAGCGGATAAGCCGTGTGCGTTGACCTCAGGAGTACGGCCATCGCGTACGTCGCGAATCTCCCAAGCCTTCTCAACCGCAGCCTGCGGATTAACCACTTGTAGGGCGGAGCTCCCACGCAAGGGTGATCCACCGGCAATGGCGGTGGAGGTGAGAATATCGGAGACCGCGGTGGCGTCGAGAAAAGGAGCGATCTCCCACACCAACGCCGCAGTTCCTGTGACCACAGGGGCGGCAAACGACGTTCCGAAAAATGGGTCCGGACCACCGACCACGGTCCTCGGACCAGACTCGGTTTCGAGGACCGCGCTGACAGGACCGCCCGGTGCGAACAAGTCCGCGTGGCTACCGCTTGCGTTGTACTCGGCGGCGGTCCTGCCTAAATCCAAAGAGCTTTCCTTGTTGGAAGAATCTCTGCTATCAACTGCCCCTACGGCGAGGACTCCCGTGTAGCTGGCCGGAAACGTCGGCACTGCTTCGTCGCACTGACCTCGATTACCAATCGAGGCGACAACGAGGGTGCCACTTCCTTGAACTGCGCGAATGGCATCGCGGAGGGAGGCAACGTCCTCGCAGGCGACCATCGAAATATTGACGATTTTCGCGTGCAACTCCTCGGCTGTATAGATTGCCTGCACCAGATCCTCCACGGTGCCTTCAGCTCGATCTTCCACGGGAGAATGACGCAGGGAGTGTATGGACGCGCCGGGAGCCACTTGCTTAATCACGCTGGCCACAGCGGTTCCGTGGAGAATGCACGAGCTCCTGTCGCCGGTAGTTCCGGGAGTGGCAGCGCCGGTATCGATCACCGTTGTTTGCACACCTCGTCCCGTGGCAATCCCGCTATCTACTGTCTGGATATCAACCGGAATGCTGGGGCCATACATCGGAACGGCGCAATTCAGTGGAGAGGTCATCAGCCGATCCCTCGAATGAGCTCAAAGATCCCCGTGCTGTGCAGAGCAAGAGGTATGGCGCAGGCGAAACTGAGGCTTTCCAGCCCATCAATGATCCGCCCAGCCAGGGGTGAGCGGACGTGGATGGCCGGCAGCACGAGGAGCGCGAATACCAGGGCTCCAAAAGAGACATGGAGAGCGAGCCACACCAAAATGACAGCGGACAAGACAACCACCGCGGTGGCGTGAACCGGGCGGGCGCCGCGCGAACTCAAACCAATCGTTGCCGTGCATACGGCCAGCGCGATGATCCACACACTAGGACGCGACCCCCACGGGATGAGTTGGTAGATGCTGGCGAAAATCACCGAGCATAGAGCGATAACCACCGTGGAATGAATGGTGATCACGTTGCCACTGGAAGCGTGGACAGGTTCCTGGAAGAGGCCAGTGGCAGGTACTCTCGGCAACTTGATCTGCGCGATTCCGATGGCTATCTGTCCGGAAAAAGTTAGGGTGAGCAGTGCCAAGACAAGGGTAAGGCCGGGGAAGAAATTGATGGCCGCAAAGACTGTGACTAACAGCGTGAATACGCGTGCTGGGCCCGGACGCCAGACCATCAGGGCTGCGCACACACAAGCGCACAAGACATTGATGTGCAGGCCAAGTCCAAACCCGAGAAGAGCAGCGATGTAGGTGTAGCGCCGATCGAACAGTGAACCGGCAGCAGCACACAGTGCCGCGATGCCCGTGACGGCGAGCAAGAGCAACGCTTGGTAGTCCATTGCAGAGGCGCCAGCGGCCAGGCCTAGTTGATGCCGTCCATGATGAGCCAGCGGATGAAACAGTGGCGCAGATTGCAGGCTGAATAGTGCTGCGATGCATGCCGCGAACCACGCAGCGTGATTACTCCCAATCTTTCCCGTGAGTTGATCAACTGCCTCTGCCTCTGGTTGCGGAACCATGGCGATATCCAGAGTTAGCAGCTCTCCGGGGCGTACCCCGGCCTCGCTCAGAGAATGCTCCGGTCGGATTGCGCTGATGCTTCGAGAAAGCACCCAGTGCTCGCCCGGCTTGAGCTCGGCTTCCTGCTGCACCAAGTGCGGAATTAACTCCGCAACAGGCACGTGATCCGCCACCGCCGCATTGATGGTCGATTCCGCTCTTGGCACGGAAATACTTACTGCAAGCATGGTCCCCCCATACGAGAATTGTCTCTGCCACCCCCACGGTGTCTTGCCACACTTTAGTATGAGTGCCAGACACGCGCTGGACTCGCCGAGAGAGCACAGCCGTGGCAGACTAAAGACACTTATGCGGCTCATGGGGATGGGTTGCGTCGTGAAGAAACATCACGGGGGAACAATGGGGGAGGAACCAATTCATGCAATCGCAAGCACCACCAACGCTGCCCAAAGATAAGCAGCCATTCGTCAAGATGCTGATGCCCGTGATCATGCTGGTGGCTGTCGCGGGGATGATCGGCGCAATGGTGCTATCCGGGGCGGGGCGTTCCCCGATGACGTTCATCTTTCCGCTGATGATGCTGGGCTCGATGGCCATGATGTTTTCCCCGGGCACGAATGTGGATGAGATGCGGCGTGCGTTTCATCGTCACTTAGACGCGCTCAAAGATTCGGTGCGCCGCTCGCGGGCGGAGCAACTGGAAAAGATGGCCGAATCCCATCCCAACCCGCACGCGCTGTGGACGCACCTAGTGACGGATACGCAGGTATCTTCCGCGCCGGGGGTGGTGCGGCTGGGAACCGCGGTGCAAACTCCGGAAGATCCACTGGAGATCCCCATTTCTGCACCTCCGGAGGACTTAGAGCCGGTATGCGCGATGAGCCTGCGTGACCTCGCCTTGGCAAACGCCACCATTGAAGCGCCTGTCGCGGTGGACCTCTCCAGCTTTCACTGCGTGGTGCTGACTGGCCCTGGTGCGCAACGGTTGGCTTACGCTATGCAGGCCCAAGTCGCGGTTCAAGACGTGGATGCATTGAGCATCGAGGGCCCATATGACGAGTGGCTGCCGCACGACGGGCCGCACAAGGTGCGCTTTTGTACTGGTGCACATCCGGTGACATCCGGCGCTGTTGTGGTGGATCCCTCGCCGGAATGGGTGGAGACTGCCAAAGGTCAAGGGCTGCTTCTGCATGTGGAAGAGGAAGCAGCGGGATGCGTTATGGCGGCGTGGACGATGGACGGGTGGGCTCCGTTCGGTGTGGCGGATCAACTATCTGACGTGGAACTGGCGCAGATATGCCGGTCGCGGTCCCGCGTGACTGGATCTTCGAGCTTGTTGGAATTGCCTGGTGGAGATCTGCGTGCGCCCATCGGCTATTCCGGCGCGCCGGTGTATCTGGACATCAAGGAATCTGCGCTGGGCGGCATTGGCCCGCATGGCTTGTGTGTGGGCGCGACGGGCTCCGGAAAATCAGAGCTCCTTAAGAGCATTGTCATTAGCTTCGCTCACAACCATTCGCACCTCAATCTCAATTTCATCCTGGTGGATTTCAAGGGCGGCGCGTCCTTTCTGGGCATGGAACGGCTTCCACACACCAGCGCCGTGATCACCAACCTTGCAGACGAGGCTGGGCTGGTCGATCGCATGCAGGACTCACTGCTGGGCGAAATGCACCGGCGCCAAGAACGGCTGCGAGCAGCCAATCTGACCACCGCACGTGAGTTCAACGCACAGTTCCCCGGGCAGATGCCCTCACTGTTTATCGTGGTAGATGAGTTTTCGGAACTTCTGCACGCACGCCCGGAGTTTGCCGAGGTGTTCGCGGCGATCGGACGCCTCGGGCGCAGTCTGGGTATGCATCTCCTGTTGGCCAGCCAGCGGCTGGAAGAGGGGCGGCTGCGCGGCTTGGAATCCCATCTTTCCTATCGCATAGCGCTACGGACGTTTTCTGCTGCGGAATCTCGCGCCCTCATTGGGTCACCCGCCGCGTTTGAACTTCCTGCCACGCCCGGTGCGGCCATTTTGTATGCGCATGACGCCACCCGTTTCCAATCCGCCTATGTATCCGGCCCGGAATTGCCCCGGGATCAGCGCCTGGTTCGTCGTCTCGGAACGGAAGTGGAATCCACCAGCACCACCTTGGATTTAGTGATCGACAGGCTTGCTGCACCGACGCACAACCAAGTTTGGCTCCCACCCTTGCCGAATCGGCTGCGTGCGTGGGATGTCAACGCTGAAGGCTCACCTATGCAGGCGTTTGTCGCTTTGGAAGATCTTCCATTTGAAGGTCAGCAGATTCCCTATGCGGTGGACATGTCACGGCGCCACTGGGCAGTGGTAGGGCAACCGCGGACTGGCAAGACGAGCTTCTTGCGCGCCCTAGTGCTGGGCACAGTGCTCTCGAGTCCAGGAGTACCGATCTACATTTTCGATCCCGGCGGTTCGCTACGGGACCTCACCCGCTTGCCACAGGTATCCGCCGTTGCAGGCGCCGACCAGCTCACTCGCTTGCTGGATGAAGTGGAGCTCATGGAAGGTCCCCGGCTGCTCGTGATCGATGGCGTGGATCAACTAGGCGAGGAAGATCAGCGTGTGATCCGCTTCGCCACCACCGGGCTGGAACACGGACTGCACCTGGTGGTCACCGCTTTGCGATGGAACTTCCGCCCTGCGCTGAGGGACATGTTGACCGGCATCGTCGAATTCAAGATGACCGCATTGGACGCTCACTTTCGTGACGCACAGCGCAGTCTGCCCGATGTGGCAGGCCGAGCAGTCTCCCATCACGGCAAACACATTCAGGTCGCAGAGGTAACAGCCCAGGACATCGAGCACGGGCGAATGGTCTCTGTCCAACGCGGCGAGCCGAACCTGGCAATGCGCATCCTTCCGGATGAGCTGAATCGTCAGGACGTCGATACCCACGCGTTCGCTATGGGTGGTCCGCGACTGGACTCTGTGGTGTGGGACCACGCGGCCTTTCCACACTTCGTGGCTGTGGGACAGTCCGGCGCCGGCGTGACTACCGCTTTGCGTGCGGTGATCGATGGGTTGAATGGCCAGGTTGGCGTCGAGAAAAAGATCCTAATCACCGACGCACGGCGAGGTTTGTTGGGCCACGATGGCTACGCCGTCCCAGAGGATTTCCGAAATCAGCTGCAGGAATGGGTTCACGTTCTGCGGGAGCGGATCCCACAGGCGGATGTGACTCCGGAGCAACTGGCACGGCGTACTTGGTGGCACGGGCCGGAAGTGTTTGTGGTGGTCGATGATGCGGATGCTGACCCTGGATTGGACTGTCTGATTCCCCTTCTGCCATATGCCGCGGATATCGGCTTGCACGTGATTTTAGGGCGGAAGTCCGGTGCTTTTGCTCGCGCTAGTTACCAGCCGTTGATGCAGTCGATGCGTGATCAAACAGCGTGGTTACTGTTGAGCGCGCCTCGAGAGGATGGCTCCATTGCAGGTCAGAAATTGTGTCGACGCCAGCCTGGCCGCGCCATCTACGTTCACCGTGAGCCGTGGCTCGTGCACGTGGCCGCAACTCCGATGCCGGGTGCCAACAAGGTGGAAAGAGTTGAGGCTGCGTCGTGAATACAAGCGCTGCGATGGAGCGGGGAAAGCACCGAAAGATGGATGAAACAATGACCGTTACCACGCGTTCGGAAAAAGCTGACATGGGGATTTTGGCTAAAGCTGTGGCGCTGCAGGAATCAGGCATCTTGGTACATGCACTGACTGTCACCGATTTATCTTCTGGCTTTACAGTGAGCGGAACAGGAGCCGTGGAAGCCGATCCTTTCCAGGTGGGGGAGGGAGAACCTCGATTCCGGACGAGCGCGCTGGGGCTGGCGCGACTGGAAATGTTGCGTGAATTGGTGGTGGATGTGGTGGAACAGAGGAAAGCCAATCCGGAATATTCGCAGGTTGACGCGCCAGGTGGCCGGACTCAGTTCCCGTGGGGAGTGGGAATGCGCGAGCCAGATGTGGTGGTGGCCGGAATGCACGCGAGCACTATTGCCGAGTACCTGAGGTGCACGGGGATGCGGGCCCGCACGCTAGATGTGGATAGTGTGCTGCGCATTGCTGCGGATTTGCGGGATGCGGAACACGAATGCGTGAGGGAGACTGAATCCGCACCGGGTGCCGCAGTTCCGAAAGAGCAGGTGCGGCAGGTGGTGACCGACGAACCACTGGCGAATCAAGAGCGTGCTGGCTCTGAAAAGTCTTGCATTGAGCCGTTGAATAGGGGCGCTAGGGACAAAAATCTGCTGCGCATCGCTGTGGCTGCTGCGGCGGTTGTTTTGTGTTTGGTGGGTGTGGGAACGATCGTCGCTGTCATGCACAGTGGCGCTGGCTCATCAGTGGAGGAAGCGCAAAATTCCCAAATGATTACAGAGCCAGAAGACGCGGCGACAGGTGGCGTGACGAGTTCAGAGAGGTCAGAACCGGCTGCCGCTCCGTCGGATTCCGCTAGTGCGCAACAGCCACAGCCGTGGAGAGAGCAGCGAGTGGCCGGAGACCAGGTGGTTACGGCATCCGCGGAACGAGCACAGATTCCGGTGAAGATGGATGCACCGGGATGGACGAGATCCGGTGCTACGGCACAGCGCGAGGAATTCATGTCCTCTGATCCGGACATGAGAGTGCTGGTTTCTGCAGTACCCACCCCCTTGACCACGCAACAGGAAATGGATAACGCTGTCCTGAATCAGCTGCAAGGAATGCAGGGAATTCGGATAGCGGGGCGGGCTCCCGTGAGCTATGAGGAGGTCTATCCGGAATCCACCACGTTGTGGCACGTTCGTCTCAAGGACGGTCATCAAATTTCCGTGGGATGCCAATTCCGGGAAGTGACAGGGGATAGGCTCCGGGCTTGCGATACAGCAGTTCAGTACGCGGGGATAGACCCTGAACGTCAGTAGCATCAGATCGTGGATGTGCTTAGAAAAATCCGCTAATCGTGAACCTTTTATTCTGGTGTGGAGTCTTATTGCCTTGTGGGGGACGCGTGGGAAGCCTTTGGAGCATTAAGAAATTCTCTAGATGGCGCTCAGGTGGGAATCACGGCAAAGGTCGGCATCGGAAGTTGCCGCAGAGAACATTCAAGATTGACCTTTAGGGGAGGCACATCGTGAGTTTTAAGACAGACATTCAGACGATGAACAATGCGGCCAGCAATGTGGACCGCGTGAATGAAGACGTCCAAGGCGAGCTCCGTCGCCTGCAGGGAGTGGTGGATGACGTGGCTGCGAGTTGGAAGGGTGACGCGCAGCACTCCTTCGCTGGACTGATGCAGCGGTGGAATGACGATGCTCGTCAGCTGCGTGAAGCACTGAACAGCATCGCGGAAAACCTCCGCGCCAATGCTGCTGGTTTCGACGAGACCGAAACGGAAAACGCGTCCGCATTTAACAGCTAGTCAGCTGAAAACGGGCATTACGAGCGACCGGTGGCCGGCATAGACAACGAGAGCTATCGGGCCAAAGGTGTCCGCAGAGTTTGCACAACTTCACATTCCACACTTCTCAAGGAGACAACATCATGATTCACTACAACTTCGCCAGCATCGGCCAGGCAGCAGACGATATCAACAGCACCTCACAACGCATCAACGGAATTTTGGAAGATCTCAAGAGTGACCTGCAGCCACTGGTTGCGGAGTGGGAAGGCGAATCCGCGACGTCCTACCAAGCAGCTCAGAAGAAGTGGGATAACAGCGCGCAGGATCTCAACGTGGTCCTCGGCGAGGTTTCCCGTGCGGTTCGTGAATCCAATGACCGTATGAGCCAGATCAACACCAACGCTGCAAACAGCTGGGCATAGAACACCTGCATTAGCGATCAGCGGTGCGGTTGATCAGCGAACTGCGCCATTTTTATCCCTCAAGCGTCCTGCTTGGGGGATTTTGTCTATCCCCCCAGCATGGGTAATATTTATCAGGTTGCGAGCTCACCACACGGTGAGATCCCCTGTCCGTGGGTCACAACCGGCCGCCACGGACAGACCGTGAAATCCATCACGTATTGCCTGATCAGATACTTTTTCTCACGGGAGCAGCGCCTGGCTGGCAGTTCCAACAAGACCAAGGAGTCCCACGTGACTACTTTCCACCCAAAGAGCGGTGACATTACCCGTAAGTGGTACGTCATCGACGCCACTGATGTGGTGCTGGGCCGTCTTGCCGTTACCGCAGCTGACCTGCTGCGCGGCAAGAAGAAGCCTTCCTACGCACCAAACGTTGACTGCGGTGACAACGTCATCATCATCAACGCTGACAAGGTTCACATCTCGTCCAACAAGCGCGAGCGCGAAATGCGCTACCGCCACTCCGGCTACCCCGGTGGCCTGAAGTCCATGACCCTCGGTCGCTCCCTGGAGCTGCACCCAGAGCGCGTCGTGGAAGAAGCAATCCGCGGCATGATGCCACACAACAAGCTGTCCCGCGCTTCCATCAAGAAGCTTCGCGTCTTCGCCGGTTCGGAGCACAACCTCCAGGCTCAGAAGCCTGAGACCTACGAGATCAAGCAGGTGGCACAGTAATGGCTGATTACAACGAGAACAACGAAACCGTCGAGAACACCGACAACTTCGAAGGCGAGTACACCGCCGCTGACGCAGTCAACGAAGAGTTCGTCGCTTCCATCGGCGATGCCGTAGCAACCGAATCCGCTGAGGAAGAAGTTCAGGCTGCTCCAGTTCTGTACGAGGGAACCATCCAGACCGTCGGCCGCCGTAAGGAAGCTGTCGTTCGCGTCCGCATGGTGCAGGGCTCCGGCCAGTTCATCTGCAACGGTCGCACCCTGGAGGATTACTTCCCTAACAAGCTGCACCAGCAGCTGATCAAGGCACCACTGGTGCTGCTTGATCGCGACAGCCAGTTCGACATCGTCGCAAACCTCAAGGGCGGTGGCCCATCCGGCCAGGCCGGCGCATTCCGCCTGGCAATCGCTCGCGCTCTGAACAAGTACAACCCAGAAGAGCGTGGCGCCCTGAAGAAGGCTGGCTTCCTGACTCGCGACGCACGTGCCGTCGAGCGTAAGAAGGCCGGTCTGCACAAGGCACGTCGTGCCCCGCAGTACTCCAAGCGCTGATTCACTTATCACGCTGGATTTCCGTCAGCATGGCGTCGAAACAAAGATGCCACCGCAGTCGGAAAGGAAACCGCTTCCACACTTCACAGCTGCATTGCTGCGAAGGTGGGGGCGGTTTCGCCGTTGCTAGGCCCAACACAGTCCCCGCATTGCCCACATTGCGCAAAACCACCCACCGTGGTGGGTATGCTGTGAGGCTATGGGAAGACTGTTCGGAACCGACGGAGTGCGCGGCCTAGCTAACGATAAACTCACCGCGCCACTGGCAATGAAGCTTGGCGCGGCCGCAGCGCGCGTGCTCGTAGACCACGAGGGCAAAGGCAACCGGCGACCGACCGCCGTGGTGGGACGCGACCCTCGAGTCTCCGGCGAAATGCTCACCGCAGCGCTGGCAGCGGGTATGTCCTCGCAGGGAGTGGACGTGCTCAACGTGGGCATTCTGCCCACCCCAGCCGTGGCTTATCTCACGGACGCCTTCGGCGCGGACATGGGCGTGATGATCTCCGCCTCGCACAACCCCATGCCAGATAACGGCATCAAGTTCTTCGCAGCCGGCGGGCACAAGTTGGAAGACTACGTGGAGGACGAGATCGAGTCCTTCATGCTGGAACTGCCGGAGCAAGGCCCCACGGGCGCGGGGATCGGACGCATCATCGACGAATCCGAAGACGCGTTGGAGCGCTACCTTTCCCACCTGCATAACGCCGTGCCGACCCCATTGGACGGAATTCGCGTGGTGGTGGACTGCGCCAATGGTGCTGCATACAAGGCCGCACCTTCGGCTTACCGGAACGCGGGCGCGGAGGTCATCGCCATCCACGACCGCCCCAACGCCTTCAACATCAACGAGGGCGTGGGCTCCACGCACATCGAGGTAGTGCAGCAGGCGGTTCAGGAGCACGGCGCTGATATCGGCCTGGCTCACGATGGCGATGCGGACCGCTGCCTAGCTGTCGATTCCGAGGGCAACGTGGTGGACGGCGACCAGATCATGGCCATCCTCGCCATGGCCATGAAGGAAGATGGCGAGCTAAAGAAGAACACGCTCGTGGCCACCGTGATGTCCAACCTGGGGCTGAAGCTGGCGATGAAGGAGCAAGGCATCGTGCTGCGCGAGACCTCAGTGGGCGATCGCTACGTGCTGGCTGACCTGCGCGCTGGTGATTTCTCCTTGGGTGGCGAGCAGTCCGGCCACATCGTCATTCCTGAGCACGGCACCACCGGCGACGGTACCCTGACCGGTCTGTCTCTGATGGCGCGCATGGCATCGACCGGCAAGTCCCTCGGCGAGCTGGCCAGCGTGATGTCCGTGCTGCCGCAGACCCTGATCAACGTGCCGGTGGCGGACAAGTCCATGATCGCTGATTCTCCGCAGGTTAAGGAAGCGATTGCCGCTGCTGAGGAGGAGCTCGGCGAGACCGGCCGTGTGTTGCTGCGACCCTCCGGCACCGAGGAGTTGTTCCGCGTGATGGTGGAGGCCTCCGATTCCACGACCGCTCGCCGCATCGCCGGCCAGTTGTCCGCCGTGGTTGCGCAGGTCTAGCACTCTTTTTCTCGACGCCAAACATCGGCCCTTTCAACTCGTGACACTGCATTGCCAGTGACCAGTTGAAAGGGCCGATGAACTTTTTCTGTCTGGTGGTAGTCAGATGTGACCAAAGGTTTGGTAATCATTGGGCGGTTCAAAGGGGATGAGCTGGTGGGGAACGGAATTACTACTGATCCGACAGTGGTGCGCGAGGGCGCAGAGAAGCTGCGTGCGCAGCAAGAGCAGTGGGCGAGTGTCTTGGCGGCGCATCGTCCGCATGTACCTCTTGCCGCATTCGGCGTGGGCTTGCAGGGGGCTGGTGCGCGGCTCAAAGAGCTGGTGGATAAGGGGCACGATGTACGTGTGGCACACGCTGGAAGGTTGGCTGCAGCGGGACGCGATGCTCACCGGCTGGCGGATGTAGTGGACGCTGCCGATGCAACGAACGCTGTGGCTTTGGGAGGTGGGCGATGATGATGGCTGCACCCACAAATAGTGCTCACGTCTCGGAAAGTTTGACTCAGCTGGAGGCTGCGGGTGGTGCCACGGTGGCGTGCCGAGTGGCTGCGAGCTTCACCCACGGTTTGGATATTCCGGCTATCCGTCAGTGCCTGGGCGAAGCCTCTCGTCAGGTACTCGAGACCGATGTAACCAACGTGGTGGATGGCTTTCTCAATGGCATCGGACAGGATCGCCCGCAGCAGGCGGTGACCAAGGCGGTCCAGGAGCAATGCGGACATGAGGACCAGGTGGCCAGTAGCTGCCAAGCAGTAGAAATCGCTACTGATGGGTTGCAAAGGATTGACGACCAGTGTGCCCAGACGGTCGCCCAGATGTGCACGGCAACTGCGCGCGCAGTGGATGCAGCCAAGGCCTTCGCCGGACCGGTGCAGGGAGCGTTGCTTTCCCAGCCTCTGGTGCAGATGGCAACCGGGGTAGTGGAGCGGTTGTTGAGCTCTCGAAATATCTCGCTGGAGGGCATGCTCGATGTGTTGATTAACGATCATGCACCGGCGGCGCAATGTGGATCAGCACAGACTCCAGTCTGCGTGAGCTCTGCACCCGACCCTGCGCCAGCTCCCACGCCCGTGGATGACCGCGACTGCGGTTGCGATGGACAACAAAGCGTGGAACCAGCTGCTACGGATTGCGCGAAGCCCACACCCGTGGTGGAAGAGCCGCCGGCTGCCACACCGGAGTGTGAGGAGGGCGTCACATTAGCATCCACTCCGACCGCTGATCCCGCGCCGTGTCCGAGCACTACTTCTAGTTCAGACTTGTCCGACAGGCCACCGGTGAATTCTCATCCCGCTTCGTCGACTTCGGCGCCTGCGCCGGCCGTTGTCGATACTTCGTGCGCGGGATCGGCTCAGACTGTTGTGGCACCAGCTCAGGCCTGTGAGGTTGCGCAAAATCTCAACGCGAATGTCAATGCCAACTTCAACGCCAGCCTCAATGTGGCCGCGAGTGTGGCGGGCAGCGCCGTCGGAGAGTTCATCAGCTCAATGGACGCTGCACTGTGCCCGCCGGAGAGTCCTTCGACGGTAGAGTACCCGACCCTTGAACCGGTGAACAACTCTCAACCTGAGTGTCCTGAACAGCCAGTCTGTGATGAACCGGAACCAAAGACAGAGCCGGAACCTTGTGCCGAGCCCGTGGGCCCTGAACCCGAATGCGCGGACAACACAGAGCCTGCCATCGCAAAACGTCCAGAGGATGTCACCGGTGAAGACGTTCCTCCAGAAGGGTTCGATAAGAGTAAGCAGCCGTCCGTGCCTGAGGGTGCCGTGACGGTACCGGATCCCATTGAGCCAGACAGTGTGGACAACACTGGCCAGGCACCTGCGGTTGATGAGTCGGTAAATGATGAACCAGTCAATCAAGTAACAGAGGTTCCACAGCAAGAAGTGCAGCAGCCAGCGGAGGCAGCGCCAGAACCGGTCACACCGGAAACTGCGCCCGCATCAGAAACGTGGACTCCAGACATCTGGGTCAGCGCGGGAGTTGATGTGGACATGGAAGTGGAGTTGGCAACTAGTGCGAACGCGGTTCCTATCGCAAGGAGTGGGCAATGGTGAACCATCAGCACTATCAATCCATCCTGGATGAGTACTTCTCACAGGTCGCTGAAATGACCAAAGAATTTGAAGATGTTCTAAAAGAACAAACGGAACTATTACGCACTTTGGCGGAAAAGTCTGGACATTCTTTAGAAGAAGCCACGCCCAAACAAAGCGAGCAAGCCGAAGCTACTCCGCGTCCAAATCAGAGCACGCACAACCCCACCCCAGATATGAATTACCGGCCGCCTCATACCGGTGGTGGCTCGCACCGTATGAGACAGCCGGACATCTTCACTTAAAAGTGGCCCGAACCGGAGATGCAGTCCAGACGCTCAAAGCCCGAGATCCAACCAGGGGTGTTGCACACCCCGCGAACTAGATCAGCTTTTGCAGACCCTGCAGGCTATCCAAAGCGTCAGCGTTCTCCGGAAGGTGACGCGCCAGCTCCAGCTGGCCGGGAGCCTCGGTGTCATCGAGCTTTTCGTCGTGACTACGGAACGCCTTGTACTTGCTTTGCTCGCCAGCCAAGATGAAGCCCGTCATCAAACCACGGATTTCCTCCTGATTAGCGAATTCCGGGCCACCCTGACCCAAGAGGAACTTGCGTGCCAGCTTCTCGTGGAAACCAGTGGAGCTTGCCTTCTTCAGCTTGCGGTAGAAGACCTCACCCTTCCAGTTAGCGGCCATGCGCTCCGGACTACCAGCAGGAACATCAGCCAACGCTCCCGCAGCCAGAATCAGGCCAGGAACGTCCACATGCTTGGCAGCTTCGTAGGCGTTAGGAGAAGTGTCCGATGGGAATACAGACACCACACCAGCCAGGGGAGGAGCATCGCCGGTGCGAATCGAATCCGTGCGGTTGGCGCGATTAGTCGCAGCCAACACAGCAGTGGAAGCACCCATTCCATGGCCAGCCAAGTAGAGATTGAAAGGCTGCACGGTCACATTGCCCTGACCCAAACGCACTCCAGCCAGAATCTGCAGAGCAGTTTCCAAATCCGCAGCGAAACCACGGTGGTTAGGGACAAAGCCCTTCTCCGTATCCGGAGCTGCTACAGCGATACCCCAGCTAGCCAAGTGGCGCAGAGTCGCATGGTAGCCATCCACTCCCACGCGCCAATCGTGACCAAAGGCCACACCGGGGATGCTCTTGCCCTCTTCAGGGACATACACGCGGCCAGGGATGCCCGCGAAAGAGAGATCGCCAGTGAGCACTCGGTGCGGGCCGCGCTTGCCGAGCGAAGGAACGAGGTTTTTCAGTTTATCTGCCACGATGTATAAGCCTAACCGACGATGCAGCACGAGCGCAGAAGCATCCGAACTTTCCAGCCGACCAGCCGCCCAACCCACAAATAGACAAGTCTTCGAATTCAATAATCCACAGCGTGTATCGTTTCCCCTATGTGTGCAATTGTTGGCTACGTCGGAAATTCAGATGCGTTGCAGATCGGCCTCGATGCCCTCAAACGAATGGAATACCGAGGGTACGATTCTGCAGGAATTGCAGTCATCGAACCCGGAGAGCTGCACCTCGAGAAGAAAGAGGGCAAGCTCGATAACCTCCTGAACCGTCTCGACGAAGTCGGCAAGGATACTTTCCAGGGCTCTACCTGCATCGGCCACACGCGTTGGGCCACGCACGGCCGACCCAACGATGCCAACGCGCACCCTCATCGTTCGTTCGACGGCAAGGCAGCCATCGTCCACAACGGCATCATCGAAAACTTCGCCGCCCTCCGTGACGAAATCGAAGCAGCCGGCGTGGAAATGGAATCCGAAACGGACTCCGAGGTGGCAGCACACCTCCTCGCGCTTGCCTACAACGAGGGTCCCACCCAGGGCGACTTTGAAGCCTCCGCCCTCAGCGTGCTCTCCCGCCTGGAAGGTGCGTTCACCGTCCTGTTCACTCACGCCGACGCGCCAGATCGCATCGTCGCTGGCCGTCACTCCACCCCACTGATCGTGGGTGTGGGCGAAGGCGAAAACTTCATTAGTTCTGACGTCGCCGCCTTCATCGACCGCACCAAGAATGCTGTGGAACTGGGGCAGGACAACGCCGTCATCATCACCCCCGATTCCTACAAGATCTGCGATTTCTCAGGTAACGAGGTCGAGGGGCGTCCATTCACCATCGATTGGGATCTGGAAGCTGCGGAAAAGGGTGGCTTTGATTCCTTCATGATGAAGGAGATCTTCGAGCAGCCTGCCGCCGTGCGCGACACTCTCGCTGGTCACTTCCTTGACGGTCGCGTGGTTCTGGACGAGCAGCGTTTGTCCGATGACGAGCTGCGCCAGGTGGGAAAGGTCTTCGTGGTGGCCTGTGGCTCCGCCTACCACTCCGGACTGCTGGCCAAGTACGCCATCGAGCACTGGGTGCGTGTGCCCGTGGAAATCGAGGTGGCCTCTGAGTTCCGCTACCGCGACCCAGTACTGGATAAGCAAACGCTGGTGGTCGCCGTGTCCCAGTCCGGTGAGACCGCGGACACGCTGGAGGCCGTCCGTCACGCCAAGAGCCAGGGCGCTCGCGTGCTGGCCGTGTGTAACACCAACGGTTCCCAGATTCCGCGCGAGGCAGATGCGGTACTCTACACCCACGCTGGTCCGGAGATCGGTGTGGCTTCCACCAAGGCGTTCCTCGCACAGGTTGCAGCCAACTACGTGGTGGGCCTGGCATTAGCGCAGGCACGTGGTACTAAGTACTCCGATGAGATCGCCGCGATCTTCCGCGAGCTGGAGAGCCTGACCCCGAAGATCGAAAAGACGCTGGAGCTGCGCGAGCAGATCCTGGAGCTGGCAGAAGAGCTCGGCCCTGTGCGCACCATGCTCTTCCTCGGCCGCCACGTGGGCTTCCCCGTTGCTCTCGAGGGCGCACTGAAGCTCAAGGAGCTGGCCTACATCCACGCCGAGGGCTTCGCCGCAGGCGAGCTCAAGCATGGTCCGATCGCCCTGATCGAGGATGACCTGCCCGTGGTGGTTGTGGTGCCGAGCCCACAAGGTCGCCCGGTGTTGCACTCCAAGATTGTCTCCAACATTCAGGAGATCCGCGCCCGCGGTGCGAAGACGATCGTGGTGGCCGAAGAGGGCGATGAGGCTGTTAAGCCTTTCGCTAACTACCTGCTGGAAATCCCACAGACCTCCACTTTGGTCCAGCCGATCTTGTCCACCATCCCGCTGCAGTTCTTGGCCGCGGACATCGCCCGCCAGTGTGGCAACGATGACATCGACAAGCCGCGCAACCTGGCCAAGTCCGTCACAGTGGAGTAGAAGCTTGAACCCAGTGTCGCAGCATGCGCTGGCTGAGGTCGTTATTGATCTCGACGCCATTGCGCACAACGTGCGGACGTTCGTGCGGGCCGCAGCGCCGGCGCAGGTCATGGTCATCATCAAGGCGGATGCATACAACCACGGCATGCTGCCGGTGGCGCGCACGGCGATCGCTGCGGGCGCTGCTCAGTTGGGTGTCGCGACCGTGGGCGAGGCCCTGAGCTTGCGCGAGCTCGGCGTGAACGAGCCGGTCACAGCATGGATGTGGTATCCGGGGGAAGAGCTCGAAAGCGCATTGAGCCAGGGAGTCACCATCGGGATTCCTTCGCTGGCGCACGCAGAAGATGTGGTGCGGCAGATCGATGCACTACCTGCCGAGCTGAATGTTCAGCCGCAGGTGACGCTGATGTTCGATTCTGGGCTGTCCAGAAGTGGCGTCGGACCGAAGGAATGGACCCGGACCGTTGACCTGCTGGCCGAGGCTGAGCGCTCGGGAACACTCCAGGTCACGGGACTGATGACCCACCTGGCCAGCGCGGACATGACCGCCGAGGCGCACGTCACGGACCTGCAAGTCGCCCGGTTCAACGAGGCCATCGAGCTGTGCCGTGCCCAGGGGATCCGTGCGCCGATCAACCACATGGCCAACACCCCGGCCACGCTGTCCCGGCCGGATACGCATCACCAAATGGTGCGACCCGGGGTGGGCGTCTATGGTGTGGACCCGGTGGATCCACCGGTACAAGCCGGACTGCGCCCGGCGATGACGCTGCGCGCTCGTGTTCTCACGACGCGCGTGGTGCCCGCCGGGGAAGGGGTGAGCTACGGCCTGACGTGGCGGGCGGAGAAGGATACCCGCACCGCAGTGATCGGCATCGGCTACGCGGACGGAATTCCGCGCAGCCTCTCCGGAAATTTCGAGGTCAGCATCAATGGCACGCGGTATCCGCAGATCGGCCGCGTATGTATGGATCAGTTCGTGGTGAACCTCGGCGACGTTGATGCAGAGCCCGCCCCGCATGTCGCTCCCGGCGATTGGGCAGTGATCTTCGGCGACAGCGGCCCGACTGTGGAAGAAGTAGCGGAGCGAGCCGACACAATTGCCTACGAGATCCTCACGATGCCTCGCGGCCGCGTGCAGCGTCGCTACGTGGAAGCTCCGGGCGTTGACTTCTCTGGCGCGTCCTCCGCGGTGGCCAATACGGCCGAGGAGATGCGGGCCCTCGGCGAGCAACTGGGCAAGACGCTCAAGGCGGGCACCGTGGTGGTGCTCACGGGTGCATTGGGCGCCGGGAAAACTACACTCACCCAGGGCATTGCCCAGGGGTTGGGCGTGCGCGGGCGCGTGCAGTCGCCGACGTTTACCATCGTGCGCACCCACAAGCCGGGCGAGCCTGGCGCACCCGGTCTGCTGCACATGGACGCCTACCGGTTGCTCGGAGAGGACGTTGCCGAGAGCATCGAGCCCGGCACGTATGCAGATCCCGATGCGGTTCTTGATGCGTTAGAGTCCCTTGATCTCGACGCCGACCTGCAGGACACCGTGGTGGTGGCCGAATGGGGTCGCGGAATGGTGGAACAGCTCAGCGACACGGTGCTCGATATCACCCTGACCCGTGGCGATGGCGAGGATGAAGCGCGCACGCTGGCGTGGGAATGGGTCCGCGGAGGCCCGCAGAGTTAGTCCCGAGCGGTTAGCCCTGCGCGTCTAAACCTGCGCTGCTGCTAGCGCTTCCTCCGCCACGGATTCGGCGGCGCGGCGATCCTCCGGAACCAGCCCGATGCGCGTGCGGCGATCCAGAATGTCTCCCACTGTCACCGCGCCCTCGTGGGTTACGGCATAGGAGATTTCCGCGCGCGTGATGTCTAGGCCCCCCACCTGCTGTTCGCCATCTGGGATCCGGCACTCCGCGAGCACATTGCGAGCCTCCGCGCCGAAACGCGAGACCAGCGATGCCGGTAGCCCACTGGTCAACGCGTGTGCGGCGGCGATCTGGGAGGCACCCCGTGGCGAACGCGCTGCAGTGGCGCCCACCAACGCGATCTCCTTCGTCGCGCAGTCTTTTGCTGAGCCTTCGATACGTCGGCGAATTTCCTGCTCTTTGAGTGCACGATCCACGGCCTGCTGCGCCATCAATCGGTACTCGGTGAGCTTGCCGCCGGTCACGGTCACCACACCGTCCTTGTGCACAATCAAGTGCTCCCGTGAAAGGTCGGCTGTGGAATCCGAGGCGGCCTTCGCCACGGCACCGCGCAGTTGTACCAGCGGTCGTAGCCCAGCGAACGCTCCCAGCACATCGTCTGCAGTCAGCTGGGTTTTCAGCCCGTGGTTGACCACGGTCAAGATCCATTCGATATCGGATTCCGGGGCGTGCGGAATGTCTTCGAATTCGGCTGTCTCATCGGTCAGGCCGATGTAGCAACGCCCCAGCTGCGTGGGCAGGATGAAGCAAAAGCGATTCACTGACCCCTGCACCGCCACCGTCAGCGCACCCTGTGGATTTCCCAGTTTTTCTGCATCCACCACGAGGTGGGTGCCGCGGCTCGGCGTCACGGAGACATCGTCTTCGATGTCTCCTGCCCACACGCCCGTGGCGTTGATAACCCCGGCGGCCGTTACCTGGATGCCCTCGGCTGGCCACTCCGGTTCGCCTTCCGCCGCGTGGGTGCGCGTGAGGGTCACGGACTTGAGGCCATCGTCGCGCCCAGGGGCGATATCTGCCTTGGTATGAGTCAGCACGTCCGCACCGTAGCCGGCCGCGGTGCGGGCGAGAGCTGTGACGAGGCGGGCGTCGTCGATTAACTGCCCGTCATAATTAACGAAACCGAACTTCACCGCATCGGAGACCCCAGGACACAACTGCTTAACCTTTTTGGCGCTCACCGTCCGCGAACGAGGCAGCGTGCGCGAGGACGTGCCCGCGGCAATGCGCAGGATGTCCCCGGCGAAAAAGCCCAGACGGGGAACGAAGCTCAGCGGTGAAAAGTTACCCGCCGCCACTACCTGCGGGAGAGCACGCGTGAGGTGCGGGGCGATGGTCTCCATCAGGGCGCCGCGCTCCACCGCGCTGCGCTGCGCGATGCCGACGTTGCCGGAGGCCAGGTAGCGCAACCCGCCGTGCGCCAACTTGGACGACCACCGCGAGGTACCGAAAGCGAGATCCTGCGCCTCGACGATCAGCACCGACAAGCCACGGCTAGCGGCATCCAAGGCGACTCCCGAGCCCGTCACTCCGGCGCCAATGACCACCAGATCGTAGTGCGCACCGGCTGCCAACGAGCCCAGTAATTCGGCCCGGTACTGCGGAGACAGGACGGTGCGCTGTGGGGTGAATGAATCAAGACCAGTCATGATTTCCAGACTAGCCGTTATATAAAAAGCCCTCGCGTACCCTGTGACTATGAAAAAGATGCCAATGCCACCAATGGTCTACAACAAGTGGGGAACCCTTGATGAGGCGAAGGAGCTTTCGCCATCTATTCAGAAGATGCTGGGCAGCATGCTGGGCGTGACCAAGCCCGCGCCGGTGCAGGAGCCGAAGCTGGTTGCCTCTCGGGCAACGGAGGGTGACCTTGCCGCGCTGGGACGCATCGTGGGCGAGGCGTTCGTCTCCACAGCCGTTGAGCACCGCCGCCCTCGTGCCCGCGGGAAAAGCTACCTGGACCTGCTGGATTGGCGGATGGGGGAGGAGATCTCCGCCCCGGATGCGGTGGTCACTCCTGAGACCGAGGAACAGATCCTGGAGATTCTGCAGTACTGCTCCGCCGAGGGCATCGCCGTGGTTCCTTTTGGTGGCGGCACCTCGGTGGTCGGCGGGATCAACCCCGTGCAGGGCGAGGGCCACCGTGCGGTGATCAGCGTGGACCTGGCCCGTTTTGATGCGTTGGAGGATGTCGACGCTGAATCTGGGCTGGCCACACTCGGAGCCGGTTTGATGGGGCCGCATGCCGAGCTGAAGCTGGCGGAATACGGCCTGCAGTTGGGGCACTTCCCCCAGTCCTTCCCGTACGCAACTATCGGCGGCTTTGCGGCGACCCGCTCCAGCGGGCAGAACTCCGCTGGCTACGGACGCTTTGATGACATGGTGCGAGAGCTGACGGTGGTGACTCCGCAAGGAATCATCCGCCCGGGCCAGGCCTCACCAGCGACCGCGGCGGGACCTTCGCTGAAGCAGTTGTTCTTGGGCTCCGAAGGGTTGTTCGGCATCATCACCCGCGTGCGCGTGCATGTGCACCCCATCCCAGAAGCAAAGCTCTACGAGGCCTTTACTTTCCCTACGTTCGACAAGGGTGTGGCCGCGTTGCGTGCGGTGGAGCAGTCCGGCGCCAACCCAGCGGTGTTGCGCTTGTCCGACGAGATTGAGTCCTCCGTGAACCTGACCAGTACCGACAAGATCGGCGAATCGGAATCCGAGGACAATAAGGGCTGTCGAGCCATCGCCATGTTCGAAGGCAGCGAGGAGCACGCGCGGCGCACCCACCAAGAGACGCGTTCGGTGATGCTGGCACACGGTGGCACCTCTGTGGGCGAAGGCCCGGCCCGGCAGTGGGAAAAGGGACGCTTCGGCGCGCCCGTTCTACGGGACACGCTAATGGACGCCGGTGCGCTGTGCGAAACCCTAGAGACGGCTACAGATTGGTCCAACGTCCCCCGCCTGAAGAAGGCAGTGGGAACAGCGCTGGCCTCCCAGCTGGTCGGGGAGTCTGCGGCGCTGATCATGTGCCATGTCAGCCACGTCTACGCCACCGGGTGTTCTCTGTACTTCACTATCGTCGCCGGTGCCAGCGAGGACAATGAGTCCACGGCGCGTAAGTGGCGGGCAGCCAAGTCTGCAGCCACGGAGGCCATGACGAAAAACGGCGGTACCGTCACCCACCACCATGCCGTGGGAACCGACCACTTGCCGTGGATGAGCGAGGAGATCAGCCCGCTGGGCATCAACATCCTCAAGGCCGTCAAGCGCGAGCTGGACCCCGCGGGAATCCTCAACCCGGGTAAGACCTTCGAACTGCCGGACAACGCGGAGCGCACGCTCATTTAAGGAACGTGCGTTAAGGGTGCGCGTTAAGCGACCAAAGGGAAATGACCCAGCGGGACAGAGCTGCAGCCAGAGCCAGGATGACAAGGAGAAATGCCATGAGCAGGGCGTCGGAAATACACGAAGATCCCAGTGGATCCTTCCAGGTTGGAACGTGCGATGTGCAACGCATCGCCATGATCACCAACCCAGCCGCCGGCAAAGGTGCGGCACAACACGCTGCGCACGCGGCCCGGGAGAGGTTTTCCGAACTGGGCATCGACGTGGTCTCGCTGCAGGGAGCCAGTGCGGAGTCCTCGTTGGAACTGGCGCAGGCGGCAGTGGCAGACGAACGTCTCGACGCGCTGGTGGTGTGCGGCGGAGACGGTCTGATCAACCTGGCGCTGCAGGCGCAAGCGCAGACCAACATTCCGCTGGGCATCATCCCCGCTGGTACGGGTAATGATCACGGCAGGGAGTACAACATTCCCACCAATCCTGCCAAGGCTGCGGACGTTATTGCGGACGGCTTTTTCACCACCACGGATCTGGGGCGTATCACTGAGGTGGGCCACGGCAAGGATGATGGGCGCGGTGGTGAAAGCAGCGAGCTGAAGACCCGCTGGTTCGGAACGATCGCCTGCGCTGGTTTCGATTCACTGGTCACGGACCGCACCAACCGCATGACCTGGCCACACGGCAAGAATCGCTACAACCTGGCGATCATCATGGAAGTGATGAACTGGCGAACCATCCCCACACGTATCGTGTTGGACCACGAGCACGTCATCGAGCAGGACATCAAACTGTGCAGCATTGGTAACACCCGCACTTACGGTGGTGGAATGCAGATCTGCCCCGATGCCAACCACCACGATGGGATTTTGAACCTGACCGTGATGGAGGACATCAGCCGGGTCAAGGCCATCACCAAGTTCGCCAAGATTCTTCAGGGGAACCTGGAGCACGGCGAAGGCATCAGCCTGTACACCGCCAAGCACGTGCGCATCGAGATGCCCTCGATGAATTGCTACGCCGATGGTGACTTAATGGCCACGCTGCCCATCGAGATCGAGGTGGTTCCCGGCGCGGGACGCTACCTCGTGCCCCGGCCGTAGGTTTTACAGGTGTTTACGCTGCTCGGTGTTTAGGATGCTCGGTGCTCGCGCGGCGGGGGAGCGGCGGCGGCCTGAGCAGCCACGATGCCGTTGGTGCGGTCATTGAGCGGCGGGTTGTACCGGCCTTCTGGTTCAGCCACGGCAAGCTCGGCGGACCCATGACCGGCACGATCTTGCTTGCCCGACGAGCTCTTGCTGGTCAGCGAGTGCACAATCTTGCCCGCCAGCACCGGGTAGTAGACCTGCCCGTACGTCATCGCCTTGTTCCTGAGCGTGGCGAAAAAGCGCTTGAGGGACCAGCGGCGGAGCTTGCGAGCTGAAGAAGTAGCTGACATAACGAGTCCTGTCTGTATGTCGGAATGACTGCTTGCCTACTTTAGGGCATGACCGGTGCACTTCTTCCTCGCGGTGAGGCGCGTGGCTGACTGTTGGGATAGGGGCTTTTGGTTTTCCATTCGTTAGGATCTGCACCATGTACGTCTTGACCGTCGACACGTCGACTTCCTATGTTGTGGCCGGAATCGTAGAGGTCTCCGATAGTGCTGCGGAGGTGACTTCCGGGGAGCAATCCCAGGTATCCGTGCTGGCCGAACGCGTGGTGGATAATCCGCGCGGGCACATGGAGTTGTTGACGCCCAATATCGTCGATTGCCTCGCCGAGGCTGGTCTTTCCCCCGAGCAGTTGGGCGCGGTGGTCGTGGGCGTGGGGCCTGGTCCGTTCACCGGATTGCGGGTGGGCATGGCCACCGCGCAGGCTTTCGCCGATGCGCTGTCCATCCCAGTTCACGGTGTGGAATCCACCGCGGCGATGGCCGTGCGCAGCATCCTCGAGCAGCGCCGGAACGGTGTGAGTAACTTGGACGAGAGCGCCGAGCTCCACGTCCTCGCCGACGCCCGCCGTCGCGAGTGGTACTGGGCCAGCTACGCCCTGCGCGCCGGGGACAATTCCACCGACTTGTCGCAGTGCACCCTCGAAACACTTCGGGAACCTGCAGTGGATAAGCCCGCTGCGATTGTGCCCCAGCTGCCTGCCGGGTCCCCCGTGGTGATGGGCAAGACCATCGCGGATGATTCGGTGGATTGTGTTTCCGACGCCGATGCTCAGCCTTCTTCAGCCAGTCTCGTGATAGCCGCACTCTTGGCCCGCGGGGGAGTCAACCAACGGGCGGTGCGCTCTTTGCGCGGAACGGGCGAGCCCCTACGGGCGCTGTATCTGCGCCGCCCCGATGCGATTGAGCCGAAGCCTAAGCCCGTGCCCACCTCGGTGGACTTCGGTGCCGTGTCCGGGGAACAAGACGGCGATAAGCAAGACAGGGAGCGCGAGGCTGCAGGCGCCGAGCTACTCGAGCCCCGTGTGGTGATGCTGGATCGCTCCCACGCCGAGGCGATGGAGAAGATCGAGCACCAGCTTTTCGTAGGGGATTCGCCCTGGTCGCTGGCTGGAATCCAGCACGAGCTGGACGCGATGAATACGCAGTACTTCGGGCTCATCGCAGGCGATCAACTGGTGGGGTATTTGGGACTCGCCAAGAATGGCCCCAGCGCTGAACCGGAGTGGGAGATCCACACCGTGGCGATCGCAGAGCAGCAGCAGGGTCGGGGATACGCGCATCGATTGCTTCGCGCTGCCCTGGATGCGGTGGACGCGGCCGGTGGGCCTGTATTCCTTGAGGTGAGGACGGATAACGATCCCGCCGTGGGACTGTACGAACGCTATGGTTTCTACATCACCGGCACCCGGAAGAACTACTATCAGCCCAGCGGCGCCGATGCGTTCACGATGATGCGCCCCGCCTCAGGGGAAGACGTGGATGCCTCCCAGTTCCACGGCGCGGATCCGCGGAATAAGGCAGCGCGAGAGAACGGACAGAACTCCTTCCAGCCGGTATTCGCTTCGCAGAGTGCAGAGGACAGCAGTAAGGATGAGGCGGTCAGCTCCAGCCGGGTGATCCTTGGCGTCGAAAGTTCCTGCGATGAGACAGGGGTCGGCATTGTCGAACTGACCACCGAAACCACTGGCCCACAGGTGCGCATGATCAGCAACCGGGTGGCCAGCTCCATGGAACAGCACGCGCGGTTCGGCGGAGTGGTGCCGGAGATCGCGAGCCGGGCGCACCTCGAGGCGATGGGGCCGACGATGCGCGAGGCTCTGCGGGATCTGCGCAAGGACCGTGCCGCACGCGGGATGAGCACGTCATACATGGAAAAGCCCGACGCGGTGGCGGCCACCATCGGCCCTGGCTTGGCAGGCGCATTGCTGGTGGGTGCAGCTGCTGCGAAGGCCTACGCGGCGGCGTGGCAAGTGCCGTTCTATGCCGTCAACCACCTGGGCGGGCACGTGGCGGTGGACCTCCTGGCAGAACAGTCAGGGCAGACAGAGCGTGCCGAGGCACCAGCTGAGCAAACGGATGGGCCGGGCTTGGACAACGTCATCGCGCTGCTCGTATCCGGCGGGCACACCCAGATTCTGCACGTGCAAGGCGTGGGTAAGCCCATGCAGGAGCTGGGCAGCACGCTGGATGACGCAGCTGGTGAGGCCTATGACAAGGTCGCGCGCTTACTGGGACTGGGCTACCCAGGAGGCCCCATCATCGACCGCCTGGCTCAACAGGGAAACCGCAAGGCTATCGCGTTTCCGCGCGGCATGATGCGTCAGCAGGATTCTCGCTATGACTTCAGTTTTTCTGGACTCAAGACCGCGGTAGCGAGGCACGTGGAAAAGGCAGAAAAGGATGGCATTAGCATCCTCGTGGAAGATGTGTGCGCATCCTTCCAAGAAGCAGTGTGCGACGTACTGACCTTCAAGGCCGTGCGAGCAGCTCAGGATGTGGGGGCGACCACGATGCTGTTGGGTGGGGGAGTTTCCGCCAACTCGCGACTGCGCGGATTGCTGGCAGACCGGTGCTCCTCTGCAGGTATTCAGTTGCACGTTCCGCCGATGTCCTTGTGCACGGATAACGGAGTGATGATCGCCGCATTGGCTGCGCAGCTGATCGCCGCCGGGGCAGAAGCTAGTGAATTGACAGTGGGAACAGACCCCGGACTGGAAGTGGAAGTACCACTGGTCTAGTGACCTGCAGTGTTCTTGCGCTGCAGGAAAGTAGTACTGCTGGCAAAATAGCTGTGAATTACTTACTGTGACCCTCATCAATTTTTTAGCTGGGTCAAAATGAGCGTTGAAATTGAAGGAGAAAACATGGCACGCAGCCTCTTGGTCACCCCAGACCTCAAGGTAGAAGAGCACGATATCGAGCTGTCTCAGGCCGCGGAGATGCTGGGTGGAAGCGCTGACGATCGCCTCCACGTGGCCTTCGTTGAGTCTGGCCTGACCATTCCGGCTATTTACTCCTCCGAGGCTGCCAAGGCTGAGACTCCTGAGCCAAACCCACTGGCTTCCATGGGTCGCAACGAGTCCGAGATCGGAAACGCACGTTTCCTCTCTGACCCCACTCGCGCCATCCTGGGTCCCGTCCTCTTCGTGGGCGAAAACGGTGCGGATCTCACCGATGAAGAGGTCGAGTCCGTACACAATGGTATTCGCGCCGTAGAGAACTACCGTGCTGACCAGCCAGAAGAGTTCAACCTCTGGCACGATGCCGTGGTGAACCTCACCCGCGGCATCTAGCCCAACTACTGGAAATCGAGACCGAGATCCAGCACTGCGGCGGAGTGCGTGAGCGCGCCGACCGCGATGTAATCCACGCCCGTTGCTGCGTATTCCGCAGCATTGCGGAGGGTCAGCCCGCCGCTGGCTTCTGTTTTGACCCCCGCCGGCTCGGTGATTGTCACAGCCTCACGGGTGGTTGCTGCGTCCATGTTGTCCAGCAAAATGAGGTTTGCACCCACCTGCACAGCTTCCTTCACCTGCTCTAGGGTGTCGCATTCCACCTCGATGGAGATATCGGTTGCCTGAGCCTTGACCCGGTTGAAGGCTTCTTGCAACCCACCCACGGCGGCGATGTGGTTGTCCTTGATCAGTGCGGCATCGCCTAATCCCATGCGGTGATTGGTTCCGCCGCCGTGCACCACCGCAGCCTTTTGCAGAACTCGTAGACCGGGGATGGTTTTCCGGGTATCGCGGACTTGCGTGTGCGCCTCGGGCACAGTGGCGAGTGCATCCGCCCACTCTGCAGTCGCGGTGGCCACTCCAGACAGGTGGCACAGCAGATTGAGCAGAGTGCGCTCGGCCGTGAGAACCACTCGGGTGGGTCCGGTGATCTCCAAGATGGCGTCCCCCGGCTGGACCCGGTGACCGTCGGAAATCAGGATTTCTACGGTGACCTTCGAGATTGTTTCGACCGTAAGCTCAGCTGCGATGAACGGAGCCAGGGCGGCAACGAGAGTGCCGGAGAGTGCCCCGTGCCCGCGGCTGACCACCAGCGCGCGACAGTGCGCGGCCTCCTCGATGGTGGAATTGGTGGTGACATCAGGACCCCATTGCAGGTCTTCTTCCAAGGTGGAACGAACCAACGCATAGGCATCGTTGACCTGCTTCTGAGTCCATCCAGCCTCCTGCATAGAGGAGCGAAGATGGGGTGGGATGTTCGGTTCTGTCATTCCCCACCGCCTGGGGTGCCGATGGCGATCATGGCCTCGACACTACGACGCGCAGCATCGGCAACATCGGTAGGAACATCTACTTCATCGCGGCCTTCCTCCAGGCTGCGCAGCAATTTATCTGGCGTGATCATCTGCATGAAGGGGCAGGCTGCCTCAGGATTCACGGCTAAGAACTCCGTGTCCGGACGTGCCTTACGGAGTTGATGGAGCATGCCTACTTCCGTAGCCACCAGTACGGTGTTGCGCGAATTCTTCTTCGCCTGATCCAGCATGGCTCCGGTGGACAGAATGTGGGTGCGATCGCGCGGGAATTCACCCGAATCCGCCATCCACAACGCGGAGGTAGTGCAACCACACTCTGGGTGGACATAAAGATCGGCCTCGGGATGAGAGCGCACGGTGTCCGTGAGATCCGTCGGGGAGATATCCGCGTGCACGTGGCATTCGCCCATCCAAATGTGTATGTTCTCCCGCCCTGTGCTGCGCTGAACGTGCGCGCCTAAGAACTGATCCGGACAGAACAGTACCTCTTGATCAGCAGGGATGGACTCCACCACGTCCACCGCATTGGACGAGGTGCAGCAAATATCGGTCAATGCCTTTACCTCGGCGGTGGTGTTCACATAGCTGACCACTACCGCGCCGGGGTGCTCGTCCTTCCACGCGCGTAGATCCTCGGCGGTAATGGTGTCCGCCAGGGAACAGCCTGCCGCAGCATCAGGAATGAGCACTCGCTTATCTGGAGACAGGATCTTGGCGGTCTCCGCCATGAAATGCACGCCGCAAAAAATCACCTCATCGGCATCCGTGTCCGCAGCAATGCGGGATAGGCCAAGGGAATCTCCCACGTGGTGAGCCGCATCTTGGATCTCTGGCAGTTGGTAGTTGTGCGCCAAGATCACCGCGTTGCGCTCTGTGGCCAGGCGATGCACTTGGTTGCGCCACAGTTCCCACTGCTCGTTGCTCCACTCGCGCCACGGAGTATTCCGTAGTTCGTCGAGGGCGGAAGCATCGACGGCGGGGGAGTTGGCGTCGGAAATTGAAGGAGAGGAAGGAGGTGCCACTGTGAGATCCTTTGCACACACGGGAGCCAGAGGACGCCAGCGAACTGCACGAACGCCGACGTCCGAGGAACAAAAACTTCCAAAAACATTATCATGTGACCCGGACAACACCGGGACGTTGATATGGGCAAACTCAAGTGTTGAGCGCTAGCACTCACAGGGGTAGAGTGCCAGTAGGTTGTTTGACACACAGTTGTTCACCCGCGACGACGGCTGTGCGCGGAAACCAACCGGCACAATCGACAACACTCGATAACACTACGAATACATGGAGGTATTCATCGTGGCTAACGTGAACATCAAGCCGCTGGAGGACCGCGTACTGGTCCAGATCGTCGAAGCAGAGACCACCACCGCATCCGGCCTGGTTATCCCTGATTCTGCGAAGGAAAAGCCACAGGAAGCTACCGTCATCGCCGTCGGCCCAGGCCGCGTATCCGGCGAAGACCGCATCCCAATGGACGTGAAGGAAGGCGACACCGTTGTCTTCTCCAAGTTCGGCGGAACCGAGCTGAAGTACAACGGCGAGGAGTTTTTGCTTCTGAGCCAGCGCGACATCCTCGCAGTCATCGAAAAGTAAGCGGGTAACTTCCATGTCAAAGCTCATTGCATTCGACCAAGAAGCACGCGAAGGCCTGCAAAAGGGAGTCGACGCACTGGCTGACGCGGTGAAGGTAACCCTCGGCCCGCGTGGCCGCAACGTGGTGCTGGACAAGGCCTTCGGTGGCCCCACCGTCACGAACGACGGTGTCACCATCGCCCGCGACATCGACCTCGAAGATCCCTTCGAGAACCTAGGCGCACAGCTGGTGAAGTCCGTGGCCGTTAAGACCAACGACATCGCTGGCGACGGCACCACCACCGCAACCCTGCTGGCACAGGCCCTCATTAATGAAGGTCTGCGCACCGTTGCTGCGGGTGCAAACCCGATCGCCGTGAACCGCGGCATCGAGATCGGCACCCAAAAGGTCATGGAGCTGCTGCGTGAACTCGCGCAGCCCGTGGCTGATTCTGCAGCGATCGCCAACGTGGCCACCGTCTCCTCCCGCGACGAGAAGATCGGCGCAATGGTTGCCGATGCTTTCGACAAGGTGGGCAAGGACGGTGTGGTCACCGTGGAAGAATCTCAGTCCATCGAGGATGAGTCCACGGTCACCGAAGGTATTTCCTTCGACAAGGGCTACCTGTCCCCGTACTTCGTCACCGAAGAAGAGACCGGACACGCAGTGCTGGATGATGCACTCATCCTGTTGGTGCGCGACAAGATCAGCTCACTGCCAGACTTCCTGCCCCTGCTGGAGCAGATCGCGAAGTCCGGCAAGCAGGTGCTCATCGTTGCCGAGGACGTGGAAGGCGAGCCACTGCAGATGCTGGTGCTCAACGCCATCCGCAAGTCCCTGAAGGTGGTTGCCGTCAAGGCTCCATACTTCGGTGATCGCCGTAAGGCCTTCATGGATGACCTTGCCATCGTTACCGGTGGTGTAGTGGTGGACAAGGAGCTCGGCCAGTCCCTGTCCGAGACCACCCTGGAGCAGCTAGGATCTGCACGCCGCGTCACCGTGACCAAGGAAGACACGGTCATCGTTGACGGTGGCGGAGCTGCCGAGGCCGTAGAAGAGCGACGCAACCAGCTGCGCACCGAGATCGAGCGCACCGATTCCACGTGGGATCAGGAAAAGCTGGAAGAGCGCCTGGCCAAGCTGTCCGGCGGTGTCGCAGTGCTTCGCGCTGGCGGTGCTACCGAGACCGAGGTTAACGAGCGCAAGCTGCGCGTCGAAGATGCCATTAACGCTGCGCGTGCCGCAGCGCAAGAGGGCGTTATCGCCGGCGGTGGCTCCGTGCTGGTGCAGATCGCAGAGCAAGTCAACGCGCTGGCTGCGGACTACGACGGCGACGAGGCCATCGGTCTGCGGGCGCTGGCACGTGCACTGCGCCGCCCTGCCTTCTGGATCGCGGACAACGCTGGTCTGGATGGCGCTGTGGTGGTCGCACGCGTGGCCGAGCAGCCTAATGGTTCCGGCTTCAACGCCGCCACTCTGGAGTACGACAATCTGCTGGAGAAGGGCATCATTGACCCAGTCAAGGTGACCCACTCCGCAGTTATCAACGCGACCTCCGTGGCACGCATGGTGCTCACCACCGAAACTGCTGTGGTGGATAAGCCAGCCCAGCCAGCAGCAGCTGGGCACGCACATCACCACCACTAAAGGTGCATGAACACCCCTTGGGGTGAGACCGTGCGCTAGAGCAGCGCTTTCAAGCGTTGTCTAGCGCACTTCAAGAACAAAAGGCGCCCTCGCTGAGTTTGGTCTCGAAAGAGACGATAAACCACGGCGAGGGCGCCTTTGTATGCGACAACTGAACCACGGCTTGAGAGGGACGGTGCTGGGTGGCGCGAACTAATTCAGCATTGTTGTTACTTCAGAGCGACAGTTAATTAAGCAGAGAAGCGACGGTGACGATTCCGAGAGGTGGGGCGCAGGATTGCATCGCGTTCAGACTCGGACATGCCACCCCAGATGCCGTAGGGCTCGCCCACGGACAGTGCATGGTCTCGGCACTGCTGCATGACGGGGCACTCTGCGCAGATCGCCTTGGCGCGTTGTTCACGCATTGCGCGAGCGCGACCGCGCTCGCCGTCCGGGTGGAAAAACACGGAGGAGTCTGCACCACGGCATGCGCCGTGCAGCTGCCATTCCCAGATGGAAGAGTTTGGTCCCGGAAGCTGGCTTGGCTGAGGCATCGGTTGAATCTCCTTGAAAGTCATGGTGTCGCGTTCGACGTGTAGAGATTCTCGGGGGCATATGAACGAAAGGTAACGAGTGGATGCTGTATAGGTAACGCAGACAAAAAGCCTATGGAAACCGGGGGTACTTGCCCCGTGCCACCTGCACTTATCGACCATTATTAACGGAAGATGAAATGTGTTGGCCGAACCTGTGCGTCCCCTTAATGGGGGAACCAGCTACCCCCATGGTGTCCCTACTTTGCTCGACTTTCGCCATTGTTGCCAGTGTGAAAAACTTTTGATGTGGAATGTAAATGTCTGTGCACAAGTGCAATCAGGCTGACTTTGAGGTAATTGAACTGTGATATTTTGTTGTGAAGCTGCGCGGTGAATTTCATCGGTAGGCAACCGCTTTGCATAGAAACTATGGATTAATGACTACAACAGTGGATACAGACGCGGCCATCGCCGCCGCAGTGCCTGGTGCTGTTGAAGGCGATCCGAAACGGCTGCAGAAGCTCATTAACCTCATTCATCCCCAAGTGGTTCGCTACTGCCGTGCCCGTGTCGGTTCGAACAGGTATCCCACCGCGGACGATGTGGCCCAAGAGGTATGTCTTGCCGTGGCCCGCGCCATGCCGAAGTTTGACGAAAAAGGCGTGCCGTTCATGGCGTTCGTTTTTCGTATCGCCGCGAACAAGATTGTCGATGCTCGCAGGATGCACTCGAGGGATCTCGCACAGCCTACTGACGAGATGCCGGACGAGGAAGAAGTCAGCCAGACACCCGAGTCCGAAATTCTTTTGCTTGACTCGTGTAACGAGGTCTCCGGCCTGCTCGATTTGTTAAGTGACAAGGCGCGAGAAATCATCACACTCCGCGTTTTCGGAGGCTATTCGGCCGAAGAAACTGCTCAAATTCTCGGTACGTCAGCTGGTGCCGTGCGAGTGGCACAGTTCCGAGCCCTCGCCAAGCTGCGGGCTTATGTGGAACAACAACGAAACAATCCAACTGCGGACTGACAAGAATCAGGAAACCAGGACAATGAACAACAAAGAATCCTCCCAAGCCTTCGGATCATTTTCCGAGGTCATGGCGGAGGATCGTGCGCTCGATTTAATCGGGCAAGGTCAGAGTTTTGAGAATAACCTGGAAGACTCTGACCAGCTGTACGCGCTGTTTTCGGCCGCTAAGGCGGAAGCAGACGCGGACATTCCTGCGCCTCCGCTGCTTGCAGATCTGATGGGCGAACCTGCCCTGACCGGTTCGGATAATGCTGAAGATGTGCACCCAGACGTCATCCCACTGCGGAAGAAGCGCGGCGGCTTGCTAGGCCGCCGTGCCGGAGCCGCCGTGGCTGCCGGTGGAACCTCGATTACCTCCATGCTGGTTGCCGGTGGCGTGGCGGCGGCCTTGGCTGTGGGTGGCTTGGGATACGCCGCGTACACCACTACGCAGTCGAACGTGAACGAGTCTGACACCGCTCAGCAGCAAGAGTCCACGCAGTCGGTCACTGATGGAACCAGCAGCGTAGGTACCTCAACCGTCTCTACGGGCCAAGGAGATGCACAGCCATCCGCCGAAGATGCCCCCGACCGACCTGGACGGGGAATGGGTGCTGCGGAGCCAAGCTCAGACAACCCAGAGCCAAGCGAGGAGAAGCAGGAACTACCAGTTCCAGATGCGCAGAACCTCGCCGATGGTGAGCAAAACATCACGAACCCCGCGCTTGAAGGCCTAGAGGGACTAGAAACTCAAGAATTAGCCCCCACCATGACCGAGATGACTGGCCAGGACCAGGCAGCTCCAACAGTTCCTGCGAATCCAGGTGCAGGTGCACTCCGCCCACAGCTGGCAGCACCGCCAAAGCCTTTTGAGACTGAGGAAACCACCGGCACCACGGAGTCCGAATCCACCACGGCAAACCAGGGACAGGGCCAGCTGCAACAGCAGCAGGAACGCCCGAGTCAGCAATCGCCGGCGGGAAGCACGGATACTCGCTAATTAGCCCGTAATCGCGCAACGCAAACAATGAGCCCGCGAGCACCGAAAGGTGCTCGCGGGCTCATTGCGTCGGGAAAAAGAAAGAAGAAGAAAAATCAACGCTGCCAGGGGAAACGAGGCCGCAGCCCGTTGAACGCGAAATCCATCGCATCGGCATAACCCAAGCAATAATCCCACGTCACGTAGTGCTCAGGATTCGGCTGCGCGCCTGGCTCGTGGACAGGGACGATCTGCTGATCCAACAGCGTCTTGATGTTGGACTCGATGATGCCCCAATCATAAAAGTGCATCTCCTCGCAGTCCTCGCACAGCATGGAAACTCCGCGAATGCCACGCGGCTCCAGCAAACGCTTGAAATCGCGGACGTTGACCAGATCAGATTCCAGCGCTTCCCGTTCCTCAGCGGAAACGGGTGGGTAATCTTCGTCTGGCTCCAGCAGAGATGCCGGATCGTTTGGGTCGTCCGCAAAAGGATCCAGAGGCATGTCATGATTACCGTAACTCACAGATCACATACTACCTGCTAGATAGCCCCAGAGAACAACAATCCACGGTGAGCGCGGTATTGTTGAGACATTCATGCGTGGCATGCCCCAGCCACGTACCAGCGTGGCAATTTTGCAAAAATTGTGAATCTCCAAAAGATCCACCCCAGTGATCCAGAACGATGCACAGATTCAAGATCGATAGATTGAGGAAGGAAACGGCGTGACAAACCCGCAGACCGTATCCACCGGCGGCGACGACCCACAAAAGGTCTCACTCGTAGGACTTACTTTTGACGATGTTCTCCTGCTCCCAGACGCATCGGAGGTCATTCCTTCCAAGGTCAACACTTCCACGCAGCTGACCCGCAACATCAGCATCAACGTGCCCATCCTGTCCGCCGCTATGGACACGGTGACCGAAGCCCGCATGGCCGTGGCAATGGCTCGCCAGGGTGGCGTGGGCGTTTTGCACCGCAACCTGTCCATCGAGGACCAGGCGCAGCAGGTGGAGATCGTCAAGCGCTCCGAGGCTGGCATGGTCACGGATCCCGTGACTGCCTCCCCAGACATGAGCATTCAGGAAGTGGATGACCTGTGCGCCCGGTACCGCATCTCCGGCCTGCCCGTTACCGATGAGGCTGGCCTGCTGGTGGGCATCATCACCAATCGCGACATGCGTTTCCAAGAGGACTTCAGCAGCAAGGTTGCAGACGTGATGACCAAGATGCCGCTGATCGTGGCACAGGAAGGTGTATCTGCCGAAGCTGCGCTGCGCTTGCTCAGCGAGCACAAGGTGGAGAAGCTGCCCATCGTCGATGGTGCTGGCAAGCTCACCGGCCTGATCACCGTCAAGGACTTCGCCAAGCGCGAGAAGTACCCAGATTCCGCCAAGGATTCCTCTGGCCGCCTGCTGGTGGCTGCCGGAATCGGCACCGGTGAGGATTCCTGGAAGCGCGCCACCGCCCTGGTGGACGCTGGCGTGGATGCCCTGGTGGTGGACACCGCGCACGCGCACAACCGTGGCGTGCTGGACATGGTTGCTCGCGTGAAGAAGGAGTTCGGCGATCGCGTGGATGTCATCGGCGGCAACCTCGCTACTCGCGGTGCGGCGCAGGCTATGATCGACGCTGGCGCGGATGCCATCAAGGTGGGCATCGGCCCAGGCTCCATCTGCACCACCCGCGTGGTGGCAGGTGTTGGCGCCCCACAGATCACCGCCATCATGGAGGCCGCTGTGCCTGCCCACAAGGCTGGCGTGCCCATCATCGCCGATGGCGGCATGCAGTACTCCGGTGATATCGCCAAGGCGCTGGCAGCCGGTGCTTCCTCCGTCATGCTGGGCTCCATGCTCGCCGGAACGGACGAGACCCCAGGCGAGACCGTCACCATCGCGGGCAAGCAGTACAAGCGCTACCGCGGCATGGGTTCCATGGGCGCGATGCAGGGTCGCGGCCTGACCGGCGAGAAGCGCTCCTACTCCAAGGACCGCTACTTCCAGGCGGACGTCAAGTCCGAGGACAAGCTGGTTCCGGAAGGCATCGAAGGTCGCGTGCCCGTGCGCGGTTCCATCGAGACCTTGCTGCACCAGCACGTGGGTGGCCTGCGTGCCGCTATGGGCTACACCGGTGCCGCTACCGTCGCTGACTTGCACAAGGCTCGTTTCGTGCAGATCACCGGCGCTGGCTTGCGCGAGTCTCATCCCCACGATGTCCAGGGCATCGTCGAGGCTCCGAATTACAACCCCGCTCGCTAGCTTTCAAGCGCTTTAGGACAGGTTAGATTCATGCAGGAATTTGTGGATATTGGACGCGGCCGGGTGGCTCGCCGGGTGTACGGCCTGGATCAGGTGGACATCGTCCCTTCGCGCCGTACGCGCAGCTCACATGACGTGGACACCACGTGGAAGATCGATGCTTATGACTTCGACATTCCCGTGATGGCGCATCCCACCGATGCCGTGGTGACCCCGGAGTTCGCCATCGAGTTCGGCAAGCTGGGTGGTCTGCCTGTCATCAACGCCGAGGGTCTGTGGGGCCGCGCTGCGGATCTGGATGCCGCGCTGCGCGAGGTGGCCGAGGCCGCCCGCCGTTCGTTGTTCGGTGAGGTTTCTTCGTCCGACGCCAACTCCGCCGCCACCGCACCCTTCACCGTGGACAGCGGGGAGGCGAACCAGGTGCTCCAGCGTCTGCATGCGCAGCCGCTGGACCAAGATCTGCTGCTGGAGCGCTTGAGCCTGGTGCGGGATTCCGGCGTGCGCTTTGCGGTGCGCGTGTCTCCGCAGCACGCTGCTGACCTGGCGCCCGTGTTGATTAAGTCCGGCTTGGACATGCTGGTGATCCAGGGAACTCTGGTTTCTGCTGAGCACGTTCATCGGGATGGCGAGCCGCTGAACTTGAAGGAGTTCATCGGTTCTCTCGATGTGCCGGTTATTGCTGGTGGCGTGGTGGATTACACCACGGCTATGCACATGATGCGCACCGGCGCTGCCGGGGTGATCGTGGGCTCTGGCGATACCACCAACACTGCATCGCTGGGTATCGACGTTCCAATGGCCACGGCCATCGCGGATGCCGCAGCTGCCCGCCGGGACTACCTGGATGAGACCGGTGGCCGCTACGTCCACGTCATCGCGGATTCTGAGCTGCTGACTTCTGGCCAGGTGGCCAAGGCCATCGCCTGTGGCGCGGATGCCGTAGCGTTGGGAGCTCCTTTGTCTGCGGCGGAGTCCGCAGGTGCACCGGAGTGGTACTGGCCAGCTGTGGCGGGCCACCCGAAGGCTCCACGTGGCGAGGTGAGCTACACCGGTGATTACGGCACACTTCCGCTGGAAGAGCTGCTGTTTGGCCCTACTGCAAACCCTTATGGCGTGCAGAATATTGTGGGAGCTTTGCGTCGATCCATGGCCAAGTGCGGTTACACGGATCTGAAGAGCTTCCAGAAGGTTGACCTGGTAGTTCGCTAGCGCGGTTCGTGCAGGTAGACTCTGTACCTGTGACTGAGACAGACCACATTCAGCCCCCGCGCCCAGTTCTCGTCGTTGACTTTGGCGCGCAGTACGCCCAGCTCATTGCACGTCGCGTGCGTGAGGCAAATTTGTACTCCGAGGTCATCCCTCACTCGATGCCTGCCGATGAGGTGGCTGCGAAGAACCCCGCAGCTCTGATCTTGTCCGGCGGCCCGTCCTCCGTGTACGTCGATGGCGCCCCAGCCCTGCAGGAAGAACTCCTGAACCTGGGCGTGCCTGTGTTTGGCATTTGCTACGGATTCCAGGCCATGACCAACGCCCTGGGTGGCACGGTCGCAGAGACCGGCCTGCGTGAGTACGGACGCACCGCGCTGCAGGTCACCGGTGGCGAGCTGCACTCCGGCTTGGCGGCCGAGCACCAGGTGTGGATGAGCCACGGAGATTCCGTATCTGAGGCCCCCGAGGGTTTCCAGGTGACGGCCACCTCCGAGGGTGCTCCGGTTGCCGCTTTCGAGTGCCCCGAGCGCCGCATGGCCGGTGTGCAGTACCACCCAGAGGTTCTGCATTCACCGCATGGGCAGGAAGTTTTGCGTCGATTCCTCACCGAAACGGCCGGCCTGGAGCCCACCTGGACGGCGGGCAACATTGCCGAGCAGCTGATCGAGCAGGTCCAGGAGCGGGTGGGACCTGAGGGTCGCGCCATCTGTGGCCTGTCCGGCGGCGTGGATTCCGCCGTGGCGGCGGCTCTGGTGCAGCAAGCGATCGGCGATCGTCTGACCTGTGTGTTCGTGGATCACGGACTGCTGCGCGAAGGCGAGCGCGAGCAGGTGGAACGCGACTTCGTGGCCGCCACCGGAGCAAACCTGGTGACGGTGGATGAGCGCGCTGCCTTCTTGGACAAGCTGGCTGGCGTGTCCGATCCGGAAGCCAAGCGCAAGGCTATTGGCGCAGAGTTCATCCGCTCCTTCGAGCGTGCCGTGGCGGGTGTGTTGGACTCCGCTCCGGAAGGTTCCTCCGTGGACTTCCTGGTGCAGGGAACGCTGTACCCAGACGTGGTGGAATCCGGCGGCGGCTCCGGCACCGCGAACATCAAGAGCCACCACAACGTGGGCGGGCTGCCTGATGACGTGGAGTTCCAGCTGGTCGAGCCACTGCGCCTGCTGTTCAAGGACGAGGTACGCGCGGTGGGCCGCGAGCTGGGTCTTCCCGAGGTCATTGTGGGACGCCAGCCGTTCCCTGGTCCTGGCTTGGGCATCCGCATCATCGGCGAGGTCAACGAAGAGCGCCTGACCATCCTGCGCAAGGCAGATGCAATTGCGCGCGAGGAGCTGACCATCGCGGGGCTGGATGACACGATCTGGCAGTGCCCAGTGGTTCTGCTGGCCGACGTACGCTCCGTGGGCGTGCAGGGCGATGGACGCACGTACGGACATCCGATCGTGCTGCGCCCCGTGTCCAGCGAGGATGCGATGACCGCGGACTGGACGCGCGTCCCATACGACGTGCTGGAGAAGATCTCCACCCGCATCACCAACGAGGTGGAGGACGTTAACCGCGTGGTGCTGGACATTACGTCCAAGCCACCGGGAACCATCGAGTGGGAGTAGGTCTCCTGCGCGGGCTCTGTGGAGCCTGTCAGTGACCTACATGAGAAAGCCGGCCGCTTTTTCCGAGAAGGTATTTCTTGGAAGAGCGGCCGGCTTTCTGTGTGGGCTGAGCTTTGTGCCGGGCTTTGTGCCGGGCTTTGTGCCGGGCTTTATGCGCGGCGGTTATCGTCCGCGAGGGGGCGGATATGGGCAGTGCCGTCCAGCTGTGGGTGGACGAACCACGCGTACGCAGCGGCGATGACCCACACGATGACCGCTAGAACCCAGCTTCCTGTGACGATGGGCAGTACCATCAGGGCCAGCCAGAGCGGGAACAGAGGAAGTACCTGGCTGATTGTGGTGGTGTATTTTTCATTGCGCTCTTCCACGGCGGCGCGGACGCGACGTCGATAAGGATGGCTGAAAGTCACCATCAACCCGGCGGCCACACAGACAACCAGGCCGATCACCTTGAAGCCGTTGGGGATGGGCATCGCCATGACGGCAACGGCCAAGCCCAGCAGGATTGAGGTGGCGGCGCGCACGGGGGTGGGGGCGGCAACGATGAGGGTGCGGTTAGTCATGGTGTTCCAGTGTAGAAGCAGTGGTGGATAGGGTGCGCAGTTGACGTAGGGGATGGGGAGTTTTACGCTAACTATAGCGAACATGTGTTCTAATTTAATTCTCGATGCGCGGGTTGGTTGTCTCGGCTGTGTAGTACATATGTTCGTAGTGAACAGGGCGGTGAAAGTATGCACTTTGCCGCATGGCGTGACGGTTAATCTGCACGTTAAACCATTAATTGAGACTTAAGAGGAGGTGTTCACCATGGCTAGTTCTACGCAGCAAGAGTTAGATCATACTATCTATGACCTACGTAAGAAGATGGCTCGGATTTCCGGGAAGACGTCCACGCCGGAGAGTTTTCAATCGCGCGTGGTGGACACACTTCCGAGCCCGCCGTGGTTGGAGCAGGCGATCGATACGGGCGGCATTCCACGGGCGATGGTGACGGCCGTGGCGGATTGTCCCGCAGTGCACGTGGATCTGTTGGTGGCGGCCACGCAGGCCGGCAGTTGTGTGGCCATCGTGGGATATCCGCAGTTGGCGTTGGCTGCTATCGATGCCGCTGGGGGAGACCTCGAGCGGGTGGTGGTGATCCCGGACCCGGCTCCGCACGCGGCCGCGGTGTTGGGCACGTTGGTGGAGGGCGTGGACATGGTCTTTTATCGTCCTGCCGCCAATGCCTCGCCCACGTTCGCGCGTCCCGTTGAGGCGCGGTTGCATAAGAGCCGCTGCGCGCTGGTGGTTTCTGGCCATGCGTGGCCGAAGGTGCAGCTGAACATTGATGCGCACGTGGTGGGCATTCGCGGGTTGGGCCGCGGATATGGCCGCGTGCGCGGGGTGGAAGTCGACGGCCGCGTGTGGGGTAAATCCCAACCTCCGCGCCGCTTCCACGCCGTGGTGGGGGAGCGGATGGATGTGGTTTCTTTGTCCGACGCCACTTCTGAGCTTCAGGAGATGGCCCGATGAGTCAGCGCGTGACGGTTCTATGGTTTCCGGATTGGCCTGTCTATGCCATCGGGAGAGCACATGGATGGGATTTGCTGCAACCCGCGGCGGTGATCGCGGAACACCGGATTTACGCGTGCAATGCGGCGGCGCGGAAAGCGGGCGTGAAGAAAGGGATGAAGCAGCGCCATGCGCTGTCCGTGTGTCCGCAGTTGGCGGTGGCTGATGACGATCCCGCGCGCCAGCTCGCGGTGCACGATGATGTGCTGACTGCGCTCGAGCAGGTGGCGGCCGGAGTGGAGACGCTGCGCCCGGGGTTGCTGGCCTTCCCTGCTGATTCTTTGGCGCGGTACTACGGCGGGGAAGACTGTGCGGTGGAGCTGCTGTTGGATGCAGCGGTCCGTCAGCAGGCGGACTGTTTGGCAGGCACGGCAGATGATGTCGTCACGGCGGTGTGGGCGGCGCGTCGAGGTAAGAACATTGCGCCTGGTAGCGGGCCGCAGTTTGTGCAGAGTCTGCCCGTGGGAGAGATGGTCAGCGAACCCGCTTTGGCTGGCTCGCAGGAGGTCGTTCACGTGCTGCGACAGCTGGGTGTGCGCACGATGGGAGACTTCGCGAACTTGCCGCGAACGGACGTCTCTGCGCGGTTTGGGGCGGTCGGGGCTCAGTGGCACCGGATTGCCTGCGGGGATATCGATCGCGCGGTGGCGCCGCGACGGGATATTCCTGCTATTGCTGTTCGGCAGGATATGGATGAGCCCATCGCCAATACGGAAACGGCAGCCTTTGTGGCCAGAAAGGTGGCAGCGCGGCTGCACGCGGAGCTCTTCGCAGCGGGAGATGCCTGTTTGCGGTTGGCGGTGCGGGCCTACCTTTCGGCTCCGGCAGGTTATGCGGGCGCCACGATGATTGAGCGCGTGTGGCGCTGCCGGGAACCTCTGACGGAGGAGGACACCGCCCAGCGCGTGCGGTGGCAGCTGGAGGGATGGATTACCCGGCTG
Source organism: Corynebacterium dentalis (assembly GCF_900232865.1). Lineage (GTDB taxonomy): Bacteria > Actinomycetota > Actinomycetes > Mycobacteriales > Mycobacteriaceae > Corynebacterium > Corynebacterium dentalis. Next base: position 177,250 of record NZ_OCTS01000002.1, on the reverse strand, counting down.
CGCCAGCAGGCGCCGACAGGCGCGGCGAGCACCACGAGCACGGCGGATGGTGCTGGTCAGGGCGGTGATAGCCATGTTGAGACGGAGCATTTCGGCGAGCCCGTGGGTGTGGCCGCCTTGGAACTCGTGCCCGTGGAGACAGTCCCCGCGGGCAAAGTAGAGTCCGCGCTCTGGGGCGGCCCCGATGAAGGAATGCGCGCCATCCGCGCTGCCGCCGGACGCGCGCAAGCGCTCATCGGGGTGCACAACGTGTTGCGGCCCGTGCATCGTGGAGGCCGAGCTGTGGCCAGCAGAGTGGTGACAGTGCCCTACGGTGACGAAGACCCAGAGTCGGTCAGTGCTTTGCCTACGCGCCAGTGGCAAGGAGAGCTTCTGCACCCGCTGCCTTCGGTCATTGGGGCGAAGGCAGCAGGGAAGGCTGCCGGGATGGACTCGGGAATGACATACCCTTCGGCTGCCCACCCCGCCGCAAAAGTAGAGGTGCGCACTGGAGATGATCAGCCCATTCACGTCTCCGGACGCGGGCTGCTCAGTGGTGAACCTGCCTACCTGCAGTGGGGTGGACGGCGCGTGGAGGTCACCGGATGGGCAGGGCCATGGCCCGTGGATGAGCAATGGTGGGCGCGCGGCAAACGCTACGCCCGAATGCAGGTAGCCACCGCAGATCCTCCCGGAGCGTTCCTACTGGTCAGCCGTGATACCGCCTGGAGGATCGAGGCCTCGTACTGAGAGATAAGGAGCACGGGGAGAAGGTGGCGTCGGGGAAAAACCCCACTGGTAACCTGAAACCTATGTCCACGAGGAGAAACCCACTGGCCGGCATCGCCATGAGCGGTCCGGATGATGAGGAGAAGTGGAAGGAATCTGTCTGCTCCACGCTGACCGGGGAACAGCTGGCGGGGACGGCACGCGGGGGCAATGTCATCCTCGCGCTGGAGCATCCGCGCGGGTGGGGGCGTGACATCCTCGACGGGGAAGCCCTGGGCGCGGAGCTATCGCAGCAGATCAAGAAGTTCATCAAGAGCCATCGCGCGCAGCTGCAGTTCATCCGGCAGCCGGGGCGCGCCGGACAGCACCACGAAGCCGATGACCTACGGCCCTTGCTCTACATCAGCTGGTCGGCAGGAGTGGGCGATCCAGCGCAGCCGGTGCTCGAGCGTATGCGTGTCGACGGGCCGGAATCGATCCTGGAACTGGACCTTTCGCAGCCAGGAAATACGCCGGGGGCGGAGCGAGTGGAGCATCCCGTGCTGCTGGTGTGCACACATGGCCGGCGTGATCTGTGCTGTGCGGTGTGGGGCAGGCCTTTGGCGTCTGACCTCTCGGAAAAGTGGCCTAGGGACTACGTCTGGGAAACCTCCCACACCAAGGGACACCGCTTTGCGCCAGCAACGATGCTGCTGCCGGGAAACTACTCCTACGGGCGCAACGCGGTGAACTCCGCCAGCGAAATCCTGGAGTACGCGCAGCGAGGGGAACTCTGGCTGCAGGGAAACCGCGGACGCGGAGTGTGGGACGGGCCGGGGCAGGTGGCGGAACTGGCCGCGGGCCGGATGCTGCACGATGCGGGGGAGACCGTTCCGCTGGCCGGGTTGCAGATCAGCGCTCTTGAGAGCCAGCCGGGCGATAAGCGACGGGCAACGCGCGAAGTGCAGGACGGTGCGACTGGGCGCCGGTGGCTCGTGGAGCTAGAAAGCCGACCGTCGGTGATGGCCAAGGGGTCCTGCGGCGACAAGCCGAAGCGCGCGAGCTCCTGGGTGGTGCTGGATGTGCAGGAAGTCCTAGAGAGCGGCCGCTAGGTAGCCGGCAAACTCTTAAGGGCTCTGTAAAAAGTACAACTATCGAAAATTCTAGGACGAATAATTTTCGATGAAGGTGGAGGAGGGGGCAATGTTCTGGATCACATCGATGAGTATTCCTTCTGGGCCTTCAAGGATGAAATGTCGTTGGCCGAAATCCTCGTCCTTGAGAGGAAGCTTCACAACACAGTGTTCATTATGGACAAGACGGCTGAACTCCAGTTCTGCATCCTCTACCTCAAAGTTGAGGATTAGCCCAGTGGTGTGGTTCCGAAAATTATCTGGAATAGTTTCGTGATTGTGAGAAAGAAGTGCCAGTTCGGAGCCATCGTTTTCGAGACTCATGTACCACTGTGATGTGAAGGTCGATGAGAAGCCGAAGTGTTGAATGAAAAATTGTGCGCAAGCAGAGGTATCTTTCACGAGAATGACTGGATAAAAGCTGGAGAAATACAAGACAGTTCCTTCCTTTACGTACAGGGTGTATGTAAAGGAAGTTGAGTGCCTAGAAGAACGGCAGAAGATGCGCGGAGAACGGCTCAGCGGCTGGTGGAAGTTGCAACGGAAGTTTTCATAGAGCGAGGTTTCGCGGCAACTTCAATGACTGAAGTTTGCCGACGGGCGGGAGTAACGCGGGGGGCGATGTACCACCATTTCGGTGATAAGACTTCGTTATTCCGTGGAGTAGTTCGGACAGAGCATGAGAGAATCCGCCTGGCAATCGAACAGGCAGTGCAAAATGAAAATTCAGATCTGTCACGAATCAAGAAGGGAAGCAGAGCTTTCCTGGTTGAGGCCTCGGGATCGCGATCAACGAGGATGCTCCTAGTGGAAGCTCCAAACATTTTGGGGTGGAACGAATGGCGCCAGATGGATCAGGGGGCCTCAGTTGAAGCGCTTCGCGAAGGGTTGAGTGGGATGGTTTCGCTTTCTGAACTAGAACCATTGGCATTGGCCCTGTCCGGTGCAATGAACGAGCTTGCAGTCTGGGTCGCCAGGCATGGGGATTCCGAGTTTGCTCTCAATTCAGCAACTTCGACAGTAGACCGGATGATCGAAGCTATCTTCGTCAACGAGGGATGATTTGATGCGAAAACGTGCGAAGTTGTGAAGGCGCGAGAATCCCACCGATTCAACATCTGGATGAGCACTCGCTTCCGAAATCTCAATACCCGTGCAATTTTCTACTGGTACCCTAGATTGCATGAGCAATGAAAATTCAAGCACGGGCGCTGGCGAGGCTAGCGACATCGGACCATCAAGCGCACGAGCAGACGACCTCTACAACCACATCGGTAAGCACATCAGCTTCCAGGTGGAAGGCAAGTCCGTGGAAGGAACCTTCGAAGGCTACGAAGAGTCCGAAGGCATCGAGACCAAGACCCTTCGCGTGAAGACGGATGGCGCCGAGGACGACGTGGTCATCGTCGGTGTGAACAGCGATGCTGTGATTCTGATTGACGACGACAAGTAACAGCACGCCCGCTTCGACACAACAACCCCACCCGGGAAACCAGGTGGGTTTGTTATCGAGAGTAGCGGCCCGGCGAGAGGAAGGCGCCGACCAGCCAGCGGAAACTACCGGCGCATGATCTTGCGCGCCGCCCAGTTGCCCAGAAGCTGAGCGATCTGGACAATCACGATGATCACCAGCACTGTGATCCACGTGACCTGGTCGTTGAAGGAGCGGTAGCCGTAGACAATGGCGAAGTCTCCCAAACCACCAGCGCCGATGTATCCGGCCATCGCGGACATATCCACAATCGCGATGAACACGAAAGTGAAGCCCAAAATCAGAGGGCCGAGGGCCTCGGGGATGATCACCGAGGTGATGATCTTCAGCGGAGAAGCGCCCATGGACTTCGCAGCTTCCACCACACCTGGGTCAATGGACACCAAATTCTGCTCCACGATGCGCGCAGCACCGAAGGTGGCGGCCACCACCATGCCCACGATCGCAGCCTCGGTACCAATACGCGTGCCCACCAGCACATCCGTCAGTGGACCAATGGCGGTCAGCAAGATGATGAACGGGATGGGGCGGAAGAAGTTCACCAGGAAGTTCAGCAAGAAGTACACCGGGCGGTTCTCTAGGATGCCGCCGCTGCGAGTCGTGTACAGCAGCAATCCGAGCAACAGTCCCAAGATGCCGGAAAGCAGCAGCGTCACGGAGACCATGTAGAGGGTGTCCCAGATGGCGTCCTGGAAGAATCCACCCAGGCGATCCCAGTCCATCTGAGCCAGAATCATCGTGTTGTCTGTGCTCATCGGATCTCCTCAATCTCGGTGTTGGCCTGCATGGTCTGGTAGAACTCTTCGATTGCGGATTCCGCCTGTGGGGTGGAGGCGGACATGCGCATCGTCAGCTTGCCGAAGCTGTGCTGCTGCAGCGTGGTGATTCCACCGTGGACGATATTGACTGTCACACCTGCGTGGGAAGCTTTGGAGATGGCGTCGAAAAATCCGATGCCCTCCGCCATGGTCACGGTGAACAGGCGACCGGACTTGGACTGCAACGCCTCGGATTCCACCATGTCCGGCGTATTGCGCAGGGAGGTAGCCACAAAGTTGGAGGCCACAGCGGTGCGGGGGTTGGAGAAGACATCGTAGACCGTGCCTTCTTCCACGACCTCGCCGCCTTGCATGACCACCACGCGGTCGGCGATGCTGCGCACCACTTCCATCTCGTGAGTGATCACCACGATGGTGATACCCAGCTCGCGGTTGACCTTGCGCAGCAGTTCCAGCACGTCGTGCGTAGTGGAGGGGTCCAGGGCGGAGGTGGCCTCATCGGCCAGCAACAGCTCTGGGTTGGTGGCCAGCGCTCGGGCGATGCCCACGCGCTGCTTCTGTCCACCGGAGAGTTGCTCGGGGTAGGCCTTGCCCTTATCGGACAGGCCCACAAACTCCAGCAGCTCCTGCACGCGCGCCTTGCGCTCGGCTGCGCCCATACCCTGCAGCTTCAGTGGGTAGGCGATGTTGCCTTCCACGTTGCGCGACGTCATGAGGTTGAACTGCTGGAAGATCATGCCGATGTTGGAACGCAGCTTGCGCATCTGCGATTCCTTCAGGGGGACGATGTCCTTGCCATCCAACAGGATCTCGCCGGAGCTGGGGCGATCCAGGCCGTTGATCTGGCGAACCAGGGTGGACTTGCCGGCACCGGAGTAACCGATGATGCCCACGATGGAGCCGGACGGGATGGAAATGCTGACGTTCTTGAGCGCCGTGACTTCCTTCCGGCCTTGTTTGAAGACCTTGGTGACGTTGCGGAACTCGACGCTGGTGCCGGTGTGTGTGGCCGTTTCAGCCATGGGAATCCTTGGTGTGTAGAGGTTATCGAGGCCGATTCGTGCGCTGTGGTTACTTGCTTTCGTGAATCTTCTGTTCGACGTCAGCGAGGATGCCTTCCAGCTCCTCGCCATCCTTCTTCACCTCAACAGAGGTGCCCTTGGACTGACGCTCGATGGCTTCCTGAACCTTCTGGGAGTGCCACACGTCAACGAGCTTGAGCAGCTGCTCATCGTTCTTGTGCTCCTGAGTGGTCACAAAAGCGTTGATGTACGGCTGGGCCTCGGGAGCCTCTGGGTTATCGCCGAAGATGGCGCTCTGTGGATCGATGCCGCCGCGCTCCAGGAAGGAGTTGTTGATGATGGAAGGGGTGCCGCTCATGTACGAGGTGACGGTCTGGGCTGCGTCCACTGGGGTGACCTTGACCTTGGACTTGTCCTGGTCGATGTCAGCTGGGGTGGGCGCCAGCAGGCCTTCTTCGCGGAGGGTGACCAGCTTGGCCTGGACCAGCACGTTGATGGCGCGTCCCTGGTTGGTTGGGTCATTCGGGATGGCGACTTCGCCGGCTTCCTCGATGTCCTTCAGCTCGCTGTGATCCTTGTAGTAGATGGCCAGCGGGATGATTTCGGTGGCGCCGATGGGGGTCAGGTCTGCATCGCTGTTGACGTTGTAGTCTGCGAGGAACATGAGGTGCTGGAAGTTGCTGACGTCGATTTCGCCGTCTTCCAGCGCGCGGTTGGGCAGGGAGTAATCGCCGTAGTTGACGAGTTCCACGTTCAGGCCCTGTGCCTTGGCTTCTTGTTCGAAGACCTGCCACTGCTCTTGGCCTTGGTCGGTAGTGCCGACCTTGATGGTGTCTGCATCGTCACCGCAGGCTGCCAGGGAGAATGCTGCGGCTGCTGCAACGATGGTGGCTGCTGCTTTTTTGCGAAGGGACATGTGGGTCCTCTTTCTTTCGTCGAGTTGGCCGGTGAGGCGGCCTAAGGGTTGGGGGAAAATTTAGCACCCAGCCCACAAAATGAACAACTCGGTCTAGTTTGCCATTTTTCTCGTGCGGGAACTAGGGGTTTCGAGGAAAGAGTTGAAAGAGAGCATTATATAGAACATATGAACCAATATGCGCTAAGCTGCAAGCGTGTCTATGAACGCTGCATCGCTGAGCTGGTCGCGGTTGGAGAGGATCCTCTCCAGCAAGTCGGCCGGTACTTTGCATGCGGTGGGCATCGGTGAAGGTAAGCGGGTCGAGTTCTTCGATGACGCGGGTTCTGGTGAGCAGGAAGATCGACGCCAACGCCGCGCCGCCCGGGCTGCCCAGGCAGTGCCTTTTGCGGAACTTCATGCTTGCAGTGCCTATAACTTTTTGCGCGGAGCCAGCGAACCGGAAGACCTCGTAGAGCAAGCTGCCGAACTTGAGATTAGTGCTCTGGCCTGCCTGGATAGGGATGGGTTTTATGGTGCCGCGCGTTTCGCCGCCGCTGCGGCGGAACGCGGAGTAGCTACGGTATTCGGTGCGGAGCTGTCCACAAGTGGGGCGCAGGCAGAGCCGCTGGCGGTGCTGTGCCGAGGCGAGGAAGGGTATCGCCGGCTCTCGCGGGCGATGACAGACGCGCACATGGCGGACCGGGACAAAAATGTGGTGGTCTACCCGCCGATGGAGGAGCTCGCCCGCTATGCCTTCGATGAACAAGGCGGCTGCCATTGGATAGTGGTGGTGGGGTGGAGTATGGCGTCGAAAATAAAAGAAATCGTGCGTGCATTCGGTAAAGAAAACTGTGCAGTGGAGCTGCAACAGACGATGCAGCCCATTGACGCAGACCGCAACGAACAGCTGCATGCCCTGGCAAAACGATGGGGGCTGCGGGAGTTTGTGAGCAGCGTGCCCACCTGCGCGGTGCCACACCAAGCACGGCTGGCCGGGGTTAAGCGTGCGCTGCACGAGCATAAAGACGTGGGCGCGGCCGAGGCCACGACACATCCGCTGGGCGGGGCGTGGCTGCGCACGGGAGAGGAGATGCTCCAGCTGGCGGGCGATAACGCGTGGCTCAGGGAGGCCGTGGCGAACACGGTGGAGATCGCGCAGGAATGCGCCTTCACGCTCAACCTCATTGCGCCGAACCTGCCCAATTTTCCCGTGCCACCGGGGCACACAGAGATGAGTTGGCTGCGGGAGGAGACCTATCGCGGAGCCACGGTGCGCTATGGGGCGCGGCCGGACACAGCGGGAGAGGCAGACACTGCCAACTCCGCCACCGCGAAGGCCTGGGCGATGATCGATAGAGAGCTAGACGTCATCGACAAGCTCGGGTTTCCGGGATACTTTTTGATCGTTCATGACATCGTCAGCTTCTGCCACTCCGCCAACATCCTGTGCCAAGGGCGCGGGTCGGCAGCTAACTCCGCGGTGTGCTTTGCCCTAGGGATCACCAACGTGGACGCAGTGGCCGCGGGTCTGCTGTTTGAGCGCTTCCTGTCCCCAGAGCGCGACGGGCCGCCGGATATCGACGTAGACATCGAATCCGGACGCAGAGAAGAAGCCATCCAGTACGTCTACTCCCGCTACGGCCGGGATAACGCTGCGCAGGTGGCCAACGTCATCACCTACCGCCGCAAGGGAGCGCTGCGCGATGCCGCCCGAGCGCTGGGCTACGCCCCCGGCCTCGTGGATGCGTGGTCCCGGGGGACGGAAGAACCACCGGAGATCGTCAGCAGTGTTGCGGAACAGCTGAAGAATCAGCCCCGCCACCTGGGCATTCACTCCGGCGGCATGGTGATCTGCGACCGGCCAATCGCCCACGTGGTGCCCACAGAATGGGCGCGCATGGAAAACCGCAGCGTGGTGCAGTGGGACAAGGACGACTGCGCCACCGTGGGCCTTGTGAAGTTCGACCTGCTGGGCCTGGGCATGCTGGAGGCCATCCATCACGGCCTGGACCAAGTCCGCACCCACCGCGGCGGGCGCAACATCGAGCTGTGGCGGCTAGACCCCGTGGAAAAAGAGGTCTATGACATGCTCAGCCGCGCCGATGCCATCGGCGTGTTCCAGGTGGAATCCCGCGCGCAGCTCAACACGCTGCCCCGCCTACGCCCGCGGACGTTCTACGACCTCGTGGTGGAAGTCGCGCTGATCCGGCCGGGCCCTATCCAAGGCGGATCCGTGCACCCGTACATCCGCCGACGCAACGGCGAGGAGCCCGTCACCTTCGACCACCCCTGCCTAGAGCCCGCCCTGACGAAAACCCTGGGCATCCCGCTGTTTCAGGAGCAGCTCATGCAGGTGGTGGTGGATGCCGCCGGGTTTAGCGGGGCAGAGGCCGATACCCTGCGCCGCGCGATGGGCTCCAAGCGCTCGCCGGAGAAGATGGAGCAGATGCGCACCCGTTTCTACGAGGGCCTGCGGGACACCAACGGCATCACCGGCGAGGTGGCAGACCGGTTGTGGGACAAGATCGTGGCGTTCGCCTCCTACGGTTTTCCTGAATCCCACGCGCAGTCATTCGCCTCGCTGGTTTACTATTCTGCCTGGTTAAAGCACCATTACCCGGCCGAGTTCTGCGTGGCTTTGCTGCGCGCCCAGCCGATGGGTTTCTACTCGCCGCAGTCCTTGATTGCCGATGCCCGGCGCCACGGCGTGCGCATCCTCCCCGTCCACATCAACGAATCCGGTGTGGAAGCGGACACCGTGGTGGATTGTCCGGATCTTAATTGTCCGACGCCGGACTCACCCCACAACCAACCCCGCGGCATTCACGGGCTGGGCCGCGGCACCGCGGAACCGGTGGGCTCCATCCGGCTGGGACTGGCCTCCATCACCGGCATCGGCACGGCCGTAGCCGAGCGGATCGTCGATGTCCGCGAGCGGCTTGGCGAATACCACAGCATCAGCGACCTCTCCCGCGAGGCGGACCTGACGGTGGCACAAGTGGAACACCTGGCCCGAGCCGGAGCCCTAGAGCCGCTGGGAATGTCCCGCAGGCAGGCCGTATGGGCAGCCGGTATCGCAGCGACCGAACGTGCAGGGATGCTGCCTGGAACGTCACACCTGGACGCGCCCGCCCTGCCCGGCATGAGCTCGTTTGAATTGGCCGCTGCGGATCTGGCCAGCACCGGGGTCACCCCGGAGGGACACCCCGTGGAATTGCTGCGGGGCTACCTCAACTCGTGGCACGAACAGCCCATACGGACAGGAGCGAAGGCGGGGCAGATTCGCGGAGGGGCGGCCGTGGTGGCGTCGGAAAGATTACTGACGGCACCCAACGGAACACGCGTGCGGGTGGCAGGGGTGGTCACGCACAGACAACGTCCCATGACAGCAGGTGGCGCCGTGTTTTTCGGCATTGAGGACGAAACCGGGATGGCCAACGTGATGGTGACCAAGGGACTGTGGAGCAAGCAGCGCGTGGAGGCGCTGAGCACGCGCCTGGTGGTGATCCGCGGGATTGTGTACAACTCCACGGGCGCGGCATCCGTGACGGCGGATCTGATCGAGCCGGTGGAAGCGGAGCTGGTGGCCGCGGGGATGGGGCAGGCGGCGCAACTGGGAAGCCGATCGCGAGACTTCCAGTGAGCGTGCACCAACCCCATTGCCGTGACCCTGGCCATAAACCCCCAGCTGGCGGCGCGGTGCTTTGACACTGATGAGACCGATTACCAAAATCAACGATGTGACTCACCGACCCACCCCGCAGCAATACAAGCGCCGCCGCATCGCCGCGGCGTGCCTTGCTGCGCTGCTCGTGGTGGTAGCGATCTCCATAGGAGTGACTGCACAACGGACAACCGGCTGGTCAACAGCCGATCTGGAAAAGCAACTGGTGGCGGCAGAGCCAGAGAGCAATACCAAGTCCAACGAGGCCGTCCCGCGCATGCCGGAGGGCGAAAAGCCCGATATCGCTCCCGTGGCGCGAACCTCGCACGGCCAGGGCACCATCCTCGATGCCCCTGCTCCGGGCCACTCCGCGCGCATTTGGGTGACCACGGGAGGCGAACGTCGCGCTGCCTACGTCCAAGTGCCGAAAGCAGCAGCGGACGGGGAGCCCACTCCGCTGGTCATGGCATTCCACGGATACGAGGAAACGCCCACCAGCATGGCCGAATACTCCGGCCTCGGCGCCGCATGGGGCAAAGACGGGGGCGACGGAGCCATCGTGGTCTACCCCGAAGGCAAAGGCAAAGCGTGGGAAGGCGCGCCCTATTCCAAGACCTCCAATGGGCAGGATCAGCAGTTCGTCCGCGATCTGCTGGACCGCTTGAGCGCAACGTACTCCGTGGACGCCACCCGCATCTACGCGGCGGGCATGTCCAACGGCGGTGGGCTGGGGCTGAAGCTGGCGTGCGACATGCCGCACCAGTTCTCAGCCATCGCCAGCGTGGCTGGTGCCTACTACCCAGGGACATGGAAGGGTTGTGCCACACGGCAATCTGATCCAGCGAAGCCAGACAGCGTGCGCTTTGTCAAAGCTCCCACCACGCCGTTCTTGGAGATTCACGGGCGCGAAGACGAGACCATTGAATACCGCGGAGGTACCCGGCACGGCAGCCCTTACCTGGCCCCGATGCGAGTAGCCAGCCTGTACGCCGGACGCTCCGGCTGCTTCGGCGCTCCGCGCGTGGTGACCGTGACCAGCAAGGTCAACCGAGTGGAATGGCCCAGCTGCGCGAATAACTCCGAGGTCATGCACATCTCCATCGCCGATGCGGCGCACACCTGGCCGGGCGAGATGAAGGGATCCTCAGGTGTCGGAGAAGTCAGGCGTGGCGAAGGCGGAGAATCCAACCGCACGAATGACACCATCACGGCAACTAACGAGGTCCTAGCGTTCTTCGAACGCCATCGCGGCTTGACTATGTAGACAGATCCACGTCTTCGTAGTCTGTGGTGGGGTTGACCAGCCATGCCAGCGCGCGGTGGCGCTCCAGCAGGATCGATTCCTGGGCAGGCTCCAGCTGGAACGGAGCCCCAGCTCCGGCAGAACCAGCACCGGCCTCATCTTGAGCAGCCTTGAGCGCCTGATCCACCGCAAACCAGCGCAGAGAAAACGTGTACTCCAGCGCATCGCAGATTAAGGACAGCGGCTGCGGGGGCACGTGGGACGCGGCACCGGAATCCAACAACTGCGTGGCCAGCTTCTCTGGATCCGGGGCGTTGAGCTCAAACGGATCCGTCTGCGTCACTCCAATGGCCCATCCCAGCATCTCTGAGGCCACAAAACCCCACTGGACCTGGAACGCTTGCTCGGTCAGTTCGGTGGGATACACCGGGGAATCGACAGAACCGATGGTATTGAACCGGCGCACGGCGTCGAGAAAACTACGCTCGCTTCCCGTCACCGAAGAACCACCGCTGCGATCCGCACCAACGCGATCATCACGAACACCGATGCGGCCCAGCTGGCTGTCCACGTCCACGGACTGCCCGGCCACCACGTCCACCGCGATGCGCGCCAGCGTCACCAAAGTCTGCGCACGCTCCAGAATCTCGGACGGGCGGCGCACCACAACCTCCGTCTCACCAATGACCGGTGGCAAGAACGGGCTGATGCGGATGCCTTCCTCCCACAGCCTGCCGCGAATCCGATCCCTGCGGGCCGTGGCTAGCTCGGTGTGGGGAGCGGAAAGAATCTCCTGACCGGAGGAATTCTGCGGGTCCAGCAGGTCTGCGCCATCGGCATTGCGGACGGTGCCGTCTGGCAGAAGGAAGATCGCATTGGCTTCCTTGGCCCACGCGGAAAATTCTGTCAAGGAGAAATCTTCTGGGCGCTCGAAGACATAGTGCCGGCGCACCTGGAAGATGTGTTGAAACACGGAGTGAATGGTGGGGTTGTACTCCCCGGCGCGCTCGATTCCCTGGTCGCGGGCGTATCCGGCGAAGCCGTTGAGGTGCTCCTGCAGGTCCAGCGCCTCGCTGCCAGCAGCCAATTCTGCGACGAAAGGGCCAACCTCCTCCGGCTCCACCAGCGAGCGAACGTACGTCGGACCGGCACCCGAGCCCGTCCAGGCAACGTCATCCCGGACGGTGGAGTACGCATTCACAAAGATTCCCATGAGGAACAAGGATAGGGAATGATCTGCATTAATGCGCAGTAAACGCAGGGTTTGTGCGTAGTGGTTACGCCCGTTAGGCCCGTTCTGCGGTGATCGTCAGGCCTGCGGCGCGCAGACGATCGGCATAAGCGGTTCCCAATGCGGTGGCTGGGGTGAGGATTCCTCCTGCACGTTCCGGCAGCTTGTCCTGATCCAGTGCCAATGCCAGTGCAGCTTCGCTGAGCATGACGGTAGTGGCCTTGTAACCGGGGTCGCCCTGCGCAGATACCGTCGAGATGTAGCGCTTGCCAGACTCGGTGGTGCCGTAGTGCGTGGTCTTGAAGAAGCCATTTTCGCGCTCTTCCTTGGATGGGCCTTCGCCTGGTTCTGGCACCCAGCGGGACAGCAGTGGGCGCAGTTTGTCCACGTTGAGCAGGGTGAATCCTAGCCCCAGCGCGCCGGCCATGGTGAATGCGCGCAACCGGCCCTTGATGCCGGTGCCGGTGGGGAGGTACTCGCCGTAGCGCAGGCGTGGGCCGTAGGCGTGGTCCAGGAGGGAATTGGAACGACGCACAACTCGCGTATTGCTTCCAGCCATCAAGAACGGCCCTGCCCATCCCTGTGGGCCACCGTGCTCTGCGGTGTTGATGATGCCGATGTCTGGCTGGGATCCCAGCTCAGAATCGTCCTGGGCGGGGTCAGCGGCGCGGTCTGCGCTGATGCCGTAGGGGTCACCGATGGCGCGGGCGCCTTCGGGATCCTTCTTGGCTTCTGCAGTCTGCACGCGCATGGAATCGATAGTTCCTCCGGACAGGCCACCCTTCATCTTGACCAGCATGGTGGCCTCGGTGAGAGGTTCGCCGGATTCCTTGGCGGCCTCATGCAGCATCAGCATGCCGATATCGCTGGGAACGGAATCGAAGCCACAGGCGTGCACGATCCGGGCACCGGACTTCTCGGCGGTGGAGTGGAACTTGGAGATCGTGCGGTGCATGAACAGCACCTCACCGCACAGGTCCACGTAGTGGGTGCCGGCTTCAGCACATGCGCGCACCAGCTCCTCGCCGTAGCGGGTGTAAGGACCCACGGTGGAGATGATGGCGGTGGACTGCTCGGCCAGGTTGTGCAGGGAGGGGGCATCAAAAGAATCGGCGACAATGATTGGCCACTCGCGTACGGTCTCCACGCCGGAGTCCTGAGCGATCTCGCTGCGTACCTTCTCCAGCTTGGATTGGTTACGCCCGGCCAAGGCGATGGTCGCGCCCTGGGGAGCATGGTTGGCCAGGTACTCTGCAGTGAGGCGACCCACAAAACCAGTGGCGCCAAAGAGGGTTACATCAATGCTCTTAGTCATATATTCGTTTCTACAGGTAGATGGTTTCTCGTGGTTCAAGACCCAACAACGCGCAGCTCAGATGAGGTGACGCCACCACGCGCCGGGCTGATCAACGTCATTTTTGACCGCCCGGTCATCCCTCCGAATACGGGCAACGCGATCCGCATGTGCGCCGGTGCTGGCGCATCGTTGCATCTTGCGGGTCCGTTGGGTTTCAATTTCGACGAAAAGAACGTCAAGCGCGCGGGCTTGGATTACCACGATCTGGCGGATGTCACCCAGCACGCGAATTTTCACGAGGCCTTCATGGCACTTCCTAAATCCCGCATCTTTGCGTTTTCCGCCCACGCGGACGTGTGGCATACGGATATTGAGTACCAGCCGGGGGACGTGCTGCTGTTTGGTCCGGAGCCCACTGGTTTGGCAGAGGAGGTGCTGACCCATCCACGCATCACCCAGCAGGTGCGCATCCCCATGCTTCCCGGGCGGCGCAGCATGAATCTGTCTAATGCGGCTGCTGTAGCCACGTATGAGGCGTGGCGCCAGTTCGGATTCCCCGGCGGAGAATGAGCGTGGAATAATGGGGCGCATGGCTGCTACCAAACTGGATGGAAATATGTACCGCGATGAGATCTTTGCGGATCTCAAGACCCGCGTGGATGCGCTTCGTGACAAGGGTGTTACCCCGGGACTGGCCACCGTGTTGGTCGGTGAGGATCCAGCCAGCCAGTCCTATGTCCGCATGAAGCACCGCGATTGCGAACAGGTGGGCATCAACTCCATCCGCAAGGATCTACCGGCGGATGTTTCCCAAGAAGAGCTGAACGCCACGATTGACGAGCTCAACGAGGATCCAGCCTGCACCGGCTACATCGTGCAGCTGCCTTTGCCGAAGCACCTCGATGAGAACGCCGTGCTGGAGCGCATCGATCCCGCCAAGGATGCCGATGGCCTGCACCCGGTGAACCTTGGCAAGCTCGTGCTCAACGAGCCAGCGCCGCTGCCGTGCACCCCGAACGGCGCAATCTCCCTGCTCCGCCGCTTCGACGTGGAGCTCAACGGAGCCAAGGTAGTGGTGATTGGCCGCGGAGTGACCGTGGGTCGCCCCATTGGCTTGATGCTGACCCGCCGGTCAGAAAATTCCACCGTCACCCTGTGCCATACCGGTACCAAGGATCTGGCTGCAGAGACGAAGAACGCGGATGTCATCGTGGCCGCTGCTGGCGTGCCACACATGCTCACCACGGACATGATCAAGCCCGGCGCAGCAGTGCTGGACGTGGGTGTCTCCCGCAAGGACGGCAAACTGTTGGGTGATGTGCACCCAGACGTGTGGGACGTCGCTGGTTTCGTTTCCCCCAACCCCGGCGGTGTGGGCCCATTGACCCGCGCATTCCTGGTGCGCAACGTGGTCGAGCGCGCTGAAAAGCTCAACAAGTAACCCGCTAGCGTAACTACGCCCAAGGTTTCTGCATGTCCCACCCCGTACAGTCGCCGAACGAGCGCCAGCCTCTGATCGATAAGGGCCACGAGGTGTCCAAGCCTGCCCAAGTGGGCGACGCCCGCGCCCGGCTGTTGGACAATCCTCATGACCGCGCCGTCCCCGCTTCGCCGCTCCCTGCCGTGGCGCAGCGAGTGTTGGTGGGCTTGTTCGCGGTGATGGTTGTGTTTGCTCTGCTGTGGATCGCGCAGGAGCACTGGCGCCGCGGAGCGTCCGTGCTGGGCGGGGCACTGGTGTACCTCGCGGTGATCCGCTGGCTGGTGGATTCCCGCATCATGGGCGTGCTGGCGGTGCGGAGCAGGAAGTTCGATTCCCTTTTCACCGCCCTGCTGGGTTTCGCGATGCTGTGGATCGCCGTCAGCGTGGATCCCCTGGGAAGCTAGCCGCTTACTCCCGCACGTCCTGGCAGATGTGCTCGGCCTTGAGTAGGAACTTCTGCAGAATCAATCCCATCTGACGGCCTTCGATCAAGAATCCATCGTGGCCGGTCGGGGATGTGATTTGAGATAGCCCGATGAAGTCTCCCAAGTTGCGCGACAGGTGCTCCTGCTGGTGCCACGGGTACAGAATGTCCGTGTCCACACCAGCGATCATCGTCGGCACTTGCGATTTCGCCAAGGCCGCATTCATTCCGCCGCGCCCACGCCCCACATCGTGCCGGTTGAGGGCATCAGTGAGGGCAACATAGCTGCCTGCGTCGAAACGTTCCTTTAACTTTTCAGCCTGCCGGTCCAGGTAGCTCTCCACGGCGAACCGCTGGTCAGCCCGGCGATACGCGCCGTAGGGGTTTTCGTTTCTTTGTGGGTCGACGCCAAACCGCTCGTCAATCTCCAGCTCACCGCGATAGGTCAAGTGAGCGATCCTCCGGGCTTGGCCCATGCCTTCCGCAGGGGTGTGGCCGGTTTCGTAGTAGTCACCGCCGTGCCAGTGCGGATCGTTTTCGATGAAGCGGATCTGGCTGGATTGCAGACCGATCTGCCACGCGGAGGCGCGGGCGCTGACGGCGATGGGGAGCGCGGCCCCCACGTAATCGGGGAACATCAGTGTCCATTCGAGCGTGCGCGCGCCACCCATCGAGGCGCCGATCACGGCTTGAATGTGGGAGATGCCGAGTGCATCAATCAGTGCCTTTTCGGCGGTGACCATGTCCCGGATGGAGATACCGGGGAAGCGCGAACCCCACGCTTTGCCGTCCGGGTGTGGCGAACAGGGTCCCGTGGATCCCATGCATCCGCCCAGGACGTTGCTGCACAAGATCAGGTAGCGCGTAGTGTCTAACGGCTTGTGCGGACCGACCATCTCGAACCACCAGTCGGCCAGGTTTCCATCGCCAGTGAGCGCGTGCTCGATCAGAAGTATGGGCCGCTGGTCTACATCCAGCCCGGGCTCGGGACCTTCGGAGAAATCGGCGTAGTTCGGATCGGCAGAGGTGGCGTCGTAGAAGGCGAAGAAGGAGATCTGCACATCCGGAATGGTGACGCCGGCCTCGGTGACCACATCGCCCACGGAAATCGTGGTGGACTGCCCTGATGCGGGTAGGAGGTCAACGTTCACCATGGGGTTTCCTTCGGAGCGCGTGGAAAAGGGTCACAAAGTGTGGCGTGATGTGCGCCACACACATGCAGTGAACCTTAGACTAAATGGCCTCGAAGCCGCGCTTCAAATCGGCCAGAATGTCATCGATGTCCTCGATACCCACGGACAGGCGCACGGTGGCCTTCGTGATACCACCGCGAGCCAAACCAGCCTCATCGGACTGAGAGTGCGTGGTGGTGGCGGGGTGAACCACCAGGGAGCGCACGTCGCCCACGTTGGCGAGGTTGGAGTGCAGCTTCAGGGCATCGATGAACTTCCATGCCAGGTCGCGGGCGGCATCGCTGTTGGCATCCTCGATCTTCAGATCGAACGCGAGCACGGAACCGGTGTAATCCAAGCCCAGTTCCTGCTTGACGGAGTACCACGGGGAAGACTCAAGACCCGCGTAGTTCACGGTGCCGACCTTGTCATTGGCAGCCAGGAACTCGGCAACCGCGCGGGCGTTCTCATTGTGCTTGTTCACGCGGAGAGACAGGGTGTCCAGACCCTGCGCGATGACCCATGCGTTGAGGGCGGACAGCGTAGCGCCGGTATCGCGGAGCAGACCCACGCGTGCCTTGAGGCCGAAAGCGGCTGGGGCCAGGTCAGCGTACTTCAGTCCGTGGTAGGCAGGATCTGGGGTGACGAAGCCGGGGAAGACTGGCTTACCGTTGCGCTCTACGGTCCAGTCAAACTTGCCACCATCGATGAGGATGCCGCCCAGAGCGGAACCGTTGCCCGTGTAGAACTTGGTCAGGGATGCCACCACGACGTCCGCGCCCAGTTCCAGCGGGCGAACCAGTGCGGCGGTAGCCAAGGTGTTGTCCACGATCAGCGGTACCTGGTTCTTGTGGGCCAGCTCTGCGATCACGGGGATATTGAGCACGTCCGCCTGCGGGTTGGCAAAGGTCTCGCCGTAGAAGGCCACGGTGTTGTCCTGAACCGCTGCCTGCCAAGACTCTGGATCGTCAGGGTTTTCCACGAACGTCACGTCGATTCCCAGACGCTTCAGGGTGACCTGGAAGAGGGTCTCGGTACCTCCGTAGAGGCGAGGGGAGGTCACGATGTGGTCGCCTGCGCCAGCGAGGTTCAGAATCGCGGCCGTTTCCGCAGCCTGACCGGAAGCAAACGCGACGCCATGCACGCCACCTTCCAGCGAGGTCACCCGGTTTTCCACTGCTTCCACCGTGGGGTTGGTCAGGCGGGAGTAAACGGGACCCAGGTCCTCCAGCGCGAAGCGCTGCTTGGCGTGCTCAGCGGAATCGAACACGAAAGAAGTGGAGAAGTGGATGGGGAGGTTGCGGGCTCCGGTGGAATCCACTTCCTGTCCGGCGTGGATCTGGCGGGTGGCGAATCCCCAGTTGGCTACGTCTGAGTTGTCGTACTTAGTCATGGTGAGTGCTTCCTGTTCTGCTATCGGTGAGGTGTCTAGTTCACTGTATTTGTTGCTTGAGCGTTTGATGCTTAATGAGAATTCATTAAAGACTTGACTGCCGACTATAGCGGGGAAGCGGGACGAAACAAACCGCTCTGTCTATTTTTCTTAGACCGTGGCGGAAAATTGCAGGTGGAATGCGGTGTGTTGTGCGGACTGCTTGGTCTGTTTTAACGGTTGAGAGGCAAAAAGTGGGGAAGTCGGCGATTTCCGACCTCCCCACTTAATTGTTAAGGCCCTCAGTTCTGAGGGGCCTTACGCAAGAAGTTACTTGTTCTTGTTCAGCCCATCGATGATCTCGTTGAAAGCCTTGGATGGGCGCATGACCTGGTTGGTCTTGTCCTCGTCCACCCAGTAGTAGCCGCCGAGATCCACTGGCGAGCCTTGGATATCCAGCAACTCCTTGGAGATCTCCGCTTCCTTTTCTTCCAGCTGCTCTGCCACGGGCTTGAAGATCTCCGCCATCTCGGAATCCTTCGTCTGCTTGGCAAGCTCCTGTGCCCAGTACAGGGTCAGGTAGAAGTGAGAGCCACGGTTATCGATCTCGCCAACCTCGCGGGAAGGGGACTTGTCCTCGTCCAGCAGGCGCTCGGTAGCGATGTCCAGAGCGTCGCCCAGGATTGGGGTGTGAGGGTTGTTGTCGATCTCAGCCAGCTTGCGCAGAGACTCTGCAAGAGCCAAGAACTCGCCCAGGGAATCCCAACGCAGGTGGTTTTCTTCCTGCAGCTGCTGCACGTGCTTTGGAGCGGAGCCGCCAGCACCGGTTTCGAACAGACCGCCACCAGCGATCAGTGGAACCACAGAGAGCATCTTTGCGGAAGTTCCCAGCTCCATGATGGGAAAGAGGTCTGTCAGGTAGTCACGGAGCACGTTGCCCGTCACAGAGATGGTGTCCTCACCCTTGCGGATGCGGTCCAGGGAGACCTGGCATGCCTCTTCAGGAGGCAGGATGCGGATATCGAGTCCCTCGGTATCGTGATCCTTCAGGTACTTCTCCACCTGAGTGGTCATGTTGCGATCGTGAGCACGCTTCGGATCCAGCCAGAAGATCGCTGGCATGCCGCTCTCGCTCGCACGCTTGACGGCCAGCTTAACCCAGTCTTGGATGGGGACATCCTTAGCCTGGCATGCGCGCCAGATATCGCCAGGCTGCACGTTGTGCTCCACCAGCACCTCGCCGGCCTGATTGACTACCTGCACCTTGCCTTCAGCAGGGATCTTGAAGGTTTTATCGTGAGAGCCGTACTCTTCTGCCTTCTGCGCCATCAGACCAACGTTGGGGACCGTGCCCATCGTGGTGGGATCGAAGGCGCCGTTCTTGCGGCAGTCATCGATGACCACCTGGTAGATGCCCGCGTAGGAAGAATCTGGCAACACGGCCAAAGTGTCCTGCAGCTCGTTGTTCTCATTCCACATCTTGCCGGAGCTGCGGATCATCGCTGGCATGGACGCATCGACGATCACATCGGAAGGCACGTGCAGGTTCGTGATGCCCTTGTCGGAATTCACTTGAGCCAGCGCCGGGCCGTCCTTGAGTTCCTTGTCAAAGGCAGCCTTGATTTCCTCGCCATTTTCCAGATCGCGGAGACCGTCGTAGATCGACGCCAAGCCGTTCTCGCCGTTCAGGCCAGCTTCCATGAGCTCGTCGCCGTATTCGGCGAAGACGTCGGAAAAGAAGGCGCGCACCGCGTGACCAAAGATGATTGGGTCAGAAACCTTCATCATGGTGGCCTTAAGGTGAACAGAGAACAGCACGTCCTCGGCCTTGGCGCGGGCTACCTGAGCGCGCAGGAAGGAATCGAGGGCTTCCGCGGACAGCACGGAGGCATCCACGATCTCGTTTTCCAATACGGGCAGGGATTCGCGCAGCACGGTGGTAGAGCCGTTGGCCTCCACCAGCTGGATCCGCAGATCATCGTCCGCAGGCATGATCACGGACTGCTCGTTGTGGCGGAAATCGTCCGCTTCCATCGTCGCCACATTGGACTCATTGTCCGCAGACCATTCACCCATGGAGTGAGGGTGCTTGCGGGCGAAGTTCTTCACGGCCTTCGGCGCGCGGCGGTCGGAGTTGCCCTCGCGCAGCACGGGGTTGACGGCGGATCCCTTCACGCTGTCGTAGCGCTCGCGAGCATCCTTCTCTTCCTCGGTGGAAGGCTCGTCAGGGAAATCGGGGAGATCGTAGCCCGCGTCCTGCAACTCCTTGATGGCCGCCTTCATCTGCGGCACGGAAGCGGAGATGTTCGGCAGCTTCACGATGTTGGCATCGGGAGTTTTCGCCAGCTCGCCTAGCTCGGCCAGCGCGTCAGAGATCTGTTGATCTTCTGGCAGCTCGTCGTTGAAGGCGGCGATAATGCGGGCAGCTAAAGAAATGTCTCGGGTTTCCACATCAACGCCCGACGTAGAAGCAAACGCTTCCACGATTGGCTTCAGCGAGTAAGTGGCCAGAAGTGGCGCTTCGTCTGTGCGGGTGTAGATGATCTTTGCCATGAGGCTTTCTGTCTCCCTGCTTGGTGGGTGGGGTATCTTCTATTACTTCGGCTGTGCTCCGAGTGGGCGATCGTGTAGCGTTCGCCATCGGTTTTCAGCCGGTCTAGTGTTCAAGACTACGTGAAGTAACATGCCTGTGGCACGGCTGGGGCGCGGAGCAATAACCGTCCCCAAAGGCATAAATAACTTTAGAAATTTTTTCATTTGCGCCACTGGCGCCCACCTCAATAGACCTGCACTCAAAGATCAAGGTTTGATGCATTCCTGTGACTGAAAATAGCTCCACCCCCCGCACCCGCCCGAGCCTCCGCGCACCCCTGAAGCGTCATCCGTTGCCGCGACAGACCGAAATTTCGCATCGTCGCGTCATCATCACGATGGTCGCTATGGCGCTAGGTGGGTTCGGAATTGGCACCACCGAGTTCGTGGCCATGGGCCTGCTGAATCTGATAGCTTCGGATTTCCAAATCTCAGAGGACCAGGCTGGTCACGTCATCTCCGCCTACGCTCTGGGTGTGGTGGTGGGTGCGCCACTGATCACCACGTTGACGGGCCGGGTTCCGCGCCGTCGTTTGGCGCTGATCCTGATGATCGCATTCACTGTGGGCAACGGCCTGTCCGTGTTCGCCACTTCCTACGAGATGCTGCTGGTCTCCCGCTTCATCGCTGGCTTCCCCCACGGCGCGTACTTCTCCGTGGTGGCGCTGATCTCTGCGTCCTTGGCACCGACAGGCAAGCGCGGTAAGTACGTGGCTCTGTCTGGACTGGGTCTTTCGGTGGCCACGGTCATCGGCGTGCCCGCTGCACAGTGGATGGGCGCCACATTCGGATGGAACACCGCGTTCCTCGCTGTGGCCATTATCGGCGCGGTGACGTTTGTGGCCCTCTGGTTCGCTGTCCCGCACATGACTCAGATGCCGTCCACTAATCCCATGACGGAACTGGGTGCGCTCATCAACTCGCAGGTGCTGTTCACTTTGGGTATCGGCACCGTGGGCTTTGGAGGCATGTTCGCGGTCTACACCTACATCACGTTCAGCCTTACGGAGAACGCGGGATTTAGTGCCCATCTCATTTGGATTCCATTGATGGTCTACGGCATCGGCATGATCATCGGTACCTATGTGGGCGGCATGCTGGCGGATAAGAACTTGGAGTTCACCATCGTCGGTGTGCTGATCACTTTGATCTTCGTCCTCAGCGCTTTCTACTTCACCTCGCACGTCGCGTGGCTGGGCATCTTCAACTTCGGGCTCATTGGCACGATGGGTTCCATGCTGGTGCCC
Organism: Corynebacterium dentalis; assembly: GCF_900232865.1. GTDB lineage: Bacteria > Actinomycetota > Actinomycetes > Mycobacteriales > Mycobacteriaceae > Corynebacterium > Corynebacterium dentalis. Next base: position 155,517 of record NZ_OCTS01000002.1, on the reverse strand, counting down.
AGCCTCCAGACTCGCCTGATGGACGTGGCGGGCGAGGCACAGACTCTGGCCGCCGCGCTCAATCACTCCGCGTTGAATATGGCCAACGCTGCCGGCGCCGCCGTGGGTGGTGCAGTGATCGGTGCTGGTTATGGGTACTCCGCGCCGGCGCTCGCAGGTGCGATCATGGCCGCGTGCGGTGCGTTGTTGTGGATTCCGGCCTTCTTTCTTCGCCGACACCACACTCGCGCTACCACAAACTAATCCCCGCCCACCCAGCTGGTGGACTGTATTGTCTTGCCCACTCGCTAGGATGTGGTGCCATGAGTAGCTTTACCGTCGCCACTGTCAACGTCAACGGAATCCGCGCTGCCGCCAAACAGCGCAGCGAGGAAAACCGTGGCTTTCTCCTCTGGTTGGAGGAGTCTGGGGCGGATGTCGTCCTCATGCAGGAGGTTCGCGCTGATGAGAAGCAAACTCAGCAGGCGCTCGAGCCCGCCCTGGAAGCTGGGTGGCATCTCGCCCAAGCACCTGCAGCGGCCAAGGGGCGAGCGGGCGTAGGAATCCTGTCTCGCACGGAGCTCAAAGATGTGACCGTGGGATTCGGCCACGCTGACCTGGGAGAAGAGATCCCCGAGGCCAGGGAGTTTGATGAATCTGGTCGCTACGTTGAGGCCACGGTGGCGTCGGGCATGGAAAGGGTCGGGGACGTCACGGTGGCCAGCCTGTACCTGCCCTCTGGTTCCGCGAACACGGCAAAGCAAGACGAAAAGTACCGCTTCCTGGATGCTTTCGCGCCGTTCATGCACGCCCGCGCTGCGCAGGACACCCCGACCGTCATCGGTGGCGACTGGAACATTTGCCATCGCCGGGCGGACCTGAAGAACTGGAAGACCAATCGCACCAAGTCCGGCTACCTGCCGGACGAGCGCGCGTTCCTCGACCACGTCCTCGGCGTGTGGCCGGACGAAGCGACCCAGGTGGGCGATGCAGAAGATTCCGGCCGTAACGGCAACCCCGCCGGAGATGCCGGAGATTTCTACGGAGCGGTGGACTACGCCGCCGCCGAGCGCGCCCTGCAGCGCCTGCGCGATGGTGCTGCCACCCAACCGCAGTGGTTCGACGTCATGCGTCGCCTGGACCCAGAGTCCATGGACGTGTTCAGCTGGTGGACGTACCGCGGGCAGGCGTTTGATACCAACGCAGGGTGGCGCATCGACCTCCAAGTGGCCACCGAACAGCTGATGCAGCGCGCGCAGAAGGCGTGGGTGGACAAGGCTGCAGCGTATGACCTGCGGTGGAGCGACCACTCGCCTGTGTTCGTGGAATACGCATAAGCAACAGCCAGAGGGCGAAAGGGGGAGGAGTGCTGACAGTCTTGTACGTCATCGGTATCACGGCCGAGGCGATGACCGCAGCTTTGGCCGCAGGACGGCAACGCATGGACTTGTTCGGCGTGAGCATGATTGCCTGCGTCACCGCGCTGGGAGGGGGCACCGTGCGTGATCTGCTGCTGGGACACTATCCGCTGCGTTGGGTGGCGGAGCCGATATTCCTTTTGATCGTGGTGGGTGCGGCATTGGTGACAGTCTTCGCCAGTTTCCTCATGGCCTACTTCCGCACCATCTTCCTGATTCTGGATGCCATAGGCCTGGCTGCCTTTTCGGTACTTGGTACCCAGGTAGCGCTGTCCGGAGGTCACGGCCTGGTTATCGCCTGCATGGCCGCCGTAGTCACCGGCGTTTCCGGTGGCGTGATGCGCGATATTCTCTGCGACCGCGTCCCGCTGGTGTTCTCCGATGAGCTCTACGCCAGCATCGCGCTGATCGCGGGCCTGTCCTACAGCGCGATGCACCTGGCAGACGTACCGGAAAACTTGGCGGTGATCATCACGCTGAGCTCCGCGTTCATCCTGCGCATCCTGGCTATCTACTACTCCATCTCGCTGCCGGTCTTCGAATACCAAGAACGGGAGATCTCCCGCGACCCCGCAGGCAGACTCACCATGTGGATGCTGAATAAGGCGGGAGTGCGGCGTCGAGAAATGAGAAAACGAACCGTAGGTAACACCCAACAACGCAGGCGCGCACGGACTAACCGCACCGAAGGTGCTGCCACCGAGGCAGACAGCCCACGTCCCTACACAGAAGGCCCAGAGCAGCCGGAGTAAACTGCACACCCATGACCACGTCTGAAAACACCGAGACCGCGTCCACCAACGGCCCCACCAGCGGGGTGGGCGAAAAGAAGCAGCGAGTGGTGTCCGGACTGCAACCCACCAGCGATAGTTACCACCTCGGCAACTACCTGGGAGCAGTCAAGCAGTTCATTGAGCTGCAGAAGACGTATGACACCTTCTACTTCATCCCCGATCAGCACGCCATCACCGTGCCGGGATACAACCCCAAGGAGCTGCGTCAGCGCACCCTCGCGGGCGTGGCGCAATTGCTGGCCCTGGGCATCGACCCAGAACAATCCACCCTCTTTGTGCAATCGCACGTGCCGGAGCACAACCAGCTGGCGTGGATCCTCATGTGCATCACCGGCGACGGTGAAGCGCGCCGAATGACACAGTTCAAGGACAAGTCCGCCAAGCAGGGAAGTGATAACACCACCGCTGGGCTGTACGCCTACCCCATGCTCATGGCCGCGGATATCCTGCTCTACCGCCCGCACCTCGTGCCGGTGGGCGAGGACCAGCGCCAGCACCTGGAGCTGACCCGCAACCTCGCGGAACGCTTCAACTCCCGCTACAAGAAGACCTTCGTGGTGCCGGAAGGCTTCATCCCTCAGGGCGCGTCCAAGATCTACGACCTGCAGAACCCCAGGGCGAAGATGAGTAAGTCCACGGACAACCCCAAGGGCCTGATCAACTTGTTGGATGATCCCAAGGTCTCCGCGAAGCGCATCCGCAGCGCTGTCACGGATAACGATGGCGAGATCTGCTACGACAAGGAAAACAAGCCCGGCGTATCTAACTTACTGGTCATTCAGTCTTCTCTGACAGGCGAGTCTGTAGACAATATCGTGGAGGGTTACCAAAACTCCGGCGCCGGATACGGCGACCTGAAGAAGGACACAGCCGAGGCTCTGGAGGCGTTCACCACCCCGCTGCGCGCCACCTTCGACGAGTATATGAACGACCGCGCCCAGCTGGAACAGGTGCTGGCCGAAGGCGCCGACCGCGCACGCGAGATCGCCGCCCGCACCATTTCCCAGGTTTACGAGAATGTCGGTTTCCTCGCCCCTCCGCGTTAGACCATCTCCGCGCCGCACCCGCCCGCAGCGCATCAAAAACCCCCTTGCCACCAAGCAAGGGGGTTTTGTCCATTACAGTGTGCAGCAAGACGTTTTAAGAACAGCACGCGCGCAGCGGTTATCTGCCAACAAGCCGCCGTAGCGCGCCTGCGCGACAAGGATGGCGGACAATGGTCACCCAAGTGAACTCGGACAACCTCGACGAATACGGAGTGGAGCGCTCGCGAGACGACGAGCTCGGCTTCATCGATAAGTACCGCGACAAGTGGCCATGGTTTGACCACATCATGCGCATGCATGAGCGCTACACGGATCAGGATGGCAACCAGTACGCCGCAGCCATCACGTACTTCTCCGTGTTGTCCCTGTTCCCACTGCTGATGCTGACTTTCGCCATCGGGGCGATGATGCTGGCCGGCAACCAAGAGCTGTTGGACGAAGTCACGAAGAGCGTGACCGATAGTGCCGGCGGCGAGCTGGGCAACACCTTGAACACGGTCATCGAAGATGCGATCGCCCAACGTAATTCCGTGTTCTCCATTGGTCTGCTCTTGGCGCTGTGGACCGGGCTTGGCTGGGTGGGTAAGTTGCGCATGGGTGCGTCCGCCATGTGGAAGGTGGATGGTGCCCCAGCCAACTTCATCATGGGCAAGCTCAAGGACCTGTTGGCACTGATCGGCCTGTTGATCTCCTTGATCGTTGCTTTTGCCATCACCGCCATCGGTAACTCCGGCTTCACGAGCACTTTGATCGAGATGGTGGGTCTGCAGGACGTGCCGGGTATCCGCTTCCTCACGTTCGCTGTTGCGCTGGTCATCGGCGTGATTGCCAACTGGATGGTCTTTGTCTGGATGATTGGCGCGCTGCCTCGCGCCAAGACGCACCGCAAGTCCGTGGCCAAGGCTGCGGTCATCGGCGCGGTGATTTTCGAGATCTTCAAGCAGTTCGCGACGCTGTTCTTCTCCAACGCGCTGAGCAGCCCGGCCGCTGCCACCTTCGGTCCGATCATCGGCATCATGGTGACGATGTATCTCATCTGGCGCATCCTGCTGTACTGCTCCGCATGGGCTGCGACCACCCCTGAGTCCCTCGCTGAGCTGCGCCCAGAGGCTCCTCCAGCCGCCATCATCCGCGTTCGCCAGGAGGTTCGCACCGGCTCTTCCGAGGCTGGCAAGGCTGGTCTGGTGGGAACCGGCGCGGCAGTTGGCGTGCTGGTCGGTGGCTTGGTGTCTTCTCTTTTCCGACGCTAAACTCCCCGCTTTTTTTACAGGCCCCCCTGCCGCTTTCTCACCTAATCTTTTCCGCTAGCTCGTGCTGGCGCACAGGGTGGGAGGCGGCAGGGGGCTTTACGAGTAGAATGCGTAGCCATGATCGAATCACACGTGCTTGCCTCTTTGCCCAAGGTAGAACTCCACGATCACCTCGATGGAGGTCTGCGCCCCGCGACCATCGTGGAGCTCGCGGAGAAGATTGGCCACCAGCTGCCCACCACAGATCCGGCGGAGCTGGAGCAGTGGTTCTATGACGCAGCGAACTCGGGTGATCTCCCTACCTATCTGACCACCTTTGATCACACCACGGCCGTCATGCAGACCAAGGATGCCCTGATTCGAGTGACGCGGGAAGCAGTGGAGGACTTGGCTGCGGACAACGTGGTCTATGCGGAACTGCGCTACGCACCGGAGCAGCACCTGCAGGATGGCTTGAGCCTGCAAGAAGTGGTGGAAGCCACCGTTCAGGGCGTCAAGGAAGGCGAGCGCGCTGTCTCCGAGCAGGGCAAGCGCATTCACGTTCGCCTGCTGCTGTGCGCTATGCGCCATGCGGATCGAGCAACGGAAATCGCGCATCTGACGGTAGACAACTTCGGCGAACGCACCCCCGGTGAGGGATATGTGGTGGGCTTCGACATCGCTGGAGCTGAGGACGGGTTCCCGGCGTCGAATCACAAGGAAGCCTTCGACCTGCTGCGCGCCAACTTGGTGCCCTTCACCATCCACGCCGGTGAGGCTGCCGGACCGGAGTCCATCAAGGACGCGCTGGCGCAGGGTTCCCGACGCATCGGCCACGGCGTGCGGATCTTTGAAGACTTCGAGGCGACGATGAGTGGCGTGGAGCTGGGGCCGATTGCTCTTGCCGTGCGCGATCAGCGGATTCCGCTGGAAGTGTGCCCCACGTCCAATACCCAGACTGGCATCGCCGATGAGATTGCTGATCACCCGTTCAACTTGCTCTACGAGATGGGCTTTGTGTGCACCATCAACACGGACAACCGCCTGGTCTCTGGCACCACAATGACTCGTGAATTTGAAGTGCTGGCCGAGGCCTTCGATCTGGAGTACTGGCAGCTGCTGGAGATGACCACCAACGCTCTGGACTACGCGTTCTGCTCTGCGCCGCTGCGGGAGGACTTGGAGCGCAACGTGATTTACCCCGCTTATGCGGCACTCGGCGAGCACTTTGGAGCGAATACCGAGGGGTTCGCGGACGAGGGGGACCTCTCCGGTGGGCTCGGCGGGCTGCACGATGGCGGGCACGATCACGCCGGTCATGCGCACGCTGGTCATAGTCATCGGGGACCCGGTGGCGATGGCTTCGGTGGGCAGGAGCAGATGGAGCTGTCCATGGAAAACCTCAAGGCAGAGCTGGAACAGCTGGGTCTGAGCTTGGATGATGACGAGGATGCTGATGGCTCCGCGGAAGACAGCGACGGCATCATCGACGCCGAGATTGTGGACGAAGACGACAAGTAGCGGCTCGTCTGCTCCGAGGGTTGCTTCCGTTCAGAAGCAGGCAACCCCGGAGTATGCATCGTTGCTGTTCCATCCCTCTTTATTGATTCAGAAGAGGCCGAGCAGGTTTGACTACTGTCTCTGACCTGCGCACAATCGGCCATTGTGTTAACTAGTTCACGTCACTCCGTGCAGGCCATGAGCCCTGCTGCCATCCTGCGCACAGTCGTCGCGCTGACGATCCTGCTTGCGCTCGTTACTTTGACCGCCTGCTCTTCCACCGGAGGCCGCCCACGCGATACCGCGGGCGACGGATCCGGCGGGGGAGGCGTGGATACTCCGCGCTACACCGTCGCGATGGTCAGCCACGGAGCCCCCGGCGATACCTTCTGGGATCTCGTTCGCGCAGGCGCGGAGGACGCGGCGAAGAAGAACAACATTGAGTTGCGCTACAGCTCCTCCCCGCAGGCCTCTGAGCAGGCCAATCTGGTGCAGAACGCGATTGATTCCAACGTGGACGGAATTGCTCTGACCATGCCCACCGCCGAGGCCATCGGTCCGGTGGCCAAGCGTTCCAGCGATGCCGGCATCCCCGTGGTGGGACTGAATGCGGGCATGTCCGATTATCAGAAGTACGGACTATCTGCGTTCTTCGGCCAGGATGAATCCATCGCCGGTGAGCGCGCGGGTGAGCGCCTGGGTGAAGACGGCGCGAAGCACGTGCTCTGTGTGATCCACGAGCAAGGCAACACCTCCCAGGAATCTCGCTGCTCCGGCATCGAGAAGGGCGCGGACAGTGCCAAGGTGGAGACCATCTACGTCAACGGCATGGATCTGACCAGCGTGCAGTCCACCATCCAGGCCAAGCTGGCTCAGGACAAGTCCATCGATTACGTGATGGGACTAGTCGCTCCCGTGGCCCTGGTTGCTGCCAAGGCCAAGGACGCCGCTGGCTCCGATGCCAAGATCGCCACCTTCGATACCAACGCGGAGCTGGTCACCGCCATCCGCGATGGCGACGTGGAATTCGCCGTGGACCAGCAACCATACCTGCAGGGCTACATGGCTGTGGACGCCCTGTGGCTGGCCAAGCGCAACGGTTCCACCGTGGGCGGCGGACAAGCAGTGCTCACCGGACCGAGCTTTGTGGATTCCAACAACGTGGACACCATCGCTGAGGCCGCGCAGAAGGGACTGCGTTAACCATGGCGCCCAGCATTAAGAACATCATCCGCCGCCCGGAACTAACCAGTGCGTTGGGCGCGATTCTCATCTTCACCCTGTTCCTGGTGGTCGCGCCCGCATTCCGCAGCTTGGATGCATTCGCCACTGTGCTGTACGCCAGCTCCACGATCGGCATCATCGCGCTCGCCGTGGGCCTGCTGATGATCGGTGACGAGTTCGATCTCTCCTCCGGCGTGGCCGTCACCACCGCAGCGCTGGCCGCCACGATGCTCAACTACAACCTGTGGCTCAACAGCTGGGCGGGCGTGTTCATCTCGCTGTTCATCTCATTGGCTATCGGTGCCTTCAACGGCTTCATGGTGATGCGCACGGGCATCCCCAGCTTTCTGATTACGCTGGCCACCTTCTTGATGCTGCAGGGCATCAACCTCGCGGTCACCAAGATGGTCACCGGGCAGGTGGCCACGCCGAGCATCTCGGACATGGAAGGCTTCGGATCCGCGGAAGCAGTGTTCGCCAGTTCCGTGAACATCTTCGGCGTGGACGTTCGTGTCACCGTTTTCTGGTGGCTGTTATTCGTGGCCTTGGGTAGCTGGCTGTTGTACAAAACCCGTTTCGGCAACTGGATCTTCGCGGTGGGCGGCGACGCCGAAGCCGCGCGAGCCGTCGGCGTTCCCGTGCGCCGGGTGAAGATCATCCTGTTCATGTTCGTGGCCTTCGCCGCCTGGTTTGTTGGCATGCACAATCTCTTCGCATTCGATTCGATCCAGGCCGGGCAGGGCGTCGGAAATGAATTCCTCTACATCATCGCTGCGGTGATCGGCGGTTGTGCCTTGACCGGCGGCCGAGGTACCGCGATCGGCACCGCGATCGGCGCATTGATCTTCGGCATGACCAACCAGGGCATCGTCTACGCCGGGTGGAACCCCGATTGGTTCAAGTTCTTTCTCGGTGTCATGTTGCTGTTCGCCGTGATCAGCAACAATTCCTTCTCGCGGTTGATGGGGGCTCGCTCATGATTTCTTCTTCCGACGCAAACACTGCGCTGATCCAGCTGGAATCCATTGGCAAGAGCTATGGCGAGATCCGCGTGCTCCAGGACATCGACATGCAGGTGCAGCCTGGCACGGTGACCTGCGTGTTGGGTGACAATGGCGCGGGCAAATCCACTTTGATCAAGATCCTGGCGGGGCGTCACGAGCCCACGGAGGGCACCCTGCTGGTGGAGGGCGAGGAAGTCCGCTTCCGCACCCCGAAGGATGCGCTGAACCGGGGAATCGCCACGGTGTACCAGGACCTGGCTGTTGTGGACCAGATGAGTGTGTGGCGCAATTTCTTCCTGGGGCAGGAGCAGACCGGAGTCTTGGGGCGCTTGAAGGAGCCCGAGATGAAGGCGATTACCGCGGAAGAGCTCAAAAAGATGGGCGTGGATATTCCAGCAGTGGACGTGCCCATCAGCACGCTCTCCGGTGGACAGCGCCAGGTGGTGGCGATTGCTCGCGCGCTGCACTTTGGTGCAAAGGTACTTATCTTGGATGAACCTACGGCCGCATTGGGCGTGAAGCAGTCCGGGATGGTGCTGCGCTTTGTGCGGATGGCCGCGGAAAGGGGAGTGGGGGTCATCTTGATTACTCACAACCCACATCACGCGCACTTGGTGGGCGATCACTTTCTGTTGCTGAACATGGGCAAGCAGGTGTTGGATGCCTCGCGTGACGAGGTGACGCTGGAGCAGCTGACCCAGGAGATGGCTGGCGGCGGCGAGCTGGAGGCCCTGAGCCACGAGCTTCGTCAGTAGTCCCCCGATTGACTGTGCTTTGTCTGCCTAGACCTTAGACTGGCGGTTGACCTTCTGTGAGGCGACCCGTTGCCAGGCGCGCCTTACTCACCAAAGATGACGAGGAAGCGTTTCATGACTAATCAGAATCCTTATGGATCTGCTGGGCAGAACCCCGAAGGCCAAGGCTTCGAGCAAAATCCAGGCGGACAGCCGCAGGGTCAGAACTTTGACCCTAATTACAGCCAGCCAGCTGACGTGCAGAACAACGCCGGGCAGTGGCAGGCTAACGGAGCTGCAGCCGGAGCCGACAACGGACAGGGCGGTGCAGCTGGATTCGTGAACAACGTAAAGGCACGCCCGATGAACCAGCTGGTGGCTGGCGCAGGGATCGTTGCTGCTTTGCTGTTTTTGCTCTTCTACACCTTGACGTGGCGCACGTTCGCGATGAGTTTCTTCGGCTCCACGATCGAGGGGCACATGAATGGTTGGGGTGCCAGCGAGCTGGACGGAACCGGCTTCGGCGCTGGCGCGAACTCTTCTGATCTAGATGCAGTTCAGCTGGTTATCGCGCTGATTTCCTTTGGCCTGTTGGCTGCCGCGTCTGTGATGTTCTACCTGCACAAGGAGAAGTTCATCGCGTGTGCGATGGCAATCGGTTCGAGTGTGCTCGGCCTGCTTCTGCTGGTGCTTTCTGCGGTGAACTCCAATGGTTCTTCGGATGACATTGAAGAGCTGGAATCCTTGGGCGGCTCCGTTGATTTTGGTTATGGAGCAGGCTTCTGGTTGGCACTGCTGCTGCATCTTGCGGTTACCGCGGGTGCGGTGTGGCTGTTCATGTCACAGCGCGCGCTGTTGATGGAAGGCTCTAAAGTCACCTTCGGTATGAACCGTCAGGGACAGATGAACCAGCAGGCTTTCGGTGCTCAGGCACCAGGTCAGCAGCATTACGGTCAGCAGGGATTCGGTGCGCCGGCTCAGGGGCAGCAGCCATACGGTGCTCAGCCACAGGGTCAGCCGGGAAATGGCCAGCAAGGATTCGGTGCGCCGGCTCAGGGGCAGCAGGGTTACGGCCAGCCAGAAGGTCAGCAGAACTTCGGCCAGCCGGGCCAGAATCCACAGAACTTTGGCAATCAGTACGGTGCGCAGTCGGCATCGCAGGGCTACGGCCAGCCAGATCAGGCAGGCCAGCAAGGTCCAACGGATCAGTCGGCTCAGGCTCCTCAGCCACAGCGGCCGCAGAGCTACGGTCAGCAGCCGCAGAACCCGAATCCAGATGCGGACTCCCCGCAGAGCGACAACCCTTACCAGCAGTAGAAACCTGGTCTGTGGAAAGCCTCTAGCAAAGCTTTGCTAGAGGCTTTCTTCGCGGGCGCAGTGTAAAAAAATATGTGCCAGAATCAGCACATCTTTTTGACACGTCGCTATAGTTGCAGGTCAGAGCCTGGGTGCTTATGTGCTGATTCTTGAGGGGCGAACTGAGACACATATTTTCGACACGGTTGCTCGCCAAAGCGACTCAACACAGCTCAACACAGCAGCACAAAGCTGGGGCACTCCACATCACGTGGCGCGCCCCGGCTTTGCCTTAGCGGATCAGAACTTGGAGAAGCGCTTGATCAGGCCATCCTCCAGGACCTTCCAACCCTTGGCTTCCTCATCGAAAGGAGCTGATGGGGTGTTGTCACTAGGGGAGCCCATCTGGTAAGCCAAGTAGTTCTGCAGGCGAGGGTAGGCCAGCAGAGTCTTGTTTACGCCATCGTCTTCAGCCCAGTCCGCTGCGTCTGCCAGCAGCTCGTAGGCCTGGGACAGCTGAGCGATGTCCACAGCATCAAGACCTGCAGCGATGTCTTCGCGCAGCCCGTTGAAGGAATACTGGTTGGACTCGTGCACCTGGACTTCTAGTTCACCGGCGTTTGCAGCGGTGACGATGTCGCCCCAGGTGGCCAGCTTATCTAGGTCGTGCTTCGGCGCGTCCACGAGCCAGCGCACCAGCGAGCGAGAATTGCTGAACGTGAAAATCTCGCCCTGGTGGCCGAGGAACACTGGCTTCTTATCCACGTAGCAGCGCAGCGTGTAAACGTATTGGCCGTTGAGGCTGATGCGGATTGGGTCGATGCCCGAGGTACCCCACACGGAAGAGTCGTACGGGTCAGTATCTTCCTCAGCCGGCTTTTCTTCCTTCTTTTGCATCGCGGCAACTCGCTCGGCGCGCTGTTCCTCGGCCTCTTCGATGCGCTTTTGTGCGTCCTCGGTGGCCTTCGTGTCCACGTCAGGGCGCTTGAGGCCCTTTTCGAGGTCGTCGGTGAGCTCCGCCCATTTGTCGACGACAGTGCGTCCCACTCCGGACCATTCCTCCATGCCATTTTGGGTGGCGTAGTGGTCCGCTCCGCGACGCGTGTTGTGGAGGATGGAGTAGCTCTTGAACCACGTGTTGATGCTGGCGATGTTCAACACGGAGCCGAAAGACTGCAGGAGGTCGAACCCGCGAGTGACGGCCAGCGTGGAATCATAACCAGGGCGTTCCGCCAGCTTGTTGGGGAGTTCCACCAAGCTGATCTTGCCGCTGGAGGTGGGCACCACGCGGATCTCTTTGTCCTTCATGAATGCGCCCCACTTGGGATGCTCGGTGAGGTCGTGAGACTTGGTGGATTCGATAAAGGCAAGGACCTCGGCGGGGGATTCGAAGATGAAGACGTTCTTGTCATCACCGAGGAATGCTTGCCACTGTTCTCCGCGAACAATCCAGTTGGGAGCCCAGAGCGTGTACCACGTGCCGCTGGTCAGTTCCATTTCCAGGGCGACGATGCCGTTGCCGAAAGTGCGTGCGCCTTTTTCTGATGCCATAGGTGGAGATTCTAGCGTGTCTGCCTAGGGCTTTTCGATGTGGCTTCTGTGTGTTTGTTGAGAGTGTGGCGAAGATCAGAGGTGAGAACGGGAGGGACGGTGGGCGGTTCCTCGCCGAGGAATTGAGCGACGTTATATTCCCGTGCTTGGGGTTGGCTGACGATGCGGGCTAAACCAGAGTTCCTCATGAGTGCGTCGTTTCTGTGTATCGATAGCTGTGGAGGGGTGAGAGAAGGCTTTAAAGAAGATTGAAAGGGCGGCGGTTAAGGAAGGTTGAAGGAGTTAGCCGGTGGGTCGGTAGAAGCCCAGGAAGTTCATGCCGACGTTTTCCGTGCGTATCGGGCTTAGCTGTACTGGATCGCCCGCTTCGATCATCTGACCGTCCTCTGCGACCATGGCCACGTGGCCGTCCCACACCACCAAGTCGCCTGGAAGAAGCTGTTCCTGAGATACCGGTGTACCCACAGCCTGTTCCTGAGCGGTTCGTGGAATATCGACCCCGGCCTGTGCATAAGCCCATTGGGTCAGGCCGCTGCAATCGAAGCCGGATCCGGGAGCAGTCCCTCCCCACTGATACGGCGTACCCATCGCGCTGCGGGCGGCTTGAACAGCGGCTGCCGCTTGCGGTGAGGGAGCGCCGGCTACATCCTCGCTGTTGGTCTCAGCGCTTTCTCCGGAAAATTCCGCAACAGAGTCAGCGCTAGGAGAAGCTAGAGCTTCAGGGGCAACCGACTGTGGAGCCTCTGCGGAAGAGGGAACCCCAGTGTTCCCTGGAGCAGCTGCCGACGCGTCACTCGGAGATCGCGGAGCTTCAGGTACCTGGACAGCCGCAATATCAGCGGTGAGCAGCTGCAGCTCACGTCCAAGCTCGATCAGACGGTCATGAGCCTGGATCTTGCGCTCCTCCACAATCAACGCCACCTGCGGACCACTCAGCATGCCGAGCGGTCCGCCCAGGAGAGAAGACGAAGTAACTGCCCCGACAACGTCCTGCAGACACTCCTGTGCGATCACGGTGATATCAGCGATGGCTTCCTGCACTGCATGCTCACCTTGGCGGGCAATCTCGTCGATGCTCTGTCCAGCGGCTATGGCCTGGTGAACGCGACCAGCACCAGCCCCTAGAGACTGGCTGATCGCATCGCCCGCAATGCCTTCCACGGCGTGCGCCACACTGGGCGCTAATCCATCAACGAGCTGCAGATCCAGATCAGGCACAGACTCCGAGTGACCGGCCAGGAAAGGGGAGGGCGCCAACTGAAGCAGAGGATTGATGAGTGTTGTGAGGTTCATTGCTACCACCGATTCCAGCCCGCGGCCGTGGATTGTTCATGAGTGTCCAAGGACTGTCTGAACTGGGAGAGGGAGGTGTTGGCGTCGTGAAAAAACACCGAAAGGCCCTGCAACGATGCCGATTGCGCTCGGCGAGCTTGCGACAACGCACGGAGAAAATCGCTGGCCTCGGGAACCAGAGGCACGGGCCACTGCGCCTCCGCCGAAGACACGGGGCGGCCAAGCGTGCGCCCCACATCGGACAAAGCGCTCGCGACCAAGGCGATGTCAGATGACCTCGCGCTCAAGAACGAGTGCGCTCCCTGAGGCTGCGCCCCTGACTGCTGCATCCAGTTATTCACCTGCGATCCCCACTGCTCTTCCAACCAACCGACCTTCGTACACACCCCTTAGACTCCGCGCGTGCCTCAAAGGTTCATCCAAGCGGATGCGTAGAATCGGAAAACATGGAAATTCAGGTGGTACAGCACCCATTGATGGCCTCGCGGATGACAATCATGCGAGACGCACGCAGTAACAACGCAGCCTTCCGGGCAGCTCTTGCTGACCTCGGAGCGATGCTGGTCTACGAAGCCTCCGCCGACTTGCAGCTGGAGACGTTTGATGTGCAGACTCCAGTGGCGGTGGCGGACGGCTACCGGCTGCAAAAGCCGCCGATCATCGTGCCAGTGATCCGCGCCGGGCTGGGCATGATCGACCCAGCGCTGTCGATGATCCCGGACGCGCAGGTGGGCTTCATTGGCCTGGCTCGCGACGAAGAGACGCACGAACCTGTCCCTTACCTGGAGGCGCTGCCGGATGATCTATCTGGTCAGCCCGTATTTCTGGTGGATCCCATGCTGGCCACCGGCGGATCCCTCCTGCACGCCATCCGGCTGCTAGAGGCCCGTGGCGCGGATGACATCACCTGCATCTGCATGATTTCCGCCAAGCCGGGAGTCGATGCGCTGGTGCAGGCGGAAACCTCGGTGAAGAAGCTGGTCACCGCCACAATCGACCCGGAACTCAACGAGGATGCCTACATCATTCCGGGGCTAGGCGATGCAGGCGACCGTTTGTACGGCCCGCGCAACATCGACCTCAACGAGCTCTAACTCATACGAGCACTAACGCCCGCGAGCTCTAAAACAGCTCCTTGACGGCCTGCTCCAGCTCGCCGTACACGTCTTCCACCGCGTCGCGAGATCCCGCAGGCCCGGTGACCTCTAGGTAAAACTTGGCCTTCGGCTCCGTGCCGGACGGCCGGGCGATGACCCGGATTGCCGTCTCCTCGCGCTGACCAGCCAACTTCACGCCGTCGGTCGTTCGGCCCGCAGAATCCTCGATGGGCGAGGAGCCCACAGTGATCCCCGCCAGCTCTGCGGGAGGGGTTTGCAACACCGTAGCCACCATCTCCGCAGCCTGTTCCGGAGTCTCAAAACGCATGCTGACCTGCCCGGTGCGGAATACACCGTAGGTCTGCTCCAGCTCGGCCAGCTCGTCCAGCAGGGTGCGGCCTTGCTCTTTGAGATCCGCCACCCATTGCGCGGCGATCAGTGCTGTGGCAATGCCGTCCTTATCCGCCACCACCTGCGGCGCCGGGCAGGTGCCGATGGCCTCTTCGTAGGCGAAAGCCAACTCGCCGGGCTGATCGTCGGCCGCGCGTGCCAGGTGCTTGAACCCGGTGAGCGTCTCCACGTAATTCCACCTGTTGCGCCGGGCCATGTGGCCCAGTAGCTGGCTGGAAACCACGGTGGTTGCCACCACGGGCGCGGGTGGTTGTTTGTTTCTTTCCGACGCCACCACGCGCCTACTCACCACGTGCCCCGCCAGCAGTGGACCGGTCTCGTCCCCACGCAGCATGCGGTATCCATACGTGGGCTCGGAAGGATCTGGCACTCCGAGCATGCATCGGTCCGCGTCCGGGTCCAACGCGATCAGCAGATCCGGCTGTAGCTCGCGCGCCTGTTCCAGCAGCAGGTCTGTGGCACCTGGCTCCTCCGGGTTGGGGAAGGCCACGGTAGGGAAGTCCGGGTCCGGCCACCGTTGGGAGGGGACAAAGTGGATGTCGCCAAAACCATTGCTGCGCAGCGCCGATTCCAGTGCCTCGCCGCCCACGCCGTGCATCGGGGTGTAGAGGATTTTCAACGTCCTGCGCTTGCACAGCTCGGATTGCTCGCCGGTGGCGACCACGCTGGAGATTGCCGTGACATAGCCATTCTGCGCTGCCAGATCCATAGATTTCGCCTCAGAGCGAGGGATCTTGTCGGCGGTCGGTTGCCGGGAGATGGCTTCCTCAATCTGGGCATCGGCGGGGCTGAGCAATTGGCGTCCACCGTCGAGGTAGAGCTTGTAACCGTTATCCGCGCCCGGGTTGTGGCTGGCTGTGATCTGCACGCCCGCATCGAAATTCCGAGCCTTGACCAGCCACGCCAGAATTGGGGTGGCACCAGGCTCTGCAATGAGCGTGACTTCGAAACCTGCTCCGGAAAACGTCTCCGCGGTGGCACGAGCAAGAGGGTGGGATCCGTAGCGCGCGTCATAGCCCACGGCCACGTGAAAGCGACCGTCCGAACGGGTGGGCTTCACCGACTCTTTCATCCACGCCGCAACTCCGGCGGTGGTCCGAGTCACGGTGGGGACGTTGAGCAGATCAGGGCCGGGGCCTACCGGTGCGCGCAGCCCCGCGGTGCCGAAGCGCAACCCGCTCATAGGGTGCCCACCAGCTCGCGGAGCAGCTCACCCATGTCCTGGGCGGCGTTCTTGCCTGCTTCCAGAACCTCCTCGTGGTTCAGCGCCTCGCCCGTCATTCCCGCAGCCAGGTTCGTCACCAGAGAAATGCCCAGCACATCCATGTTGGCCTCGCGGGCAGCGATGGTTTCGTACACCGTGGACATGCCTACCAGGCCAGCGCCTAGGGTGCGCAGCATGTGGATCTCTGCGGGAGTTTCGTACTGCGGTCCGGGCATCATCGCGTACACCGCCTCGCGGATTCCGGGGCGCAGGTTCTCCGCGCGTCGGCGCAGCTCCGGGGAGTAAGCATCCACCAGATTGACGAAGTTCGCCCCGCTCAACGGGGTCTTCACGGTGAAGTTGATGTGATCGTTGATCAGTACCGGTTCGCCCACTTGCATGCCCTCGATCAAGCCACCGGCGGCGTTGGTCAGTACCACCGTGGAGACGCCAGCGGCTGCGGCCGTGCGCACCGCGTGTGCCGTGCGCCACAGCTCGTGGCCTTCATAAGCGTGCGTGCGTCCTAACAAAACCAGCACGCGCTGACCAGCGATAACTCCGCTGCGCACCGTGCCACCGTGGCCCTGCGCCGTCGGCGGCAAAAAGCCCGGCAGGTCAGACATAGGGAACTCCTGCAAGTCCTCTGCATTCTCCGTCAGCACGTCAGCCGCGGGGCGCCACCCCGAGCCGAGAACCACTGCCACATCGAATCCATCCTGGGAAGTCTTTTCCAGAAGTACTTCTGCGGCCTGCTGAGCCAGTTGTTGCGGGGACGTCGTCGCTTCATTCATGCACACCAAGTTACCGTTCACGCCCCTGGCATGCAGTTGCCTACGCCACGTGGGACTAGACTGAAGTGGTTGAACAAAGTCACCCGTATGAGGTGGCGGTGGTGGCGTCGAGAAATAAGGAACATTCACCACAGCGCACAACGAGGGCAACAGGAAGGGCGAGGACTGACCGTGGATCACGTGAGCATCTCCAGTTTTGTGAGTGCATGGGTTCAGAACAACCGCGAGACCATCCGCGGATGGCGGCGTCACCTGCACCGCAACCCCGAGTTGTCCCACATGGAAACCGCAACCACGGAATTTATCCTGACCACCCTGCGCGAGGCCGGTCTGGACCCGCGCGCGCTGCCATCCACGGGTGCCACGGTGGACATCGGGCCGAAGGATGCCCCGATGATTGCCTTCCGCGGCGATATCGATGCCCTCCCCTTAGAAGAGGCCACTGGCCTGGACTTTTCCTCGCAGAACCCGGGCGTGATGCACGCCTGCGGGCACGATATCCACACCGTGATCGTGTTGGCCCTGGCGTGTGGGCTGGCAGCCTTCGTGGAAGAACATGGTGCCGACGCCATGCCCGTGCAAGTTCGGTGCATCTATCAGCCTGCAGAAGAGGTCATGGACGGTGGTGCAGTAGAGGTCATCGAGGCCGGAGCCCTGCGCGACGTGCAGTCCATCTACGCGGTGCACTGCGAACCGAAGCTGCGGACCGGGGAAATCGGTGTGCGGACCGGCCCCATCACCAGCGCCTCTGACGTGGTGGAAATCATTCTGCGTGGTCACGGCGGGCACACCTCTAGGCCGCACCTGACCAGCGATCTGGTGTATGCCGCGGGCCTGATCATCACGCAATTGCCTGGTCTGCTGACTCGTCGGCTGGATCCACGTTCCGGCACGGTGGTGGTCTTTGGCGCGGTAAATGGGGGATCAGCGTTTAACGCCATCCCACAGGAAGTGCGCCTGCTGGGCACTTTCCGCACTGCGCAGGTGGGCGTGTGGCGGCAGGGGCAGCAGATCCTCACCGAGCTGCTAGAGCAGATTGTGGCTCCGACCGGCGCGGACATGGAGATTCGCTACACTAAGGGCGTGCCGCCAGTGACCAACGATGACGTGGCCACGGCCATGATTGCCCAGGCAGTTAAGGACCGCGATCCATACGCGCTGCGGGAAGCTCCGCAGTCCACCGGCGGCGAGGATTTCAGCTGGTACCTGGAGCACGTGCCGGGATCCATGGCCCGCTTGGGAGCGTGGGACGGCAAGGGGGAGAAGCCGGACCTGCACCAGCCGGATATCGTTTTCGACGAGCGCGCCATCGGCGTGGGCATCCGCATGTTTGCCGGAGTGATTGACCAGTTCCACGGCAAGGCGGAAGAAGGCGGGCGCGGCGGCGAGCTCTAGCGCTGGTCGCCGAGCTTCTTGTTGATGGAATTGGTGGCGAACTTCATTGCCGAGTCCGTCAGCTGCGCACGCTGGGTGCGACGCTGAGCCTTGCGCTGTTCGATCTCCAGTCGCTGCTCCACCCGGATCGCCTTGAGTCGGCGGCGCTCCATGCTGTGTTGGGACGGTGTGTGCCAGTGGTCCGGGCCGACTTTGGCCACGTAGAGCAGGATGGCGATGGCGGGAATCATCAGCAACAACGCAAAAGAGGCATCCCAAATCGGGTTCAACACGATCGCAGCGGCCGTGGCACCCACCGCTGTCATTCCCAAGATCGAGGCTTTCGGACGCGCGCCATCGCGCCGGGCACGTTCAATCTCCGCAGCCGAGTAGTGCGGCATGAGGTGAGCTCCCGGGGACAGTGGCGGGAGATCCTTAAACAGCGTGTCCAACTCGCTCTTCGTCACGGCGTTGGCGGCCTGCGTGGAGCGCTGCTCGAACTCATCTAGGCTCAACCGGCCTTCGGCGAAGTGGCTACCGAGGATGTTGATGGCATCGTGGCGCTCAGGATCGCTGACGCGCAGGTGCGGAAGATCGGGGTGGTGTGGCCTATCCATGATGTTTAGCCTACCGCTGACCCGGACTGTCTTTTTCAGCCCAGTCATAGGTCCGTTCCACAGCACGGTTCCACTGGCGGAAAGCCTCATTGCGTTCCTGATCAGAGACACCGGGCTTGTACGTCACGCGCTCGCGCCAGAGTCGGCGGATCTCCTCGATTCCGCTGAAGAATCCCACGGACAACCCGGCCGCGTACGCCGCGCCCAATGCGGTGGTCTCGGCGATCTGGGAGACAGTCACCGGCACGCCCAGCTGATCCGCCTGGAACTGCATCAGCAAGGTATTGGGAACCATGCCGCCGTCCACCTTCAGCGCCTTGAGCAGAACACCGGAATCCTTATTCATGGCCTCCACCACCTCGCGGGTCTGAAACGCGGTGGATTCCAAGGCAGCCCGGGCGATGTGCGCCTTGGTGACGTACCTGGTGAGCCCCACAATCGCGCCACGAGCTTCCGGCCGCCACCGTGGTGCCAGAAGCCCAGAGAATGCGGGCACCACGTAGCAACCGCCGTTGTCCTCCACGCTGCGCGCCAACGCCTCGATATCGTCCGCACTGTGGAAGAAACCGAGGTTGTCGCGCAGCCACTGCACCAGTGAACCAGTCACCGCGATGGATCCTTCCAGCGCGAAAACGGCGGGTTGATTGCCCAAGCGATACGCCACGGTGGTGATCAGACCGTGCTCCGAGGTCTGCGGCTCCGCGCCCGTATTGAGCAGCAGGAAGTTGCCGGTGCCGTAGGTGTTCTTCGCCTCGCCCGGTCGCAAGCACGCCTGGCCGAACGTCGCCGCCTGCTGATCGCCCATAATACCGCTGATCAGCACACCATATGCTGGGCCGGAACGTCGCACGGCGCCCACAACTTCAGAGGAGCTGACGATCTCCGGAAGCAAACTCATGGGGATACCCAGAGCTTCACATAGCTCCGGATCCCACTTCTGCGTGCGCAGATCCATCAGCATGGTGCGTGAAGCGTTGGTGACATCGGTGACGTGCTTGGCACCCTTGTTGATGCTTCCGTGTTGGCGTCGGGAACGACGAGTCAACTCCCACACCAACCAGGAATCAATCGTGCCCACCGCAAGTTCCCCGCGCTCGGCACGCTCGCGCACGCCGTCCACGTGATCGAGGATCCAGCGAATCTTCGGGCCGGAGAAATACGTCGACGCGGGCAAACCCGTGCGCTCCTGGAAGAGGTTCTTCGTCTCCTCGTCCAGCGAATTCACGATCTTGTCCGTGCGCGTGTCCTGCCACACGATGGCGTTGTAGACCGGCTTTCCCGTGGTCCGATCCCACATCACCGTGGTTTCGCGCTGGTTGGTGATGCCCAGGCAGGCGATTTCGTCCGACGACAAATCCGCCACCGCAATCGCATCAGCCATCACTCTGCGGGTGTGCCGCAGGATCTCCTCAGGATCGTGTTCCACCCATCCGGGCTGAGGGAAGATCTGCTGGTGTTCCAGTTGACTGGTGCTGACCACCTGGCCGCGGGCGTCGAAAATCATGGCGCGGGTGGAGGTAGTGCCCTGATCGATCGATAGGACGAAGCCACGGTGGGGCTTGGTGAATTTGGCCAGGTGGCCGGCCAATTGATTAGCCATTTTGTCCATGCTCAGGATCACTCCGGGTCGTCGATGTAGCGGGCGAGGCAGCGGACGTGCTGGAATCCCTGCCGGGGAGGTAACGCAGCGCCAAGGCTGCTAGGAGCGCAGCGATGCCGAACAGCAGAGTCAGCAGCGAGACCCAGCGCAGCGCCTGCAACGTGGTCTCGCTGAAGCTGGAGATATAGGTCTGACCGGTATCGCAGACAAAGCGGAGATTGTCCGCATCTTCAGAAAACTGCACGCGGGCGTATACGCCTTTGGCTTCGATGACGGGCAACGAGACGTCCTGGACCTGCATGGATTCGTCCACCAAGGGCTCTACGTTGCTCAGCAGGGAGTTGGCATCGCTGCCGTCCGCGAGTTCCAGATTGCATTCGGTCACGCCCAATGCATCCCGGTTGGCCAGCAGGTAGTAGCTCTTGTTGGCGGAAACGCTCACGCCATCTTCGGCGCCGAAATTATTTACGCCCAACAAGGCGGTGATGCCGGTAGCCAGGCCAATGATCAGCAGCATCGAGCCAGCGACAAGCCACCATGTGCGGCGCATGAATGCCCGTGGCTGCTGAGGCTGATCTGAATCTTGCATCGTCACGCTACTTTAATTGGCTGTGCTGCAGTTTTCAGCGTATTTTCGGTTAAGGTTTCGCGCTGAGTGCGTCCAACTACTCAGCGGAACTGTCTTCTGGATCCACGATCTCCAGCATCGGCTCGTTCTTGGTGACACCTTGACCAGCGTGCACAGACAATCCCTTGACCACGCCGGACTTGTGAGCCTTCACAGCGTTTTCCATCTTCATGGCCTCGAGAACCAGCAGAGCATCGCCCTCGGAAACCTCTTGGCCCTCGGACACGTCGACCTTGATCACGGTTCCCTGCATAGGGGAGGCTACCGTGTCGCCGGTGATGGCGACCTGTCCGCTGGCACCACGGCGACGCCGTGCGCGACGCTGGCTGCTGCCTGCCGCCATCAGCTCGCCGGGAACGGTGATTTCCACGCGCTGTCCATCAATTTCGACGACAACATTCTCGCGCGGAAGCTCCACCACATCTCCGGACGACTGGCGGGCATCTAGGGGTTCTTCGTATGCGGGGAGCTGGTTGTCCCAATCCTCTTCGATCCAGCGCGTGTAGACGGTAAAATTACCGTCGGCAGCAGCGAATTCTGGGTGCGTGACCATTTCCTGATGGAACGGGATCACGGTGGGAAGACCTTCCACCACATATTCTTCCAGCGCGCGGGCGGAGCGCTGCAGAGCCTGCTCGCGAGACTCGCCGGTTACGATGAGCTTGGCGAGCATGGAATCGAATTGTCCGCCGATCGTCGCACCTTCTTCGATGCCGGAGTCCATGCGTACGCCAGGGCCGGATGGCTCCGAGTATGCCGTCACGCGTCCGGGTGCGGGCATGAAGTTGTTGGCCGGATCTTCACCATTGATGCGGAATTCAAAGGCGTGGCCGTTGATCTCCGGATCTTCGGAGCGGCTCAGTGGCAGACCGTTGGCGATGCGGAACTGTTCGCGCACCAGGTCCCATCCCGTGACCTGCTCTGTCACTGGGTGCTCCACCTGCAGGCGGGTGTTGACCTCGAGGAAGCTGATGAGGCCATCGCTGCTGACCAAGTACTCCACGGTGCCCGCGCCTTGGTAGCCTGCGGCACGGCAGATGGCCTTGGCGGACTCGTAGATGCGCGCGTTTTGCTCGTCGGAGAGGAAAGGCGCCGGTGCCTCTTCCACGAGCTTCTGGAAGCGGCGCTGCAAGGAGCAGTCGCGAGTGGAGGCGACAACCACGTTTCCGTGGGAATCTGCAAGAACCTGAGCCTCCACGTGGCGGGCGCGGTCAAGGTAGCGCTCCACGAAGCACTCGCCGCGCCCGAAGGCTGCGATGGCCTCGCGAGTGGCGGATTCGAAGAGCTCAGGGATCTCTTCCATGGTGTGGGCGACCTTCATGCCGCGACCGCCACCACCAAAAGCTGCCTTTACCGCAACGGGCAGACCGTGCTGTTCCGCAAACGCCTTGATCTCCTCGGCATCCTTGACTGGCTCTTTGGTGCCAGGGGCCAGTGGTGCATCAACCTCGGTGGCGATGTTGCGCGCAGTGACCTTATCGCCGAGCTGGCGAATAGCCTCGGGGGAGGGGCCGATCCAAGTCAGCCCAGCGTTGATGACGGCTTCTGCGAAGTCACCGTTTTCGGAGAGGAATCCGTAACCGGGGTGCACGGCATCTGCGCCGGACTTCGTGGCCGCTTCGAGGATCTTGTCCACGTTGAGGTAGGACTCGGCGGAGGTCTGTCCGCCCAGAGCGAAGGCTTCATCAGCCATGCGCACGAAGGGGGCGTGGGCATCAGGCTCTGCGTACACAGCGACGGAGGTCAGCCCCTCGTCGCGAGCTGCGCGGATCACCCTCACGGCAATTTCGCCGCGGTTGGCGATAAGCACCTTGGTGATAGCCCGAGCAGTCTCAGTCACGTCATGTCCTCCACGATTGTTTTGAGAGATTCCCATTGACGCTACTACGTCGTGTGGAATTTATTCCATAATGTAGAAGCGTGTGTTCTCCCGCACATGTTACTCCAGCGGGAATTGTTTTCCTTGCGCATTTTATGGGCGCGCACGGTGCGGGATTGTAGTTAGTGCGCGATAGGGGCACGAACCTTATTGCCCCATTCGGTCCACGAACCGTCGTAGACACGGACGTTTTCCCACCCGAGGAGGTAGGTCAGCGTGAACCACTCGTGCGCGGCGCTGGCACCGGAGGAACAGTAGACCACGGTAGGGGCTGAAGAATCGAGCTGCTGGTGTGCGGCAGCAAGCTCCGCGTGGCTGCGGAAACGAGAGTTGGGGTAGAGGTTGTTCGCCGTCGCGAGATTGTGTGCGCCGGGAACGTGACCCGCCCTGCTGACGCTCGGGTGTTCCTCCTCGTTGGTCCTGCCAGAGAATTCCTCGGGAGAACGAAGATCGAGAATCTGCAGAGAATCCAAGTGAGCTTGCAGTTCATCAGCAAAGACGCGATGAGTGACGTCGTCCCGATTAATGACGGGATAGCTATCCGTGGTGCGGTTGGGTACCTCGTAGGAAGTTTCCTTTTCTTCCTGCATCCACGCATCACGGCCACCATCTAAAAGGCGCACGTCGGGGTGGCCGAACAATTCGAAGACCCACAGCGTGTAGACGGCCCACAGGTTGGACTGATCGCCGTAGATAACCACCGTGTCCTCGCGGGAAATGCCCCGAGAGTTCATGAGCTGAGCGAAGGCCTCACCGTCGACGAAATCCCGACACACAGAGTCATTGAGATCCGCAGACCAATTCACACGATGAGCAGTGGGAATGTGCCCAATGTCATAGAGCAGCGAGTCTTCGTCGCTCTCCAGCACTTTCAAGTCCGGGGAACCCAGCTTCGCGCCAAGCCAAGCGCTGGTCACGAGCTTTTCTGGGTGCGCGTACTGAGCTAACTGCGGGCTCGGATCGAATTCAATTCCCATGGGTCCACCTTCCTAACCCAGAAAGTCTAACTGTTTGACCCCTTTAAGGGTCACTTCTGGGTCATGCTCACCCTGCGAATGGGCTGGTAGCTGCATAAAATTAGCAGTGTATTTTCAACTGCTCAGACCGGGCACACTCAGAGAGGTATCTGCATTGAAGAAGAGCATTGTTGTATTTGAAGTTGAGGGTGGCAACGACAAGGGGGACGACGGACACCGTAGGGATACGATGCCCATCGTCAACGCGATTCGAGACAAGGGATGGAACGCCGAGGTTGTGTACTTCCACCCCGACCGCGCAGAAGAGATCTTCCAGGACGTTTCTGAAAATTACGATGCCTACATCTCCCGCGTGAATCCGGGCAACATTCCAGGTGGAGAAAAGGGCTACTTTGAGCTGCTGACCAAGCTGTCCCACGAGGCCGACTTGGTGGGTATGTCTACTCCTGAGGAAATGATGGCCTACGGTGCCAAGGATGCGCTGGTCAAGCTCAATGACACTGACCTGGTGCCGGATGACACGGCTGCTTACTACGACGTGGAGTCTTTCCACGAGACCTTCCCGAAGACCCTGTCCTACGACGAGCGCGTGCTCAAGCAGAACCGCGGATCCACTGGTTCCGGCATCTGGCGCGTGCAGCTGAAGGATCGCGAGCTGGCGCAGTCCGTGGAGCCAGGCACCGAGTTGCCACTGGACACCATGCTTAAGTGCACCGAGGCTGTGGACAACCACACCGAGGTTCGCGAGCTGGGCGATTTCATGGATTTCTGTGACCAGTACATCATCGGCGATAACGGCATGCTGGTGGACATGCGTTTCTGCCCACGCATCGTCGAAGGCGAGGTGCGCATCCTGCTGGTTGGCCCACACCCAGTGTTCGTGGTGCACAAGAAGCCAGCAGAGGGCGGAGACAACTTCTCTGCGACCCTGTTCTCTGGCGCGAAGTACACCTATGACAAGCCAGAGGCATGGCAGGACCTGATCGACATGTTCGCTGATGCTCGTCCGGTCATCGCGGAGAAGCTCGGTGGAGACAACATTCCTCTGATCTGGACCGCAGACTTCATGCTGGCCGATGCGGAAGACGGCACCGATACGTACGTGCTGGGCGAAATAAACTGCTCTTGTGTTGGTTTTACCTCCGAGCTGGACATGGGCATCCAGCAGCTGGTGGCAGAAGAGGCCATCAAGCGCGTGGAGGAAAAGCACGCGTAACTTCGCTTCGCGCCGAACCCTGTAGCGCCCTCCCCGTGATGGGGTGGGGAGGCTGCAGGGTTTTGTTTTTTAAAAGAAATTAATCACTCTTCTCGCTAATGTGATCTGCAACACTTTCATATTTATAGGAGAGGTTTTATCGCGATGATCGATCACACCGTGCGGGTATGGAAGTCCGCCGAGGATTTTCCGCAGGATCAGCACTTGGCTTGGAAAGTGGCGGGGGTGGCCACAGATCCCGTCGCTGTCGCCGAGGAGACCGCGGAGATGGTGGTCAACCGAATCATCGACAATGCGTCTGTTGCGGTGGCTTCCGTTCTTCGACGCCCGGTCTCCGCAGCTCGGGCGCAAGCTTTAGCGCATGCGGCTCCCCGTTCTGGCGGGTCAGCAGTATTCGGTGTCCAGGATGTCGTCAGCCCAGAGTGGGCTGCCTGGGCTAACGGGGTGGCGGTGCGCGAGCTGGACTTCCATGACACGTTCTTGGCCGCGGAATACTCCCATCCCGGCGATAACATCCCGTCCATCCTCGCCGTGGCGCAGCACCGCGCCGAGGCCAACGGATTGACGGGACAAGACCTTATCCGTGGCATCGCCACCGGCTACGAGATCCAGGTGAATCTGGTGAAGGGCATCAGCCTGCACAAGCACAAGATCGACCATGTCGCACACCTAGGCCCCAGCGCCGCAGCCGGAATCGGCACGCTGCTGGGCTTGGATCAGGAGACGATCTATCAGGCGGTAGGCCAGGCTCTGCACACCACCACGGCCACGAGGCAGTCCCGTAAGGGACTGATCTCCAGCTGGAAGGCCCACGCCCCAGCATTCGCCGGAAAAATGGCGGTAGAGGCCGTGGATCGCGCCATGCGCGGAGAAGGTGCTCCCGCTCCGATTTGGGAAGGCGAAGACGGAGTTATCGCGTGGATGCTGGATGGTCCCGAGGCCAGCTACACGGTTCCGCTGCCCGAAGCGGGCGAGGAAAAGCGCGCGATCCTGGATACCTACACTAAGGAGCACTCCGCCGAGTACCAGTCGCAGGCCCCTATCGACTTGGCCCGGGCAATGCGGGAGAAGATCTCCAACCTGGATGACATCGAATCGGTCGTGCTGTACACCAGCCACCACACGCACTACGTGATCGGCACGGGTTCGGGCGATCCGCAGAAGTTCGACCCTTCCGCTTCCCGCGAGACGCTGGACCACTCGGTGATGTACATCTTTGCCGTCGCGTTGGAAGACGGCGAGTGGCACCACGAGCGCAGTTACGCCCCAGAGCGAGCAAACCGCCCGTCCACGATCGAGCTGTGGAACAAGATCAGCACCGTTGAGGATCCGGAGTGGACGCGTCGCTACCACTCCGAGGATCCAAACGAGAAGGCCTTTGGCGCTCGTGCGGTGATCACGTTGAAGGACGGCACAGTCATCGAGGAAGAACTCGCTGTGGCCGATGCACACCCGCTGGGCGCACGTCCGTTCCAGCGCGAGGATTACATCGCGAAGTTCCGCACGCTTGCGGAGGGAATTGTGTCCGACGCCGAGCAGGACCGCTTCCTCAGCGTCGCAGAAAACACCGCTGACTTGGGTGCCGTGGATCTGGGGCAGCTCAACGTGGTCTTCGACGATGACGTGTTGGCCCGCGCTCCACATATTCCGCAGGGACTTTTCTAACTCTCCATCCCGTCTTCACTAGATTTCACCTTCACCTCGTCTCATCCGTTTCAAGGAGAACAACCATGAGCACCACCACACCAGCATCCGAAGTCCGTAAGGGCCTGTATGGAGTCATCGCGGATTACACTTCCGTGTCCAAGGTCATGCCAGAAACCAATTCCCTGACCTACCGCGGATACGCGGTGCAGGATCTTGTGGAAAACTGCAGTTTTGAGGAAGTCTTCTACCTACTGTGGAACGGCGAGCTGCCCACTCAAGACCAGCTCACGAAGTTCAACAAGCGCGGCCGTTCTTACCGCAAGTTGGATCCAGGCCTGATCTCCCTGATCCACTCGCTGCCCACGGACTGCCATCCCATGGACGTGATGCGCACGGCCGTGTCCTACATGGGCACTAAGGATCCGGAGCACTTCACACCGGATAAGGAGCACATCACCCACGTAGGCCACAATCTGCTGGCGCAGCTGCCCATGGCGATGGCCATGGACATCCGCAGGCGCCAGGGCAAGGACATCGTGGCCCCTGATCCGAATAAGGGCGTAGCGGAGAACCTGCTGTCCATGGTTTTTGGCAACGAGGAGGATTCGCCCGCCTCGAACCCAGAGGACGTCCGGGACTTCGAGAAGTCTCTCATCCTCTACGCGGAGCACTCCTTCAACGCCTCTACGTTCACCAGCCGCGTGATCACGTCCACACGCTCGGACGTCTACTCCGCCATCACCGGTGCTATCGGCGCGCTCAAGGGACCCCTGCACGGCGGTGCCAACGAATTCGTCATGCACACCATGTTGGAAATCGATGATCCCAATCAAGCGGAAGCGTGGGTCAACGATGCCTTGGACAACAAGAAGCTCATCATGGGCTTTGGCCACCGCGTGTACAAGAAAGGCGATAGCCGCGTGCCGTCCATGGAGCGTTCCTTCCGCGCTCTTGCCGAGCGGCATGACGGTGCCAAGTGGGTAGCAATGTATGAGAACATGCAGGGCGCGATGGATGCCCGCAACGGTATCCAGCCGAATCTCGATTTCCCTGCCGGTCCGGCCTACTACCTGCTGGGATTCCCCGTGGACTTCTTCACTCCGCTGTTCGTCATCGCCCGCGTGGCCGGTTGGACGGCGCACATCGTGGAGCAGTATGAGAACAACTCGCTGATTCGCCCGCTGTCCGAGTACAACGGTCCGGAGCAGCGCCACGTGGTGCCGATGGATCAGCGCTAGAGGTTCCAGAAATCGCTGACGCGCAGGCCGAAGTGCTCCATGGACCTGCGCACCACGGGTAGCGAGAGCCCGATCACCGAAGAGGGATCCCCCTCGATCTTGTCGATGAACCAGCCGCCCATCGCCTCCAAGGTGAATGCCCCAGCGCACAAAAGCGGTTCGTTGGTTTCCGCGTAGGCGCGGATGTCGGCGTCGGATACATCGCCGAAATGCACGGCGGTGGTGGCAGCTTCCGTGACCACCTCGCCCCGATACATCACGCAATGCCCCGTGACTAGGTGCGCGACCTTGCCCCGCTGTGCCTGCCACCTGTGCACCGTTTCCTCGACGGTGTACGGCTTGCCTTGAAGCTCGCCGTCGAGCAGCAGCATGCTGTCCCCGCCAATGATTACGTCACTTGCGGTTGCGGTGTTTTCTTTTTCTCGACGCCAACTCACCGCCCGCGCCTTGGCTTGAGCCAAGTGTTGGACGAATTCCTCCGGGGACGGTTCCGTCAGCTCGGCGGCTGCGGCGTCCTCGTCCACGTCGGAGGGTTCCACAATCGGCTCGATCCCCGCTGAGCGAAGAATGCTCAGGCGTGACGGAGACGTGGAGGCCAGGACAATCCGGCCCGTGTGGGGCGCGCTCACGGCAGCGGCGCAGTGCGAAATCCGGTGGGATTCGCTGTGTTGGTGGCGCGCTGGCGCAGGGGCGTCCCGTAGTGCCCGCGCGGATTGGGCTTGACGTTTTTCTCGCGCTCCACGGCCTCGGCAACGGAGTTCACGACCTGCTCCAAGGCTGCGCGTTGCGTGTCCGTCACGTTGCCCTTGATGATCTCCACATTGGTGGCAGGAGAGGAGACGTTATCTTCTGGTGCCTCCGCGGGAGAGGTGGCGCTGGTGGGAGGAGTATGTGACATATCTAGTGATCCCTAACTTCTCTTACAGCGGCATGTTGTTGTGCTTGCGGTGGTATCCGTCCTCCACCTTGCGCTCGAGCAGACGCAATCCATCGATGAGCTGCTGGCGCGTGGCGGAAGGGCTGATCACTGCGTCCACCAAACCGCGCTCTGCGGCGGCATAAGGATTGACCAGCTTCTGCTCCATCTTTTGGGCATCTTCGCCGGTGACCTCGGATAGAGCCTCAGCGTCGTCGGTGGAGATCTGGGCGGTAGGCCAGGCGAAGACCAGGTCCGTGCCCATCCGCTTGGCGCCCATGGCCAAGTATGCGGAGCCAAACGCGCGACGAACGATCACCGTGATCTTGCCCACCGACGCGTCCGCGGACGCAGACAGGAGCTTCGCGGTGCGGCGAGCGGCGCCGAGGGAGGTGGCGTCGGAAATAAAACCGGGAGCATCCACGAACGTCACCAAAGGAAGATTGAAGGTGTTGCAGAAACGAATGAAACGAGCAATCTTCTCCGCGGAATCAGTATCCAACCAGGCATCATTCTGAGTCGGCTGGTTGGCCACGATACCCACCGCGTTGCCGTTGATCCGGGCCACGGCGGTCAGCGCATTACGGGCGAAGACGGGCTGCAACTCCAGCAGGGAGGAATCGTCGACCACGCCGGAGATGATGTCCACCATGTTGAACTCGGCGCCGTCAGCATCGGGGATCGCGGAATCCAGCGCGATGGAATCGCCGGCCGGCTTGGCATCCGCCGACGGAGTCACAGCGCGGTTGTTGGACGGCAGGTAGCTCAGCATGTCCGCAGCCAGATCCAGTGCCGCGTGCTCATCGCGGGCGGTCAGATGTGTCAGACCCTCCTCGGCATCAGACACAGAGCTGGAGGAATCCTGCAGGTTCAAACGCACGCTGCCCTGGCCAGCGACCTCGATGACCACATCAGACAGCGCCACACCGTGGGCCTGAGAACCGGCAACCTCGCCGGCGACGATGGCAATCTGCGGGATCACACCGGAGGCCAGCGCCTGCAGACGGTAGATCTTGGAGTACATCTCCAGCGTCACGATGCCCTCCTTGGCGCGTGCGCCGAGGCCATCGTAGAAACCGATCAGGGGAGTACCGGACTTCACGGCCAGCTCCACAACCTTGACGATCTTCTCGCCGGTGACCTCGCCCAGCTGACCGTCGAAGATGCTGGAATCCTGCGAAAACACGCACACAGGGCGACCATCGATGGTGCCGTGACCGGAGACCACACCATCAGTGACCGGGCGAGACTTATCCAACTTAAACGCCGTGGAGCGGTGGCGAGCCAGGGCGTCGATCTCCACGAAACTACCTTCATCGAGCAAAGACTCCACGCGCTCACGCGCGGTGAGGCGGCCCGCATCGTGCGTGGCGCGCACCGCATCCTCGCCCCCCGGGGTGCGGGTCTCAGCGAGGCGCTGCTGGAGATCCCCGATCTTCCCAGCGGTTGTCGATGTATCCGTGGTAGCAGTCATGCGCCATAGTTTACGGACTAATTTTTGGCACACAACAATAAAGGGGCGCATTGCGCGAGTAATAGGAGCTGTCCCGCACGCACGCTAAGCTGAACCACCATGAGCAACGGACAGTACACCCCGGAGAGCGCGGCGGCCACCCCTGCCCGCGCGCCGCTGGATGCTGCGAGGTTGACTGCGCGCCTGCGGACGTTGGGGTACGCAGACGTAGACGTGGTGCGAGTCACGGGCTCGACGAACTCGGATCTCTGCAACCGCACTGAGACGCCCAACGGGACCGTGCTGATTGCCGAAGAGCAATCGCAGGGCCGCGGCCGCCTCAACCGAGCGTGGAGCGCACCGGCTTTCAGCCAGGTCATCGTGTCTGCATCCTTCTTGCTCCCGGGTGTTCCTTCGAATCGCTTGGGTTTGGTTTCCTTGCTTGCAGGGGTGTCCATTGCCGAGGGCTTGCGGAAGTCTGCTGGCGTGGAGGCCATATTGAAGTGGCCGAATGATGTGCTGGTGGACGCGCGCAAGCTGGTGGGGATTCTGGTGGAAGCTCCGCACGTGGGCGATGTGTCGCGCGTGGTGGTGGGCTTCGGCGTGAACTATGACCTGACAACCAGTGAGCTACCCGTGCCGCACGCCACGTCTGTAGCGCTCGAGACGACGAGGTCGCAGGCGGCAGGGGTTAACTCTGAAGAGCCAGCGCCCGAGTTGGCCTCCCGCGAGGACATCATCGTGGCGATCTTGCTGCGCCTGCAAGAGGACATGGAGCGTTTTCGCACCATGGGTGGGGCACCCCAGACGTTCCTTTCGCGGTACAAAAAGCTCTCCACCACGCTAGGAACCACGGTGAAGGTGATGCTTCCCGGCGATAGCGTGATGGAAGGTACCGCCGTGGATATTGCCGAGGACGGCCAGCTGATCGTGGACACCGGCGGTTCACGCACCAGCGTGTCTGCGGGAGACGTGGTGCACCTGCGCCCGGGCGGAGCAACAAGCGACAACCACTACGCTAATTCACCAGAAAACTCTGCAAACACGAATGAAACACAGGGGGAGGCAGGCCGTGACTAAATTAACCATTGACCCGCAGGAACACCTGCTGGCGGACTTAAGCCCACAGCGTCGCTCTGTGATCTTCCCCGTGCTGGAACTCATCATCATTACTGGTCTGGCGTGGTTGCTCGTCGGATTGATCGATGCCCACTTCGATTCCGTCGCCCGCTCCACCTTTGGTGCGGTGTACAGCCCGCCGAGCCAGATCGTGGCAATGCTCCCAGAAGACCAAACGCTGATGGTGTTGCTCTGGTTGCGCCGCGCCGTCCTGCTGGCATGGGTGGTGCTCTCCTGGACCCGCTGCATCCGTCACCTGGTGTTCCGCTCTCGCTCGCGCATGATGCTTACCGACGAAAGGCTCATCACCGCCACCGGGCATTGGCGCAGCGAGATCGCTCAGATCCCTTTGGCTCACATTGTTGATGCCCGTCACCGCGGGTCCGACGTTGCGCTGTACACCATGGGAGCTCGTATGCCCGTGGTGCTGCACAACGTGCCCAAGGCCAAGAAGTTCGTGCGCCTTCTAAAGAGCGAGATCCGGCCACTATAGTTAATAGCCGTGCCACAACAGACGAGCTCTTCTGCAGATAACAACCCAACGAACCAGACCCCTGCGGCCCAACTCGCGGAAACTGTCGCCGATTGGAGCCTGTCCCGCGCCTCTGCCCACGCGCTGGGTGCACCATTGGTGACCATCATCGGCGATGGCCAGCTGGCCAGGATGATGCACCAAGCGGGAATCGAGCTGGGCCTGACCACGCGCGTGCTCGCGGGTGCTGCCGATTCCTCTACCGCGCAGGTCACGCCGGACGTGGTGCTGGGGGATTACACCAACCGCGACCATGTGGAAGAGGTTTCTCGCGGATCCGACGCCGTGACGTTTGATCACGAGCACGTCCCCAACGAGTTCCTAGAAGCCCTCATCGCTGAGGGAATTAATGTGCAACCCCAGCCCAAGGCTCTGGTTAATGCCCAGGACAAGCTGGTCATGCGCAAGCGCATGCGGGAAATCGGTGCCCCAGTTCCACCGTTCATGGAAATTACCTCGGTGGATGAGATCCGCGAGTTCTTTGACATCACTGGCGGAAACGTCTGCCTGAAGACGCGCCGCGGCGGTTATGACGGCAAGGGCGTGTGGTTCCCAGCTACCGCAGACGACGCTGCCGAACTGGTAGCGGATCTGCTGGAGCAAGGACTGCCACTGATGGCGGAGAAGAAGGTGCAGCTGGTGCGCGAGCTCTCCGCGATGGTGGCCCGGACTCCCTCAGGCGAAGTCCGCACCTGGCCCGTGGTGGAATCCGTCCAAGAAGACGGCATCTGTGTGGAGGCAGTTGCACCCGCACCGGATACCAGCGCATCTATCCTCACCGCCGCCGAGGAACTCGCCCGCGTTGTGGTTTCTGAACTCGAGGTCACGGGAGTTCTCGCCGTGGAACTCTTCGAGACCGTGGACGAAGCAGGCCAGCCAGAGATCATCGTCAACGAACTCGCCATGCGCCCACACAACACCGGCCACTGGACTCAAGATGGCTGCGTGACCAGCCAGTTCGAACAACACCTGCGGGCCGTGCTGGACCGTCCGCTGGGCGATACCTCTCCGATCGGCCCCACGACAGTCATGGCCAACGTGCTCGGAGCAGACAATGACCCAAACATGGCGATGCACCGCAGGATGGATGAAGTGTGGCGTCGATACCCGAACGCCAAGATCCACATGTACGGCAAGGAATGGCGACCGCGCCGCAAGATGGGCCACGTGAATATGGTGCGCACGGAAGGCCAGAGCGTCGATGAACTGCGAACCGCAGCGCGTGAAGCCGCAAACTATCTGGTCACGGCGCAGTGGACGGATGGCTACACGGGCTAAAGTGGGAAAGCGTTAAGCCACCCGTTTGCATCAGTAACGAGAAGAAGTAAAGGCACTCCCATGACCTCCCCGGAAAACACGCAGAACACTCCACAGCCTTTGGTGGGCATCGTGATGGGATCGGATTCGGACTGGCCAACGGTCCAGCCAGCCGCCGAAGTACTCGCGGAGTTCGGCATCCCCATGGAGATTGGCGTGGTATCCGCACACCGCACCCCGGAGCGGATGCTGGACTATGCGCGCAACGCGCACACCAGCGGCATCAAGGTCATCATCGCGTGTGCTGGTGGCGCTGCTCACTTGCCGGGTATGATCGCCGCGGCCACTCCGCTGCCGGTCATTGGCATTCCACGGGCGCTGGGCAACCTGGACGGCTTGGATTCTCTGCTGTCTATCGTGCAGATGCCAGCGGGCGTGCCCACGGCCACGGTGTCCATCGACGGTGCGAAGAACGCCGGTTTGCTGGCCGTGCGGACCCTCGCCGTGGGTAGCGAGCAGCTGATGGAGCAGATGGTGCGCTACCAAGAGGCCATGCGAGATCAGGTCTTTGAGAAGGATCGGGCGCTGAAGTACAAGCTGATGGGCGGGGAGTAATTCCTGTTCCGCAGTCTCCGGGCAGCGGCCCGCTGAGTGTGGCGCTAAACCGATTCAAGCGCTCTGCATGGGTGGGCGTGGTGGCTCTAGCTGGCGCCGAGCTGGGATGGGTGGCTCTGTGGCTGCTGGTTAGCTCGGCGCATTCTGAACTGCTCAGCGCGGCGTTTGAGGTGGCCTACGGCGCCCATCTGCTGCCGTTGATCGCAGGTGCCGCAGTATCGGCGCCATTGGTGCGCTCGGGGGATCGGCGCGGGTGGGTGCACTTGTTGACGGTGGTGGCCGCTGCGGATTTCGCTTCACTGGTGCTGGGACTGTGCGTGGCCGTGTGGGTTCCCGGTTGGTTGTGGCGCTCTGCGGTGCTACTTGCGCTGTGCGCCTGGCTGGCGGTGGCCGCGTGGAGTGTGATCTTTGTGCGTCGGATTTCGGCGAGCCGCACTGCGCTTCCCAGCCGCCCGGTCGATGCGGTGGTGGTGCTGGGCTGTGGCCTGGTGGGTCGGTGGCCAGGCCCCATGTTGTGTCGACGCCTAGACCGTGCCATTCAGCTGTCCTCCCCAGATGTGCCCGTGGTGGTTTCCGGTGGGCAGGGAGCTGACGAGCTCACGTCTGAAGGCCAGGCAATGGCCGATTACCTGCACTCCACTCACGGCGGGCATCTACGGCGACACCGCAACCAAGTGTTGGTGGAGGATCGAGCCACCAACACGCGCGAGAACTTGCGACACAGCCTAGAGATTCTGCGTGAGCACGGCCTGGCTATCCGAGAAGTGGCCGTGGTCACCAGTGACTTTCACGTGCAGCGCACAGAGATGACCACCGATGTGGTGGCAGGCCTAGATAGAGAAAACGGCGGTAACGTGCGCTTTTCCGTGTTCGGTGCGTATACACCGCCGGTGGCATGTCCCGCCGCTTACGTTCGCGAATTCGTCGCGTACGTGCTGTGGACTCTCCGTGGTCTTAAATCTTGAGGTTAGCGAGCCAGGAGTTCGTAGTCGCTCAATTCTTCGGGCTCTTCCCGGTCCAGCTTGCCCTTGGTGAAACGGTTCACGATCAGGGCGATGGCGCCATCGCCGGTGACGTTTGCTGCGGTACCGAAGGAATCGATGGCGATGTAGGCGGCGATCATCAGGGCCACCTGCTCATCGGTGAAGCCCAGCATGGAGGACAGCAGGCCAACTGCAGCCATGATGGCTCCGCCTGGCACGCCTGGGGCCGCAATCATGGTGACACCCAGCATCATCACGAAGCCCAGCGCCTGACCGAAGCTGACCGTATCGCCGGAGATGAACAGCACGGCGAAGGCGAACAGCGTGATCTTCATGGTGGAACCCGCGAGGTGGATGGTGGCGCACAGCGGAACGACGAAACCGGCGACGGATTCGGAAACTCCGTTCTTCTGCGCGCACTTGTACGTCACTGGGATGGTCGCAGCTGAGGACGAGGTGCCCAGAGCAGTGGCGTACGCAGGGAGCATGTTCTTGAACGCGGTCAACGGGTTCTTGCCCGCAATCGCACCAGCGAGGGCAAATTGGATGACCAGCAGAACCAGGGTGCCCACCACGGCAACTACCAGCACGATCAGCAGCATGCTGATGGTGTGGGTGAGGTTTCCGTTCATTCCCATGGTGAGGAATACGCCGAAAATGTAGATCGGCAGCAGCGGGATGATGAAGGATTCGATGATCTTCATAACCACGTCGCGCAGCTGATTGCTGCCGCGTCGCAGGATCTCCGAAGGTACGGCGGTCATGGCCAGCCCCATGCTGAAAGCCAGCAACAGGGCCGTCATCACGGCGAACGGTGGATCCATCTCCACGGTGAAGTAGGAAGCCAGCTGGCCCTCTTCGATATCCGCGACAGTGTCCACGCTGAGGCCATCCAGCAAGGAGGGGTACAGCGTCTGGGAAGCCACAAACGCCAGCAGGCCGGAGAAGATGGTGGAGCCGTAGGCGATGGCGGTAGTCAGCGCGAGCCACTTGCCTGCGCCACGCCCTGAGTTGGCGATGGCCGGTGTGATCAGAGCAAAGATCAGGACGGGGACGAAGAATCCCAGGAAGTTGCCGAACAGGCCATTGACGGTGGCAAAGAACCGCCCCAGCCATTCGGGGGCGAAGAAGCTGACAATGATGCCAAGGATGATCGCGATGACGATCTTAAACAGCAGCGACTGCGTGACGCGACTAGCTTTCATAAAGGTTTCCATCACTAATAATTGGAGAGACACAACGAACTACAAGGAGCGTAACCTGTATGCAGCCTGTGTAGTTAAAACTTGCGGGGAATTAGTGGGGGAGTTTTGCAGCTAGCGGTAGCGGCTATATCCGCGCCATGCCAGCCATAGGAAGACAAGCAGCACGACCAGCATGATTGAGGGGGCCAAGCTGGGCTCCGGTTGGAACAGATTCCACACGCCTTGAATCAGGGCCAGAACGGTGAAGAATCCCAGGAATCCCAATAGTGATTCCCATATCAGCTTCTTACGTTGATCGTCCGCGGAGCCGCCGTTGATATCGGATGCTCCGCCGCGCTGCTGATCCTCGTGCATCGGGTCTGGCCTCTCACTTCTCAAGCTTTACTTCACGCCACCGGCGGTCAGGCCAGAGACGATACGGCGCTGGAAGATCAGCACCATGATCACCAGTGGGATGGTCACCAGTGCGCCCGCGGCCATGGTGGCCGCATAGGGGAATTCAAAGGAATTGGTGCCGGAGAAGCGGGCGATGGCCACCGTCACCGGCTCGGTACGAGTGGTGGACAGCTGCTTGGCCAGCATGAACTCGTTCCATGTTGCGATGAACGCCAGGATGGCCGTGGTGAACAGCGCGGGAGCAGCCAGCGGCAGGATGACCTTGCGGAAAGCCAGGGACCGAGACGCCCCGTCCACGCGGGCGGCTTCTTCCAGCTTCCACGGCAGCTCGCGGAAGAAACTGGTCAGAGTGTAAACAGTCAGTGGCAGCACAAAGGAGATGTTCGGGATGATCAGCGCTTGGTACGTGCCGATCCACTCGATGGAGCGGAACAGCTGGAATAGCGGGGTGACCAGCGCGATTCCCGGGAACATAGAGGCCGCCAAGATGATGCCGGTCACCGCACCCTTGCCGCGGAAGTTCACGCGAGCCAGCGCATACGCCGTAAACACGCCCACGGCCAGGGCGATCAGAGTGGTGGCAAAGCTGACCAGCAGCGAGTTGCCGATCGCGCGCAGGAAGTTGTTGCCCGCGTCCGTGGCTAGCGCATCCGCGAAATTATCCAGCGTCAGGTGGCTGGGCAGGGGGTTGGTGGAGAAGGTGTAGGCCTTGTCCCGCAGTGCGGTGATGACCATCCAATAAAACGGTGCCAGGCCCCACACCAGGATCAACAGCACGCCGAGGTAGTTGCGGAAAGTCTTCATGTTTAGACCCCTTTCTTGGCGCCGTGGGTCGCGCTGTTCTTTGCGTTCGCGTCCGTGGTGTTTTTCTTTGTCCGACGCCAAATCGGTGTATTCTTAGACTTCGGCAAGTTCTGGGTACCGCTGACATCGGCGCCGAGGAACTTCACCATGATGAAGGCGATGGCGAAGATGAGCAGGAAGATCAGCGTGGACATTGCGGAGGCGGAGTTGTACTTACCCTGTTGAGTTGCTCCGATGACCAGCTGGGAGATGACAGCGGTGGGGGAGCTGGTGGCCTCACTGATCATGATGACCGGCAGGTCGTACATGCGCAGGGCATCGAGGGTGCGGAATAGTACCGCGACCATCAGTGCGGGCTTGATCAGCGGCAAGGTGATCTGCGTGAACTGCTGCCACTTGGATGCGCCGTCCACGCGGGCGGCTTCGTAGACTCCCTGTGGAACCATTTGCAGGCCAGCAAGAATCAGCAGTGCCATGAATGGGGCGGTCTTCCACACGTCGGCGATGATCACTGCGGACCGGGCTGCCCATGGGTCGGTTGTCCAGTGCACGGTGGTGCCCAACAGTGAGTTGACGATTCCCTTATCCGCGAAGATGAATTGCCAGAGCTTGGCGGTCACGGCGGTGGGGATAGCCCAGGGGACCAGCACTGCTGCGCGCAAGAATCCGCGGCCGATGAAGCTGCGGTTCATCACCAGGGCCATCCACAACCCGAGGAGAGTTTCCAGAGAGACGGTGACCACCACGAAGAACAGCGTGATCTTCAGGGCCGGCCAGAAGTCGGTGGACAGCTGTCCGTTGGCGCACTCCATGACTTGCCCGGAGGGGCTCATGCATCGGTTGGATAGCCAGTACAGATAGTGCTGTAGGCCGGCGAATCCGCCGGTGACAAAGCGTCCCGTTTCTGGATTGATGTGCTTATCTGCGAGGAAGGACAGATAAATCGCACGGAGAACCGGATATCCGATCACCACTGCGAGTAAGGCCATCGAGGGTCCGACGAGCCACAGCGGGCGCCAATCTCTTTTCTTTTTCGGCGCCGGGGGCGCACTTGAGGTGAGGGGCGTGGACACGCGGTCTCCTGTCCGTCAAAAGCACTGTGAACTTAAGTAGAGCATCCCACATTGTGCGGGATGCTCCGAAGTTGTCACAGCACGGGCGTTAGTTGGTGCGTCCAGCATTACTTATGCCGGGCGCAAAGTGCCTAGGCGGCGTGCGGGGATTTAACCCTGCGTGTTCTGGATTGCCTTTTCCATTTCGGTGGTGGCATCGTCCACAGACATACCTGCAGTCAGCGCGGCGTAGGCGTTGTCCTGCACAGCCTTCGACAGTGCATCGTAGGTAGGGGATGCCGGGCGAGGCCGCGCGTTTTCCAGGGAGATCTTCAGCGCCTCCATGTACGGGAACTGCTCCTGGATGGCGGCCTCATCGTAGATGGGAGCCAGCACCGGCGGGAAGGATGCCTCAGCGAAGGAACGCTGGTTTTCCTCATTGATGATGAACTTCATGAAGTCCAAGGCAGTGGCCTTGTGCTCAGAGTTGACGTTGATGCCGTTGTTGTAACCGCCGAGGGTGGACACGCCCACGCCGTCCTTGCCCACCAGTGGGGAGACCTCGACCTTGCCCTTGACCGCGGAGCCCTCCTCCTCGGAAGTGGCGTACATGTATGGCCAGTTGATGGCCATCGCGGTATCACCCTGGGTGAACGCGAGGTTGGTCTCTTCCTCGCTGGCGCCGGTGGATGCAGAGCTGATGGTGCCGTCCTTGTATGCGTCCACCAGTGCCTGCAGACCCTCGCGGGACTCCTTGGAAGTGACGGTTGGCTGCAGCTTGTCGTCGGTCAGACCTCCACCCCAACCAGCCATGAAGCCGGCGGTGTTCACAGTCAGGCCCTCGTACTGCTTGAGCTGGGTGGTCAGGCAGTCCTGGTTTTCCACCTTCTTGCAGGCCTCAACCACGTCATCCCACTTCTGTGGCTCTTCCTTGACCATGTCAGTGTTCCGGTAGAGCAGTTGGCCGTTGGTGTTCTGCGGCAACGCGTAGAGGGTGTCATTGTAGGTCGCGGACTTCACGGTGGCAGGCAGCAGCGCCTCAGTGTCCACCTGCATGTCGCCGGTCAAAGGAGTCAGCCAGCCGTTGGCGGCGAACTGAGCGGTCCAGACGACGTCGAGCGCCATGACATCGATGTCAGAAGATCCTGCCTGGAGGGACTGCACGAGGGTGTCACGCTGAGCGTCCGCCTCACCAGCCAACTCCTGCAGGTTGACCTTCTCGTCTGGGTGCTCTTCGTTCCACTTGTCGATGATCGGGCGGAGCTTGTCTGTATCGTTCTTGCCCATGGCGAAAGTGATTTCGCCGCGGCCGTCAGTGTTCTGTGCGGCCTGGCCGCCCTCTTCGGTCTCGGAGCAGGCAGCGAGCGTCAAACCCGATACCGCCAAGACAGCCAGCAGCTTCTTGTGTTGCAGAGCCATCGTGAGCCTTTCTATCGTCCTCGAGAAACAGTCAAGATTTCCAAACGGAAACTCTTTGTCGGCTCATCATAATGGCTGCGCGGGTTCTGCCCTAGAGATTCGAGATAACTGCTGGTGCAGCCGTACCCCCAGGGCAACCGAGCGGGATTAGTTTTCCACTCTCAGCTCGGTTTCTGCATCAAAGTAATGCACCTTGGCGTCGGAACGAATAACAACCTGAGCACGTGATCCCACGGACGGCAGCTGGCGAGAGTCCCCACCACGGGCGATCAGCTGCCCATGTTCGGTATCCACATATACATATGAATCTGCGCCTAGTTCCTCCACCATCTCCACGGTGCCGGAGATTCCCTCGTCGGGATCTTCGGGGCGAACCTCCAGGCCCTCCGGACGCACGCCGACGATCAACGGCTTGTTCTCATGACCCGCGGGTGCGGTGTAGTTCCACCCGGCAATCGGGCCATCGGTGGTCACCAAGTTCATCGACGGGGAACCGATGAAACCGGCCACGAAGGCATTCACGGGACGGTCGTAGAGTTCCTTGGGGCTATCCACCTGCTGCAGTTCGCCAAAGTTCAGCACAGCCACACGATCGCCCATGGTCATGGCCTCTACCTGGTCGTGAGTCACGTACACGGTGGTCACACCCAGGGAGGACTGCAGCTTCACGATCTGCGCGCGGGTCTGCACGCGGAGTTTGGCATCCAGGTTGGACAGCGGCTCGTCCATCAGGAACACCTGCGGCTCGCGCACAATTGCGCGACCCATAGCCACGCGCTGACGCTGACCACCGGAGAGATCCTTCGGCTTGCGTGCCAGGAACTCCTCCAGGCCCAGGGTCTCGGCAGCTGCGCGCACGCGCTTTCTGATCTCCTCTTTGGGAGTCTTGGCTACCTTGAGAGCGAAGCCCATGTTCTCCTCTACCGTCATGTGCGGGTAGAGGGCGTAATCCTGGAAAACCATCGCGATATCGCGCTCCTTGGGTTCAGTGCCCGTGACGTCCTTGCCGCCGATGGTGATGCGCCCGCCAGTCGTTCCTTCCAGGCCCGCCAGCGCGCGCAGGGTGGTGGACTTGCCGCAGCCAGATGGCCCGACCAGCACCAAAAACTCTCCATCGGAAATCTGGAGATCAAGATCCTTCACCGTGGGGCGTTCAGCTCCCGGGTATTGGATGTACACATGATCGAAGTTCACGTCAGCCATGGGCGCTAATCATACTGCAGCAGGACGCGGGCACGGGGCGAAATGCCTATGCTCTACGTTTATGCCGAATACATATCCCTTGGCGGCTGACGGCCCGTGGTACCGCGATGTGACCTTATGGATCCAGATCGTGATGCAAGCCGTGACGTTCACGCTAACGGGGCTGATCTTTGGACTTCCTCCTGCGACGTCTCTGCCGTTTTCTGCGAGCCTGCTGTGCTTCGCAGGTCTGGCGGTGACTTTTGTGGGCTTACTGGTGCAGCGGTGGAGAGCCAGGTTAGGGCTGGTCATCTCTGGCGTGGGGCTGGCAATGCAGGGCATTTCTGCGGTGCAGGTCTACTTTTTGGCGTATTTCGTTGTCTGTTTCGAGGCGTGGTACATCGCGGCATACTTGCGCCGGAAAAACTGCTGGTGGCTGGCGATCCTGTGGGTCGGTTCAATGGCATCCGTGACCTGGGGTTACATGCGCGTGAACTTGGGTGGCGACTATAGTTCGGTGCCACAAGTGGGATTCTTGGCGGTAGTGCTGACACTGCTGATCACGGCGAGTATTGGGTTGTCCACGATGCTGGGGCGTTCCACCGCCAAGCGCAACGAGAAGATGGAAACGCTTGCCGCGCGCGCCGAACTGGCCACCGTGTCGGAGCGCAACAGAATCGCCCGAGAGATGCACGATATCGTCGCCCATTCCCTCACCGTGGTCATCGCCCAGGCTGACGGGGGCAGGTACGCGGGCCGGAAAGACCCGGACAAGGCCATGGAAGCGCTGGAGACGATCTCCGCGCGCGGTCGCGATGCGTTGGCGCAGATGCGATCCTTGCTGTCCGTATTGCACGACGATTCGCAGGACGAGCGCGAAGTTTCTGTCGCGCCGGGTGTGGCGGGAATTCCTGATCTAGTGTCCGACGCCAAGCGCTCCGGCCTTACCGTTGGTTACCAGGTCGAAGGCGAACCGCAATCCTTGGAGGAGGTGCGTGACCTCACGGTCTATCGCATCGTGCAGGAGTCTTTAACGAATGTCATGAAGCACGCAGGCAGCGTGCGCGTGGTGCTGCGCATGCAGTGGAGCAAGGAGAAGGTGCGCATCGCCGTGGACAATCAGCGCGGCGAGGACCAGATCGAAGGCAGCGGTCGGGGACTGACGGGCATCGCGGAACGGGCCCGCGTACACGGTGGCACGGCAACCTGGGGGCCTTCGCGCCTGTTCGCGGGTGGTTGGAACGTCACTGCTGAGCTTCCTACTGGGCGCTAGAAATTAGGACGATATTGTGAAGGGCATGAACTCACCACACATCACGGTCGGGTTGGTCGATGATCAGCAACTGGTGCGTGCCGGTTTTTCCTTGGTGCTCGATTCACAGGACGACATCGAGGTGCTGTGGCAGGCAGAACAGGGACAGCAGGCCTGTGAGTTGGCAACGCAGCAGCCGGTGGACATCATGCTGATGGACGTGCAGATGCCCGTGATGGATGGCATT
Organism: Corynebacterium dentalis; assembly: GCF_900232865.1. Lineage (GTDB taxonomy): Bacteria > Actinomycetota > Actinomycetes > Mycobacteriales > Mycobacteriaceae > Corynebacterium > Corynebacterium dentalis. The sequence continues at coordinate 113,338 of NZ_OCTS01000002.1, read as the reverse complement.
GCTGCTACGCGAAAGATCCTGGATGCAGCTCCGGTCGGCCCCGGTGGCGAAGTGACGAAGATTATCGTGCTGACCACCTTTGATAACGATAGCTACGTGTTGAAATCAGTGGAGGCGGGCGCCAGCGGGTTTCTGTTGAAGGACGCGGAGCCCGAGGATCTGCTGTCTGCTGTGCGCACGGTCGGGGAATCTGCGTCCGTCATTAGCCCCAAGTCCACCGCCCGTTTGCTGCGACACGTGCGGGAGATGGGGACGGGTGAAGAATTTGACGGCGCCGCGTCCACAGAAGGTATGGATGGCGAGTGTGTCTGCGACAAGGGTGCGAATAGAGAGTGCGCGAGCGAGGATGGCACTCAGGGGAATTCTGATGCGAGCGCAGATTTCGGATTGGTAGAACCGCTCACCCCGCGCGAATTGGAGATCCTACGGCTGATGGTCAAGGGCAAAAGCAATCAAGAAATCTCCACAGAGCTATTCATCTCTTTGCCGACCGTGAAGACCCACGTGGGTAAGGTCTTGCTCAAGACAAATTCCCGTGACAGGGTGCACGCCGTACTGTTCGCCTTCAGAAACGGGGTGGTTAACCCTGAGGATCTTCTGGGGGATGTGGGGGATCATCCCTGAGGATGACCGATTCAGACCGAAAGAAATAGTACTTCGGTCGGATGTGCAGTCTTAAAGTTTCCGGCACAGTAGATGTCATGATCACAGTCGAAAATCTCACGAAGCGGTATGGAAAAAAGACCGCAGTCAATCAGCTCAACTTCCACGTTCCGGACGGCCAGGTCACAGGATTCCTTGGGCCCAACGGTTCCGGAAAGTCCACCACCATGCGCTGCATGCTCGGCCTGGACGCTCCTACGACGGGGCATGTGTCCTTCAGCGGCGCATACCCACACGGCGAGGCTTACAACGCCTCGTTTGCTTCTCTGAACATGAAGGCCGCCGTGGCGGGTTCTGTTCTCGACGCCCACTGGTTCGAACCCAAGCGCTCCGGACGTAACCACCTGCGCGTCATCGCTGCTGGTGCCGGCATTTCGGACAAGCGAGTGGAACAGTGTTTGGAACTAGTCGGTCTGGAAAAGGCTGCGAAGGGCAAGGTCGGCGGTTACTCCCTGGGTATGAAGCAGCGCCTCGGCCTGGCAGGCGCTCTGCTGGGCGATCCACAGCATCTGTTGCTGGACGAGCCCGTCAACGGCCTGGACCCAGAAGGCGTGTCCTGGATCCGCCGTGTCATCCGGCAGCAGGCCGTCGAGGGGCGCGCTGTATTGGTCTCCTCCCACCTGCTTTCGGAAATGCAGCAGACGGCTGACCGCCTCGTGGTGATCGGTAAGGGAGAGCTCATCGGTGAGTATTCGATGGCGGAGTTCCTCGCAGACGGCACCCGCGTGCTGGTGGAATGCCGCGAGGCCGTTCTGCTGGCAGAGGAGTTGCGCAAGCAAGGCCTGAAGGCAGATGTGGAACGCGAACGCGTGTTGAGCATCACTGTAGGACAGCAGATCTCGGAACAAAAAGTCCGTACGGTGGTCGCCGAAGCAGCACTTTCTCAAGGCTTCCTGGTCACTGGTCTGAAGACTGAAGCCGCCAACTTGGAACAGCGCTTCCTCGCAGCCACTTCGGGTGCCCAGGAGTACCGCACCCAACAGATCCCAGGTCAGAATTCGGCACCAACCAACACCCCACAACAGCGCTCGGAGGCCAAGTAATGAACGCCACAGTTGCCGAAAACCACAATTCTCAATCTGTGCCACGCCGCCAGCCGGTAGTGGCGCAAGGAAATCAATTCGCTCACGCATTCAAGTCCGAGCTACGCAAGGTGCTGACTCTGCGCAGCTCCATCATCTGGGTTGTCCTGATGACTGGCTCACTCTACGGATTCGTGGTGCTGCAAGGCCTGTTCACCACAGAGAAGGCTCCGTTGAACTGGAACGACCTCACCACTGGCACTTTGGTGTTCATGCTGCTGGCGATCGTCTATGGAGCGGGAGCTAGTGCCGGTGAGCTGGGCAACCACATGCAGGCCCACTCATTCTTGACCCAGAAGGCCCGCTGGCACTGGCTGTCCGCACGCTTAATCATCACGGTGATGTTCGTCATCGTGAACTACGCAGTGGGCCTGCTCGTGTCCCTCCTCGTCGCGGTCATTATGCCGAAGCTGGAGTTCAACGGCGGAGATATCAAATTCGCGTGGGTCCCAGCAATCTACCTGGCTGGATACGCCCTTGTCGCAGCAGGTGTGGCCATGATTACGCGTAGCCGCGTGGCTGGACTGGCACTGCCGCTGGTGTGGTTCCTGGTCATTGAAAATCTGCTCTTTGCTTTCGGAACTACTTACGAAATCGCCAAGAAGCTCTACGAAATCTCCCCGGGGCACGCCATGCAGGATCTCTCCATGGAGGCCTTTACAGCAGAAGCTCCGGCATTCACCGTTGCCCACAACGTGACGGTGCTCGCCGTGTGGGTAGCGGTCGCGGTAGCAGCCGCACTGTTCTTCAACAGCAAGCGGGACGTGCGCTAAGCACCAACGGTCAAACGACCTCACCCTGCGAAGACAGTACTACGAAGTCAGCTCTGTGAAGCCGAAGATCTAGCCGGCGTCATCTACGCGATGACGTCGGCTTTTTCCGTGTCCTTTAGCTCCTCCAAGCGCGCTGGGTGGGAATCCGTGGACATCACCACGGAACCGCCAACAAGCAGGGGAGACAAGCATCGCGCCAAGCCGCGAACGTCATCCCACGGCCCCATCACCACGCGTGCACCGCGCCCAATTCCGTGCTCAGTCTCCAGCTGCTCCGCAGCCGCGCGAACCACGTCCACATCAGCGCTGGGATTGAGCGGTGCCGAACCCATGAACGCATCGGGGTGCACGCGCAGCTCGGGGGAGAAGTCATTAATGCCGAAGGGCACATCGCCACCAGCTTCCTCCACGCCCCGGCCGAAAGGGTCGGAAGACAAAAGGTAAATTTCCTGCACGGAAGCCCCCGTGGGGGAGTCCTCGAAGCCCTCGGCCAGTTCCAGTGAGTCGGTGAACAGAACTGCAGGCTCGCCGGAGTTGGCGTCGGAAATAAAGGCACCGACCTTCCATGCACCCACCGCAATACACGCTGGCTGCCATCCGGGCGCGGCGGCGATGGCGACGGTATCGCCCTCGCCCACGCCAATGCTGGTGAGCAGATTAGCCACCTTGGCCTGCCAATTCGCCAGCGTGATGCCAGACAATTCCATGCGCCCAGCCTCGGTGTACGTGGTCAGGCGGGGAGCAGCAGGGTCGTTGAGAAGGTCTGCGATGAGATCCATGGCTCCCCAGACTACGTGCTCACCGCACGCGAATTCGTCGCGCTCAGCAAGGGAGCTAGTTCACGCACATAGGGGCGTTGGAACCCGCGTCCAAGGTCTGATTCAGCTTCGGATCATCGCCCATGGAGCCCTCCGTGCCCACCACACCCGTACCGGAATCACTGCCGGTATCGCTGGAGGAGCCGCTGGAGTTCGAGGTGGAATCACTAGTGGAGCTGGAATCCGTGTCCTCGTAACCGTCGCCATCCAGGTCCTTAATGCCCTCGGTCAACGTGCCAACGGTAGGCGAGTTCGGATCCTGCAGGGCCACCATGACGCCGTTGGCACCTGGACCGGAGTATGTTCCGGCCAGAGTGATGGACAGTTCCTTATCGCCCAAATCCGGGTCCTCTACGACCTTCAAACCACCCAGCTGGCGGGCTAGTGCACGCGCGGCGGGATCGTTCTTGTCCTTCGCGTTGACCTGGGATTCGGAGATGCCGGATTCAGGGGCATTGCCCACCTTGCCTTGCTTGTATCCGTAGCCCTCCACCAGGGAACCGACGGACGCAGCCAGTCCGGCCACGTCACCACCGTTGAGGACATCCACGGTGTAATCCTCAGCCTTGAAGTCCTCAATTGGTGCGTTCGGATCGGTGGTCTCTTCCGGCTTTTCCTCGGCTGCCTCGTCATCAGTGTTGGCGAGATCGTCGAAGAACTTGTGCACCTGATTGCGGTCCACGGTGACGATGGATTCGCCGTAGTCGCCGGTGCCATCGATGCTGGTCACGGGGATCGTCTGGAACGTCACGTTGCCACCGGCCAGAGACTGCATCTGGGTGGCCATGCCCATGATGTCCCATCCCTCGTCCAGAACCACCGAGCGCTTCACCGCTTCGTTGATGTGGTTCAGGCTGGAAGGGTTGGTCAAGGTTTCCGAGCTGAGGATGTGGTTGGCCAGAGATGCCATGTACGCCTGCTGACGAGTGATGCGGTCCAAGTCGCCGCGGGGCAACTCATGGCGCTGGCGCACAAAGCTCAAGGCATCGGGGCCGTCGAGTGTTTGGTAGCCCTTGGGGAACTTCGCACCGGATAGCGGCTCATCCACCGGGTTGTTGAGGCACACGTCCACGCCGCCCACGGCATCGGTGAGCAGCACGAATCCCAACAGGCCCACCTCGGCGTAGTGGTCCACGTGAATGCCAGTCAGGTCGCCCACAGTGCGGATCAAGGCCTTACGTCCTGCCTCGGTGGACTGTTTGTCCACATCTTGGGCATCAGTGTCCCCGCTCTGCTCCAGTTGCTGAGCTTTCTCGAACTTCGCGGAGCCGTACACGCCGTTGAGCTTCATATTGCCCATGTCCTCGGTGGATACGTACGTATCGCGGGGCAAGGACACGGCGGTGGCGGAGGATCCATCGTTGGGAACGCGAATGAGGATCATCGTGTCCGTGTTGGTGGCATCTTCTTCACCTGCGCGCAGCATGTCGATTTCCTGCTGGCTCAGAGGCTTGCCCTGGGCATCCGTACGGGAATCTACACCCACCAGCAGGATGTCCGTGGCGCCATCTGGTTGCGCGCCGAGGTCCAAGCCGCTGGCTTGGGCCAGCTGGCTGTTCAGGTTGCCGATGGTGGCGTATCCAATGCCCGTGGCCAGCAGGAAAATCGCAGAAATGAGAGCCAGTCCAGCCTTAACCGGGCGCGCGCCGATCTGCCGCGGGCGTTGTGCGGAAACCGGGGAAGCCTGAATCTGCCGAGAGTGGCGCGACCGTGTGCTGCGCTGCTCAGAGTCTTCAGGATTCATATGCTTCGGTTTCCTACCAATGTCGATCGGGGGCAACGGGTCAGCGCGGCAAAAAGGGACAGTGCGCCGGGACTGTGTCTAAAAGTATCCCCACACTGTAGTGCGCGAGTGCGTGGTTGAACATAGTAATGATAGGTGATGGTGCGCGAAATCACTTCAGGTGCGACACTTGGAAACCATGACGCTGTACTTCACCGGTGCCTCTGGGCAAGTCGGCCGCGCGATGGGGGCTTTGTCTCCCCATGCCGTGGGTCTGACCCGTCGCGATGTGGACCTGGCGGGGGACGTGGTGGATCTTCGTTCTTTCTTTTCGACGCCACCTCCGCCCCATTCCGTCTTGATTAACCTGGCCGCTTATACCGCCGTGGATGATGCGGAGGCGCAAGAAAACCGGGAGCTTGTGCACCGGATTAATGCCATCGCGCCGGGGGAGTTAGCGCGGCAATCCCAGGAATTGGGAATGGCAATGATTCAGGTGTCCACGGAATACGTGCTGAGTGGGCGTCGGGAAAAAGGACAGTGCAACCCCACCACCGAAACTCCCGCACCACTGAGCTACTACGGACAAAGCAAATGGGAAGGCGAGCAGGCGGCGCTGGCCTACGGCGCACACGTGGTGCGTACCAGCTGGGTGTATACGGGGCCACGAAATTCTGGACGGGACTTTGTGAAGACCATGGCGGATCTGGCGGGACGGGGCATCGACCCAAACGTGGTGAATGACCAGTGGGGCAGGCCCACCTACGCGCCCCACCTGGCTGGTGGCTTGGGGGAGATGGCTCGTGCGTTAGCGGGGCAGCACGAGGCGGTAGTCCCGGCAGATATCCCGCAGGTGCTGCACTGCGCGGGCTCGGGGGAGCCCATCACGTGGTACGAGCTGGCCACAGCCTCTTTTGCTGCGGCCGGCTACGATTCCCAGCGCGTCACGGGCATCCCCACCAGTGAGTACCCCACCCCAGCCAAGCGGCCACTGAACGCTGCGTTGTGCGTAGATGAATGGGAACGGCTGGGTCTTGCACCTCTGCCCGCGTGGCAGGCAGGGCTGGCAAAAGCAATGCAGTAGGGTGCTTGACCATGGCACCGATTGCGATCATTACAGTCACGTTTTCTCCCGGGAAACACCTGTGGGATTTCATGAACTCTGTTCCTGCCGCCACCACCCAGGGCGCGCACGTGGTGATGGTGGACAACGGATCCACCGACGGAGCGCCGGAGGCAGTTGCCGCCGCGGAGCACTCCATGCCGGTGGAACTGGTGAATTCCGGAGGCAACATCGGCTATGGCGCGGCAATGAACTTGGGTGCGCGCCACCTGCGCGAGCTGCGCGAAGCGGGCGAAATCGACGATGAGTTCTTTGTGATCTCCAACCCCGACGTGGTGTTCGGTCCCGGTTGTGTGGACGCGATGGTGGAGGTTGCTGGCCGTAATCCGCGCGCTGGTGCGGTGGGCCCCGTGATCAAGGAGGCCGACGGCAGCGCCTACCCCTCTGCGCGAGAGATCCCCGGGCTGCTGTCCGGAATTGGGCACGCGCTGTTGGGTCCCATCTGGCCGGGTAACCCCTGGACGGTGCGCTACATGAATCAGTCAGACATGCGCCGCGAGCGGCTGGCGGGCTGGCTGTCTGGCTCCTGCCTGCTGCTGCGGTGGGATGCTTTTGCGTCTGTCGACGGCTTTGACGAGCGCTACTTCATGTACATGGAGGACGTGGACCTAGGAGATCGCTTGGCGAAGGCCGGGTGGACGAATGTGTTCACCCCGTCTGCGGAGATTGCGCACGCGCAGGGGCATTCGGCCAGCAAGCACCCGGAGATTTCGCTCAATGCGCACCACCAGAGCGCGTATCGATTCCAGGCTGATCGTCTGCGCGGACCGCTGTATGCGCCGGTGCGATGGGTATTGAAGGCCGGGCTGACAGTTCGCTGCACGGTGGCTATTTGGTGGGCCAAGCGAGAGCTGGCGCGCGAGTCTGCCTGAGGTACTCAGCCGACAATAATTCTGCAGCCTGCCCGGCGTGGGTACGGGACAGTTGTCTTTCTCGTGGATAGTCTGCCGGGTGAAGATATTTTGAACGGCAATCGAACTCAAACTAACTCTGCAACAAGAACGTCTGACAATGAATGAGGAAAGCATGACTGAGAATCTCGCAGCAACCACTGATGCGGTCATTCTGGTTGGCGGTAAGGGCACGCGGCTACGTCCGTTGACGAACTCCATCCCTAAGCCGATGCTGCCCACCGCGGGCTTTCCTTTCTTGCAGCACCTACTGGCCCGCATCAAGGACGCAGGAATGACCCACGTGGTGCTGGGGACCTCCTTCAAGGCAGAGGTCTTTGAGGAGTTTTTTGGTGACGGCTCTGAGTTCGGGCTAGAGATCGAGTATGTCGTCGAAGATGAACCACTAGGCACGGGCGGCGGCATCCGCAACGTTGCGTCTCGCCTGCGACACGACCGTGCGATGGTGTTCAACGGCGATGTCCTCGGCGGCACGGATTTGGGCGCTGTGTTGCGCAGCCACGTGGAGCGGGAAGCTGATGTGACGCTGCACCTGCTGCGTGTGTCCGATCCTCGTGCTTTTGGTTGTGTCCCCACCGATTCTGACGGCCGAGTGAGTGCCTTCTTGGAGAAGACGGAGGATCCTCCAACGGATCAGATCAACGCGGGAACCTACGTGTTCCAGCGTGAGGTGATCGAGGCTATTCCTGCCGGACGCGCCGTGTCTGTGGAGCGCGAGGTCTTCCCCGAGCTGCTGGAGCGAGGCAGCCGTGTGTTTGGTCACGTGGACCAGGCGTACTGGCGCGATATGGGAACGCCTTCGGACTTTGTGCGCGGGTCTTCTGATCTGGTGCGTGGCATCGCTCCATCGCCGTTGTTGGACGGGCGCCACGGTGAGGCTTTGGTGGATGAATCTGCAGCTATCGCTGGGGGAGCGCTGCTGCTCGGCGGAACTGTGATTGGCAGAGGTGCTGAAGTGGGAGCTGGAGTACGCGTGGATACTTCGGTGATTTTTGATGGAGTGCAGATTGAAGCTGGCGCCATCGTGGAGCGTTGTGTGATTGGTGCAGGTGCGCGCATTGGTGCGCGGGCACAATTGACGGATTGCATCATCGGCGAAGGTGCTGTGGTGGGCGCCCGTTGTGAGCTGCGAGATGGCGCGCGAGTGTGGCCAGGAGTGCAGCTTCCCGACGGTGGACTGCGTTTTTCTTCGGACATTTAGTAGACATTGAGTTCCCTTTGGGGGCCAAAAGCTGCTGAGGAGAAATTTTTTTAAAATTTCTCTAGATGTGGTGGCTGGACACAGGATTGTTCAGATTTTCTCCCATATATTGTGGTTGCTTCGTTGGGCTGGGGGATATCTCGTGTTGCTGCAGCGGGGTGTGGCAAAAGTAACCTCAATGCTTCTGTGGCTGATGTGACTCAAGTGAATATTGGGACTACATGGGGTTTCGCAAAGGTTGACGCGATGTAATTACCATTGTGTAATCTGTCCAGTAGTGACACGCAGTAAGGTTTTCCCGCGTAGTCCTCGCAAAGGTTTTGGCTTCAGTTTCCGTAAAGGGAATGTGCTTTAAGGATCTGACAGGGGATTGTGCGCCAGCTGTAGTTCGATAGGACTTCAAGCAGGTACGGAAGATACAGCGTGTAAATCAGACACAGCATGCAGTAGTAATAAGGAGAAAACGGTGGAAAAGTCAGTAGATACGGCCTTTAGCGGCCAGTTCGCTGACGGCTCTGCTGCGGTGGATAGGAGCGCTAACGTGCACGGTGATACACGCCAGCGCAATCTATTTGATCTCACTGAGGACTTTGACCTGTTGTTCGACGCAGTCGAACAGGACTGGCAGGAACAAGCACTCTGCGCGCAGACCGATCCAGAGGCGTTCTTCCCGGAAAAGGGAGGCTCTACCCGCGAGGCCAAGCGCATTTGCCAAGCCTGCGGTGTGCGAGACGAATGCTTGGAGTACGCACTGGCTAATGACGAGCGCTTCGGAATCTGGGGCGGCCTGTCCGAGCGCGAGCGCCGCAAGCTAAAGAAGCGCCTTGGCTAATTACGCCCCGTGGGGGCTGCTAATTGCACAATGATCCCCCGGAAGTGCCACTAGTTTTGTATTGCCCCAGTTCGCGAAGACCGGGCTGGCACTTCCGGGGGATCGTTGCGCACGTGAGGTCATTCCGGCCCCACTGGCCCTTTAGTCTTCCCAGCTAAAACGGGGATCAATCGTGTTCGGGGAAACATTGAGGTAGACGGCCACCAGCCGTACCAAAATGTAGTGCAGTTGCTCCCGCAGGCTCTCGGCGGAGTCCGTTCGGGATTCGACTGGGCGTCGGAAAATAATGATCCGCGGCCGCGTAGGGCAACCAGACGCATCCACGCCAGCAAACACCAATCGGCCTAAAGGAACCTGGCCATCGGCAACCACGTCATCCGGCCACTGGCGGTACCCCACGTCCAACCGCATGCGCGGAACCACATCAACAGCAACATCCAATGAAGCCAGTTGGCTTTCTAGTTGCTCGGCGATGGGTTCGTAGGCGTCCATGACGGCGGCATCAAACTTCTGGGAACGCGTCTTATACCGAGGTAGCTTGGGCAGGAAAGGGCCCCGAGGGCCTCGTCCGTGCCGGTCATTGCGCACTCGCGTGATGTGTCCCATGAGCACACAGTCTAACGAGCCAGCGCGCTCGTCTAGCGCTGTGACACGTGAAGAGTCTCACGTGCGCCAATTGACACTATTCGTATTGCAAACCGTTAAGATATTCTCCGTGACTGTGAGCCGACAATGTTCCAGACCTGGATGCAGGAAGCCTGCGGTGGCCACGCTCGAGTACAACTACGCCGAGCAAATCGCCATCATCGGGCCACTGCAGGTCCAAGGCAACCCCCACCGCTGGGATCTCTGCGCGGACCACGCCGGCCGGACCACCGTCCCCCAAGGATGGGAATTACAGACCGCAGACCCTGGAGCCATCGGCTTTCACGCCGAAGATGACACCGATGATGAAGACCTCATGGCCCTCATGGAGGCCGTGCAGCAAGCGTCCAGCCATGTCGACGAAGAAGTGGCGGAACCCGCACCTCGCATGGTGCGACGCGAACACCTCCCGCTGCCCACCGGCCACCACCCTGCGCATCGGAATCTCCCACCAACTTCTCCTCGGCGCCATCTGCGTGCCGTGCGAGAAAAGGAGAACTAAGCTAACTAACCCGTTGCGCCCAGCCGATTAAGACTTTCGCGGATGACCGTCCGCGCCCCAACCCGAGGAGAACCCCAGCTATGACGGAACGTACCCGTGAGGCGATTTCAGCGATCATCAAAGCATATGACGTGCGCGGCGTGGTGGGCAGTGGTGCGAATGAAGTGGATGAGAGCTTCGTCCGCGATACCGGCGCGGCCTTCGGCAAACTGATGCGCGGGGAAGGTGCAACCAACGTGGTCATCGGCCACGACATGCGTGAAACGTCTCCACAGCTGTCTATGGCCTTCGCGGAAGGGGTCAACTCCCAAGGGCTAGACACGGTATCTTTGGGTCTGACTTCTACGGACGAGCTCTATTACGCATCCGGCGTGATGGACTGCCCGGGCGCCATGTTCACCGCCTCCCACAACCCGGCCAAGTACAACGGCATCAAGCTGTGTCGTGCGGGTGCACGCCCTGTGGGCCAGGAGTCCGGTCTGAAGGAGATCACCGATGACCTCATCCAGGGCGTCCCAGTGTTCGAGGGAGCCCCAGGCCATAATTCCCGCAAGGACGTGCTCCAGGGCTACGCGGAGTTCCTCCGCGACCTCGTTCCTCTAGACATTCGCCCACTCAAGGTCGCGGTCGATGCCGGCAACGGCATGGGTGGCCTGACGGTTCCTGCGGTATTCCAGGGACTGCCGCTGGAGCTGGAAGCCCTGTACTTCGAACTAGACGGCAACTTCCCCAACCATGAGGCCAACCCGCTGGATCCCGCCAACTTGGTGGACCTGCAACACTTCACCGTTGAAGTGGGTGCAGATCTAGGCATTGCTTTCGACGGAGATGCAGACCGCTGCTTCATCGTGGATGAAAAAGGCGAGCCGGTTTCCCCGTCTGCGATCTGCGCAATCATCGCGGAGCACTACCTGGATGAGCAGCCTGGTTCCACCATCATTCACAACCTGATCACCTCCAAGTCCGTGCCGGAACTGGTGCAGGAAAAGGGCGGTAAACCGGTCCGCACCCGCGTGGGACATTCTTTTATCAAGGCGCAGATGGCAGAGCACGGCGCGATCTTCGGCGGCGAGCACTCCGCGCACTACTACTTCGCGGACTTCTTCAACGCGGATTCGGGCATGCTGGCTGCCTTGCATGTTCTGTCCACGCTCGGTTCCCAGGACAAACCGCTCAGTGAGCTTGCACAGGCTTACAACCGATACGAAGCCTCCGGAGAGATCAACTCCGAGGTGGCAGATCAGCAGGGGCGCACTGCAGCCGTGGTGGAGGCCTTCGCTGATCGCGCCGCAAGTGTGGATAAACTGGATGGCGTAACTATTGATTTGAATGACGGATCCTGGCTCAACGTGCGTGCATCGAACACGGAGCCGTTGTTGCGCCTCAACGTGGAGGCCAAGACGCAGGACGAGGTTGAAGCCATCGTCGATGAGGCTTTGACTGTCATTCGGTCCTGATCCGAGGAAGTGACTTCATCGTGCAACTCATCGAGGGCACTATTCGCTCCTATGACTGGGGTTCCCGCACCGCAATTGCGGAGCTGACGGGTCGGCCGTCCCCCACGGATCACCCCGAGGCTGAGATGTGGTTCGGTGCGCACCATGCGGCGCCCAGCATGGTGATGAGCGAGGACGTCACTCTTGATCAGTTCATAGATGCCGATCCTGAGCGCCAGTTGGGCGAGGGGTACCAGAGCCTGCCCTTTTTGCTGAAGTTGCTGGCCGCGGACAAAGCCTTGAGTCTGCAGGCGCATCCGTCCAAGGCCCAAGCTGAGACGGGCTTTGCTGCGGAGGACGCAGCGGGGGTGCCCCTGACGGCCTATGAGCGCAGCTACAAAGATGACAACCACAAGCCCGAGCTGGTGGTTGCGCTCACGCAATTCGACGCACTGGCGGGCTTCCGCAGCGTGGAAAAAATCACCGAAATTCTGCGCGTGCTGGATCTGCCGGAACTGCAGTCTTACGCGGGCATCCTCGGCTCCGGCGATGCCGCCGCCGATATCCGCAGCCTCTTCACTACGTGGGTCACACTTCCGCAGTCGTTCATGGATGAGTTGCACGCCGTTGTGGTTCCTCGTTGTGAGTTTCTTCTCGACGCCAACTCCGCGCAGCTCAGCGACTGGATCAAGCCATCACTGGAAACGGTCATCACGCTAGCGGAGCAGTTCCCGGGAGATTCTGGCGTGCTTTGTTCGCTGCTGCTCAACCGCCTACGCCTACAGCCTGGTGAAGGTCTCTACTTGGATGCAGGACAACTGCACGCCTACCTGGGTGGTACCGCGGTGGAGATCATGGCGAACTCGGATAACGTCCTGCGCAGCGGTCTGACCAGCAAGCACGTGGACGTGCCGGAGCTGATGAAGGTGCTGACCTTCGAGCAGCTCGAGGATCCTTCGTTGACGGCCAATGAGCTGGGGATTTTTGAGACTCCCGCGCCGGACTTTTGTTTGCGTCGGATGGAACAGGGCCAAGAAACTACGGTGACCGGCCCGGCGATCGTGTTGAGCGTGGGCAACGGGGGAGTGGTGGTCACCAGCGGCCACGGTTGCCGAGAGACGGATTTGGCTTCCGGCGGGGCCGTGTGGGTGAGTAACGAGGATCAGGGCACGCGCGTGGCTGTTCGCGCGGAGGGATCATTAGCGTTCATCGCCACCGTGGGTGGCAACGAGTAGCTGCTGGATCTGGCTAGCGGCCAGTGGTGTCCGTGGTTGGCGCGCTGGAGTTGTTGTGAGTGCTCGTGGACGTGCCAGTGGATTGAGCTCCTGCGGTATTGGACTCAGAAGTGCTCGTGGCTCCTGGTGTCGATGGCTCAGAAGGCTCAGTGGTCTCTGCTGCGCTGGTGGGAAGCTCAGTTAGAGTCTCGGTGGGTTGAGGCTCTGTGGTGGCCTTTGACGTTCCGGGAGTGATTTCGTCGAAGATGCCGCCCGGGTCATCTGGCAAACCAAGGTCATCGGTCCAGCTATTGGGCTGGGATGGAGCGCTTGGTGTCGGGGTCGAAGGCTCAGAGACAGAGGACGGGCTCTGTTCAACACTGGGAGCAATGCTGCTTGGCTGTGACTGGGTACTAAAAAAATGGCCACTCCAAGAGTTCGGCGGAAGGTAGGGATCATCCTGCAGAGAGGACAAAGATCCACCGCGCTCCGAACTATGTGAAGCCGAAGAACTACCAGCCGCCGAAGGCATGCGTGGGCTTTCCGTGGCATCGCGTGGATCTGCCGACTGAGGTCCGTTCGAGGAAGACTCCCCAGTCAGCTCGCTGACCTGCGACTGCTCGGCCACGCTCTCTTGACGATCCTGAGCAGAGTTATCTGTGGTCTGCAGAGTCCACACACCCACAGCACCTGCTGCCAGCAAACCGACAGCGGCGAACCCAGCAATGAAGCGTGCACCGACACCGCGAGATTCAGAGGAGGCGGCACCGGCGGGGTGTGATCTGGCATTGACGTACACCGGGCTGGACTGAGAATCCTCGTCGTTCTCGGATTTCATTGGAGCCAACTCGAAGTTTTGAGTTGTTGATGCAGATTGAGAATCAGACTTGTCGTCGCCTGGGTGACTATCCATTGTCTCCTCCTTTCTCTGTGGGGAGTTGCTGTGGTGATTCGGGGTTGAAGAAGAGATGTTTATTCGCTCTGTTTGTTGCTGGTATTTTGTGTGCGGTGAGTGCGGACAACTTTGCTAAGAATCTCGTGTGCACGAGCCCTTCCTGTCATCGCGAGCTGGTCGTGGTGAACCCGCTTCGTTAACTACATCGCAAAAAATCACGTTTTGGTTACAAAGTCTGAGTAAGGCTAACACGATCTTCTTCATAGAGTAAAGGGCTGACAGCACATTCGGCGTTTCGGATTCTTAAGAAAAGTACAGGTGACGGCCATTTTGTCTCCCCTGTCACACTGCGGTCCCCGCGCGTCTCCAGGACTTTGGACTAAGGTCAAAAGCACGCAATCGGTCTATAAAGCTTTGGTAACAGCAGTCGTTGTAACTGCAGCCAGTCTGCAGAGAGGGAGTGGGTGTCATGAGCGTGTGGGATCAGGTTATCTTCCAGGATGAAGACAACATTGAATTCCTCGACGAGCTCGTCGACATGGATCAGCAGGACATCGAGGAAGCGTTGGAAGATGCAGTAACTCTCGCGCTTCGCCACGCTGAGCCGGGCGAGGTGGAATACAGCAACGGGCTGTGTGCCGCCAGTGTCGCAGCAATCTGGTGCGGTGCACCTTTTAGCTCCGCAACCGTTGCTGACGTACACCCTTTTGTCCGTCAGTACATCGGACAGTGCTCGGATTCCTTGCAAGAGCGCGCCAGCACGTTGCTGGATCGCGAGCTGGAACTTCGTGGTGAGGACGCCCCAGAAGGGCTGGAGACGTTCTCCGAAGCCCTGTCTTAGCCCGCGGCGCAGTTGGTGGACTCGTTCATAGTCCGCACAGCCTGTGTACCGGCCACAATCGGCGATCCAACAATCTCTTCACCACCCGCCTGGTTGAGTCATGGAACAGCGTTGTCTCGGCACCAGTTAGACTAAGGCACGTTAATGAGTGTCGAACTGTGGGCAAGGAGCCGATGAGGTCATGGAGATGAACGTCGATCGCGTGGGAGAGCTAGAATTTAAGGTCGCAGACCTCTCGCTGGCGGAGGCTGGACGTCACCAGATCCGCCTCGCTGAGCACGAAATGCCAGGCCTGATGGAACTGCGTCGAGAATACGCACAAGAGCAGCCTCTCGCGGGCGCTCGCATCGCCGGTTCCATCCACATGACCGTGCAGACCGCCGTTCTTATCGAGACCCTGACCGCATTGGGTGCGGAGGTTCGATGGGCATCGTGCAACATCTTTTCGACACAAGACGAGGCAGCCGCTGCTGTTGTCGTCGGAAAAGGAACTCCAGAACAACCGCAGGGCGTTCCCGTGTTCGCATGGAAGGGCGAATCCCTCGACGAGTACTGGTGGTGTCTGGAGCAAATCTTCGCGTGGGGCGAAGCAGACGGCGTGGCAGTTAACGCCAACATGATCTTGGACGACGGCGGCGATGCGACCATGGCCGTGATCAAGGGTGCCGAATACGAAAAGGCCGGTGTGGTTCCGGATCCAAGCACCGGAGAATCAGACGAGCACAGCGCCTTCTTGGGAATGCTGGGGCGCGTGCTGGATAAGGACAACGGTCTGTGGACTCGAGCCGCAGAGGAAATCCGTGGCGTGACCGAGGAGACCACCACCGGCGTGCACCGTCTCTACCACTTCGCTGAACAGGGCGTACTGCCTTTCCCAGCGATGAACGTCAACGATGCGGTGACCAAGTCCAAGTTCGATAACCGCTACGGAACCCGCCACTCCCTGCTGGACGGCATCAACCGGGCCACCGACATGCTGATCGGCGGCAAGAACGTGCTGGTTTGTGGCTATGGCGATGTGGGCAAGGGATGCGCGGAGGCCTTGGCTGGACAAGGCGCCCGAGTCAAAGTCACGGAAATCGACCCAATCAACGGCCTGCAGGCGCTCATGGACGGTTTCCCAGTAGTGACTGTGGAAGAAGCGATTGCTGAAGCAGACATCGTGATCACCGCTACCGGCAACTTGGGCATCATCAGCTTCGAGCACATGCAGAACATGAAGGATCACGCGATCCTGGGCAACATTGGCCACTTCGATAATGAGATCGACATGGCCTCCCTGCTTCACCGTGACGATGTCACCCGCGTGACAATCAAGCCGCAGGTGGACGAGTTCACCTTCCCGAACGCCGAGGGCGAGCCCACCAGCATCATCGTGCTGTCTGAAGGTCGCCTGCTCAACTTGGGTAATGCCACCGGCCACCCCAGCTTTGTGATGTCTAACAGCTTCGCGGACCAGACTATCGCGCAGATTGAACTGTTCACCAAGCCTGATCAGTACAGCAATGAGGTCTACCGTCTGCCCAAGAAGCTGGATGAGAAGGTGGCACGCATTCACCTGCAGGCTCTCGGCGGTACACTGACTGCGCTGTCTAAGGAGCAGGCCGCCTACATCGGCGTGGATGTGGAAGGCCCATTCAAGCCGGAGCACTACCGCTACTAAGACGTGAGTTTAAGGGAGCAAGCGGCATGATCATTGCCTTTGAGGGCGTGGACGGTGCGGGAAAGAACACTTTGGTCACCGCGGTGGCCAAGAAGTTGGAATCCCGCGAGGTTCCCGTGGCGAAGCTGGGTTTCCCGCGCTATGAGCATTCGGTGATGGCTCAGCTAGCGCAGGCCGCGTTGCACAAGAACATGGGCGATCTCACGGAATCCATCAATGGCATGGCTACGCTGTTTGCCTTGGACCGCCACGAAGTGGCAGAAGAATTGGCAGAGCTTGATGCCGAGGGCTATGTGATTCTGCTGGACCGCTTTACGGCCTCGAATGCCGCGTACTCCGCCGCCCGCAGCGTGCTGCGCGACGAGCAAGACGGAGAGTCTGAGCACTCCGAGCTGGTCACGCATCCCATCGTTCAGTGGGTGGCGGACTTAGAGTTCGACACGCTGGGTATTCCTGAGCCCGATCACCAGGTGCTGGTGGACGTGGAGGCAGAGGTCGCGGCAGAGCGCGCGGAAAAACGAGAGGCTGCGGATGTTTCGCGCACGCGAGATGCGTACGAGGCTAACTCCCGCCTGCAGCAGCTGACTGTCGCGGCGTACCGCGGACTGGCCGCCGCCCAGTGGCGCAGCCCCTGGACCGTGGCCAACGCCACGGCAAGTGATACCAGCCGACTCGCGTCAGAGATCGCCGACCTGATTTGTCGCGACCTCGTTGTAGACTAATTTCATTGAATTCCCGCCAGCCTCGCGAAGAACGGACAGCTTAGGTTCACATGACCCCCACGATTTTGGTTGTTGATGACGACCCAGCGATTGCCGAAATGCTCACCCTCGTGTTACAGGGTGAGGGTTTTGAAACCGTCGTTGTAGGCGATGGCCTAGAAGCGGTCCATGCCGCGCGATCCGTGCACCCAGACTTGATCCTGCTGGACGTCATGCTTCCCGGCATGAACGGCATCGATGTATGCCGGGAAATCCGTGAGGAATCCGTAGTGCCCATCGTGATGCTTACCGCGCGCACGGACACCCTGGACGTAGTGCTGGGCCTGGAAACGGGCGCGGATGATTACATCCACAAGCCATTCAAGCCCAAGGAGCTGGTGGCTCGCGTGCGCGCACGTTTGCGCAGGCAGCCAGAAGAACGCCCGGATACCGTGACGGTGGCAGATCTGACCATCGACGTGGGCGGACACCGAGTGTGCCGTGGGGAAGAAGAGATCTCCCTGACTCCCATCGAGTTCGAGCTGCTGGTGGTCATGGCGACCCGTCCAGGTCAAGTATTCTCCCGCGAAGCGCTGATGGAAAAGGTGTGGGGTTACCGCAAGGCGTCCGATACGCGCTTGGTCAACGTGCACATTCAGCGTCTGCGCTCCAAGATCGAGCACGATGTTGATGATCCGCAGATCATCCAGACCGTCCGAGGCATCGGCTACAAGACCGGCGCTTGAGCTCCGTGACCTCCCCTGCAGATTCCACCGCGGAACAGCCCAGTCCGGTGCGTGACGATTCACCCACCGTATCGCTGTCTGCCGTGGAGCGCGCCGATCTAAAGAAGATCAACGCGCCGCGCACCGCCAAGGATGGAGTCCGCCAGTTCTTCGCGGCCCCGGTGGATACCACCAAACGGCTGTGGCATCTGCTCATGCTGCGATGGCGCACCTCCATCCAGCTTCGCGTGATCGGCTCGGTGCTGCTGTCTTCCACCCTGGTGATCATGGTCCTGGGGTTTGTCCTGATTAGCTTCGTGGGCCAGCAGTTGCTCAACCAGAAGTACGGAACCGCCACCGAAGAGCTGGATCGCGCCCGTGCGGTGGTCGAAGAACAGATTGATTCCACGGATGCGTCTAACCCAACATCTGTGCGGCTGAACTCTGCCCTGGCCGCGGTCTCTGACCGGCAAGGCGCCATCGAAGATTCCAACTCCGTGGTCTACGAGCCCGTTCTCATCGCCTCCGGGGTTCGGGAGGGCGAGACGATCATCCCAGCAGAGTCGAATATCCCCAACGACCTGCGATCCTTTGTCCAGCAGGGACAGGTGGCCTTTGAGTACGTCACTCGAGATACCAGCTCGGGCCCGTCTAAAGCGCTGGTCATCGGCTCACCCGTTGCAACGGACATTCCTGGCGTGGAGCTGTATCTGGTCATGCCCCTGGATTCTGAAGAGTCTACGCTCGGCCTGATGCGCGGTTTGCTGGTGGCTGGCGCGATCGTGCTGCTGGTGCTCCTCGTGGTGATTGCGTGGGTGTTCTCGCAGCAGCTGACCGTACCTATCCGCACCGCTTCACGTATCGCGGAGCGCTTCGCCGCAGGGCATCTGCGCGAGCGCATGGTGGTGGATGGGCACGACGAAGTGGCCCGTCTGGCCGATAGTTTCAACGACATGGCAGAAAAGCTCTCCACCCAGATCCACAACTTGGAGGAGTTCGGCAGTTTGCAGAGGCAGTTCACTTCAGACGTCTCTCACGAACTGCGCACGCCGCTGACCACCGTGCGCATGGCGGCGGATTTGATCAATGACAACGCCGAAAGTCTGGACCCCGTTTCCGCCCGCGCAGCAGCGTTGATGAACAAGGAACTGGACCGTTTCGAATCGCTGCTGGGGGACTTGCTGGAAATTTCTCGGCACGACGCAGGCGTGGCGAATCTCTCCGGTGAACACGTGGATGTGCGCGGTGTGGTCCGTTCCGCCCTGCGACAGGTTCGCGCTATCGCCGAGGAAGTGGGAACCAGCTTCAACCTCTCCCTGCCGGACGAGTCCGTGCTGGTAGAGATCGATTCCCGCCGTGTCGAACGCATTTTGCGCAACCTGTTGGCCAACGCAGTGGATCACTCGGAAGGCAAGCCCATCGATGTCACTCTGGCCGTGGGCACCGAGTCGCTCGGCATCACCGTAGCGGACCGTGGCGTGGGCCTGAAGCAGGGAGAAGAGGACATGGTGTTCAACCGCTTCTGGCGCTCGGACCCCTCCCGCGAGCGTCGCACCGGTGGCACAGGCTTGGGCCTAGCAATCGCCAAGGAGGATGCGGAGCTGCACGGTGGCCGGCTGGAAGCCGCCGGCGAACTGGGAATCGGCGCGTGCTTCCGGCTCACCCTCCCGCTGGTTCCCGGTACGACAGTCCGCAACTCTCCTTTGCCACTCAAGCTGGCGTACCTGGACGAACAATCGCCAGGTTCGGAACTGGAAGCGGAAGAGGACAAGCCTGGCGTCGAAACTAAAAAAACGCCGGAAGGATACGACGCGAGCCACGGAAAGGACGGGGACTCATGACCACCCGCCACGCGCGCCTCAAAGCCACCACCGCGACTGTCTGCAGCGCCGCCTTGCTCAGCGCGTGCACCACCTTGCCGGGTGATAGCTCGCCGGAAGCGGTGAGCTCGTATTCCACCACGCCCGCGATGGAAGAAGTCATTCAACCCACCAAGGGCAACCCGTCTGACCTGATGCTCAGAGACTTCTTCGCGGCCAGCGCACATCCCTTGGCAGACCACGAGGCTGCGCGTCGCTTCCTCACCGAAGAGGCCAGCTCCAAGTGGCAAGCACAAGGCGAGGTATTTGTGCTGGACAAAATGGAAATCGCCTCCGAAGGCGGCGCCAGTGAGAACAAAATCACCTATAAGGTGCGCGGCAGCTTGATCGGCAAAGTTGGCGAAGGCGGTGCGTACACGCCACTGTTCACCGGCTACGAGACGACGTACGACCTGGTCAAAGTGGACGGCGAATGGCGAGTCGATCAGTTGCCCAATGCGGTGATTGTGGACCGTAGTGACTTCACCGCCGCCTACCAACCGCGCAATCTCTACTTCGTGGACAAGCAAGGATCCACGCTGGTTCCGGACCGCCGATGGATCTACACCCGCCAGCAGTCCGTGGCCGCCTCCTTGGTGTCCTTGCTGATCACGGGGCCACGGACCAACTTGAGTGGTGGAGTGCGCTCCATGCTGCCCGCGAAAACCACCGCGCAGACCCGCAACTTGGAGGACCGTGGTGTCTCAGTGGAACTTACCGGCCTGACCAATCTCAGCTCGGCGGAGCGAGAACTTTTGGCGGCCCAGCTGGTGTGGACCTTAGCGGCTGCGGAAGTGCGCGGACCGTACGAGTTGAAGGCGGATGGCGTGGCGCTATCCGAATCCGTGGGGGAGACCTGGGAGGTAGACGACGTATCGCGTTTCGATCCGCGAGCCGTGGCCACAACCACTTTGCGCGCGTTGATTGATGGAAACCTTGTCGATGTCACGAGCGATAACGGCACCGAGGAGCTGCCGGGATGGCTCAATGAGCAGTACAACGAATCTGCCTCCTTCACCCCGCAGGGTGGTGTTTTCGCGCTGGTCACCGGGCGTGGAGATGAGAAGCGCAAATTGCTGGTGGGCGAAGAGAATGGCGCCCCGCAAACGGCTCTGGAAGCCGATTCCATCACCCGTCCAGCATGGGGCTCGTCTTCGCAGTTCTTGTATGCAGTGGTGGATGGCCGCGACGTGGTGCGTTTGGACCGCCGCGATGCGGGTGCGGTGCAGCGCACAGAGGTGGACACCAGTGAAGTCACACAGTTGGACGATCAGGGCGCGCGCATCAGCGTGTTCCGCGTGTCTCGCGACGGCGTGCGCGCGGTGTTGTTGATTAACGGACGAGTCTATGTTTCCGTGCTGGAATCCAGCGATAGTGGCGCTCCCAAGTTAGGGCCGTTGACGCAGGTCGGACAGCAAATTGGGGATACTGCTATTAGTGCGGACTGGACTCCGGAAGGTTCGTTGCTGGTGGGCACGCGCGCTGCCGATACACCCTTGTGGACCGTGGCTGTGGATGGCTCCAGCACCGCGCAGATGCCTTCGCGCAACCTCTCCGCGCCTGTGGTGGCGGTGGCGGCGACCGCGGATCAGATGTTTGCTACTGATGCTCGTGCGCTGATGCAGCTAGACAATTCCACCACCGATGCCAGCTTCTGGCGCGAGGTCCCGTCTGTGCGCGGACAGCGTGCAGCACCGATCTTGGGTTATTAGTATCCAGGGATATGAGCGCGCAGGTTGCGCACTGGGCAAGAGGCCTGGGGGAAGAGGTGCTAGGTGGGGGCACGCGAGAAGCGATTCGAGCTGTGGCAGGCTGCCGCCGGGTTGCTTTTGCGCGCGGATTGCTTGTGCTGCGGACGGCTGGTTGGCCTGGATTCTGACCTTCACAGTGCCGGTGCTGCGGTACATGGCCAGCTTTGCGAGGACTGCGGTGCGCAGTTGCAGCAGCAGTGGGTGCGCGCCGATCCTCCGGTGCTGGCTGTGCCTGTTTTCGCTGCGGGGGCGTACGGCGGAGTACGCCGGGCATTGATCTTGGCGATGAAGGAGCGCCTGCGTCCCGCCGCGTTTGTGGTGGCGGCGCGGGTGCTCGAAGCGGGAATTATTCACCTAGCTGGGCGAGCTGTGGTGCCGGATCCTCGCTGGGGTGAGGTGGTTTTGGTTCCTGCTCCTTCCCGACGCCAGGCTGCGCGCCGTCGAGGTGGTGACGTAGTCAGCAGGATGTGTCATCTCGTGGCTGAGCGAAATGCGGGCGTTCGAGTCTTTGATGTGGCGTATATGCAGGAGTCCGCTCGAGACTCGGTGGGGTTGAACCGTGCTGAACGCAGGGCTAACGTCTCGGCGAATATACGGGTTCTGCGGCCGGTAATGCGCGAGTTGCTGCGGGTGAGTGGCGAGTCCGCGCGGGTCGTCATCGTTGATGATGTGTGTACTACCGGGGCGACCATTGCTCAGTTCGCCACCGTTCTGCGGGCCAACGGGGTGACGGTGGCGGCTGCGCTGGTGTTGGCATCTGCCTGAGGGTTTGCCGAGTATTCCCAGAAGAAAAAGAAAACTTGAACCCACGATGAACTTCCGCGGGTAATATCGGCTTTGTACACGTTTCGTCGCCCCCTACGGAGGGCAACCCCGCCTTCCGGAGAACGATGAGTACCACTTGGGAGGTTGCACATGTCTAGTGTCAACAATGCATCGCAGGCAGAAAACCGAGAGGCTCGCATGGAGCCGGAAGCTGACGTGCAGATCACGGGTCGCAATGTGGAGGTGCCTGAGCACTTCGCCGAGCGAGTCAACGGCAAGCTCGCCAAGATTGAGCGACTCGATCCCAGCCTCAACTTCTTTCATGTGGAGTTGCAGCACGAGCCCAACCCTCGTCGTTCCGATGAGTCCGACCGCATCCAGATCACCGCGACGGGCAAGGGGCACATCGCCCGTGCCGAGGCCAAGGAAGATTCTTTTTACGCGGCTCTCGAAGTGGCGATCGGTCGCATGGAGCGTTCTCTGCGCAAGGTGAAGGCGCGTCGTAAGATTTCCCGTTCCGGCCATCGCACCCCTATCTCTGTGGGAGAGGCGACGGCAGCGCTGGTCGAAGACGCTCAGCCTCAGGCAAGTGAGGCTAAGGCCGGCCAAGTTCGATCCAATGACGAGGCCGGTAAGTACGACGTGGATCCTTACGAGGAAATGTTCCGCCCTGGCCAAGTGGTGCGCACTAAGGAGCACGAGGCCACACCGAAGTCAGTCGATGAGGCGCTGAGCGAGATGGAGCTGGTGGGACATGATTTCTACCTGTTCATCAACGAGGAAACCAAGCAACCATCTGTGGTCTACCGCCGTCATGCGTTTGACTACGGCTTGATTTCTCTGAAGAACGAGTCCGGCCAGTAATGAGCCACACCGTCCTACCCCTAACAACTCCGCAAGAGTCAGGGGTAGGATGGTTTTTTGTTTCGTGCCAAGTTACAAACGGCGGCACACCAAAACAAACCTCCAAGACATCTCCAACGCGAAGGACAATCAGGACGTGCTAGGACTTTCGAAGGTTCTCCGGATGGGCGAAGGTCGCGCGGTTAAGCGACTGGGCAAGATTGCTGATCAGGTCATTGGCCTAGAAGATGAGTACGCCAGGCTCACCGACGAAGAACTGCGTGCCAAGACGGACGAACTGAAAAAGCGCGTGCAGGAGGACAAGGAGTCTCTGGACGACATTCTCCTCGAAGCCTTTGCGACTGCCCGCGAGGCTTCGTGGCGCGTGCTGGGACAGAAGCACTACCGCGTGCAGGTCATGGGTGGTGCTGGTCTTCACTTCGGCTTCGTCTCTGAGATGAAGACTGGTGAGGGCAAGACTCTGACCTGTGTGCTTCCTGCTTATCTGAATGCACTGTCCGGCAAGGGCGTGCACGTGGTGACGGTCAATGATTACCTGGCCAAGCGTGACTCGGAGTGGATGGGGCGTGTGCACCGCTTCCTCGGCCTGGAGACGGACGTCATTCTTTCTGGCAAGAGCCCGGAGAAGCGCCGTGAGGCCTATAACGCGGACATCACCTACGGAACGAACAACGAGTTCGGCTTCGATTACCTGCGTGACAACATGGCGCACCGCGTGGATGACCTGGTGCAGCGTGGACACAACTTCGCCATCGTCGATGAGGTGGACTCCATCCTCATCGATGAGGCGCGTACACCGCTGATCATCTCCGGCCCTGCTGGCGGCTCCAGCGCGTGGTACGTGGCTTTCGCCAACATCGCGCCAAAGCTGACCAAGGACATCCACTATGAAGTGGACACCCGCAAGAAGACCATCGGTGTAAAGGAAGAGGGTGTCGAGTTTGTGGAAGATCAGCTGGGCATCGAAAACCTCTACGCGCCAGAGCACTCTCAGCTGGTCAGCTACCTGAACAACTCCATCAAGGCCAAGGAGCTGTTTACCAAGGACAAGGATTACATCGTCCGCAATGGCGAAGTAATCATCGTGGACGAGTTCACCGGCCGTATCCTCGATGGACGTCGTTATAACGAAGGCATCCACCAGGCCATTGAGGCCAAGGAGCGGGTGGAGATCAAGAACGAAAACCAGACGCTGGCCACGGTGACGCTGCAGAACTACTTCCGCTTGTACGACAAGCTGGCGGGCATGACTGGTACCGCAGAAACTGAGGCCGCTGAGCTGCACCAGACGTACAAGCTCAACGTCGCCACGATTCCCACCAACAAGGAAAATCAGCGTACGGACAAGGTTGACCTGATCTACAAGACTCAGGAAGCCAAGTTCGAGGCTGCAGCTCAGGACATCGCCGAGCGCGTGGAAAAGGGTCAGCCCGTGCTGGTCGGTACCACCTCGGTGGAGCGTTCCGAGTACCTGTCTCGCCTGCTGCAATCTCGTGGCATCAAGCACAACGTGCTGAATGCGAAGTACCACGAGAAGGAGGCAGAGATTATCGCCCAGGCCGGTCGCGCTGGTGCCGTCACTGTGGCTACCAACATGGCTGGTCGCGGTACGGACATCGTGCTGGGCGGCAACCCTGACATCCTGGCGGACATCGACTTGCGCGAGCGCGGCTACGATCCTGTCGAGGATCCTGAGGCCTACGAGGCAGCGTGGGACAAGGAGATCGAGAACTTCCGCGCTAAGTCCAAGGAAGAAGCGGAAAAGGTGTGCGAGGCAGGTGGCCTGTACGTGTTGGGCACCGAGCGCCATGAGTCCCGCCGCATCGACAACCAGCTGCGTGGTCGTTCTGCCCGTCAGGGTGATCCGGGCGAGACCCGCTTCTACCTGTCCATGCGCGATGATCTGATCGTCCGCTTTGTGGGCCCCACCATGGAAAATATGATGACTCGTCTGAACATCCCAGATAACGAGGCCATCGATTCCAAGATGGTGACGAACGCCATCAAGGGTGCACAGACCCAGGTGGAATCCGCCAATTTTGAGATGCGCAAGAACGTTCTGAAGTATGACGAGGTGCTCAATGAGCAGCGCAAGGTCATCTATGGCGAGCGCCGTCAGATCCTCGAGGGCGAGAACGTGGAAGATGAGATCCGCGCGATGCTGGATTCCACCATCACCGCTTATGTGGATCACGCCACCGCTGATGGCTACGTGGAGGATTGGGATCTGGATACCCTGTGGAATGCGCTGGAATCCCTCTACGAGCCACGCATCACCCACCAGGAGCTGGTGGATGGCGATGAGTACAGCAAGCCCGGCGAGCTGAGCTCCGGCCAGTTGCTCAAGGCCATCCTCAAGGATGCTAACGAGCAGTACGACGAGCTGGAGGCCAAGGTCACGGAGATCGGCGGCGAGAAGCAGATGCGCGGCATGGAGCGCGCAGCTCTGCTGAACGTGGTGGATCAGAAGTGGCGCGAGCACCTCTATGAGATGGATTACCTCAAGGAGGGCATCGGCCTGCG
The DNA here is from genome assembly GCF_900232865.1 of Corynebacterium dentalis. Classification (GTDB taxonomy): domain Bacteria; phylum Actinomycetota; class Actinomycetes; order Mycobacteriales; family Mycobacteriaceae; genus Corynebacterium; species Corynebacterium dentalis. The sequence goes on along the minus strand of NZ_OCTS01000002.1, from coordinate 87,828 downwards.
TGCGATGGCACAGCGCGATCCTCTGGTGGAGTACCAGCGCGAGGGCGGCGATATGTTCAACCGCATGAAGGAAGGCATCAAGGAGGAGACGGTTCGCCAGCTCTTCTTGGTGCGCAAGCAGATGGATCAGGCACAGACCAACGTGAATGTTCCGGATCCTGCTGCGGGTACGGATTCTGACGAGGATGGCCGCAACGCCAAGCCTCAGACCACCATTGGTGGCTAGTCTGGCGACTCGTTAGATGATCTGCAGGGTCTCCACCCTCCACTGTTTTTGCGTGGGGCGTGGAGACCCTTCTTTTTTCGGCAAGCGCACCAGTTTGGTGGTGCCGGCGATGGCACGCACGCGCCCTCCGATCACCGCCGAGGCGCAGAATCGTACCGTGGGAGTGGTGGTTTTCTGTATGTGTAGGGTCTTTATTTTCGACGCCACCGCGCCCGCCTGCTTTCCATCGCCAGCCTGAATCAAGCGTTGATGCCCGCCCAGTTGGGCGAGGATATCCGGGTGAAAGCGCCCGCTTTTCAGCGACCGGGGCGAGCGCCGTCCGTCCACGGATTCGAGCCAGAGTATGAGCAACCGCCCGATATCTTCCCGACGGGGATAGTTCTGTTCTTCCGGACGCTCCGTGGGAGTTATGCGCGTGGAGGGGCAGGACTGTGCTGACGGCGGCCCCTCCGGCCGCTTGAGATAGATGAATCCGTGCAAGGCTTGTAGAGCCATTGATGCTTCTCCCCAATAAAGAAATCCCCCGTGCAGATTCTTACTATACCTGGCCATTATGGCCGCCGTCTGGCAGCGGTGGCACAATGAAAGCATGCGTGGATTAGTAGTGGATTATTGCGGAGTGCTCGATGGAGCCGAAGAAGATCGCCGGCGTTGGCGGAAGGTGTTGACGGCCGCCAAGGAGGAGGGCCTGTCCACCGCCATTTTGTCTAACGATGCCGGTGGCCCTGGCGCTGCGCAGATTCGCGCGTGGCAGGAGCAGGGTTACGTGGATGACGTGATCCTGTCTGGTGAAGTGGGCGCAGAGAAGCCCAGTGAAGAAATCTTCAAAATCGTGGGCGATCACTTGGACCTGTCCGTCAAGGACCTGGTGCTGGTGGATGATTCCATCCTCAACATCCGCGGTGCAGTGGATGCGGGCATGATCGGCATTTTCTACCAGCAGTTTGATCGCGCGATCGTGGAAATCACGGGCGTGCTGGGACTCGAAGGGGAGTTCTAAGTAGCATGCGCGTTTATATTCCAGCGACGTTTGACATGTTGCGCACCTTGGCCGAAGACCAGCAGATGCCGGTGCGTTCCGGTGTGGGATTCGCTCTGACTCCGGCGGTGCGGGAGTACTACACGGGTGGTGACGAGGAAGAACTGGCCTACACCGCGTTTCTCGATGCTGCCCGCGCTTCGCTGCGGCTGCTCAGCATCGGCGACGAACAGCGCTTTCCTCATCGCCGCGTGGTAGTCAGCGCTGATATCGACGATTCTGCGGTGACGCTGAGCCCACAAGACGGCGAGTCCGTGGTGCGTCTGTCCCCAGCCGTGGTGACTACCAAGGCGCTGGCCGCGATCCACGTGGACGACGAGGACGCGGAAGAGACCACCAAGGCCGCGATGGAGATCATCGACGAGGCTGATCTGGGATCAGAGGAAGCGGAATTGGCTCTGGGTGACTGCGAGGACAACTTGATGAGTTGGTACGGCCCGCAGGAGCTTCCGTTCCTCGTGGATCTGCTCTAGCTTTTAGCCCTAGCCTTCCAGCTCCCACTCGTTGTTGGTGCGCAGCGCCTCGAGCAGCAGGCGCACAGCCTGCGCGCGCCGGGCACTTGCCCCCTCGAGGTTGTCCAGCGCGCACTCCGGATCCGCAGGCGGCCCCATGTGCGTGCACCCGCGCGGGCAGTCTTCCGCCACCTCGCGGAGGTCATCGAACACTCCCACCACGGTATCCGGGTGCACGTGCGCGAGACCGAAGCTGCGGATACCCGGGGTATCGATAATCCATCCGCCGTCCGGCAGCGGCAGCGCCACTGACTGCGTCGAGGTGTGACGGCCTTTACCCACACCAGAGACTTCTCCGGTCTCGCGCTCGGCGTTAGGAACCAGGCGGTTGACCAGCGTGGACTTGCCCACACCAGAGTGACCCACCAGTGCCGTGACCTTGTTGTGAGCCATCTCCCGCACCGCATCGAGCGGCTCCGAGACACCCGCCAGAACCACCTCTAGACCTAAGTCCTGGAACTCTGCGGCGAATTCCTGCGGATCGGCCAAGTCTGATTTAGTCAGGCACAGCACGGGGGTTACTCCGCCCACGAACGCCGCGATCAGCGCGCGCTCCACAAAGCCCGCGCGTGGCGGGGGATCGGCGACAGCGGTGACGATGTAGAGCTGATCCGCGTTGGCCACCACCACGCGCTCATAAGGATCATTGTCATCAGCGGTGCGGCGCAGCACGCTGGTGCGCTCTTCCAGCTTCACGATGCGCGCCAGAGTGTCCTTTTGTCCGGATACGTCGCCCACCACGCCCACGCGGTCGCCCACCACGATTGCGGTGCGTCCCAGCTCGCGGGCGCGCATGGCGGTGACGTGCGTGTGCGAACCATCCAGCACCACGCCCCACCTGCCGCGATCCTTGCTGACGACCATGCCGAACTCAGCGTCATTGTGCTCAGGCCGGTCCTTGGTGCGCGGGCGGGATCCCTTGCCGGGACGAACCCGGATGTCGCTCTCGTCCCAGCTGCGCTGTCCGCGTTTAGGCATCCGCACCCTCGGCAGTGTGGTTCAGCATGTCCGCCCATCGTTGGCGGAAGCCGGGGAGCGTCTTCGCCGTGGTTTCGATGTCATCCACCAGAATCTCTGGCACGGCCAGTCCGAGGATGGCGCCGGCTGTGGCCATGCGGTGATCCTCGTAGGATTCCCATCGCCCACCGTGCAGTGGGCGCGGCTCGATGAGCAGACCGTCCTCAGTTTCGCGCACGTTTCCGCCCAGCGCGTTTATGTTATCGGCCAGTGCGGCCAAGCGGTTGGTCTCGTGTCCTCGGAGGTGAGCGATGCCATAGAGGTGGCTTGGGGTCTCCGCAAGCGCGGCCAACGCCACCACGGTGGGGGTCAGCTCGCCGATATCGTGCATGTCCCACGTGATGCCCTGCAGCGCACCGTTGGCGGTGACTTCCAGGCTGCGGGAATCTGCGTGATAGATGGCCTCTGCGCCCATATCGCGAAGAATCTCTCGGAACTGATCACCGGGTTGATTGGTGGTCTGCGGCCAGTTGGTGATGCGGACGTTACCTTGGGTGGCGGCGGCAGCGGCCATGAACGGGGTGGCGTTCGACAGGTCTGGTTCTACGTGCCAGGTGCGCCCCGCGATGGGTCCTGGTTGCACGGTCCATGTATTAAATTCGACGTCAACCTTCACACCCGCAGCGCGAAGCATCTCCACAGTCATCTCGACGTGGGGTTGGGAAGGCAGGGAGGCACCCTCGTGAATGACCTTGACACCCTGCTTAAAACGGGGACTGGCAAGCAGGAGGCCGGAAACGAATTGGGAGGAGGCGCTGGCGTCGATCCGAACCTCCCCGCCAGGAACTGCACCGTTGCTCTTGACCAAAAACGGTAAGCCCTTGTGTGGACCGGAGGCATCTGCGGCGGCTAGGGACTCTGCGGTTCCCGCGCCCTTTTCGGTGGCCTCATTGGTGGGATACTCCACCGTGGCCCCCAGGGCCTCGAGGGAATCCAGCGTGGTGGACATGGGGCGCTTGCGGGCGGCGACATCGCCATCGAATTCGACAGTGCCATTGGCCAGCATCGCGACGGGCGGGACAAAGCGCATCACCGTTCCCGCCAGTCCGCAGTCCACCTCGCCTCCGGTGAGTTCCTTCGCGGGGACCACGTGCAGGGTGGTGCCTTCTTCGGTGATGGTGGTTCCTAGAGCCCGCAGCGCGCCCATCATCAGTGCGGTATCGCGACTGATCAGCGCGCCGGTGATCGTGGACGGGCCGTCCGCTAATGCCCCCAGAATTAACGCGCGATTGGTGATCGACTTGGATCCGGGAATCGACACAGTGGAAATTATCGGAGCAGAAGCGGTGGGGGCTGGCCACAGATCATCAGACATGTAACCCATTGTGGCACCTAAACAGCACCATGGGGAGTATCACTACGGCCATAATGGGAAATATGTGTGGCCGATATGTACTTTTCAGCAGTCAGGAACAGATCATTGCATCTGTGCAGCGGGCAACGGGTGCACGTGAGGTTGACGACGTCGCCGCACGGATGGATGGAGTGGGGCCATACCGGGCGAACTACAACATCGCCCCCACCCACCAGGTGCCCGTGGTGCGCGAATTCCGCGAGCGGGTGGCACTGGGGCCCGCGCAGTGGGGATACCCCCGAGCCTCCGGCAGTGGGGGAGCGCCCGTGGTGTTCAACGCGCGCGGAGAGACGGCCTTTGAGAAGTACCTGTTCCGCGGCAGTGACCGGTGCTTGTTCGTGATGGACGGTTGGTACGAGTGGACAGGAGCCAAAAGGGACAAGCAACCCTGGTACACCCACCGCAAAGACAACGAGCCTTTTGTGGTCGCGGGACTGTGCAAGCCCATTGGTAATCAGCTGCACGCCACCATCATCACCACTGCGGCCGCCGAGCCCCTGGAATGGCTGCACCACCGGATGCCACGAGTGCTGGGACACGGCGAGGCCATGGCGTGGCTGGATGCACCGGATGACGACGCACAAGAGATGGCACGAATTAGCCCCGCCGAAGCGGTTATCGAGCAACTGGCGACGAGAAAGGCTGACCGGGCGGTGGGTGGCGTCGGAAATAACGGGCCAGAACTGATCCAGCCGCAACCCGACGACTAACCAGCAGACGAAGAAAAGGAATACTAGAACCACACACCGCGTTGAACCACAACGAGGAGGAAGGAGACCGATGACCCCCACAGCATCGAAGCGCACTGATGACAGTCAGGCGGAGCTGCTGAAGCGATTCGAAGACGAAGCGCTGCCGCTGCTGGATCAGTTGTACGGTGCTGCACTACGAATGACGCGCAATCCCACGGATGCGCAAGACCTAGTGCAAGACGCGTACATGAAGGCGTTCCAAGCCTTCGCCTCGTTCAAGCCCGGGACCAACCTCAAGGCGTGGATGTACCGCATTCTCACCAACGCGTACATCAACAACTATCGCAAGGCGCAACGTCGCCCTGCGGAATCCTCCGGCGAGGACCTCACGGATTGGCAGATGGCGGAAACCGCCTCCCATCACTCCACGGGTCTGGAATCCGCCGAGGTCGAAGCGCTAAAGAACATTCCGGACACGCGCATCCAAGATGCGTTGATGGGCCTGGCGGAGGACTACCGGATGGTGGTCTACTACGCCGATGTTGAAGGCCTGCCTTACAAAGACATCGCCGAAATTATGGACACGCCCATCGGCACGGTCATGAGTCGTCTCCACCGAGGGCGCAAGCAACTGCGCGCAAAACTCAAGGATGTGGCGGCCGAACGCGGCATCGCCACCCAAGACACAAAGAGCAAAGACAAGCCTAAAACTGCAGGGGTGAAGGGATGATGAACAACCCAATGAATTCTCAACCACAGAATCACATGCGTCACCTCGACGGATGTCAAGGGCTGGTCAACTCCATGTATGGAGAAGCCGACGGCGAATGTATCGATGGCAACTGCGTGGAAACGCAGATGCGACTGATTGAACAGCACGTCAAGGAGTGTCCGCGATGTCTGGAGTTGCTCAGCGCGGAACAGAAGGTTCAGGACCTGCTCCGTCAGCGCTGTGGGCAGCAGGCACCACAGGAGCTGAAGACCAAGATTGTCCGCCAGCTGCGAGTCACCTATACCGAGGTGCGCCACGGATAGCTCGTTGACTTTTGGTCTGGGGCTGGGGGTCGGAGCTATTGGAATTCCTGCTACGGCGAGTTCAAATAAGTGACTAGATGAACGAGCGGACCAGTGCCTTTTCCAAGTGAAAAGTACTGGCCCGCTCGCTGTGTGCAAGAAGATTGTGCGGTGTTTATTCCCGCACAGGCTTAGCTGTTTGGACGACGTCCGTGGTTAGCCTTCTTCTTACGGCGATCCTTGCGCTTGCGGCCACGCTTGCTCATCGTGTGCTCCTTTACGAACCTGGCGGGACAAAATAATTAACCGCCCTAGCTTATCCAACGAGGGCGGTTCGCAACAAAATGCTGCGTCGGTGTGAGGCCGATGAAGGGTTTAACCCAGAAGGGCTAAACGGTAGCGCGGGTGCGCTGGCGGGTACGGCCGCGGTTGGTGCGACGCTTCAGAGCGCGACGCTCGTCCTCGGACATGCCGCCCCAGACTCCGGCGTCCTGGCCGGAGCTGATTGCCCAAGCGAGGCACTCAGAGGTGACAGGGCAGCGGTTGCAGACCAGCTTGGCCTGGGCGATCTGAGCCAGTGCGGGGCCGGAGTTGCCTACTGGGAAGAACAGCTCAGGGTCCTCGTCGCGGCAAACTGCTTTGTGGCGCCAATCCATGATGATTTCCTTTCGTCAACGGAATGCATGCCCGGAACTGTGAATAGTCCGTGGGCGAAAATGTGTGGAGGTAGTCGGGTCCTTTTCGCAACGGCTGTTGTTCGGTGCGTCAGAGCGCACTGAACCAAGGCTGATCTCACATCGAGTGTGAAAACAGACCTAAAAAGCCCTTGTTGAAGGGGGTGTTTCGTCGTTAGTTGTGGCGAAGTGGCGTGCTAGACCTGCGTGCTGCGAGGTAGCGGCGACTTCTCGCCAAGATGAAGAGTGCGCTGCGCTCGGTAGAAAACTCTCCGGTAGTTATTAACCTTGCGTAAACCTGGCGTACCCTTCGCGGTTACTTGAGAAATCATGACATGAATTCTCAGCCGTGGCTAGGGCTAACACCCTAAATGTGACGAGTATCACATAAAGTTGATTTGCTTCCGTAGCAGTGACCCTTGTATCGGAGTCCTATCGGCAGGGAAACCACTTGCGCGTTCACCGCAAGAACCTAGCGGGGGCTGAGAATCTCCATGGCATCTGGAATGAACTTCAACCCCACGGCCGAATACGATCCCTTGTACTCGCCGTCCACTTGGAAATCGCGCTCTTCATCCAACCGGATTTCTACGCTGGTGGCATTGGATACGGTCTCGACCTGGCGGGACATTAGCCTGCGCAACATCGGGTTAATCAACCCGCCGAGTGCTAACAGCGCGCGCCACCCATCGCGATTCTTCAGCGTGAATACGGAAAAGCCGCGTTCCATCGAGCCTTCCTTGACGATGCGCACTGGAAACGGCCCCAGATATGTCCATGGATCTGTATGGGACACGAAGGCGAGGGGAGAGTTGTGAACCTCCATCGGCCCGTCCTTGGCTTCAGCCTTGACGTGGATGGATGGAGTGCCCGCCGAGCTCGACGTACTGGAGAACCAGGTCTGCACGGACACCAGCACGTAGCGCAACGGTGAGGCAGACAGGCCCAGCTCACGTCGCTTTTCCATCTCGTGGATGACTTCTGCATCGATGCCCAGCCCCACGTTCACGGCGAACCACCGGTGGGCACGCGGGGTGTTCTGTTCCAGATCCGCCCATGCGCCCAGGGGCACCGTGCGGCGTTGGTTGTTCTTCAGGGCTTGCGCCAACTGGCGCACCGCCACGTCTGGGCTGGGAGCGTATCCCACGGAGCGAGCAAAGACGTTCGCGCTGCCGGTGGGGATGATTCCCAGGGCGGGGAGGTTGCTGGTCAGCACGCTGTGGGCTGCCCGGTCGGGATCATCCGTGGGCTCGTCCAACAGGCCGTTGATGACCTCGCTGACAGTGCCATCGCCGCCGATGCAGATCACCGCGTCAAAGCCCTGAGTGCGCGCCCTGCGAGCGAGCTCTTCGGCGTGCCCGGCATAGCGGGTGAACTGCGAAAGGATGTGCAGATCCGGAATAGACCGCAACGTTGGGATAATAGACGCCAACTTGCTCTGCGTGATGCTTGTTGAGTTCGGATTCGATATCACTAGGACGTCCACTCGGCCTACCTTAGCAGCGGGTAAGACACCGCGGGTTAGACTTGATAACTATGAGTTCTCGGGATTCTGCGCCAAAGAAAAAGCAGGCGGAAACGCCACAACAGACCTCCGCTGCACCTTTTGCCCCGCCGGTGGTTCGCTACGCCGGCATCTTGGGCATGCTGCAGGGCGCGGCAGGCCTGGCTTTCGCTGCATTCTTGGTGTTCCGCGAGGCCACTGGTTTCCACGATCCGGGTGCCGTGATCTCCGGTTATGGCACCGCAGTGTGGTTCGTGATCATTTTCGGCGCAGTGCTCATCGCCGGGTGGTTCCTGTTCTCCGGCAAGAAGTGGGGCCGCGGTCCCGTGGTTATGTTGCAGCTTTGTTTGCTCGGCGTGACGTATTACATGTTCACCTCTGGCCGCCCCGAGCTGGCCATTCCCACCGGCGTGATGTGCGTGGTGGGCCTAGCCCTGTTGTTTAACCCCGTTGCCGTGCACTGGGCAGCCACCCGATACAACGAGCGTTAACCAATCAACCCCACCAGCTGCGTTCCCCGCTGTTCCACGATCTGCCCGTGACTGACGCGTAACGTCACCTCGCCGGTGTAGCCACCCCGGTCCACGCGAATTGTGCGTTGGGTTTTTCCACTGGCGGGATCCACCTCCGCGATGCCCTCCGGAACCGGAACTAGCAGTGATCCTTCGTAGAGTGCGCCCGTTCCGATAGCCGATTCGACGTGCTGAAACGTATTCAGGTTGTTCAGGTTGAAGATGGTGAGCCGTTGGCCATCAAACCAGGTGTGCAGCAATCCTTGGGTGTAGGTGCGGGGTTGATGTAGATCCTTTTCGACGCCAACACTGGCCTCCTCCGGGAATCCCTTTGCCTCTGGGGTGGGGATCGTGTGGAAGGTGCCGGACTCGTCCAGAATCTGGATGCGGGAGCCATCCTGCTCACTAGCCGGGATGTAAATGGCTCCCTGATCACCGCTGACCCCGATGAGCTCCGCGCCAGCAGGAACGGTGAACTCGTGGATGGTTTCGGGCGCGTCCGATTCTTCTGGAGTGGCCTTGAGGAAGCGGATGAGCTTCTTGTTGGGGTCTCCACAGTTTTGAGCGGTGACCAGCAAGTCGTCGTGCGTGAGGGCGGAGGTGAAACGGCATTCCGTATGAGATTGTTGATCCGGCTGGTGGGGTGCTTCCTGCTGGCCTACCTCTACCGTGCGCACTAGATCGCTGCGCCACAGTTCAACCCGTTGGGGGGACAGGGTGCCTGCGCGGTTGTTGCCTTGCAGGGTTTCCACGTCTTCCGCGGCCAAAGCATCGCGCGTGTACGCGTACTGACCAGTAGTGATATCAAAGGAGATCGCCTCGCCGCAGCCCTTAGGGCCGCGGAAAGTGACCACGAGGGTGCTCCATTTTTCTGGCTGGGAGAGGCCACAGATCTGCCGGTGCTGATCGTAGTGCCAGACCTCTTTGCCACTGGACGCATCGTGCATGCTCACGCGGGTGCCCTGCACGCTCACTACTCCTCCGTCTGTGGCGATCAGGCGCGAGGACTCGCCCGTACCCGTCCACGAGGTGTGCAACTCATCGGGTAGAGCCGTGACCTGCGAGCCCGCGGCGGTGACGGACTTCGCGTCTGGCAAGGGCCGCTCAGCGACCTGGTGATCTACCTTGTGTTGCTGGGAAGTCAGCCAGGTGCCGGCAACGATGACGATGACCGCAAGCAGTATGCAGCCAGCGACGAGCAGATCTGTGCGCGTGCGCTGTTCCGGGGGCGGCAGAAACTTCATGATCGGCGAGTGCGAACCTTGCCCGAGCTCTGCACTCGACGTGGAGACCCCACGCGGTCGTCCACGTCATCCGGCAGACCGAATGTGGAGAGGAACTCGGGAGACGAGCTAAACCACTGCGGTGGCTCAGGCTGACCCAAGTTCAGTGCTTCGTCGATTGCCTTCCATCGCAGCACCTCATCCCACCCCAGCAGGGTGACGGCGATGCCGGTGCGCCCCGCGCGCCCCGTGCGGCCGATGCGGTGGACGTAGGTTCGCTCGTCGTCCGGAACCTGATAGTTGATCACGTGAGTGACATCGTCGATATCAATGCCGCGAGCTGCGACATCCGTGGCGACGATGACATCCACCGTGCCGGAACGGAAAGCCGCCAAGGCCTCCTCGCGTTCGGGCTGCTTCATGTCTCCGTGCACAGCGCCAACCTTGAAGCCCAAATTCGCGAGGTCTTCAGCAATGCTGGCGGTCATGCGCTTGGTACGGGCAAACACGATGGTCCGTCCCCGATCCGGGGTTTGCAGAATCCGGGCCAGCGCGGACATCCGATCCATCTTGTGTGACTGGAAAATAATCTGCTGTGTGCTGGCGTGGGTGGCATCCGCTGCAGCGTCATCAGCCTGAACCATCACCGGTTGCTTCATGAATTGGCGCGTCAAAGCGGTGATGGGACCAGGCAGAGTCGCAGAAAACAGCATCGTCTGCCGCTGGTCGGAAGTCTGGGACAGGATCTCCTTCACATCATCCAAAAAGCCCTGATCCAGCATCTCATCCGCTTCATCCAGAACCACGATCTCTACCCCGGATAGGTCCAAGAAGCCCTGACGGTGCAGATCTAGCAATCGGCCCGGAGTGCCGATCACCACGTCCGCGCCCGAGGCAAGAGCATCGGTCTGCGCGGCAAACGGCACGCCACCGTAGATGGCTAGCACGTTCAACGCGCGATCGTCCAACTTGAGGTACGTGGCTGCGGTGCGCAGATCGTCGGTCACCTGCAGGCACAACTCTCGGGTAGGGACAACCACCAAGGCACGGACAGAACCGTCGGGGGCGGTGAGGTTGGCGTCGTCAAAAACCCGATCCAACAAAGGAACACCGAACCCATACGTCTTGCCCATGCCCGTGCGAGCCTGACCAATCAAGTCCGCGCCCTTCAACGCAAGAGGAAGTGTGTACTCCTGAATGGCAAAAGCGTGCGTGATGCCACGGTGAGCCAGAGCTTCGACGATCTCTGCGGCAACACCCAGCTCCGAAAATGATCGACCGGGTTGCTTATTTACTGCCACAGCTGTGCTCACGCCCTCTCCAGAGATCTATTATTCCATGCGGTTATGATGGTCACATTACTGCACGTCTCAATAATTAGTTAGGACGCTTTAACGCCATGCAGATCAAGATCGGATTCACCCACAACAACCGCGAGCTGCAGATTGTCAGCGAGCGCAACCACGACGAAGTACTGGCCGAGGTGCGCGAATTCCTGCAGGATTCCACCCCCACCCGCGTGCTGGAGCTGGAAACTAACAAGGGAGATCGCCACTTGGTTCTCCGCGAGCACGTCGCCTATGTTGAGGTGGGAACGGCCGCTAAGGGCACCGTCGGATTCCTCTGATCCGGCGCAATAAACGAGGGACACGCAGGTACTCATGAACCAACCAACTCCGCAGCCACCGCGGTGGGAACGTTTCGACATTCCCGCACCGGTGCGCAGCAACGGGGGACATGGGCATCATCGCAGTCCCGAGCCTAAAACCGGCGGTCGCGTGCAGCGCTGGCAGTTGGTTGCACTGGCAGTGGTGGTTGTGGTCACGTTTTTGGTGTTCGTCAGCGCTCTGAGTGCGGATTCGGAATCGCCGGACCAGCAGCAGGCGGCATCTACGGCCACGCAGGATGGCACGCAGGATGGCGCGCAAGACGAAAATTCACGCGGAGAAGGTCCCGTACCGGGGGAGGGCTACCAGGGCGAATTCGCAACGGGCGAGCTGCCACCAGGTGGTCCGTATGCGGAGAAGGGCTCCGATAAATACCAGGTAGTTGGCCAGCCCAGCCCCAAGGTGGGCGAAGGCCGCAAGGATCATTACACCTACGTGGTGGAGGTGGAAGACACCGTGGATGCCTCGCGCTCTGGAGGTGGGGATGCCTTCGCCGCGATGGTAGATGCCACCTTGTCTAACCCGAAGTCCTGGATCGGGGACAAAGACATCTCCTTTGAACACGTCGATGAATCCGCGCTTCCCGAAGGCGAAGAGCCGGATCTACGCATCCAGCTGACCAGCACCGAAACTACCCACGACGTCTGCGGTTTCACCTATCGCTTGGAAACTAGCTGCAACATGCCCATCGGCAACCGCGTGGTGATTAATGACGCACGGTGGATGCGCGGCGCTCTGCCGTTCGACGGTGACCTGGGCAGCTACCGCCAGTACGTCATCAACCACGAGGTGGGGCACGGCATCGGTTACGCCGCTCACCAGGGTTGCCACGCAGATGGCGCGCTGGCTCCCGTGATGATGCAGCAGACGCTGAGCCTGAATAACGGCGTGTTGCATGACATCAACCCCGAGGGAACTTACGGTCAAGGGGATGCGACCTGCCGGGCCAACCCATGGCCATATCCCACCGGCGGTCCAGAACCCGATACTGAGACTGAAAACGGAATACGGAACGATTCATGAGCGCTTCGCCTCCCACGCATATCCTGACGAGTTTTCAGGTGCCCGCAGCTCGGCCCGTACAACTGGATTCCGTGTGGAGTGGAGGTTGGCGCTGCGATAGGGCAGTGATCAGCCGTGCCGACGAGCCCGCGCGTGCTGCGTGGATTGCCAAGATGATGGCGAAGATGCGTCCGGCGGGGGTGAGCGTGTCTCGTCCGATCGTGTCCTCCGACGGCCGTTTTAGCGTGTCCGGTTGGCGGGCGCGGACGTTCTTGAGCGGCCACCGAGCGCCGCGTTTCGATGAGATGGCCACCGCCGCCTTGCGCATTGGCGAGGCCCTGCGCGGCGAAGAGCGTCCTACGGTGTTGGCGCCGCCGACGCTGACTGGCGCGTGGGAGGAGAACGAGATTTTCGCAGCGGCCGAGCAGGCGGCGTTCTCCGAGGATCCGTCGGTGTGGCTGAGTGCCGGTTTGGATCCGGATTCCGTGCCGCGTCCGGATATTGCCCAGGCGCTAGGCAAGGCCGCCGAGCTCTCTCACCTGCGCGGCGAGCTGACCGAACCGGATCAGCTGGTGCACGGCGATGTGTTGGGTTGCATAATCTTCGATGGCACCGCGGATCCCGTGTTGACGGACTTCGTGCCCACCTTCCGGCCCGCTGGGTGGCCGGTTGCTCTTCTTATTGTCGACGCCATGGCGTGGGCCAATGGACCTGATGCCTTGCTGCAAAGGTGGGCGCACATTCCGGGATTCGATGAGCTGGTTGTCCGCGCGGTGCTCTACCGCGTGCTGCTGCATATTTTCCTTCCGAACTCCCGCCCCGAGGCGTGGCGTGGTTTGGCTCGCGTGGCTGATGTGGTGGCGGGGCAGCGCAAACGCGCGATGGAGTCCGCTGGGGAAGCTGGCGCTGAGTCTGGGGAAGACTCTGGTTCTGATTCTGATTCAAGTTCTGACTCTGACGCGGCGGACGCTGAGGCTGGTTCGAACGCTAACTCCCGCTCCGGTTCCGGCTCCGAAGCCGAGTAATTCGCCTGCTGTTGTCTCGGGCAGATGAGACACTAGGGAACATGAACAGTCAGGAAGAATCTTCGGTGCGTTTGGACGCCCCAGATCAGCGCATCGGTGCTACTGCGCAACCGCAGGTGGTGCTGGATTGGGGTACGCGGTCCACACGAGAAAAGCGAACCTGGGAGGGGCTTTCCGCCGCCGTTATTGCTGGTGACGATGCGATTTCTTATGAGCATCCCTACGCGGTCCTGGGCGGTCCTGGCACCGGCAAGACCAGCTTATTGGTGGATGCCGCGGTGCAGTTCCTGGTTCAGGGCGGCAGCGCGGAAGAAGTGATGTTCGTGACTGCCTCCAAGGAATCCGCCACGCGAATCAAGAACGAGATATTCGAACGCGTAAGCGATATTAACCAATACGCTGCTACGGGCGCGCCCGTACGCAGCGTGCACTCCTGGGCCTTCGCCGTCTACCGGGCCATTCGCCAACAACAGAGGCAGAACTCACCCCGGCTGATCACCGGTGCAGAACACGATGCGCAGCTGCGGATCTTGTTGAAGGGAGAAGTGGAGGACGGCGCCAGCGGATGGCCCGCAGACATGGTGCCCGCGCTGACATACGTGGGGTTCGCCCGTCAGCTCAGGGATCTGATCCTGCGCGCCACGGAACGCGGGGTCAGCGCAGAGCAGCTCGAGGAATTGGGCGTGCAGTACTCCCGCCCGATGTGGGAAGCAGCCGGTCAGTTCTTGCGGCGCTACGAGCAGCTCCAGCGCCTGAGCGAGTCCGATAACCTCAACGCCTCGGAGCTGGTGCACACCGTGGTCCGCGCGATGAGCACGGAAGAGGCCGGGCAGCAGATGGCGGAGACTTTGCGCCAACGGCTGCAGCTGGTGTTGGTGGATGACGCGCACAATATTGATCCCGCTGCCGCGCAGTTTGTGGAATCCCTCATCGCGCCGGGAACCCGGGCTCTGATTGCGGGCGACCCTGACCAGTGCGTATTCCACTTCCGCGGTGCGGACGAGGCTTTTCTCAACCGCCATGCGGTGCGCGATGATTTCCGCATCGTGCTCAGCTCGTCGCACCGAGTGGGACAAAAGCAGGTCCAGGCAGTGCAGTCCTTGCTCACACACCTGCCACACCATCCGGCGCGCATGCCGCTGCGCGTGAGTTCACAAAGCCAGCAACGTGCTCAACTGGAGGTGATCCGCGCGGGCTCAGCTACGGCAGAGAAGCTGCATGTTGCAGATGCAGTGCGGCGCGCTCACCTCACGGATGGTGTCCCGTGGGAGGATATTGCGGTGATCGTGCGTGGAGTGGGTCAGATTGCGGGTTTGCGTCGGACATTGCTCTCCCACGGCGTGCCCATCAAGGTCGACCCCACCTCGGTGGTGCTGGCCGAGCAACCGCTGGTGGCCATGTTGATGCTGGCGGTCGAGGCGGCCTACCGAGAGCTGACAGCGGCCGAAACGCGCCAGCTGCTGGAATCTTCCGTGGGCGGGGCGGATCCCGTGACCCTGCGCAAGCTGCACCGGGCACTCAGCCGAGCCATTGCGCACATCCGCACTCGCGGCGGGGACTTGCCCACGCGCAACGGCGGAGTTCCCTACCAATCCGCAGACTGCCTCGCCGCGCTGGTCGCAGGCACGGCCACCGCCCAGCAGCGCGAAGACTGGACGCAGTTCATGGGACCGGTGGAACTGACCGTGCTCAACCACGTGGTGGAGGTCGTTGCCGCAGGGCGGGAAGTGTATGCGGACAACCCTCGGGCGGTAGAGACTGTGCTGTGGAAGATTTGGCAGGCCACGGGCTTGGCAACTCGGCTGCAGACCCATGCGTTGCGCGGCGGCACCGTGGGTTCCCAGGCGGATCAAAACCTCGATGCCGTGATGAGTCTGTTTGACCTCGCGGGCGATTTCGCTGAGCGCAATCCACAAGCCAGCCTGCGCACGTTCGTGGAGGAGGTGCGCGCCCAGGAGCTGCCCACGGGCACACGCGATCGCAGCAGCGGAGACACGCATGCCGTGGAGATCCTGCCTGCTCACGCGGCCACGGGAAGGCAGTGGAAGGTCGTGGTTGTGGCCGGAGTGCAGGAAGATCTGTGGCCAGCTGGACCTACCGTTGGTGGCCTGTTCGGCCAGCTGGAGCTGGTGGACCTGCTGGATCGGGGCATCACGCCGGATACTATCGTTTCGCGCATTGGGCCCGCCGTGGAGGAGGAGCGCAGGCTGTTTGTGGTGGCTCTTAGCCGCGCCAGCCAGCTCTGTGTGATCACTGCGGTGGACAGCGCGGGCGAGGAAGGCACCACGCCGTCGCGTTTCCTCGACGAGATCGCCTCCGCCACTCAGCAGGACACCGCATCTATCGAGGATGTCTCCAGCGAGGCTTCCCTCGAGATCCAGGACGCGGAGCCAACGATTCCTCGGGTCATGGCGATTGAGCCCCTCATCGCCGAGTTGCGTGACGCCCTCGTTGATTCCCGACGCCAACTCGCCGACCGCCTCGATGCCGCCCGCAACCTCGCCAAGCTGGCCCGCGCCCACGTGTTCGGCGCGGATCCCTCCCAGTGGTGGGGCATTGCAGAGCCTTCCACCTCTGACCGCCTCGTGGACCGCGAAGGCCGCATTCGCCTCAGCCCATCCCGATTGGTCGCCATTGAAAAGTGCTCGCTCAGCGCGTTTTTCGACCGCCATCGCGGCGTGGAATCTGATTCAGAAGCCCAGCGCGTGGGCAACGCGATCCATGCCATCGCGGAGGCGATTGTCGCCGGGCTCAGCGAAGAGGATGCGGTCAGGGCAGGCGAGAGCATCGTCGCGCTGGTCGCGGACGGTCCAGAGTTCCACCGCGCCAATACCATCGAGCGCTGGCGCACAGGTGTGGCCAAGTTGCACCGGTTCATCACTTCCAGGATGTTCGCTGCGGATGGGGCAGAGGTGGCGTCGGAAAAAATGCTCCAGATACCACTGGGCCAGCTGACGGACGGCACGGAGGTGGTGCTCAACGGACGCATCGACCTCATGATCACCGACGCATCCGGCTCCACGATGGTCTTCGATTTCAAGACCGCCAAGAACGCCCCGTCTGCAAAGGAGGCAGGGGAAAGCCCGCAGCTGTCCGCATACCAATTCATGGTGATGCACACCGAAGGGCTGCACAACAACGGCGCGGCGCTGGTGTTCCCTGGGACGAAGAAGGACGAGGCCGAAACACGGCAGCAGGAACCACTGACCGAAGAACAACTGCAGCTCTACGGCGTGCACCTGATGGATGTGGCGGATAAAGCCGCAGGTCCACGATTCGCCGCCACCCCAGGAATCCACTGCGATCACTGCGAATTCGCTGCCTCCTGCCCCGCACAGCCGAACGGAAGGATGGTGGTCTCATGAACGCCACACATCAATCATCCACGCTGGACCCGAACCGGCACATCTTCAGTCCCACAGAGCTCTCGGAACTGTTGGGGCAGAAGTTTCCGCCCACGCAGCAACAAGCAGCGGTGATCGGGGCACCTCCGCAGGGAACCACGCTGGTGACCGCAGGTGCGGGTGCCGGTAAAACCGAAACCATGGCCGCGCGCGTGGTGTGGCTGGTGGCCAACGGCTATGTGCTGCCCGAACAAGTGCTGGGCCTGACCTTTACCAAGAAAGCGGCGAGCGAGCTGGGCATGCGCATTCGCACGCGATTGTCCACGCTGGCCCGCAGTGCCTTCCTCGACCGCCTGGATGCAGGCGACCCGCGCCGGGAGACGCTGAAGAATATCTCGCCTGCCGTGTCCACGTATGATTCCTACGCGGGCACGATAGTGCGCGAATACGGACTGTTGATCCCGATTGAACCGAGCAGTCGCATCATCACGCAGGCAGAGCGGTGGATGATCGCCTGGGACGTGGTGGTCAACTGGACCGGCGAGCTGGGAACCTCGCGCCGGGTGATTGACTTGGTCAGCGACGTACAAGCCTTGTCTGACGAGATGGATAACCACCTGGTGACTGTGGATGACCTGGTTTCCACCACCAAGCTGGCCATCCAGGGGCTGGAGGAACTGCCGAAGTACCGCGGAAAGTGGAGCGCGGACAACCAGAAGTTCTACGACGCGCAAAATGCGCGCTTGGACGTGTTGCCATTGGTGGAGGCCTTCCGCGCGCGCATGCAGGAACTGCAGGTGATGTCTTTCGGCCAGCAGATGTCCAAGGCCGCCGAATTGGTGGACAAGCACTCCCGAGTCGGAGTGGAGCAGCGACGTCGCTTCCGCGTGGTGTTGCTGGATGAGTACCAAGACACAGGCCATGCGCAGCGCGTGATGCTGCGCAATCTGTTCGGTCAGGGCGCAGACCTAGAGCTGTCTGTGACGGCGGTGGGTGATCCGATGCAGTCCATCTACATGTTCCGTGGCGCCACGGCCTCGAACTTGGAGAAGTTCCGCACCGACTTCCCGCTGGGAAACGGCCAACAGGCGAACAAGTTGGAGCTAACCACCTCCTGGAGGAATCCCTCCGGTGTGCTGGAACTGGCGAACGAAGTGGCCGGGTGGTCCATGGATACGGGACGGATTGTGTCTCCGCTGCAACCCCGCCCGGGTGCCGATCGCGGCGTGATTTCCTTGGCGTTCTACGGACGTGAGGACGAAGAAATCGCTTGGCTGGCGGACCAGCTGGCCCAGCATTGGGAGCACCATCAGCGCGGCGATAGGAAGAAGCCATTTTCTGCTGCTGTGCTTGTCACCCGGAACAAGATGGCGTTGCCAATTTATGAGGCGCTGCGGGAGCGGGGAGTTCCAGCAGAGATGACCGCAGGGCCGGGGCTGCTAGATCTTCCTGAGGTTGCGGATGTCTACGCCACCCTGCGGGTGGTGGTGGATCCGGAAGACGATGCCGCCATGATGCGTCTGCTGACTGGTCCCCGAATCAACCTAGGTGCTGCGGACATCGCGGTGCTTTCACAGCGAGCCCAGCATCTGCGTAGGCGAGCGACCAATGACGAAAGCGCTAGCGGTTCGTCCCAACGAGCCGGGGACAACCCGTTGCCCGCCGACCTTCCCGAAAGTCTGCGTGCCGCGCTGGCTGAGACCATTCCCGATCCCAACGAACAAACCGTGGGACTGGCAGATGCTCTGGCGGATTTCCACGATGCCGAGGACCGTGGCATGAGCGCGGAGGGGGCACGCCGGATCGAGCAACTGTCACAGGAGCTGGGGCAGCTGCGCAGACACAGTCTTCCAAAGACCCTGCCGGACCTGGTGGCCGATATCGAAAAGATGATTGGTATCCGCACCGAGGTGATGACCAGGTGGTTCCGTGACCAGGAAACGTCCATCGGCACTAGCCACTTGGATAAGTTCGCGGACGTGGTGCGCGAGTTCTCCAACCTGCCGAACGCAAGCGCCAGTGCGCTGGTGGATTTCTTGCGTGCCGCTCACGAAGAAGAGGGAGGACTGGAGCCGGGCGAGGTGCAGAAGAAGCTCAATACCGTGCAGATCCTGACCGTGCACAAATCCAAAGGCCTGGAGTGGGACATCGTGGCAGTGCCTTTTGCCACGCGCAACTACTACGCGGATGCCTCCCGGCCCAGCGCCGAGTCTTCCTGGACCCAGGTATTCTCCCGCATTCCTACGGAGCTGCGCGGAGATTCCGAACCGGACCCCGCTACGGGGCGCAGCCTGCCCATTTTTGAGCCACCCGAAGATGGCAAGAGCTCGGATCACAACAAGGCGGTTCAAGCGTTCAAACACGAGCTGAACCAGTACGCGTCCAAGGAATCTGACCGCGTGTTCTACGTGGCAATCACCCGCACTGAGCGCGTGCTGTTGGCCAGTGGCTCCGCGTACAGTCCAGCCCGTACCCAAGCTGTGGATCCTGCCGTGGTGTTTAAGCTGCTGATGAACGCTGCGCGTCCCCATGAAGTGGCACACCAGTCCGACGTAGGCATGGTCTACCCCAAGAAGTTCTATGACGCGCTAGAAAAAGGCACATTGAGCAGGGAAGATGAGCTGCTCTATCCCAGTCCAGAAGTCAATGACCAGCGCCGAGAGCGCAACGCGGAATGGGCCGAGCGCATCAATTCCGGCGAGTTCGCACCAGCCACACAACCCGGCGGCAACGTATGGCCCCGAGCTCTGAGTATCACGGCAGAACTTCGCGATGCAGCCAAGGACGTTGCTGCGGTGAGCGCTGAGCAAGACACACAACCCGCGCGCACCGCGTGGGATATGGAAACCGATGCGCTCATCGAGGAGTTCCAGCAGCGCGGGGCACCCCAAGTTCGCGTCGAACTTGGGACTAGGCTCACCGCGACAGAAGCAGTGGCGCTCCGCAGGGATGAGCACGAGTATGCGAAACGTCGGCGTCGACCAATCCCACTAGAACCCAAGCCCTACGCCAAGCGCGGCACGGCGTTCCACAACTGGGTCGAACAGCGCTACGAACACTCCAGCCTGCTCGATGAAGACCAACTGCCCGGCGCCTCGGATGCCACCCTCACTGACCCGGAACTGGAGCGGCTCAAGGAAGCATTCCTGGCCAGCACCTGGGCCAACAAGCAGCCGTACAGCGTGGAGGGTGCGTACTCGGTCACTCTGGGCGGTCACGTTTACGAAGGTCGAATCGATGCCGTGTTCCACGAAGGCGAGGACATGGAACAGGGATGGATGGTCGTGGACTGGAAGACCGGCAGGAAGCCCACCGGGGAAGACATGCGCGCGGCAGAAATGCAGCTTGGCGTATACCGCTTGGCGTGGGCTAAAGTACTGTCCCGACAGCTGGGCGTGGACATACGCCCCGAAGCAGTGCGCGCGGCGTTCCACTACGTGAGGGCGAACGAGACCGTTGAACCGCGTACACTACCTTCAGCAGATCAGTTGCTCTCCGCAGCTGCATCGATGGACCACGAAAGCGGAAAGTAGGCGAGCATGGGCAATAAGCTAGGCGACCGCTTTCGCGCTGATCAAGAGGTGGATGAGCTTCCGCACCACGCCCTGCTCAACATCGTTCACATCCCAGAAGCGGCGGTCCAAAGCCCC
Source organism: Corynebacterium dentalis (assembly GCF_900232865.1). GTDB lineage: Bacteria > Actinomycetota > Actinomycetes > Mycobacteriales > Mycobacteriaceae > Corynebacterium > Corynebacterium dentalis. The sequence goes on along the minus strand of NZ_OCTS01000002.1, from coordinate 67,373 downwards.
TGGTGGTTGATTGCCCGCCGAATGTTCTACGCAATGATTTTGCTGTTCGGTACGGCGGCCGTGGCCTTTTGGGACAAGGAGGGCTACACGGGGATCAACACGTTCCTCGATGCCGTTTACTATGCGGCGGTTTCGTTGTCTACCACCGGTTATGGTGACATCGCCCCGGTGACCCAGGAAGCCCGCCTGATGAACATCGTGGTGATCACCCCGATGCGCGTCATCTTCCTGATCCTTTTGGTCGGTACCACCCTGTCCGTGCTCACGGAGGAGTCCCGACGGGCTCTGCAGATTCGTCGCTGGAGGAAGCGCATGCGTAATCACACCATCGTCATCGGTTATGGCACCAAGGGCCGTTCAGCCGTGACCGCTCTGCTGGCCGATGGCGTGGCACCCGGACAGATCGTGGTCATCGATTCCGACCGCGACGTGCTGGAACAAGCCACCACCCAAGGATTGGTGACCGTTCAGGGCTCGGCGACCCGCTCGGACGTTTTGAAGCTCGCGGGCGTCAACCGCGCCCGCGCCGTGGTGGTGGCACCGAACCAGGACGATACGGCCGTTCTGATCACCCTGTCCGTCCGCGAGATCGCGCCGTCTGCCACCATCGTGGCCTCGGTTCGCGAATCCGATAACTCCCACCTGCTGCGTCAATCCGGCGCGGACTCGGTGGTGGTCTCCAGCGAAACGGCTGGCCGTCTGATGGGACTGGCCACCGTCACCCCAAGCGTGACGGAAATGATGGAAGACCTCCTCAGCCCGGACGATGGATTCTCCATCGCCGAGCGCGTGGTGGTGGAAGAGGAAGTCGGTGGCAACCCACGCGTGCTGGAGGACGTTGTTCTCGGTGTGGTTCGCTCCGGCGAGCTCTACCGCATCGATTCCTCCGAGGCCGAGACCGTGGAGCCAGGGGACCGCATTTTGTACGTACGCAGCAATGTCGACCCTGAGGAGAGTGCGCTGTAGTGTCCGGGGGACGCGTCCCGTTTGATCTTTCCGAACTAGACCCCGACCAGCTCCAAGCAGCCACCGCCCCGCGGGGTCCCGTGTGCATCATCGCCGGCGCGGGCACAGGCAAGACCCGCACCATCACTCACCGCATCGCGCACCTCGTGGGCGGAGGTTACGTCAACCCGGACAACGTCATGGCCGTAACGTTTACCACCCGTGCTGCCGCCGAACTGCGTGAGCGACTCACCATGATGGGTGCTGCCCGCGTGCAAGCGAAGACATTCCACGCAGCGGCCATGCGCCAACTGGGCTACTTCTGGCCGCAGTACGCAGGCGAGCTGCCGTGGCGCTTGTTAGACGGCAAATTCCCCGTGGCTGCCCGCGCCGCTCGCGGTGCCCGGCTGGATGCAGATAAGACGCAGCTGGCGGACATCATCGGGGAGATCGAATGGGCCAAGTCCTCACTGGTCGCGCCCGAGGATTATCCGGGGCGCATCGTGCCCGACCGGCGCGATTGCCCGGTGCCGCCGGAGCAGTTCGTGCAGATCTTCAAAAACTACGAGCAGCTCAAGCGCGGCGGCGAGCAGATGCTGCTGGACTTCGATGACCTGCTAATGCACATGACAGCGGCCCTGGAGTCTGAGCCTGGCATCGCCGACGAGTTCCGTTCCCGGTACCGCAGCTTCGTGGTCGACGAGTATCAGGACGTCACGCCGTTGCAGCAGCGGATGTTGGATGCCTGGTTGGGGGAGCGGGACGATCTCACCGTGGTGGGCGACGCAAACCAGACAATCTACAGCTTCAATGGCGCGACCCCGGATTTCCTGTTGGACTTTTCCCGTCGCTTCCCTGAGGCCGTGACCGTTCGCCTGCAGCGGGACTACCGATCCACCCCGCAGGTGGTGGATCTGGCGAATAGGGTGATCGGCCAAGCCAAGGGACGCGTGGCCGGAACTCGGTTGACGCTGATTGGTCAGCGCGAAGCCGGCCCGGTGCCGAGCTTTTCTGAATATTCGGACGAGACGGCAGAGGCCGAAGCAGTTGTCCGGGAAATCTCCGCGTTGCTGGACAAGGGCGTGCCTGCTTCCGAGATCGCGGTGCTGTTCCGCATCAACGCGTCGTCGGCAGCCTATGAATACGCACTGGAACAGGCAGGAATCGGTTACCAGGTCAAGGGCGGCGAGGGTTTCTTCCAGCGTCCCGAGATCCGAGAGGCCTTGACCGCGCTGTTGCGTGCCTCCCAGCAGTTCACTCCAGATCCGGGCGACGTGCTTAACGCGGTGCGTGCCGCGCTGGTTCCAGTGGGACTGACTCCGCAAGAACCCACCGGTGCCAAGGAGCGCGGACGCTGGCAGTCCCTGCAAGCGTTGGTGTCTCTCGTCGAAGAGCTCACCACGGCTACCCCGGGGCTGTCCTTGTCTGGCCTGATGGGACTGCTGCGTGAACGCGTGGAAGCGAAGAACCCGCCAAAGGTGGAAGGCGTAACACTAGCCAGCATCCACGCCGCCAAGGGCTTGGAGTGGGACGCGGTGTTCCTCGTGGGACTGGTGGATGGCATGTTGCCCATTCACTATGCGCTGAAAGGCACGGACAGCGAAGGCGCCATCGAGGAAGAGCGTCGCCTGTTCTACGTAGGCATCACCCGCGCCCGGGAGCACTTGCACTTGTCCTGGGCACAAGCGCGCCAGCCGGGTGGAAAAGCGAATAAGCGACGCACACGATTCCTGGACGGCCTCATGCCCGCTGCCGACGACGCAATGGAGCGTCGCGGGAATTCCCGCAGCAAGCACCTGGGTGCGCCGAAGAATTCCTGCGTGGTGTGTGGAGCGCGGCTGTCCACCCCAGAGTTCAAAATCATCGGCCGATGTGGGCAACACGTGCAGGACCTTGACCACATGGTGGTTACCCAGTTGCGATCCTGGCGCACAGATGCGGCTAAGGAGCGCAACGTTCCAGCGTATGTGGTGATGACGGATGCCACCCTAAAAGCGATCGCCAGCGCGCTGCCCACCACACCAGAGGAATTGGTGCAGGTGCCGGGCATGGGGCCGGTGAAGGTAGAACAGTTCGGCGAGGACATCCTGGCGATTACGCAGAACGTGGCCTAGGCAGTTGCTTGGTCATCTGACACGCCATGCACTCCGGATCCGCGGTGATTTCGGTGGAGCTGACGTGGACATCGCCGAGCCTAATCTCCGAACGGTGGCGGAGAATCTCCGGAATCTCGGACGGTAGGCAACCGCGGCTCTGCCAAGGAATCAGGTGCCGCGCCACGATGCTGGCGACCATGAGTGAGGACGCTTCAACGTGTAATTGATCTGTGGTTACGGGCCTGCCTGCCGCTTGCATTCGAATGCTGTTCCACTGCGCATCCTGGTGGCCGTAGTGGCCATCAAAGCAGTTCAAGCAAGGAGTGACCCCGGGGATAACCAAGGGGCCGATGATCACGGAGCCATCGATAGCCGCACTGGGGAGATGGCTGATGCCGGCCTGCATCAGCATGTAGTGCAGATCTGCGGGCAGAAACATGTTCCCGGGCAGTAGCGCCACGGAGGTGCGCTTATGAGAGACCAGCGTTGCGGGACTGTCCACCAAATGCGCGGAGATTCCTTCTTTTCGTAGCGCGGCGATCTGCCGGTCGCTCGCGGTTCCTGATTTCAGCACCGGCACGGAGTGCTGTTCCGGATACTCCCGCAGAACACGGCAGCGCATGAGTTCGTCCACAATGTCCGCAGCAGCATCCGGACCTAGTCCGCAGTAGTTCAGGGATGCTGTGAGCTCGTCGATGGGGACTGGCAGCCGTGCCGCTGCCAGAGCAGTCATCACGTGTCCGGGGGACACATGAGCAGGAAGCGGCAACACGATCGCATTGTGTGGGAGCAGATTGAACTGCACGCCCACTCCGGGACGCGCGATCACCGCCGTGCCTCGGTTGATGTGTACCTTGCAGCGTGCCTGCAGCGGTGCGGTCATGATTCCCCCAAAAAGCCTGTGACAGTGACATCCCCCCGGAAGTCACAGTCAGCTTAGCAAGACCGGCAGGTTACTCGCCGTCTTTGTTGTCGCCCTCATTCTCATCGTCACCAGCGGAACCAATCTGGCGGTCGTCCTCGCCAGAATTGTCCTGGTTCAGCTCGCGCTCCAGGCGCTCGATCTCGGAGATGGGGTTGAAGTCCTTCATCTCGTCTGCGTCGAACGTGACATGGCCAATGAAGGCGGCCGGATTGTCGAGGTCCTCGGCGACGGGCAGGAAATCCGCGTGATCCCAGATCGCGTCGCGCTTTTCGGTGCCCACAGCCTCTTCGAGTCGACGCCACAGTTCCGCAGCCTCCGCAGCCTTCGGCGCGGACAGGCTAATACCCAGAGTCTTGGTGAGGTTGTCCATGGCGGGGGAGCCGTTGGTGCGGAAGCTCTGCCACGCAGCACCAATCATGGCGGCTTCAGGGATGCGGGAGCCCAACGCGGAGCCCACCACGTAGTCCACCCATCCCTCGACCAGCGACAGGCTGGTCTCTAGGCGCTGTCGGGCGTGGGCGTTAGAGGAGACAACCTCGGGCTGGATCTCCTGGCTCTGGAATCGGTTCATCATCTCCTGCATGGCCGCAGGATCGTTCATCATCTCCGGATTGAACTCGCGTGCAGCCTCGTCCAGCTTGGAGGTGTCGATGGTCAGTCCGGCGGCGAATTCCTCCACGTCGAGGATCAGGCGCTCGGTCAGCCACGGCACGTGCTGGAACAAGCGATGGTGTGCGGCTTCGCGCGCGGCCAGGTAGATCAGGGTTTCTCGGTTGCCTGCGCCCAGCTTCTTGGATAGTTCGTCCAGGTGAGCGGTGGCGATGGCAGCCGTGCGGCCAGTGGCCAGCGGCATGCCCCACTGGGTGGATAGGATCACGCCCTTGGCCAGCTCGCCGAGCGTATTGCCCAGCTGTGCGCCAAAGTTCATGCTGTTGACCTGCTTCATGATGGATTCAACCGGTCCCAGTTGTCCGCGCATTTCCTCGGGCATGGCAGACAGGGAGGCATCGCCCAGCTTCTCTGCCAGAGGCGTGATGATGCGCTTCCACGTGGGCATGGTTTCTTCCAGCCACTGGGTCGGGCCGAAGGCCACGGAGCCAGTCGCGCCCGCGGGCAGGGTGGTGGCCTCGTCGAGCCACAGTTCGGCGAGGCGCACGGATTCAGCCACTGCTTGGGTGTCCTCGGACTTCGGTCCGGCTGCTTGGCCGATGTTCTGCCGAGCGATGCGCTCGGCCATCGAGTAGTTGACGGTCTCTCCATTGCCGGAGTTCATGTCCGTGCCGAATCCACTGAGCATGGAACCGAACTGGTTGATGAGATCGCCCAAGTTTCCGGAGCTCATTCCGCTGCCGGTGCCACCGGGGCCGCCGAAGAGGAAACCGAATGGTCCGCCGCCGAAGTTGCCTGGACCACCGGCACCGTTGTTGCCGGAGCCGTCGTTGTTGTTATTGCCCTCGTTGTTGTTGCCCCGACGTTCATCGTCGGAATCATCGCCCGAGTTGTTGAAACCGAAGCCGAAGTTACTCATGTCTTAAACCGTACCTGCGGGCTGCTTTTCGTTGGGTGCTCGATGGGCGTGGGAGTGTGCGCCCTCAGCGAACACGGGTAGGCTTTCTCGGGTGACTTTCTGGAATCGACGCAACCGTACAGTCGTTATCGGTGCTCTACCAGTGGTTATGCTGATCTCTTTGATCGGTTTACCCACTGTCCCCGGTACCGATATCGATATGACTGTGCCTTATGCGGCCCAGGGTAAGGGACCCACTTTCAACACTCTGGGAGATGTTGACGGTAAGCCCGTGGTGGAAATCACCGGCGAAACCCCTGATGAAACCAGTGGCAATCTGAACATGACCACCGTGTCCGTGCGCACGAACATGACGTTGGCGCAGGCGCTGGGTCGTTGGTTATTCACCGACGACGTGCTGGTACCCATCGAACAGGTCTTTCCCCCGGGACAGTCCCCAGAGGCAGTGCAAGAGAAGAACGCTGCGGCTTTCGCTGCGTCCGAATCTAACGCGACGATCTCTGCGATGGATTATCTGAAGCGCCCCGTGGAGACCATGGTGATGGACATCAGCAAGGATTCGCCGGCCACGGGGGTGGTGCACATCAACGATGTGATCCTCAAGGTGGGGGATAAGGACGTATTCCGGCCAGACGACTTGGCGGAAGAGATTCGCAAGCATCAACCGGGAGATACGGTCACGTTGACGATCGACCGTCACGGACGTGAGATCACCAAGGACGTTCAGCTGGGGGACATGCCCGAAGAGCTGCGCGAAAAGGGCGAAGATGACCCAATTGCGTTTCTGGGCGTGACTTCGGTAGCCCAGCCTGCAGGTGACCTCAAAGTGGAATACAACCTCACGGATGTCGGCGGTCCATCGGCCGGATTGATGTTCTCCCTGGCTGTGGTGGATAAGTTGAGCCCCGGCGAGCTATCCGGTGGGCGCTTCGTGGCGGGCACCGGCACTATCGACGGCACCGGCACGGTTGGTCCGATCGGCGGCATCACCCATAAGATTCACGCCGCAGCTGATGCAGGTGCAGAGGTATTCCTCGTGCCAGCGGACAACTGCCGGGAGGCACTGACCGCGGGCGAGGATGACGTGCAGCTGGTGGAAGTGGATTCGCTCGACGATGCGATCGAGGACCTAGACACCATTAATTCCGGTGGTCAGCCCAGCCTCTGCCAGGACTAGCCGCAGAATTATTCGTCGCTACTAGTCGTCGAAGCCCTCTTCGAAGGTGGCCCGCAACGTGGCGATCACGCCGGGGGCGATGTCATCGCCACCCAACAGCTCCACTTTGTCTTGAGCGAAGGCGTCCTCGGACATCTCCTGGTCCGTGGGGCGCAGTTGGATCAGTGAACGCTCGGCACCGCTGCCGTCCTCGTTGAGCACACCGGAGTACAAACGCGCCGCGCGAGGCTCCGCGCCCGCGCCGTCTGCCGAGTTCACGAAGGTAATCTCCTGGGCCAAAATGGCGCCCACCACTTGTTCCGGCCAGCGCACAGTAGCGATGAATTCTCCCAGCTCCTCCGAGCCCGGGCGGATATGATCCGGAACATCTTCCTGCACAACCAGGGCCAGGGGGTTGTTTGCGTCGTCATCAAACGAAGAACCCAACGCATCAGCAACCAGAGCATGGGGAACCAAACCAAACAACGTCGCCGGACGATCCCAGCCCTCAGCCTGGACGAAATCAACGGCCTCGAGCAACGCGGCATTGAGAACGCGGATGTCGTGGAGATCGGGGTTTGAGGTCACGGTGAGGACTCCCTGTCGCGAATCGGTGGAAAACCTGTTTAGGCACTGAATATAAACACACGTATCCTATGGAAAAGAACACTTTTGCATACGCCGTACACTCTACGACTCGCGACGTGTGCTGATCAGGAGAGATCCCCACTTTGAGCATCACCCCGCCACCACCAGCCGGAAAAAAGTCGCCCTCACCTCGACCGAATCGCCGAGCTCAACTGCTCGGTTTTGCAGTGGGATTGGCGGCATTGGCTTTCTTCATCATCCCGGTCATCGTCTCCAGCTACGTGGACTGGTCATGGTTCCGCAGCGTGAACTACCAGGGGGTGTTCGTCAATGTCATCGTGGCGCGCGTAATCCTGTTTGCGGTCTTCGGTTTGCTGGCCGCTCTGATCGCGTGGCTGTGCGTGTACGCGGCCTACCGGGCGCGCCCGGATGATTTCGAATCCATGGGATCGTCCTCGCCGCTGGCGGAATACCGGCCCATGATCGGCAACAACATGCGTCCATTCCTGGTGGGCATGCCCGTGTTCATCGCGTTGATCACCGGCTTGATCGCGCAGGCCAACTGGCGCACGGCGCTGCTGTTCTTCAACGGCACGGATTTCGGTCAGCAGGATCCGCAGTTCCACAAGGACCTGAGCTTCTACGCGTTCAACCTGCCGTTCTTGCAGTTCATCCTGTCCACGCTGAGCATCCTGCTGATCGTGGGATTCGTGGTCAACGGACTGACCCACTACCTGCTGGGATCCATTACGACCGGCAACCCGCGCGTGGGGGAGAAGGCCTCCGTCTCCGTGCCGGCGCGTCGCCAGTTGGTGATCATCGCGGGCGCATGGATGATCCTCAAGGCCGTGGACTACTGGTTTGACCGCTACTCGTTGCTGAACAACCAGCACGATACGTTCACCGGCGCCTCCTACACCGATATCAACGCGATGCTTCCGGCGCAGATCATCCTGCTGGTGATCTCCCTGTTCGTTGCGGCAATGTTCTTCTCCACGATCGTGCTGCGCGACCTGCGCCTGCCAGCCTTGGCTGCGGCGCTGATGGTGGGCTCCAGCTTGGTGGTGGGCGTGGCCTGGCCGATGATTCTGGAGCAGTTCTCCGTCAGCCCTAACCGCGCGGAGAAGGAAAGCGAATACATCTCCCGCAACATCCAGGCCACGCGCAAAGCCTATGGCATTGGCGATGATGCCGTGACCTATGAAAACAATTGGGGCGCGCAGACTGGCGAGAAGCCAGAGCAAGAGCGCAAGGAGATCGCCAACGATGAGGCCACGTTGTCTAACGTTCGCCTGCTGGATCCAGAGGTGCTGAGCCCTACCTTCACCCAGCAGCAACAGCTGCGTAACTTCTACGGCTTCCCGGATGAGCTGAGCATCGACCGCTACCAGGTGGACGGCGAGACCCGCGACTTCGTGGTGGCTGCGCGCGAGATTAACCCGAACACGCTAACAGGCAACCAGAATGACTGGCTGAACCGCCACACGGTCTACACCCACGGCAACGGTTTCATCGCGGCACCGGCGAACAAGGTGGACGAGGTGGCACGCGAAGCTGGTTCTGCTCGTGGTGGTTTCCCCGTATACACCCGCGCTGACCTGCAATCGATCGCCTCGGGCAAACAAGGTGGCGAGCTCAAGGTGGACCTGGAGCAGCCGCGCGTGTACTTCGGTCCGCTGATCGCCTCTTCTCAGGCTCCGAACTCGGACTATGCCATCGTGGGCACCACCGGCCAGGAGCCAGTGGAGTATGACACGGACACGGAGAACTACACCTACACCGGCTCCGGCGGTACGGATATCTCCAACTACTTCAATCGCGTGATGTTCGCTGCGAACTTCGAATCGATGAACATGTTGCTGTCTGACCGCATCGGTGAGAATTCCAAGATCCTCTACGAGCGCGATCCGCGCGAGCGCGTGCACAAGGTGGCGCCGTGGCTGACCACCGATTCCAAGACTTACCCCGTGGTGGTCGATGGTCGAATCAAGTGGGTAGTGGATGGTTACACCACGCTGACGAACCTGCCGTACTCCGAGCGCACGTCCCTTACTGATACCACTGCGGATGCTCTGAATCCCGATGGCGTGAACCAGACCCAGTTGGTCAACAACGATGTCAGCTACATCCGCAACTCGGTTAAGGCCGTGGTGGATGCCTACGACGGAACCGTGGATCTCTACGAGTTCGACGAGCAGGATCCCGTGCTCAAGGCGTGGCGTGGTGCGTTCCCTGACGTGGTGAAGCCGAAGTCGGAAATTTCTGAAGATCTGATGTCTCACCTGCGTTACCCGGAGGATCTGTTCAAGGTGCAGCGCGAGTTGATCGCCAAGTACCACGTGTCTGATCCTGGCGTGTTCTTCCAGAACGACGCCTTCTGGTCCGTGCCGTCTGATCCTTCCGCCGCGGAGGGTCGTCAGGAATTGGCGCAGCCTCCGTACTACGTGGTGGCCAAGGATCCTGAGAGTAACGACGCAAGCTTCCAGATGATCACGCCTTTCGTCGGCCTCCGACGTGAGTTCTTGGCTGCTCATATGACGGTGGATTCTGATGCAGCATCTGATTCCTACGGCAAGATCTTCGTCCGCGTGCTGCCGACGGGTACGCAGACTCAGGGTCCGAAGCAGGCTCAGGACACGATGATGTCCTCTGATGAGATCGCGCGTGAGCGTTCCTTGCTGGAGGGCACCAACCTGCTGACCAACGGCAACTTGCTGACGCTGCCGGTGGGCGATGGCCAGATCCTGTACGTGGAGCCGGTGTACTCGCAGCGTAAGGGTCAGGAATCTGCGTTCCCGAAGCTGTTACGCGTGTTGGTTTCCTACAACGGCCAGGTGGGCTACGCACCGACGATTGCCGAGGCTTTGGATCAGGTGGGTATTGATCCGCAGAATGCGACGGACCTCGAGGAGATCGACGGTTCTGTGGTCAAGCCGGAGGAAGAAAACGACAGTCAGGGCAGTGGCTCTGATGATTCCTCCAGCGATAGCCAGTCCGACGACCAGCAGGATGGCTCCGGGGCTGTGACGGGTAACTCGAGCGCTGCGCAGCGCGTGCGTGAGGCCATGGACAAGGTCAAGGACGCGCGAGCCAATGGCACCTTCGAGGAATTCGGTAAGGCTCTGGACGAGTTGGACGCTGCAGTGAGTGCCTTGCAGCGTGAGCAGTAGTGCTCCTGAGCAGGCGATTTCACTATTTGTCCACTCTGCGTTAGAGTAAATGAGTCGCTAACAAGGGCAATCGAAATGGTTGAACTAGTTAAGCACTCGACGCGGGGTGGAGCAGCTCGGTAGCTCGCTGGGCTCATAACCCAGAGGTCGTAGGTTCGAATCCTGCCCCCGCTACCAACTTCAAGTCCCGATCAGCTTCGCGCTGATCGGGACTTTTCGCTTTCTTGATCTATAGCTGCCTTTAGGTACCTGTGATCAGGCCAGCAATGATCCATCCGCCTAGGTCAATCTTGGCCCGACTCGCCTGCACCCAGGCTCTTCCAAATTTTCCTACCATTCCTTCACTGAGCGGTTCACATGCGTCACATTGGCCTGCGGAGATGCGTCGCCCTCTTTGAGGATTGGTACAGAAGTATGAAGAGGGGCGAGGTTGGCGTCGGAAAAGAAGGGGCAACGAAGGCCCAATAGTCACCTAATTTAATCAGCCTGGAGGATGACTAGCGTCGCGGTCGCCGGATTGTCTGCGCTCAAGCTGTGTACTTTCCTAGCGGCGATGTGAAGGGCAGTTCCTCGCTCAAGGCTAACTGTCGAAGTTTCGCCGTCGTCGTCGGAAATCGTGACCGCAATCTCCCCAACTTGCCCGAAGATGAGAATCGGGGACGGGGCCGTGTGATCCGCCATCGAATCTCCGGGGCGGAATGCCAGGCGAACCACGGTTGCGCCGTCAAGGCGTTCAATGACCTTGAGATTTGGTACTGCTCGCTGATCGTCAGTCCGTGGGATGCGATAGGGGTGATGCGAGATGGCTTCTGCGTCGCCGGGGTAAGGATTGGCGAGCCCAGTGAGTAGGGTCCATGATCCGTTGGATGGGTTCGCCATGGTGATTCTCCCTAACAAATTAAGGCGCAATGGTGGTTCCGGGGCCTTCGACGAGGTCGTCCGCGGAGATGTAGTACGTTACCATCGTACCGTCGAGCATCACCGTTTGCGAGGAAACAGCGTCCGGCAGCCCAGCGCCGATCTTCTTCAGCTCCTTGCCGGTGTTTTCCGGCACATCGTCCGCACTCACTGGAACCGCGAAGGGAAGCGGCACACCTGCAAGCTGCGGGGTGACGTCCAGGGAAGCCACGATGATGTGGAAGTTACCGTTCAGCGTACTGATCTGGCCTGGGCCGAAACGTTGCCAGATGTCCACTCCGATGGCGTGATCGCCGGGGAAGCGCACGCGCAGGTTGTCCAGGATCACGCGGTCGGAATCGATGCGAATGGCAGGCTTTTGTCCCTGAGCGGTGTCGAGGCCGCCGATTTCTGGCAGCGCCAGTCCGGAGAATTCTTTCGGCAGATCGACCTCGGCGTTAGGGTTCGGTGCCGGTAGGCGCGGAGCCTCCGGCAGCTTTGGTAGTTCGGGTAGATGTGGGACCGTCGGTGCCGATGGCGCCGGATTCTGCGTCAGTGGGTTCTCGTTCAGCTGGTCAGGGTTCTGCTGCTGATCGTTCTGATTAGGCAAAACGTCGTCGATGCCAGGCAACTGCAGGTTGGGCAGCTGTGCCTGGGCGTTGGACATGTGCGTGCCGGTGCCCACAGCCAGCGCGGTAAGCACAGCGATGACCGTCGTTGCCCCACCGTGTCCGCCGCGCTTGAAGAAGCTGCTTCCCTTTGGTGCCTGAGCCGCGGATTCCTGATCGTTGACGGTGGGGATTTCGGTGGTTTGGTTGTCGTCGAATTCTTCGTTCGACGCCACCTCGTCCTCGTCCGCTACAGTGAATCCTTCCGGCTCTTCATCAGCGGACTCGTCGGTGGGCTTGTCTTCGTAACCGCTCTCGCGCAGGCGCTTGCGCTCCTTGCGGCTCAACCGTTCTTCGGGGTCCCAAGACAAGGAAATTGCACCTCCGATGAGGGCCAGCATGGTGCCCAGAACGAAGCCGCCGAAGTTCGCGGCGGGCAGGGGGACGATGCCCAGCACCATCGCGGCCACACCGGTGAGAATGCGGCCTTCCGTGCGGGTCCAGGTGGAAATGCCACACGTGATCAACAGGATGCCCAGCAAGGCAGTGGAGACTCCGGACAAGGTGGAGATCTGCACCTGGATATTAGAGACCTTGAAGGACAGGTAAGCGGGGGCGAGCATAACCAGGCCGGAGAGGATCATGGCCAGGCCAGCGCCGAAGGGGCGGCGCTTACGCCACGACTTGAAGCGGCGGTTCCGTGGGCTGTCCTCTACTACGGCTTGCTCGTTGTCGGTGAGTTCAGGCTGTTTAGCAGGCACTATCTTCACTGTCTACGATGCTGATCTTTCCGCCCTTGGCGGTGAGCTTATCTGCAGCGATGGAGGTGGCGTGGATCGTCTGGTCGGAGGCTTCTAGGCCTTCGGAGACGATACCGCCGGAGCCGGGCACCGCAGAATCAGAAAGCTGACCCGCATCCACACCGATTTGTGGCTTGATCAGCGTCAGGGATCCAGCGAGGTCCTTGGCACCGATGACTAGGTTGGATGCGGTGGTGCCGTCATCCGGAACCAGCATCTGGAACTTCTTGTCTCCTACACCGGGCATGGAAATCGGGGCGGTCATTCACATGTCCGTAACCGTGGCCTGACCGATGCGCAGGCGGGAAACGGGAACGTCATCGGAGACATTGATATCGTGATCCACGAAAAGGCTGAAGCCGTCGCCATCGAGTCCGCCGACCTGCTGGGTGAAGATTGTGTCGGACAGTGCCAGGTTGGCGGACAGGCCGTTCTGTGCCATGGATACACCCATGCCACCAGAGACGAGAAGGCCGATGCCAAAAATTCCAGCGAACCTCAAACGTCGAGTGTGTCCCGTGATGACTTCCTTATTATCTTGAGAACCGGCGCTTCCTGAGATGCCTCAAGGGCTCATTACTGTGCCCAGTAGCGAGAAAAACTGCACTGTTGCGCAGCCCACGCTTTCGCGCCGGTGAATTTCAAAAGACTAGCGCTTCCACACCGCGTTTTCACTACTCTTGGCTCATAAGGACTAGAAAAAGAACTTTACTCCCCCGTGAAGTCTTTAACCTGGCCTGTTCCGCCGAAAATCCAGGACACAAGGATTGCGCCGGGATCGACCACTCCTTGGGATGCGGTGCCTAGATAGCTGGCGCGTCCCTTCTTGGCGATCATCGCGCGAGTTTTCTCTGCGCCTTGGGCTGCGGCCTCGTTGCACGTCCGCAAGACATCCTCGAAGGAAGCAGAATCCTCGGCGATTTCAGCTGCTGCTCGAGCTGCTGGCAAGAGGGCATCAACCAAGGTGTTGTCCCCCTCCCTGGCGCCGCCGAGTTCGGTGATGGCCTCGCAAGCCTTCGCGATCCCATCTCGCAAACCGATGACGTTAGACGGAGCATTCTCCATAGCCAAGGCGACCTCGCGGAACAGTGTGCCCAAGACTGCACCGGAGGTCCCGCCGGAACGGATGAACAGCCGGTGGGCGAGGGCGCTTAACACAGCAGAATCTTCTCCGCGAAGGGGAAGCTCAATGTCTCCAAAAGCCGCTTCCATGTTCTGCCCGAAGTCTCCATCCCCGGCCAGCCGGTCCAATTCGGTGAGATCGCCCGTAGCGTTTTGGACTCGCTCTACGAAGTTGCTGAGCCACGTGTTGACTTCGCCGGAAGAGGGAAGCTCGTCGTCGAACACGGTGCGCGCTGCTTCGTAACGCATCGCAGCGTCGCCGCCCTCCGGTGACTGACCACCCACTACGCGTGGCCAGGCGGGAGCGTCGGTGGGAGCGTCAAGAAGTTCCACGAGTTCATCGGTCGCCTCGGTAAGGGTGAGGGAGACACCCGCCATGTTCATTGAGGTCACGTAGGTGCCCACCATCGCACGGCGCACTGTGATGCCCCGCTGCTCTAGCTGGCGCAATGCAGAGCCGAAGACCAAGGAGAGCTCCAGCGGAGTGGTGCCGCCCAGCCCGTTGACGAGGCAGATATAGCTGCCCCTGCTGGCGTCGATCCCATCGAGAAGGCGCGTGACCACCTCATCGGCAGGCTCCACATCCACCCGATCCACGCCGCGTTCGCCGTGGATACCTACGCCGACCTCGATTTCGCCGGCGGGGAGATCAAAAGTGTCGCGGCCGTTCGTGGGCAGGTGACCTGGCGCGATTGCCACCGCCATGCTGCGGGAATGATCGGCGACCCACTGGCCCAGCTGGGCGACGTCGTCCAGGTTGTCACCGCGCCTAGCTGCCGCCCCGGCGATCTTTTCCACCAGAATCGTCGCACCGGTGCCGCGTCGTCCGGGGCCTTCCGATTCGTTGTCCTCGCCCTGTTCTGTGGCGACGTCATCGTCGACCAGAATCACTCGCGCTTCCACGTCCACGAGAGCCTGACGGGCGACCTTGAAGTTCATTACATCGCCGGTGTAGTTCTTCACCACGTGAACCACACCCGCTCCTTGGTCGGCCCACCGAGTGGCCTCGGTGATCTGCACTGCGTTTGGAGAGGTGAATAACAGGCCCGGGACGGCCGCTGCGAGCATTCCGTCGCCGACGAATCCCGCGTGCATGGGTTCGTGTCCGGAACCGCCGCCGGAGATGACAGCGACGGAAGGGGTGCCCTCGGCGGTGACGATAGGGGAGGACTGTCCGATGAAGCCGCTATCGTGCCATTGGGCATTGGGGTGCGAGGCTACGAATCCGCCGATTGCTTCGGGAAGGAAGTCAGCGGCGTGATTGCGAAAGGAACGGAGGGGTGAGCGCTCGGTGGAGTTCATATTTTCAAAGAGTAACAAGGCTTGCGCTGCCCAGCTAACTTCAAAAGATCTAAGGTACTTATTAGGAAAAATTGGCGGAGAACGCCTAGCGGCGCGAACAGAGCCGAGCGTAGGCTGGGCAGTGGAAAACCGAACCTCGCTACCCCGCGCTCCCGTACACAGGAGGTGGGAAAAGGAAGTGACCACCGACATGTCTGACCAGATGTTCACCAGCCCCAGCCGCTACGTGCAAGGCATCGACCTGCTGGAGCGGGCCGCGCAGTACGTCCGTCCTCTCGGCAGCACCCCGTTAATCATCGCCGACGAAATTGTGTGGGATATCGCTGGCGCTCGTTTGCAAGAGTCTTTGCGCGGCGATGAGTTGCAGGCCACCAAGGAGATCTTCGGTGGTGAGGCGTCCATGAATGAGATCAAACGCATCGCCGAGAAGGTCGAAGAGGCTGGCAATGACGTGATTATCGGACTGGGCGGTGGCAAGACCATCGATACGGCCCGTGCGGTGGCGGACCACGCGAAGTTGCCTGTGGCCATTTTTCCCACGGCCGTGTCTGCGGATGCGCCCACGGCGCGCGTGTCCGTGATTTACACCGATGAGGGAGTGTTCGATTCTTACCTCTTCTATGAGAAGAATCCGGAGCTGGTGGCTGTGGATACCCGCGTGATTGCCAACGCTCCGGTGCGCACGATGCGCTCTGGTATTGGCGATGCGTTGGCGACCTGCGTGGAGGCCCGTGCGGTCAATCGTGCCAATTCTCGACGCATGGACGATACTGCCCGGCCTACCCTCGCCGGCTTGGCTCTGGCCGAAATGTGCGAGGAGACGCTGTTTGCCTACGCGCACCAGGCTCTCCGAGACAACGAGGCACATATTGTCAGCCGGGCCCTAGAAAATATCTGTGAAGCGAATACCTTGCTCTCCGGGCTGGGCTTCGAAAACGGTGGTTTGGCGGCCGTGCACGCCATCCACAATGGGTTCACCGCGCTAAATGGCGATATCCACCACATGACGCACGGAGAGAAGGTGGCGTTTGGCATCGCGGTGCAGTTGATGTTGGAAGGCGCCGACGAGGCAGAGGCGGATCGTTACATCGGATTCATGCAGTCCGTGGGGCTGCCCACCACTTTGGAGGAGATCCACCTGCAGGATGCTTCTGAGGAGGATCTGCGCCGTATCGCGGAGCTGGCATGTTCCGAGGGCGAGACCATGAAGCAGATGCCCGGAGAGATCACGCCGACTGACGTGGTGGAAGCGATCAAGGCGGCGGATCTCTACGCCCGGGGGCTGCAGGAGCGCCTAGCGAAATGATGCGCGGTTGCGCTGCGGTATTTCGCCCTGCGGAATCCCACGGGGCATGACAGGATAAACAGGATGTAGAAAACCTGTGGAGATCCTGTCTCTCCCCCTGAAAGCTTGAAGGAAAGACTGCCCCGTGAAAATCCAGCGTCGCGCTCACTCGTACAAGATGGCTGCAACCGCAGCCCTTGCCGCTTCTGCTATCTCTTTCGGCATGGTGACTCCCGCCCAGGCTGAGCAGACTCTGCCCGCTATTGCTGGCGCAGAGGCTGTGCCTGGTTACCCCCTGCCTGTGCAGCACCCAGGAGCACCAACTCCCGCTCCGTTTAGCCCGGACTACGTGGGCGGGTTCATCTCTGACATCAGCTCCCACGACTATGGCGTGTACGTGGATGTCATTGATGGCTTCAATGATCTGCGGGCCAATCACCCGGAAGTGATGCGGCAGAACTTGGCGACCACCATCCGGATCAACAATGAAGCAGCCGGAAACCCTGCTGCTATTTCTCGCGCGCAGATGGATGCTGCCGCTGATAAGGACGGACTGCTCACTGCATTCTCTGACGCGTTGGGTGAGGAACTGGGCGGCCACTTCCGTGACGCACTGCGCGAAAACCGTCTGCCGAAGACGAACTACCTGTTTGGAAATGGTTACCTGGCTCGTGCGGGCGGATTGGCATCCTCGACCTTCGCAGAGAAGACCTACTACGGCTACGAGCGTCCATTCGTTGTCGCTCCGGACAAGATCAACCGCTACAACCTGCCGGGCGAGGACTTCTACGGAGATTCCAAGGCCTTCCCATCCGGTCACACCAACCAGGCAACCTGGTCCACCACGCTGCTGGCATTGGCTGTTCCAGAGTTGGGACCACAGCTGGTTGCACGTGGCTCCGAAGCCGGTTACAACCGCATGGTCATGGGTGTGCACTACCCATTGGACGTCATCGGTGGCCGGATGACCGGTAGCGCTGCAGCAGCGGACAGGTGGAATGACCCGAAGATGCGCGATGCTGTTCGCCAGGCTGGACAGGAAATCAAGGCAGAGCTGGAATGGCGCACCGGAAAGCCACTAGCTCAGGCTGTTGCGGAAGATTCTCCGTACCGCTCCACCGACGTGGCCGTGGATGAATACACCGAGCGCATGACCAACGGTTTCCAGCAGGTCTACCGCAATGATGCACCGATGATCGTGCCGCAGGCAGCGCCGGATCTGCTGCTGTCCGCTCACCCTGAGCTCAGCTACGCACAGCGTGCCTCGGTTCTACGCCAGACTGCTATTCAGTCCGGCTACCCGCTGGATGACCAGAGTCCCGAAGGCTCTTGGCAGCGCCTGAACATTGCAGCAGCAATGGCGGCCTATGTGCGGGTTAACGCCGATGGAAGCGTCACCGTGAAGTAACTGCTTCCTCGCCGGGCACAATCATTTTGTGTCCAAATTGTGACTTCCGTTCAGTCTGATATCGCGCATCAACGCGATATGCTGGACGGAATTCTGTTTGTTGGTGAGGTTTGCTTCTCCGATTGCGAGCCCGCGCGGACAGGTGATGACGTTGACGAAGAAGGATGGAAATGCGTAGTTTTACTCGCGGTTTTGTTGGATCCACACGACGGCGAGTATTTGCCGCATTTGGGTGTGCAGCGGTTCTCATCACGGGCAGCCTTTCGGCTACTGCCCAAGCCGAAGCGCAGTCTTCCGTGCCCTCCCCGGCGCAAGCTGCGGATATCTTTCTGACGCTCACGGGAGAGCCAGGCCCGCACCGCGTTCCTGGACACTACTTCACCTCTCCAGTGCCACCGAAGGCGCAAAATGATATCCGCCCTACGGCTCTTGTTGGCCCATCGACTCCCATCCTGGTGGGCGATAGCCTGTGCACCATTGCGGTTTCCGGATTCGATGCACACGGCAACAAGGTAGCCATCACCGCTGGTCACTGCGCTAACCCGGGCACCCCAGTCACCTCTGGTGACGCTCCAGAAGCTGGACGCATCGGCACCTATGTCCGCACCGGAAGTCCGGATTACGGCGTGATCAAGTTGAACAACAATGTGCGCCTGACTAACACTTACGGTCGCGCGTCCATCGGTCAGTTGGGCGGAGCGGTGCCGGCCACTCTGCAGCAGATCTGCAAGACAGGCATTTCCACGGGCACCTCGTGTGGCCCCGTGATCGGTGTTGATGGTTCTTACCTGCTGGCTCATCTCTGTGGCTCTCACGGAGATTCCGGCGGACCGATCTACGCTGGAAACCGCCTGGTAGCAATTGTCAACGGTGGCCTCGGCAACCTCCCGAGCTGCACCACTCCTTTGCAGGGCCCAGTCCACGCACCCGTGGCTGGCGCTCTATGGACCGTTATTCAGCGCAGCCTGGATGCCAACGGTGGCGTGGGCGATGGCTTCCGCCTTCCTTGATGAACTAAAGACAGGAGCACCCGCGATTACCAAAGGTCGCGGGTGCTTCTGTCTTGGGGCAGCTCTAATCAGGGAGCGGTTTCTTAGCCCAAGCGTCCTCGGCCAAGCTGCAGCAGTGCCTTGGCGATCTGCACGCCCTCGGTACCAAATTCCTCCCGGAACTGGTTGATGATGGCCACCTCGCGGGTGTGCACCAACTTGGTTCCACCGGAGGTCAACCTCGTTTTTCCGATGGCGCGGGAGACTTCCGTGCGACGATGAATAGATTCGCGGATGATCTTGTCTAAGCGATTGATCTCTTCGCGGTAGGTCTGAATCTCCGCATCGGAGAGTGGATCATCGGTCCCCGAAGGCATGCGGATGTGGAAGTCGCCGTCAGTCATGTATCCGATCATACGACGTTCCTGGTCAAAGTCTTCAGTGATTGTTGCAACAGATACCAGACTCATAATCGCTCATATGCTCGCCAGGAATGCAGAATTGTCTCGGGTGGAATGTAGCCTTGTGCATGCCAAGTAAATAACACCCGGCACATATCCAAGCGAATGAGGAGATCATGCGAAAGTCCGAGGAGCAGCCCACCTTCCAGGAGCAGCCCAACCTGTTTTCGGATTTCTCTGAGGTTCCCCTGCCAGAGGAACCAGTGGATGACGTGCCACCACCGCCGGAAGAAGATCTGCCACCGGAGGGCTACGATCAGCTCTTCGATAGCACGCGGGACAGTGCGGCAATTGTGCCGAGTGGGCGTCGGGAAAAAAGGGAGCAGATCCCACCGAAGAAGGCAGATACAGACCTGCTCACGGGGCTGAACCCACAACAAAAAGAAGCTGTGGAGCACCGCGGGTCGCCGCTGTTGATCGTGGCGGGCGCAGGATCTGGCAAGACGAGCGTGCTGACCCGGCGCATCGCCTACCTGCTCCACCAAGGTGCCGCTCCGTGGGAGATCCTCGCGATCACGTTCACCAACAAGGCCGCCGCGGAGATGCGTGAGCGTGTCATGGACTTGGTGGGTCCGCAGGCGGAGCGGATGTGGGTCTCCACCTTCCACTCCATGTGCGTGCGCATCCTGCGCGCTAACGCCCACCTCGCGGATGGGCTGAACTCGAACTTCACCATCTACGATTCCGATGATTCCAAGCGTCTGATCTCGATGGTGATCAAGGATCATGACTTGGATCTCAAGGAATTCAGCCCGCGTGGCACCCTGAGCGTGATTAGCAATTGGAAGAACGAGCTGGTCGGGCCAGATGAAGCGTTGCAGGATGCGAAGGTCAGCAGCAACTTTCACCGCGAGAAGATCGCCACGTTGTACAAGGCCTACCAACAGCGTCTCCGTGCTGCTAATGCGGTGGATTTCGATGACATCATCGGGGAGGTCGTTGCGATTCTGCGGCGCAGTCCTGAAGTCACCGATCATTACCGACGCCGCTTCCGCCACGTCCTAGTGGATGAGTATCAGGACACGAACCACGCCCAATACGTGCTAGTCAGCGCGCTGGTGGGTAAGGGGCCAGACATGGCAGAGCTCTGCGTGGTTGGTGACGCGGACCAGTCCATTTATGCTTTCCGCGGTGCGACGATTCGCAATATCGAGGAGTTCGAGCGCGATTACCCAGATGCGCGGACCATTCTGTTGGAGCAGAATTACCGCTCCACACAGACGATTCTCACCGCAGCCAATGCGGTAATCGATAAAAACCAGGGCCGACGGCCGAAGAAGCTGTGGACTGATTTGGGCGATGGCCAGCTCATCGGTGGATACGTGGCGGATAACGAGCACGACGAAGCCCGATTCATCGCCGAGCAGATCGATGACCTAGTGGATAACGAAGGCTTCCAGCACAAGGACATCACCATTATGTACCGCACCAACAATGCGTCGCGCGCGTTGGAGGATGTACTGGTGCGCAGTGGGCTGCCGTACAAGGTGGTTGGCGGTACGCGCTTCTACGAGCGCAAAGAGATCCGCGATCTGGTGGCGTACCTAAAGGTGCTGGATAATCCGGACGTTACGGTAGCTTTGCGTCGAATTATTAACACTCCACGGCGAGGAATCGGCGACCGAGCATTGGCGCTGGTCACGGTACACGCAGAGAATCTGGAGATCCCGTGGGCGGCGGCACTGCAGGACGCGGCTGAGGGCAAAGTGGCTCAGCTTTCGGGCCGCGGACGAAACGCCATTGGCGGGTTCCTCGAGATGATGACGGCACTGCGTAAGGAAACCGAGAACGCGGACATGCAGGCCTCGGACGGCACCAGCTTGGGCCTGCCGGATCTGGGCAAGGTCGTCAACGCTGTACTGGATATGTCCGGGTACCGCGCGGAATTGGAGAAGTCCAACGATCCGCAGGACGGCGCCCGCTTGGACAACCTGAACGAGCTGGTGGCCGTGGGCCACGAGTTCAGCCAGGAATCGGCCAACCTCAAGGCATACATCGATATGCCGGGGGACACCGACGGCGAATCCGAAGCCGAAGCGATGCTGAGCGAGGGCGAGGCACCCTTGGGCAGCCTGCAAGCCTTCCTGGAGCGCGTCAGCTTGGTTGCGGACGCAGACCAGATCCCGCCAGAAAGTCAGGACATGATCACGCTCATGACCCTGCACACCGCCAAGGGACTGGAGTTTCCCGTGGTGTTCCTCACCGGCTGGGAGGACGGGCAGTTCCCACACATGCGTGCTCTTTCTGATCCTACGGAGTTGGCGGAAGAGCGGCGCCTGGCCTACGTGGGCATCACTCGTGCCAAGCAGCGTCTGTTCATCTGTCGGGCGGTCACTCGGTCCGGGTGGGGGCAGGCTGTTAATAACCCGCCGTCTAGGTTCCTGGCCGAGGTGCCAGAAGAGCTGTGGGAATGGATTCGAGAAGAACCTACCTTCGCTGGCGGTTCGGGGAGTTATGGCTCCGGCAGCTATGGGTCAGGCTATGGCAGTGGCTCGGGTGGCTGGGCCGGTTCTGGTGGGTCGACCAGCTTCGGCAGTACGCCGATGTATCGCAACGGTGGCAAGGCTGCGAAGCAGCCAGCACCGAGTACCCGCAGCTCTACCGGCCGTGGAGGCAAGCCATTGGAGTTGGCAGTGGGGGACCGCGTGAACCACGACAAGTACGGCTTGGGTTCGGTGAAGTCCGTGGACCGCGTGGGAACGCATGCCACCGCGATGATCGATTTCGGTGGATCCGGAACGGTTCGCTTGATGCTGGTCGGTGGGCTGCCGATGGAGAAGCTGTAGTTGAGTACTGACTGACCGGCCAACGAAAGGGGCACCGAGACTAGAAAGTCTCGGTGCCCCTTTTTTCGAAGAAGGTAATTCCTAGCGGATGATCGCTAGAGTTATCCTTACTGGATGGTGATGCCGCGCTCCTGCAGCCAAGGCACTGGATCAATAGCGCCGCCGCCTGCTGGGTGGACCTCGAAGTGGAGGTGGGAGCCGGTGGAGAAGCCCTCAGAGCCCATGCCGGCGATCTTCTGGCCAGCGGTCACGTGCTGGCCAACTGCAACGTCCAGGGTGGACATGTGGCCGTAGACGGTGACGGTGCCATCGTCGTGACGGATACGGATCCAGTTACCGAAGCCGGATGCTGGGCCGGAATCGATGACGATGCCGTCCATTGCGGCCAAGATCGGGGTGCCGATGCCGTTGGCCAGGTCAATGCCATTGTGCATGGTGCCCCAACGCATTGAGAAAGGGGAGGTGTAAGAACCCTCAGCTGGCTTTGCAGCCAAAGGAGCGCGAGCCAGAAGATCGGCAGCCTCGCGAGCCTGGGCGAAGCGGAGAGCGGAGCTCAGCTGGTCAGACAGCTCGGCGATGGGGGCGTTCTGTGGAACTTCCAGAATCTGTGGAGCCTGAGCTTCGGCAGCCTGTGGGGCTGCGCTGCCTTCAGCACCTTGTGCAAGAAGGGTGGTGTTAGAAGCCAGGGAGACATCATCTGCGTTCGCCTGCTGTGCGCCGGCGGTAGCGCCAGCTGCACCGGCGGAAGTCACTGCGGACGCGGCAACTGCGACCATGGCCATGCGGCGCTTGGCGGCGTTGTCGGTCTTGCGGTGAGCACCCGCCTTGCGAACTTCAGTGGTCTTCTGCACTTTAATTGCTACCTTCCTGTCGGGGACGTGGCTACCGCCCCTACTGGGCGCAAAATTGTAACCACTTCGTTATCAACGAGATGTAACACTAATGTTTTGTAACGATTCGGGCAAGCGAATCAGTAAGAAAATAACGATTCGTAACTTATTGCACCGCTGTAGTTTTTGAGTACATGTGCAAAGGGCAATCGTTTCCCCAGCTCGCGCCGAGTAGTATTGGTTACTTTGTGACATTCAACACTTTTAAAAAAGTTACAAATTGGCCACGAATTGGGGTTCAACCATAGGTTTAGCGTTTTGCGCCGCTGCGCGCCCATACCCACCCACTAACGCGAGTCACAACTCCAGCTTGCCTCGCCCACGGTGCACAATAGGCGTGTGAATATTCCATCCGATGCTCAGCGTCCGCAGCCCCGTCGATCGTCTTCTCGACGTCGCAGAGGCGCGCGCCAGGTTTCGGGCTCACCTCAAGATGCGCGTGATAGAAGGAAGGCGTCTCAAGCTCGAGCCCAAGCTGCCCGCGAGGCAGCGGCGCGTGAAGCCAGCCGTCAGGAGCAGGCATCAGGCGCTGCTGCCAACAGATCTGCCCAAGCGAGTGCCAACTCTCGGCGTGAATCCACTGAACAGTCGGCTCACCGATTCGTCGATGAAAAGCACGGCGAGCGTCACCGAACCGCCGCAGCGACCGCTTCACTACATAAAGGAGAAGAGCCCAAGGGTGCGCTGGCGAGCCGCTGGGCGCTGTGGAAGCCCCACGTCAAGCGTTTTGCTGGGCCTCTGCTCATTAATTACGGTGTGACGTTAGGCATCATCGTTGCCTTGGCTGTGGTGGTGGGAATCGGCGCGGGCTTCCGTCGGGTGCCCGCCACAATCGGTTCGCTGTGGATGGTCGTCAACCTGGGCACGTTGAACATGACTGGCGCTCTGCTGGGCTTTTTACCGCTGGCGCCTGCGCTCATCTATATATGGGCCACGGCCCGCAGAACCACCAAGATCATCGGTAAAAGTGTCAGCGTTCGGGGCCTGCGAGTTTTCATCGTGCTGAGCCTGCTGATCCCACTGTTGATGACTCTTCTGGCGTGGTTCATGTTGTGGGATGCCTCCAAGGTCTTTGATCTGGCCGCGCCGAATGTGGGGGAGGCGTTGGTTTCTACCGCGTTGGTCAATGGTGCTGCCGTGGTTATTGGTCTGCGCTCGCGTATCTGGCGTGCGTTGCTGTTGCGCCGCGGGCTGCCCACCTGGCCGGTGGAGGCGTTCCGCCTCGCTGCGTCATTCTTGCTGCGGATGATGGTGGCAGGTGGTGTGGCTGCCTTGGTGTACGCGGCGACGAACATGGGCGCCGTGGTGGATTCGTATGGAATCACCAGCAGTCTTACCGGCGCGATCGGTTTGAGCTTGCTGGCGTTGCTCTACCTGCCCAATATCGCCATTGGTGCAATGGCCGTCTTGTTGGGCGGCGAGTTCCACGTGGGCGATGGCGCGGTGTCCTTGTTCACCTCCACGAACGTCAACTTGCCTCCGTTGCCGATCCTCGCGGCCGTGCCGAATCAGACAATCCCGGGCGGTCCGTTCTTCCTAGCTGTGACTGCCTTGGTGGCAGTGGCCACGGTGTACCGCTTCGTTAAGACCCGCGGTTTCATCGAGGCTCCCGTTGCCTTGGCCGTGGGATCCGGCGCGGCCGTAGCGTTCCTCGGGTTCTGTTTGTCGTGGTTGGCCGGCGGCGAGCTCGGTGTATACGGCAGTGCAGGCGCCCTGGAGTGGTTGTTCGCCGCAGAGTGCGCTGCCTGGCTGATGGTCCCCGCCCTCGTGTTCATGCTCTACGTTTCCCGTGCCGGTTCGGTTGTCGTGGAAGATGTTGAGGATTCTTCGTCGACGCCAACATCGACCGATTCCGACGAGGACCGCACCGAGGAATCAGAGGATCCGGGAGACCAGGACGATCGGAACAAGCACGTCACTCAAGGCGAGCAGAATGACCAGACTGAGGGCGTCGAGGATGACGAAGTGCCTGAAACCACTGAGGACGCTGAAGACACGGAGGCCACAGACTCTTCCGTAAAACAGGAATCTGACGAGCATTCCACTGGAGTTTCCGAAGCCGACACCTCAGATAAGCCCGCCGAGGCCCAGGAATCCGAAAAAACCCAGGAATCCGAACAAGAAGAGTCCGCCAGCGCACAAGACGATGACAAAGAATAGCGAGATTGAGACAGAGACGATGAGAGTAGTCATGCTGGCGTCGGGCCAGGGGACCTTGTTGCAATCGGTAATCGATATGGCACCAGAGAGCGTGCAGATCGTGGCCGTTGGGACGGACCGGCAGTGCTCAGCGCTGGAACGTGCGGAGGCCGCGGGGCTGGAGACTTTTCTCGTTGAATACTGTCCGGGGCAGACTGACCGCGCGCAGTGGAATCGCGACCTCGCGGAGGCCATTGCCGCCTTTGAGCCGGACGTTGTGGTGAGCGCAGGTTTCATGCGCATCATCGGAGCGGATGTGGTGGAGCGTTTCGCCGGCCGCATTATCAATACTCATCCCGCGCTGCTGCCGACCTTCCCCGGTGCGCATGCGGTGGAGGATGCAGTAAATTACGGTGTGCGGGTCACGGGGTCTACTGTTCACATAGTGGACAGTGGCGTGGATACCGGTCCCATCCTGGCTCAAAAGGCCGTCGCGGTGGAATTGGACGATACCCCGGAATCGCTCCACGAACGCATAAAAACGGTTGAACGGCAGCTACTAGTAGACGTGCTCACACAGGTTGCTGCACACGGAATCACAATTGACGGACGAAAGGCCTGGATCACGCAGTCATGAACGAGAACAACGGTCGCAGAAACATCCGCCGCGCACTGATCAGTGTGTATGACAAGACTGGTTTGGAAGAACTGGCCACCGGTCTGCACGAGGCTGGGGTGAGCATCGTTTCTACCGGCTCTACCGCGTCCAAGATCGCTGCAGCCGGAGTTCCCGTGACTGAGGTGGAACAGCTGACGGGCTTCCCCGAGGTGCTTGAGGGTCGTGTGAAGACCCTGCACCCACGCGTGCACGCGGGAATTTTGGCGGATACCCGCAAGGATGATCACCTGCAGCAGCTTGAGCAGCTGGAGGTCGAGGCCTTTGAGCTGGTCGTGGTGAACCTGTACCCGTTCACACAGACCGTGGCCTCTGGCGCGTCCTTTGACGAGTGCGTGGAGCAGATCGATATCGGTGGCCCATCCATGGTGCGCGCCGCTGCGAAGAATCATCCTTCCGTCGCGGTTGTGGTGGACCCTCGTTCCTATGGTGATGTCATCGAGGCAGCGAAGAACGGCGGTTTTTCCCGCGCCGAGCGCACCAAGCTGGCCACCGAAGCTTTCCGTCACACCGCTGCGTATGACGTGGCCGTTGCCAACTGGATGGGCGAGTCCGTACTCGAGGAAGGCGAGATCTTCCCCGAGTGGATCGGCAGCAGCTATGAGCGCACCAACGTGCTGCGCTACGGCGAAAACCCTCACCAGGCAGCTGCGTTGTACTCCACCGGGACGGGCCTGGCCAGCGCCAAGCAGTTCCACGGCAAGGAAATGAGCTACAACAACTACACGGATTCCGATGCTGCATGGCGCGCTGCGTGGGATCACCAGCGTCCGTGCGTGGCCATCATCAAGCACGCCAATCCGTGTGGCATCGCGGTGTCTGACACGTCCATCGCAGAGGCCCACCAGCTGGCTCACGCGTGCGACCCGATGTCCGCGTTCGGCGGCGTGATTGCCGTGAACCGCGACGTGTCCGTGGAGATGGCGGAGCAGGTCGCCAAGATCTTTACCGAGGTCATCGTCGCGCCGGGCTACGAAGATGGCGCGGTGGAGATCCTCAGCCAGAAGAAGAACATCCGCATCTTGCAGGCTGAAGCGCCTTCCTCCGAGGCCGCCGTGAACGTGGAGCGCCGCGAGATTTCCGGCGGTCTGTTGGTGCAGCAGCGTGATGTGATCGACGCCAAGGGCGATGACACCGCCAACTGGACCCTAGCCGCAGGCGAGGCAGCGGACGAAGCAACGCTGGCTGAGCTGGAATTCGCCTGGCGCTCGGTTCGTGCCGTGAAGTCCAACGCCATCCTGCTGGCTCGCGATGGCGCGACCGTGGGCGTAGGCATGGGGCAGGTCAACCGCGTGGACGCGGCCAAGCTTGCCGTCGAACGTGCGAATACGTTGGCCGAGGATTCCCAACGCGCACAGGGTGCCGTGGCGGCATCAGACGCGTTCTTCCCCTTCGCTGATGGCTTTGAGGTGCTGGCAAACGCCGGTGTCCGCGCGGTGGTGCAGCCGGGCGGTTCCGTGCGTGACGCGGAAGTCATCGAAGCGGCCAATAAGGCAGGCGTGACGATGTACCTTACTGGTGAACGCCATTTCGCTCACTAGAGCGCAGTAGGGAAAACGAGAGAAAGGTCGGAAGCCGTGAGTGATCCGCAACAGCCGAATGGAGGCTGGCAGAACTTCGGCTCCCGGAATCCAGATTTCAACCAGGATCCGCCCACCCAGGAGATCCGGTTGGATCAGGCGCAGGCGCAGCAATCCCGGCAGCAATCGCCGCAGCAGCCTCAACAACAGCCGCCGCAGTACCAGCGGCCCAATAATGGATGGCAGCAGCCCCAGTATCAACAGGCCCAGTACCAGCAGCCCCAGCAGGCTCCTCACCCGGGACCGTATGGCCGTCCGCCGCAACGTCCGGCGAAGAAGAAGTCAGACGCGGGGATCATCATTGCGCTGGTGGTTTCCATCGTGGCGGTGTTGTTTGCCATTGGAGTGCTCGGAATGAGCCGCGGCTGGTTCGATTTCGGCAGTAGTTCTGGCTCGTCGTCCTCTAACCAGCAGACCAGCGGGCAGGAATCCACCGGTTCGGACTCCGCTACACGGGAATCTTCTTCCTCGTCCTCCAGCAGTACTACGGTCTCCACGGAGGCACGTCCGAAGACCCCGTCGCTTCCTTCGGGAGCTATCCCGGCGAATGAATCGGCCCGCAACAGTGAGCCAGCAGGAGATTTCAACAACGTCTACCGCGGAACGGAAATCACCTCGGAGCCTTTCGCTCAGTCGGTGCGCGATGCGTTTGTGGAGCACTATCTCGATACAAAAAACACCAGCGGAACCATCGAGGCATACAGCTCTGTTACTGGCACGAGCTACACGATGAATTGTCGCGACAATAAGCAGTACGTCACGTGTACTGGTGGCAACAACGCCGTGGTGTACATCTCCTAAGAGCGCGCGGAGAAAACAACAGTGGCAATAAGGACCAATACTGAGAAGCAACCACGCCGGATAGTGTGCGCTGCGGCGCTCGCTGTCCTATCCTCTGGCTCGCTGATGCTTGCAGGATGCACTATCGGTGATGTCGCGGAAGATATCCCTGCGGACGTGATGAGCTCCGAGGATGGGCCGGCGCCCACGCGGGGAGGGGTGGCGTCGGAGGAAAATAACACGAATAGCGGCGAGATCACCGCCACCGACCTGCAGGACTTGGCGCTGCCAGACACGACCATCGCCGTGGCCGGAGTGGGCAGCACGCAGGAGGTGTCCGTGCCGGCGTGGTCGACCATCAAGGTGCCGCTGTCCATCGCAGCGGTGCGGGACGGATCCGCGGACATGAGCGCGCTGACCTCGGCGATTACCGTCTCAGACAATGCAGCCGCAGAGCAGCTGTGGGAAGGTCTGGGGCAACCTGCAGAGGTCGCGGAAAAAGTGGAGCGAGTGCTGAGTGAAGGTGGCGTGCAGACACAGGTCAGCGCGCAGGTCACGCGCCCAGGTTTCAGCGCGTTTGGGCAAACGATGTGGACCACGGAAGGCCAGGCCACCTTTGCCTCGCACCTGCAGTGCCTGGCGGGCGCGCAGTCAGTAATGGAGGCGATGGGATCGATCGCCGGTGGGCAAAACTACGGTCTGGGGCAGATCCCTGGCGCCATGTACAAGGGCGGATGGGGACCTAACGAGTCCGGTGCGTACGGCGTGCGTCAATTCGGGCTCATCCCGCGCGGTGATGGCACCTTTGCCGCAGTGGCCATCGCTGCGGTCTCCCCAGATGGCAGCTACGAATCCGGCCAAGCCCAGCTCAATCAATTGGCGCAGAAGCTTTCGGAGCGAGCGGCAGACCTGCCCGCCGCGGAGTGCTCCGGTTCCTAGAGCAAGCCCAGGCTGCTCCTGATTTCGCCCAAGCGTGCTACACAAGTAGATATATAGATTAAGAAGGCACTGTTAGTCGCCACAGAATTTATTGACCATGAAAGGGGCAATGAATCATGACTGAGACCAACCCGCAGGATGTCGTTATTGTCGGAGCCGTCCGTACGCCACAGGGTCGTATGCTCGGTGCGCTGTCCTCCCTGTCCGCCGTGGATCTCGGTGCGCACGTGATTAAGGGCTCTTTGGACAAGGCCGGTGTGTCTGCCGATGACGTGGATTACGTGCTGATGGGGCAGGTCGTGCAGGCCGGTTCCGGTCAGAATCCGGCCAAGCAGGCTGCCGTGCAGGCGGGCGTTCCCGTTAACGTTCCTGCGCTGACGATCAACAAGGTCTGCCTTTCCGGTCTCGATGCGGTGATCAATGCGTCCCGTTTGCTTCGTGTGGGCGACGCAAACATCGTGGTTGCCGGAGGTCAAGAATCGATGACCAACGCTCCTCACATCGCCGCTGGTGTGCGCGCTGGTAAAGGCTTTGGTTCCCTGAACCTCGCTGATTCCTTGGAGCGCGATGGCTTGGCTGACCCCATTGCCGGTACCTCCATGGGATTCGATACCGATGGCCACGCTGCGAAGGCGGGCCTGACCCGTGAGGAGCAGGACGAGATCTCCGCACAGTCGCACCAGCGCGCCGAGGCAGCGACCAAGGATGGTGCGTTTGCCGAGGAGATCCTGCCCATCGAGGTTAAGAAGCGCAAGGAGACCGTCACGGTCTCCGAGGACGAGGGCATTCGCCCAGGTACGACTGTCGAGGGCTTGAGCAAGCTGCGTCCGGCCTTCGTGAAGGACGGCACCATCACTGCTGCTTCTTCCTCGCAGATCACTGACGGCGCTGCTGCCGTGGTGCTTACGACCCGCAAGTACGCAGAGGATAACGGCTTGAACATCCTCGCGACCCTGGGCGAGTACGGACAGACCGCTGGCCCAGATACCTCGCTGTTGTCCCAGCCATCCCAGGCTGTGAATGCTGCACTGCAGAAGGCTGGTTGGTCCGTGGATGACCTGGACTTCTTGGAGATCAACGAGGCTTTCGCCGCTGTGGTGGCCCAGTCCGTGAAGGATCTTGGCTACGACCTGGAGAAGACCAACATTCACGGTGGCGGCATTTCCTTGGGTCACCCAATCGGTGCCTCTGGCGCTCGCCTGGTGGTTCACGCGGCGCACGAGTTGGCTCGCCGTGGTGGCGGCAAGTCCGGCGTGTCACTGTGTGGTGGCGGTGGACAGGGCGACGCCCTGCTCCTGTGGGCTTAAGCTTTTCGCTCGAGCTCTAGTTCAGTAACAACCAGACGACGGCCATGGCAGGTAATGCCATGGCCGTTGAAATAACCACGGTGTCCCGTGCCAGCACGGTATTGACGCCGAACCGCTGCGCGTAGGTGAATACATTTTGGCCAGTCGGAAGCGCTGCGACCAAGACCATCGCCAGCAACATTGGGCCGTTTGCGCCAAAAACTAGACTTCCGAGGCACCACGCGATTGCCGGATGAACAATAGTTTTCACTGCGGAAGCGGCAAAAACCGCCTTGATCGGGGAAGTACCTCGCTGTAGAACTTTGATCTCTGCCATGGACATACCGAAGGCGATGAGCGCGACAGCAATGGTGGCGGAAGAAATCATGTCGATCGGCTCCGCGATGACATCGGGTAGAACCCAGCCCGTGCGTTCACGGATGATGGCCAGCGCAATTCCCGTGGTAGCACCGATAATCAACGGATTTCGAATGATGGATAGCGCCAATTCGCGGACGATGCCGTGCCGTGCCCGATCTCCTGAGTTCATGTCCAGGAGCAACACCGAAAGCGGGCCGTAGAAGCCCACTTGGAACATCACCACCGGCAGTGTCACGGTGGGATCGTCCAACAAGTGCACCATCAGTGGTATGCCGAGGTGCGTGCCATTGCAATAAGAACTAGCGAGCATCGCCACGAGGGAATTATTGGGGGATTGGCGAGCAAAAACCCGATAACCCGCGTAACCGAGAATTCCTGCGAGCACAGTACTGAGGGCCACTACCGCGAAATTGGCTCCAAAAAGGAGGCTCAAATCTGCCGTCGAAAGAAAATGAATCAGCAACATGGGCAGCGCGATCCAAAACACGAACATGTTGAGCGTGTAGACCGCGTGGGAGCCCAATAGGCGTAGGCGTCCGACGATGAAGCCGAGGGCCATCACGATGATTACGACGGCAAAGCCGGAGAGGACATCTAGCATTGCTTCAGGATAGCGGGAGTAGAAGGCGTGTCCCCCACCTGCCATTGCTTAAGAAATGAATTAAAAAGTGATAAGTTGTTGGTGATAATTCACCCCCGGTGATTAATTAATTGAATTTTCAGAGTGAAGATCTTGAAGGTGTGGATAGGATTCGCCTTTATGATTCTTACTCAGAATCCACGCATGTTCCGCACCTTCGGAGCAGTAGCGTGCCTATCCATCCTTTCCTTCGCCACCGCCTGTGGAAATAATTCCGATAAGGCCAACGACGAGACGGCAACCGCCAACCAAACCTCTGTGGAAGTGAACCACGATCCTCTGCCTGAAGGAACTGCACCTGCGTCGCTGATCCTGAACGGCGATAACACGCCAGCTGGATACACCCACGAGCCGACGAGTGCAGAATCTCAAGGAGCAACCCAGGACATCTTCGGAGACACCAATGACGATGATCGTCCCACCACCGTGCCTGAACAGTGCGCGGGAGCAGTGGTTGATGGCACCACGTTCCTAGACTGGCTCTTCCAACCTGCGGAAACGACAGCGGTCACGAGTTTCACCCGGACCGATAACGCGGATGCAGCCGTGCAAGTCATGGTGAGCACCCAACCGGCGGACCCAAGTCAGTACCCGAAGGACGTGGCAGAGTGCGCAACCACGACGAGAACCTCAGACCGGAGCGAGTGGGCAACTGCCAAAGAATTTGAAGTCAGCCCCGTGGACCTTAACGTCCAGGGCGCGGACACCCTCGTGGCAGCTCGGACGAAGTTAATATCCAATAAGCTCAACGGCGAAGAGGTTGGCGAAGGTGGAGAAACTCTCTACGTCTATACGGGTTCCGTTCGCGGGGCTCCCTTCACCATTGCTTCCACGATTACCATGACCGCCGATGAGTTCTCTGCCTTGGCCACAGCTCAGGCCAAGAAGATCTCCGAAGCCAGCTAGGAGTTGGAGTGTGCTCGGTCGGCTTGATGATTAGGTCGGCCGACCGGTACTTGGTTCACGACGATGGTCTTAGACAGCTTGTCTATAAGGCTTTGGTTGTGGGAGCTTGCGAGAATGGAGACGCCGAGGATGAAGATCGCGGTGCTTCTGAGGGAATCGCCGAGGTCATCGCTAAAGAGTGAACCTAGGGTGAGGAGAGCCCAGGAATTTCTCACGAGAGCCGCTACGCACGTCACGCGCCCGCCGTCCATCATCGTGACCTTGACGTCTGTCATTGACTTGCCGAGTGAGGTGCCCGTTTTCATTTCTGCCCAGATGCGGTGAACCATCCACACGATCACCCAGGAGATGATCATGACTGCTTCATTCCACGATTCTGCTCCGGGGAAAAAGCGAGAAATATCTGTGGGGGCGAGACGGTCGAATGCTCCGAGATGGTGCAGTGCGCCGGCGAGTAGCGCGCTCAGAAGCGCGGGGACTAATGAATCGACGAAGACTCCCAATCCACGCCGAAGGAAACTGGGGTAGAGGGGCGGTGTGGAATCGACTGGCTGACTCATGGGGACTGGGGAATCTCGTTGGAAGCGGGAGTGTGGTTATCGCTCATCGCGTGTTCCTGAAAATGTTGCAGGCCCGTCCCAAGGGGGAGCGGGCCTGCGGCGTGTTTGATTGGGCTGTAGTGGTTTCAGCCTCGTCGGATTACTTGTCTACAACGATGGCCTTAGCCCACTTGTCAGAGAAGCTCTGCTTGTTGGGGCTTTTACCGATGGTCACGCCCATTGCGATGGTGATGCCCAGGGAGATCAACGATCCAATGATCGGGATGATGTTTGTGACAGTGGAGATCAGGTACCACGAATTGCGGACAAACGAAGCGCCGTAAGTGATAGGGCTGCCGTCTTCCATCGTTACGCGAGCGCCAATGGCCATCTTGCCCACAGTTCCACCGTTGTTGACCTCCATGATTAGACGGTAGGCGAACCACAGGACGATAGTGATGATGCCAGAGCCAATAGAAGCGCTGATTGGGAAATCTGGAGCAGTAGCGGTAGACGACGATGAGTTAGCAGCGTCCATGGTCTGCTCCCACCAATTGGCGATGTCGCTGCCGAAGAGTAGCCAAGTGATGATGCCGCCAACGATGGCAAGGATGATGTTGTCAAGGACCAGCCCCAAGAAGCGCTTCCAAGCACCTGGGCGGAGTGCTCCGGGAGCCATCTGGTTAGCGCCAGGGAAGCTAGCGTACTGGCCACCCTGTGGCTGCTGCTGGCCGTAACCGCCCTGGTCGTAGCCGTTCTGGCCATATCCGCCCTGTGGCTGCTGGCCGAAGCCGCTTTGCTGGCCACCGGTGTAGGGGTTGTCATCCCCGGAGTTTGGGAATGAAGGATAGTTATTGCTCATGATTTGCTCCTTAAACACCGGCTGAATGCTCAGCGCATTCCCAGCCTGCTTGCTGTAATGGACAAAAGATTACCCCGCTATTGTAGCCATCAATTGTCTACATAAGCAGGAGATAATAAATCCTCAGCAAGTGCAAGAAAAACACTGGAGGCCCGCCCCAGCAAAGGGGACGGGCCTCGAGTGTGTCTGTGAAACGTCTAGAGAGCTGCTGCTAGATCTTCGCTAAAGAAAGTTTAGCGAGCGTTGAATGGCAGCAGAGCCATTTCACGAGCGTTCTTGATTGCGGTGGCAACCTGACGCTGCTGCTGAGGGGTCAAACCGGTGACGCGGCGAGAGCGGATCTTTCCACGGTCGGAGATGAACTTACGCAGCAGAGCGTAGTTCTTGTAGTCAACCGACTCAATGCCTTCGGCCTTGAGTGGGTTCTTCTTAGGGCGGCGGGACTGCTCCATCCGCGTCTTCTTAATATTGGTGCGCTTCATGTTGAAGTTCCCCCTTACCAGCTGGACTTGCGGACGCCCGGCAGCTCACCACGGTGAGCCATTTCGCGGACGCGGACGCGGGACAAACCGAACTTACGCAGGTAACCGCGTGGACGACCGTCAGCAGCGTCGCGGTTGCGTACGCGCACTGGGGAAGCGTCGCGAGGCTGACGGTTCAGCTCCCACTGTGCTTCCGTACGGTCCTCGTCAGAGGTGTTCGGGTTCTTGATGATGGCCTTGAGCTCAGCGCGACGCTCCGCATAGCGGGCGACGATTTCCTTGCGCTGCTCGTTCTTAGCGATCTTGGACTTCTTAGCCATAGATTATCGCTCCTCGCGGAATTCGACGTGCTTGCGGACTACCGGATCGAACTTCTTGAGGGTCATGCGATCCGGGTTGTTGCGCTTGTTCTTACGGGTGACGTAGGTGTAACCGGTGCCAGCCGTAGACTTCAGCTTGATGATTGGGCGGATATCGTTACGTGCCATTTGTTAGATCTTCTCCCCACGGGCGCGGATCTTGGCAACGACAGACTCGATGCCGTCACGGTCGATGGTCTTCAGGCCCTTGGTGGACACGTTCAGCGTGATGGAACGGCCTTCAGAGGGCAAGTAAAACGAGCGACGCTGGATATTTGGGTTCCAGCGACGGCTCGTGCGGCGGTGCGAGTGGGACACGGTCTTACCGAAGCTTGGCTTGCGGCCCGTGACCTGGCAATGTGCCGACATGGGTTTCTCCTTCCGCCTCGCAGAGTTTCAAGCTCATGTTCGGCGAAATTACCTACCGGTTAGACGGGCCGATTGGGCATACCGAAGAGCGAGCTGCGTGGCGATGACGTTTACATAGACAACAGCAAGCGATAACCCTACCGTTTGTCCCGCCGAAATCCTAATTCCTCTTCTTGCCGGCTCGCGTACGTAGAGGGTGCAGGTAGGAAGCCTTCTCGACGCCAAGCTCTAGCGGCGTCAGGTGATTTCAATTTCCCACCCAAGGGCTGTAAGATGCTTCGAGTTGTACGTTTCCAACCCAACTCAGGCACGATCTGCACTTCGTGGAGAACCGGCCTGATGTAACCACCTTAGGGATTAGAAGTATGAAGAAGGATATCCACCCCGATTACCACCCAGTGGTATTCAAGGATGCCAGCACCGGACACAGCTTCCTGACTCGCTCCACCGCGAGCTCCGACCGCACGGTCGAGTGGGAAGATGGCAACGAGTACCCGCTGATCGTCGTTGACGTGACCAGCGAGTCTCACCCATTCTGGACCGGCGCTCAACGCGTCATGGACACCGCAGGCCGCGTCGAGAAGTTCCAGCGTCGTTACGGCGCTGTTGCTCGCCGCAAGAAGAAGACTCAGTAGGAGGGTAGAAAACAATGGCAGTTCCAAAGCGTCGTTTGTCCCGTGCGAATACGCACTCCCGTCGTTCGCAGTGGAAGGCTGACAATGTCGCCCTCCAGAACGTGAAGATCAACGGTCAGGAAGCTCAGATTCCTCGCCGTCTGGTCAAGGCCGCTCAGCTCGGCCTTGTGGATCTGGACAAGTAAGCCTCCAGTTCACTAGCTAGTAAGTGAAGCGTCATCCCCTCTCGGGATGGCGCTTCAATTGCGTTTCGGGCCAGGGCGGTGGCGTCGAAACAAAGAAAAGAAAGAAACCGCTGAGAGAACATGAAGGTTGCAGCCGCAATTTTTCTAAGGTCTCAGTAAGTTCGGGTCTCGATGTTAAAAACTCGGCGCGGACGTGCACAATAGTCGTATGAAGATACTCATTGCCGATGATGATCAGGGGGTACGGGAGTCCCTGCGGCGCTCGCTCATTTTTAATGGCTACACCGTGGTGCTGGCTGAAGATGGTGCGGAAGCGCTCAAGATGATCGAGACGGAACAGCCGGATCTGGCCATTTTGGATGTGATGATGCCGAAGCAGAGCGGGCTCGAGGTGTGCCGCGAGTTGCGTAGCCACGGCGATGATCTGCCGATCTTGATCCTGACTGCTCGCGATACCGTGTCTGAGCGCGTGGCGGGGCTGGACGCTGGTGCGGACGATTACGTCCCTAAGCCTTTCGCCCTAGAGGAGCTGCTGGCGCGCACGCGTTCGCTGTTCCGCCGCGCGACTCGGCCGTCTATCTCCGAAAACTCCGGCGCAGAGCCGATGCGTTTTGAGGATCTGACCTTGGATCCTGAGACCCGCGAGGTCACGCGCAACGGTAAGCCCGTCAGCCTCACTCGCACGGAGTTTGCGCTGTTGGAGCTGCTCATGTCCCACCCACGCAAGGTGATGGCACGCAACAGCATCCTCGAGGAAGTGTGGGGTAGCGATTTCCCTACATCCGGCAATGCGCTGGAGGTTTACATCGGCTATCTCCGACGCAAAACCGAAGAGCACAACGAGACACGTCTGATCCACACCGTCCGCGGCGTGGGCTACGTGCTGCGTGAAAGCGCTCCGTGACAGAAGGGCCAGCGAGTAACCCCACACCGGATCCGCAAGGGTCCGGCTATTCGCATGCCCTAAAACAGGACGAACTGAAGAAGAAGGTTACGCCGGAGGAAGAGAAGGGCTCGATTTTCTCCCTGCGTAGCTGGTCCCTGCGCACGCGCTTGGCCGCGCTGACTGCGGCGGTGGTGATTGTGTCCATCGTGGTGATTACCCTGGCGGCGTTCACGTCCGTCAGTCAGATTCTGTATTTGGAGATTGATAAGAACCTGCAGAATCAGGCGCAGAACATCATCGATTCCGGGGTGGAATTCCCCGCCGAGCATTCCTATGAAGACGGGCGTTACGTGCCCAACTTCCAGCAGGCCTCGAACCGCATGAACGTCCTGGTCATTCCAGCGGCCGAGACGGGGAACAAGCAACCGGGTAGCAGCTCTGATTCAACCCAAGCCACCGATGCAGAATCAGAAAGCTCCAGCTCCTTGGAGCCGGTGACGCCTGGCATCCAGGGCACCCAAGGCCTATCGACGTTCACTGCGGATCCGGACAGCCCAGTCGATCATGAATTCGACAATGAAGAGGTCTTCGAGGGCGTGCTCTCGCCTGTACAGATGGCTGTGGTCAGGGGAGAGCAGTCATTCTCCTTCAGCACTGAAGGCTCCATGCGCATCTATGCGGTGCGTGCTCCGGATTCCCGCGTGGTGGTCGTGCAGCAGGACATTGAGTTTTCCAAGGAAGCGCTGAATTCTCTGCGCATCGTGCTCATCCTCATCGGTGTGACCGGCGCGCTCGCGGCAATCATCGCCGGCATGGCCGTGGGATCCGCCGGTGTGCAACCGATCGACAGGTTGCGTCGCGCCGCCAACCGCGTGGCGGAAACTGGCGAGCTGCGGCAAATTCCCGTGGAAAGTAATGATGAGCTGGGCTCGTTGACTCGTTCCTATAACGCCATGATGCGGGCGCTGCAGGTCTCTACGGAGAAGCAGCGGGATCTGGTGGCTGATGCTGGCCACGAGCTGAAGACTCCGTTGACGTCTCTACGTACCAATATTGAGTTGCTGGTGATGGCTTCTCGCGCCGAAAATCCCGCGCTGTCGGAGCAGGATCGTGCGGACTTGGAGCGGGACGTCATCGCACAGATCAACGAGATGTCTACCTTGATCGGCGATCTGGTGGATCTCGCCCGCGAGGACAGTATGCCTCTAACCACCGCGGAGGTGGACCTAGAGGAGGTCTTTGCGGACTCGCTGGAGCGTGTGGAGCGCCGCAGGCCGGACGTCCACTTCGATGTGCACCTGGTTCCGTGGGTGGTTGTCGGCGACGAGTTCAGTTTGAGCCGAGCAATCAGAAACCTGCTGGATAACGCCGCCAAGTGGTCGCCGCAGGGTGGCACGGTGCGGGTGTGGATGCAGCCCATTTCCGACGCCAACTCCGACACACCCACCGCGGTGGAAATCCGCATTGCTGATTCCGGACCGGGTATTCCGGAGGAGGATCGAGCGAAGGTCTTTGAGCGTTTCTACCGCTCCATTCAGTCCCGCTCGATGCCGGGTAGCGGACTGGGGTTGGCGATCGTCAAGCAGGTTATTCTCCGGCATAATGGGGCAATCATCGCCGATGCTTCGGATGATGGCGGAGCGCTCATGCGAGTGGTGCTTCCCGGTAAGTCTGGCAGTCCGCTGGACATTAACTGAATACATCAGGCAGGGTTTTCGTTTTAACTAGCAGGCACTGTCCAGCGTCTCTTCGAGGATTTCGGGGGATAGGGAGAGACAATGAATTTCATGCAGTCATGCGAGGAAAGGACACACGATGACTAACGGCCCAGCAGGCAATGGCCAGTTCCATCCCAACCAGCAGGGAAATGGGTGGAATAACCCAGCACAGGGTGGCCCGCAGCCCGGACCTCAACCAAGTCAGCAGCACGGTCAGCAACCAGGACCACAACCAGGTCTTGGACAGCCCGGACCACAGCAGAACCCGCAGCAACCAATCCCACAGCAACAGTCGGGCGCGCACCAGAATCCGCACCCCCAAGCATTCCCCGGCCCACGTGCTGGAATGGGACAGCCGCCTCAGGGACCATTCGGTCCTCAAGGTGCCGCAGGCCTGCAGCACAATCAGCCGGGTGACGGCGGGGTGGCAGTCAAGGAAAAGCAGCGCTTTTCCACGCCCGCCGTGGCCGCACTTCTCCTCGTCGGAGCAATCGCAGCTAGCGCCACCACCGCCGTGGTGATGGATCAGACGGGCGCCACCCACAACGTAACTAGCTCGTTCGATAGTCAGTCCTCCAGCAGCGGCGAGAATGCTTCGAACCCTATTGACCCAGGCACCACGGAAGATATCGCTGCTCGTGTCCTTCCGTCCGTGGTGTCCATCCAGGTGACCACCGCGCAAGGCGGCGGCGAAGGCTCCGGATCCATCTTCACTTCGGACGGCATGATCGTCACCAACAACCACGTGGTCGCTGGCGCAGAAAACGGCAAGATCCAGGTCCGTCTCAACGATGGCCGGATACTGGACGCCAAGGTAGTGGCCGCCGATCCACAGACGGACATCGCAGTGATCAAGGCCGAAGGTGCCACGGACCTCCAACCCATCGAGCTCGGCGATTCGGACGCGCTGAACGTTGGCGAATCTGTCGTGGCTATCGGTTCCCCGCTGGGACTGGCATCCACCGTCACCACCGGAATTGTTTCGGCGAAGAACCGCCCCGTGCAGGCCACCGGTGAAGACGGTGGCGAGGCCTCGTTGATCGATGCGATCCAGACCGATGCCGCCATCAACCCCGGTAACTCCGGCGGCGCGCTGGTCAATATGGAAGGAAAGCTGGTGGGCATCCCATCGGTCATCGCGTCTCTCGGCGGCAGCCAGGGCCAATCCGGCTCCATCGGTCTGGGCTTTGCGATCCCGTCGAACCAAGCGCAGCGCATCGCCCAGGATCTCATCGAGACCGGCAAGACCTCCCACCCCATTATCGGGGCCAAGGTGAACACCGGATCGGACATCTTCGGCGCAGAAATTGCCGATGTGGATAGCGGAAGTCCCGCCGAGGAGGCTGGTCTGAAGAAGGGCGACGTGGTGACGAGGGTCGATGATCGCCCTGTGGAGTCTGGCGTCGGACTGATCGCTGCAATCCGTTCCCATAAGGTAGGCGACACGGTAGAGATGACCGTCACCGATTCCAACGGGCGCAATGAACACACCGTGAGCGTGACCTTGGGCGCAGAGTAGTACACCCTAAGGGGTAGCCAAGTTGTGAAGTACCTTACGCACAGGTGCTGCAAACGATACGGTAAATGAACACTGTTAATCATTGACCGAACACCCGATTGGAGCCCGATTCCATGAGCCCTCACCACTCCGCGAAGGTGGCCGAGGACGTTCGCCTGCCCGTCATGGACAACGTGAACCCAGAGGATATCGACCGTCTCGATGCTCGTGTTGAAGAGCCCGATGATCAGGTCTTTCACCAGTTAGACATGAATTCTCGCAGCAACGGTGAGCGCCGCGATCACAGCCTGCTGCACGCCATGGTGGTCATCGTTTCAGACCGCACGGACGGTCAGGATCAGTCCGGCGAGCTGGTCACAGAGCTGCTCACCGAGGAGAACTTCTTGGTGGACGCACTGGTGCACGTGGAATCCCGCAAGCCGGCGATTCGCAAGGCGATCCAGACCGCTGTGGTGGGAGGCGCGGACCTCGTCATCACGGTGGGCGCCACGGGAATGGGCTCGCGAGATAAGGCCCCAGAGGCAGCTCACGCGGAGATGGATCGCAAGGTGCCAGGTATCGCGGAGGCGCTGCGTTCCTCCGGTCTGGCTGCGAATTCTTTGGAGGCTGGCTTGTCCCGCGGTGTCGCGGGCGTGTCCGGTTCCACCCTGGTGGTCAACATCGCTGGTTCTCGTAGCGCGATCCGCGACGGCATGGCGACCCTGTGCCCTCTGGCCCGGTACGTCATCGCGGACATGAATCGTTAGTTTCGCCGTGGGGGACCGTTCTTCTTCTCGACGCCACGCTCGCAGAGTTCCGCGCCGGACCTTCGGCAAGCTAGGGGCCCGCGAGGGGGAGAGCGCCGATAATCAAGGATCCGCGTTATCTTCTGTGGACGGCACCGACGTACCAGAGACGCCGGAGGAAGCTCGTCCCATCAGCGAGGACTTCTGGAAAGAGCAGAGGCCGCCACACTACTAGTTGCGGCGAAATGTTTGGCAAGAGCCAAGGCCAGCCGGGAAAACCCCTGCTGGCCTTTGTTGTTTCGGCGATTACTCTGCGGAAATTACTCCGCGGAGTGCTTACCTGCGCCGTATGGGTCGACGTTGTTGTTCAGAGCGTCGTATGCAGCAGCGCTGCCGGTGGTGGAGTTTCCTGCCTGCTGCTCCTTGAGTAGGTCGCGGATCTCGGCGAGCAGCTCGAGGTCGGTCTGACCCGCTTCTTCTGGCTGGATGCCCTTACGACGTGCCTGCAATTCGGCGAACTTGTTCATTGGGGCGATCATCAGGAAGTAGATGACTGCAGCAACGATCAGGAAGTTGATCACGGCGGTGATGATAGCGCCGAAGTCGAGGGTGGAAGCAGGGATATCGTCCCGAATGCGGTAGCCGAGACCCACCTCTGGACTGCCACCCAGGGCAGCGAGCAGGGGTTCGATGAGGCCGGAAGTGAAAGCGGTGACGATAGCGGTGAAGGCGGTGCCCATGACCACAGCAACTGCCAATTCTATGACGTTGCCTCGCATGATGAAATCTTTAAAGCCCTTGAGCATGTAAGAAACTTCCTTAAAAGTAGTAACTCTGACATCCCCAATCTGGAGAGTCTCGGTAGACAATACGATTGACGAAGGTGTGATGTTACTTACCTTCAATTGTTACTAAGGAATAATACCTAAACCTGCAGCCTCGTGAAACCATCTTCTGTCAGCACTGAAGTGACGCGCAGGTCCCACGGCTCGGTCGGCACGTGATCGAGGTACTCGTGTGCGTAGACAATGGCGCACACTTCGGCATCCGGAGCAAGTTCGGCGAGGTTCGTATCGTAGTAGCCGCCACCTTGACCTAGCCGCGCTCCTGTTGAATCCACCGCGAGCGCAGGGATGAAGAATAGGTCAATGCCAGCAGGAAAGCCGGAAAATGCGGGTCCAGGCGGTTCCAAGATCCCCATCGGGCCGGGCACTAGTTGCTCAGTGCGTGGATCGAATGCGCAAAAGTCCATCAGGGGAGGCCCATCGTTGGCCGTCGCGATCCGCGGCAACAGTAGGTGTTGCACCTCGTTAGCCAGGGCAAAGGGAAGCTCCACACCGCCGGGTTCAAAACGCATAGGGACATAGGCAGTGGCCACCGAAATGTCATGGGTGCGCAGATACTCCACGGCATGTGAAGCAATCAGGGAATCTTTGTCCGCCTTGATTGCAGAGGAAAGCGCACGCCGATCACCTCGAATTGTGGCGCGCAATTGCTGCTTGCGCTGAGCACTATCCGATTGTGGGGAGTGATCGGAGTTTGCGTCAGGAAAATCGAAATTCAACGTTAACGACGCTTGTGCTCACCGTAATTGATACCGCAGTGTTCCATGGTCGGATTCAACGGCCACTGGCGCATCCACGGTGCGCACGCGGAGGACGGGAGAATTTGCTTCCACTCCGGATTCTGTGGACTGTAGGAGGCCATCTCCTTTTCCTTGATCATCGAATCGTACTGATCGATGGAATCTTCCAGCGTGTTGGCTTTCAGCACCACTTCACGCTCATAGAACTCGCAGTTGGACTTCAAACCGGGGATCTTGGAGAGCTCAGGCTGCCAAGAATCCCTCGCCATGTCGTTTTCCGAAGAAATCCACACGCCATCGGAAGTGTTGATGCACAGCGAGTAGTTACCGTCCGTGTGGCGGGGAGTCCACAGCAGAGAAATACCCACGCCAACTTCCACATCGCCCGGGAACGTGGCCAGGACCTCGCGATCCACGCCGCGCATGGTCTTGTTGAACCACTTGGGGCCGTTACCGGAGCCGATCAAGTTACTGTAGAAACCAGCCTTTTTGGAGCCGTCTGCCACCGTGGGCTCCCACACCAAGGTGCGAGGAACACCGTTAAAGTCCTTGTACTGAATCACCATCATGCGGTTGATGATGCTGATCAATGGGTTGACGTAGCCCGAGTAAATCTGGAAGGCGTACTGGGAAGGATAAGGAGCCGCGGCGATATCGAAGGACTTCACGCCCAGGACGGTGCCCTGGTTGATGAAGCGCTCGCGGTAGTTCTGAGCTGTCTCGCGAATAGCGGCCAGGCGGTCGCCGCGGGGCCACACGTTGTGGACACCCTCGAATTCCGGAATCGGGCGGAACGTGGGGCGGTCGACTAGATTGTGCCTCTCCGCGAAGTTCGGGTCATTGGAGTAGGGCAGCGATTTGTGTCTATTACTGGTCCAGGTATCAACGCGTCCGGAGTGCTGATCCGCGTGCGACATGGAGCCCCATTTCCTTAGAGACAGTGAATTACCTCTAACTTTAGGCACATGGTAGCGCCTTCGTGCCCAAATACAGAGAAAACGGCACGCAGTAGATGCAGTTCCAACTGTCTGGGCCGTTCAGGCGGTACCATCGCCACATGACTTCCGATGAACAGACGATCGCTGGTCTGCGCACTGTCGTGGTTCCAGCTGCCGGACTGGGAACCCGATTCCTGCCTGCCACCAAGACGGTGCCTAAAGAATTGCTGCCAGTCGTCGAAACTCCAGGCATTGAGCTCATCGCCCGCGAAGCAGTCGCCGCCGGAGCAGAGCGTCTCGCGGTGATTACCGCACCGAAGAAGCAAGGTGTCATGGGGCACTTTGCTACCGATGAGGAACTCGAAGCCACGTTGGAAGCACGCGGCAAGGAAGACCAACTGCGCCGCGTCAAGGGCGTCAAGGGCATGATCCACGCTCAGGCTGTGGAGCAGGAAAAGCCATTGGGCTTGGGCCATGCCATCGGTCTGGCCGAGCAGGTGCTGGATGAAGACGAGGACTGCTTCGGCGTGATGTTGCCGGATGACCTGGTTCTCCCCTTCGGTGTGATGGAAAAGATGCAGGCCATCCGCGAGGAGTTCGGCGGCTCCGTGCTGTGCGCTTTCGAAGTGCCAGAAGAAGACGTCTCCAACTACGGCGTGTTTGACGTGGAAGAGTGCGGACGCGATGACGTGCGCCGCGTCACCGGCATGGTGGAAAAGCCAGACACCAAGGATGCCCCGAGCAACCTGGTGGCAACCGGCCGCTACTTGCTGGATCGAAAGGTGTTCGACGCGCTGCGCCGCACCGAGCCAGGCAAGGGCGGAGAAATCCAGATCACTGATGCCATCGTGCTGATGATCAACGAGGGCCACCCCGTGCACATCGTGGTGCACAACGGATCCCGTCATGATCTGGGCAACCCCGGCGGCTACATTCGCGCCTGCGTGGACTTCGCCCTGCGTGACGATACTTACGGTCCGTCGCTTCGCCGCTGGCTCGAAGAGCGCATCGAGCAGCCCGATGACAAGGAAGTAGTCAGCGGCCTGGAGCTCGCTCAGCGCGATTAATTGTCGTTGTACCAGCGGCAGCATCGTGTCGCTGGTACCCCACCACAGCGTTTCAGAAAGGTAGAAGGCACCGTGAGATCAGTCGAGGAGCAGCTTGCTCTGATCACCGCTGCGGCCGTGACCCCAGAGCCCGTCCGCATCGCCATTTCTGAGGCGCTGGGTCTGCGCTGCGCCGAGCAGGTCGAGGGCACCTCGCCGATCCCCGGGTTCGATCAGGCCGCCATCGATGGTTTCGCGGTGCGTTCCGTGGACGTTCGCCAGGCCTTCGATGTTGCCCGACGCAATGGGGCGCCTGCCGAAGACTCTGCAGATCAGCCTGCAGATATCGTCCCGCAGGACGTGCGCCCAGTGTTGCCCATCGTGGGTGAAGTTACCGCCGGTTCACACCGGCCTGTGCGCCTGCAGCCCCGGCAGGCTGTGCGCGTGCACACCGGTGCGCCATTGCCCACTTTGGCCGATGCCGTGATTCCGCTGGACTGGGCTGACGTACAGGGGCGCCGTATAGAGCCGCTGGAACTGGTGCATTCCGGACAGTTCGTGCACCGCAAGGGTTCCGATGTTCAGCCCGGCGACGTCGTGGTGGAGCAGGGCTCCGTCATTGGCGCTGCCCAGGTGGGCCTGTTGGCCGCTGTCGGCCGTTCCAAGGTGCTCGTATATCCACGTCCGCGCCTGTCCGTGCTGAGCTTCGGCCCGGAGTTGCTGGATATCGACCGCGACCCAGGCTTGGGTCAGATCTACGATGTCAATTCTTATGCCCTGTCCTCGGCAGGCAGAGAAGCTGGCGC
This sequence comes from Corynebacterium dentalis, assembly GCF_900232865.1. Classification (GTDB taxonomy): domain Bacteria; phylum Actinomycetota; class Actinomycetes; order Mycobacteriales; family Mycobacteriaceae; genus Corynebacterium; species Corynebacterium dentalis. The sequence continues at coordinate 22,436 of NZ_OCTS01000002.1, read as the reverse complement.
GGAAGTGCACCGCATCGGCATTATCTCTGGCGAGGCGCGCAGACTTAAAGACATCATCGAAGGCCAGTTGCTGCGCTCTGAAGTGGTGGTCATCAGTGGTGCGGTAGGCGGAGAAGCCTCCGATCGCCTGCGGGAAGTTCTCGGGGAACTGGGGGACATGGATGTCTCCCGTGTGGCCATGCACCCAGGCTCTGTGATGGGCTTTGGCCAGCTCGGTCCGGACCGGGTCCCCACCTTCCTTTTGCCCTCCAACCCATCCGCCGCGCTGGTGGCCTTCGAGGTGATGGTTCGCCCGCTGATCCAACTCATCCGCGGTCAGCGCCAATCCGGACGTCGGATCATCAAGGCCCGTACCATCGCCTCCATTGAATCCGCCGCCTACCGCCGCGGATTCATCCGCGCCCAACTGATGCGCGACCGCGACACCCGTGAGTTCCTCGTGGATCCACTGGGCGCCGGTACCGGACGCGGTGAGCCACTGCACTTGCTGGGCAGCCACGGCCAGGCCAACTGCCTGATCATCATCCCCGCAGATGCCACGAACGTCGCCCCCGGACAGGTAGTCGATGTGATGTTCCTATCGAATCGCTCCTAATCTGAAATGCATAATGGAAGTTTTCCGCAGCCAGGCGTGCTGGCAAATTATCGTCGCGCGTGCCTTCTGCATCCAGGGAGGAAATAATGAGTAAGACTCCTCGCTCCGGTTGGCCGTTTGGAACCACAACTGTGCTGACCCGCGGTGGAGATGGTGCGGAAGTCCGCCTGCGTTCGCTGAACCGTAAAGACGGCGTGGAGTGGCGCAGAATGCGTATCGAGGACGAAAAGTACCTGCGCGCCGTGGAGCCCACGGTGGATGGGGACTGGGCGGAGGCACACTCATCCAGCCAGTGGCGTAAGACCTGGGGCAACCTCAAGGGCGTGGCCAAGGAAGGAACTGTGGTTCCGGCCGTCATTGAAGTTGACGGTGCCTTCGCCGGGCAGCTGACTCTGGGAAACATTCAGCACGGCATAGTCTCCAGCTGCTGGATTGGCTACTGGGTCCATTCAAAGCAAACGGGTCAGGGAGTAGCCACGGCTGCGGTGGCGCTTGGCGTCGATCATGCAATGAAGACCTTGGGACTTCACCGGGTGGAAGCCACGGTGATGGGAGAAAACGCCTCCTCCCGTGCGGTTTTGAAGAAGGCGGGGTTCCGCGAGGAAGGTTTCCTCAAGCGCAATCTCCACATCAACGGTGAGTGGACCGATCATTACCTCATGGCCGTCACTCGCGAGGAGCTTTTCGGCGAGGAATCCCGCGGACTCGTGGAGCGCATGGTTCACGAGGGCGAGCTTGTCTACGTGCCGCCAGGGAAGCGTAAGAAGTCCTAACATCCGGTGGCTCGGACGGCTCACAGCGAGTTCCCAGAAGAGTCTTCGGCGTGGCACGGCCATAGGTCAGCGCGGTAGCGATAACTTGGAATCCAACTGCTGCCGCATTCAATAACCTGTTGGGAGGACATCTCGCCGTGTCCGGATCATTACTGCTCATTGCCGTCGTGTGGATCGTGCTACTCGCACCACTTCTGCTCCGTAATCAGTCGCCCGTTCGCCGTACCGCGAAGGCACTCACCGAGACCCGTGTTCTGCACCAAGGTGGCGAGGCGATGAGTCGTAAAAAGCGCCTCGCACCTGCGGCGGAGAGCTTTCGCGTCTCCGATGCCGACGAAGAGCTGGAGCTGGTGGACGCGGAGCCGGAATTCTTCTTGCTCGACGACGAGGACGAGTCACGTCCGCTGAGCCTCAAGGACCGGGCCGGGCTGTCCGGACGCGGCCGCAACTTCTCCCGTGCAGCCAAGAACCAGGATTTCGCTGAGGCAGCGGAGCCAGAGACCGTGGACGCGGAGTCTGTCGAGGCAGAGCCAGTTGATGCAGAGATCGTGACTGAGACCGCCGACGAGGATTCCGCTGTGGCAGCTGCGGAGACTATCGATGGCGAAGTGGTCGAATCAGACGCAGACCCAGAGGCAGAAGCTGAGGCTGAGTCCGCTGATGCAGCTGAGTCCTCCACGTTCCGCTCCCACAGCGAAGCCGATACGGGCTCCTTCGCGCCAATCCGTTTGGTGGCAGAAGCTGAGAAAGATGACCAGGCTCACGACGCGGAAGACGACCAAGCCGAGACCTCTCGCCGCCAGGTCCGCAGTATTTCCGACGCATACTTCCGCGGCTCAGACCTGGACCCGGAAGCTTCAGTGGAAGAGGCTGAGCGTGGCGTCGAAAATGGAGAAAAGGAAGCCGCCGCGCACGCTACGGCGATGGCGCGGAAGCTGCGCGAGGAAGAGGAATCCACTCGCGCCGAGCTGGACGATGAAGACATGCAGTACCTGGCCGCGCGCAAGGGCCGCGGTGTTTACGACCCAGTGGCTTCGCAGGCGGCTGCGCAGCGTCGATTGAAGCGACGTAAGCAGATGCTGCTTGCCCTGCTGGTGCTGTGCATCGTGTCCGTGGGCGCCGGCGTAATCTTCGGATCTGCCGCGTGGATCGCTCCCGTGATTGCCCTGGGCATGACCGCGATGTACCTGTACTTCCTGCGTCGCAGCGCGATCGAGGAGGCGAAGATGCGCCAGCGTCGTATCGCCCGCATGCGCCGCGCCCGCCTGGGCGTGCGCAACACGGAGGACGAGGAGCTAGGCGTGCCTGACCGCCTGCGCCGTCCGGGTGCCGTGATCGTGGAAGCTGACGATGCTGATCCCGAGTTCGATCACCTCAGCTACATCGATTCCCGCGATTACTTCGACTACCACGACGAAGATTCCTACTACGCGGACGATGCCGCCTACGGTCGCGTGAACTACGGCTCCCAGCAGCGCATTCACGCTGTCTAAGGTTCTGTTCTCATGATGAACCACCAGGTTTTGCGCGATGCCGTTTTGCTGCTTGTCCGCCTCGTTCTGGGCGTGAGCTTTATCGCCCATGGCTGGGAGCTGGTGTTCCAGCGTGGCATGGATGGGACTGAAGGCACCGTGGAGCTCTACCGGACCGCGGAGGTCCCTGCCCCGGAGGTTTTGGCGTGGTTCTCCGCAATCACCCAGATGCTGGGTGGGGCGTTGCTCATTACCGGCCTGCTGGCCACCGCCGCGGCGGGAGCGCTGGCCATCGTCACCTTGATCAACTTCTATGTCCTGCACATGCCGCACGGTTTCTACGCGGTGGACAACGGCGTTGAGCTGCCGCTTGTGTTGCTTGTCTGCTGCCTGATTATTGTTGTCTTCGGAGCTGGACGAGCCAGTTTGGATCGCGCACTGTCCCGCTTTGCGTGAGGGAGGAAGTGACCAGTCATGAATTGTGATGACGTGCGTACCGCGTTGTCCGCGCGGCTGGATGGCGAAACTCCCACTCTTCCCGATGATGTGGTGGACGCGCACCTAGCGGGCTGCGAGGAGTGTCAGCGCTGGTTTTCCACGGTCTCTTCGCTGGGCCGCCAGCTGAAATTCAATTTGGACCCCGAGCCACAGCCCTCCCGCGACGCGGATGAAGCTGCCGCGCGCGTCCTCGATGCGACAGTCGATTTCCCGCAGGTGGCAAACACTATGCGCGCGCGTTCACTGCCGCTGACGCTGTCTCGTGTGGTGTTGGCCGGGCTGGCCGTGGCGTTTTTGGTGTGGGCGGGCGTGTTGTTGTTTGGCTCGACGCTAGGAGCCAGCCTTCCCACGGGGACCGGCTCATTGCCCACTGTGGACACCTCCGATACCCAGGATGCGGCGATAGCCCGATTGGTGATGGATGCCGCGACCACTCGTTTTGCGCTGGGGATTGGCTTGGCGTGGGCCGCGTGGAAGCCACGGGTGGCGGGGGCTTTGCTGCCGATCTACCTAGCGATGTGGGCATTCGGCGCGGGCATTGCCACCCGGGACATCGTGATGGGGCTGGTAGAGACTTCCGTGGATGTCCCGAGCGTGCTGGGCACCTTGGCTCTGCACTTGGTGGCCGTTATTGCTCTGATCACGTGCTGGCTCGCGCGAGTGCACACGGTAACGCCGCTGCGACAGTACTGGCGGTGGCTGACGGCCCAGCCAGTGAGCTTTTCTCGGTTGGATGTGGAGACGAACTCCACTTTCCGCGCCGGCGATTAACCAGCTTTCAGACCGGTTATGCCCAGCTAGGCAGCCATATCCGCGAGTACCATTCCAACGCAGTTAGCGGCATGCCCGTGAACATGGGCAGGAAGAATAGGAAGTTCCACACGCAGAACGCCGTGTAGGCCACCACCACGATCCGGCCCGTGTCGTTCTTCCACCAATTGACGGCCTTGTACTGCGAAGGGACCTGGCCGGGTTGAGTAATCTGCCACGTGCTGATCTGTCCGAGCGCTAAGGCCAAGGCGATGATCAAGAACGGCGCCAAGTTCACTGCGTAGAACAGGTACATCTGCCGGTCCATGACTGGAAGCCACGGTAGGAATCCTGCGGCAAAGCCCACCAACGGAATGGTCCAACGGCCGTCGCGGTGAATGAACCAGCACCACAGACCCCACAACAACACCGGCACGCATGGCCACCAAATGGCGGGAGTGCCGACCAACAACACGATGTGGCGCATGCCTTCGGAATCCACATCCGGGTTGTAGTACATCAGGCTGCGCGAGCTGACCAGCCAGGACCACGGCTTGGATTCCCACGGGTGCACGTGCCCCGCAGAGTTGGTCAGCTCCGTGTGAAACTGCAGCACGGACTGCTGGTAGTACAGAAAGTTCTGTAGCGCCTGGGGAAGCAACCCCACTAGGCCGTCTGCGCTGAAGCCATCAGCCTTGCCCGCTTCTACGGCGTGCCGGTAGACAGAGGAATCGCCCGCGAACCACGCACGGAAACTCAGCAGATAGATGATGACCGGAACGATGACCAGCGAGGCAAACGCGGAGACAGCATCCAAGCCCAGCATTCCGAGAAGAGGTTTGCGCACGCTGTAGCGCTTGCGTCGGAAATAATCCGCCACCACAAAGGCCACCCCGGCGAAGGCCATGTAGTAGAGCCCGGACCATTTCACGGACAGGCTCAGCCCCAGCGCCACCCCGGCGGCAAACCGCCACCAGCGGAAACCTGCACGCGGACCAACGGGAAAGTCTGACATGCGGCCTTGCGCCAGCACCCGAGAAAACACGGTGTCCATCTGCTGGTGGTCTCGCACCGCGAAGTACGCCGCTGCCACCAAAAACAGCGTCTGCGTGTGATCCAGCATGCCGGAGCGGCCGGTGACGAACAGGATACCGTCCGAAAGCGCCAGAATGCCCGCCAGCAAGCCAACCCACTCGGAGCCAGAAATGCGCTTGGCGATGGCCGCGATCAGAAGGATGACCACCACGGACAGCAACGCCGTGACGATGCGCCATCCCACCGGCGTGTAGCCAAACACCCACATGCCAATTGACTGCAGTTGCTTGGCAAGCGGGGGATGCACCACCAGGCCAAAGCCGGGGTTGTCCTCAATCCCGCCGACAAACAGCCCGTCAAACCCACGCAGGATCTGCCACGCCTGGGGGACGTAGTGTTTTTCGTCGAAAATGGGGGTTCCGGCATCCGTTGGCCGGCTCAGCATCGGCAGACGCAGCGCCATCGCCAGCACCGCCAGGCTGCCTAAGATTGCTTGCCACCGGCTCCACTGCAGAAACCGCGACAGTCCGCGGGCTGGCGTGCGAGCAGCACGCGCGGACGAGGGCGGGGGAGCGAGGGTGGCAAGAGGCACGAGGTCTTAGTCTAGTGAACCCGGCGGACACCGTGAAGTACCGTGGAGAACATGGAAAGTTTGTTGGCCACTGCTGCTGCTCGCCGCCCGCTGCCACAGGGTGGAATCATTTTGGCGGCCACACCGCTGGGCAATCCTCTGGATGCGTCGGTTCGCTTGATCGATGCGTTGGGCAGTGCGGATGTCATCGCCGCGGAGGATACGCGGCGGACACGAGCTCTGGCTGATGCCCTGGGAATTCAGATCCAGGCGCTGGTGCTCAGCAACTTTGATCATAACGAGAATGACCGGGCCAGCCAGTTGGTGAACTTCGCCCGCGAGGGCAAGCGCGTGCTGGTGGTCACGGATGCCGGCATGCCGTCTGTGTCCGACCCTGGCTTCCCGGTGGTGCAGGCTGCCTACGACGCTGGCGTGCCCGTCACCTGCTTGCCAGGCCCGTCCGCCGTGCCGACCAGCCTTGCTTTGTCCGGATTGGGAGTGGGCAAGTTCGCGTTCGTGGGGTTTGCGCCCCGCAAGGACGGTGCGCGCCGTACGTTCTTTTCTTCCTTTCTTGGCGCCGCCCATGCCACCTGTTTCTTCGAATCGCCACACCGATTAGCGGACACGCTGGGCATCGCTGCTGAAGTGATGGGTGGGGATAGGCCTGCCGCTGTGTGCCGGGAGTTGACGAAGCGCTTTGAAGAGGTCAAGCGGGGAACCCTGGGCGAGCTCGCGGAATGGGCGGCCGAGGGTGTCAAGGGCGAGATCAGCGTGGTCATCGAGGGGTGTAACGAGGCCATTGTGGTGGACCCGGAGCAGTTGGTGGACCAGGTGGAGGCCAAGGTGGCTGATGGGCAACGGCTCAAGGACGCGTGCGGAGAAGTGGCGCAACAGACGGGCGCGAGCAAGCGCGAGCTTTATGAGGCGGTGTTGGCGCAACGGAACGGCTAGTTTCTGGCCGTTTCGCAGTCTGTCAGTATAAGTTTATCGATTCTTGATGAACGGGCATGGTCTTGCGCCTGACCTGCAGTTTACCGGGGTAATAATTGGAAAACTGCAGCTCATAGACCGAAATCTGGCTTCTAAGAAGTTGATTAGTGAGCCGAAACACAGCAGTGTAGAAGGAATGACTGACGTTCATGAGAATACGAGACATGTAGAGAGCGAGGCAGACCAGGACAATATGTCCATCAACTGGGTCGTGACAATCACGGCCGTAGTGTTGGTGGCTGCGGTAGTTCTGTGGGGCCTCATCGGCAAGGATTCCTTCGCGGAAGTATCAGGAAACGTCTTGAACTACCTGGTGGAAGACTTCGGTTGGCTGTTCATGCTGGCCGGAACTGCTTTCGTGGGATTCGTCCTCTTCGTGGCTATGAGCAAGTTCGGCCACATCCGTTTGGGCAAGGAAAACGAACGTCCGGAATTCAGCACGGTGAGCTGGATTTCCATGCTGTTTGCTGCTGGCATGGGCATTGGCCTGATGTTCTACGGAACCACCGAGCCACTGACGTTCTTCCGCAACGGCGTGCCAGGACATGAAGCGGAACAGGCCGGACCTGCTTTCGCCTCCACAATCTTCCACTGGGGCCTGCACCCATGGGCGATCTACTCCGTCGTGGCGCTTGCCATTGCCTACTCTTCCTACCGCCTGGGTAACAAGCAGTTGCTGAGCGCTGCCTTCATCCCGCTGATCGGCAAGAAGCGCGCCGAGGGGCCTATTGGTTCGGTCATCGATATTTTGGCGATCTTCGCCACGGTGTTCGGTACTGCGGCATCTCTGGGTCTTGGTGCGCTGCAGATTCGCTCTGGTCTGGAAGTTAATGATCTGGTGACCAACCCAAGCCAGATGGTTATCGTCGCCATCGTTGCCGTGCTGGGTCTGTGTTTCTTGGTGTCCGCTGCTTCTGGCGTGGGCAAGGGAATTCAGTACCTGTCCAACTTCAACATGGTGCTGGCACTGATCCTCGCGCTATTCGTGTTCATCGTGGGCCCTACGGTGATCATCCTGAACTACTTCCCGAACGCTCTGGGAAGCTACCTATCTGAGTTCTTTGACATGGCATCCCGCTCTGCCAATGCTGGTGAAGAAACTGAGTCTTGGCTGAACGCGTGGACGATCTTCTACTGGGCATGGTGGACCTCGTGGTCCCCATTCGTGGGCATGTTCATCGCCCGCATTTCCCGCGGTCGCACGATTCGCGAATTCGTCATCGTGGTGCTCTTGGTGCCAACGATCGTTTCCGTCGTATGGTTCTCCATCTTCGGTGGCACGGCGATCACCTTCGAGAAGGAAGGTCGTTCAATTTGGGGAGACGGCGACGCTACCTCCCAGCTGTTCACGCTGCTGCACGAGTTCCCAGGTGGCGTGGTCGTGAGCCTCATCGCCATGCTGCTGCTGGCGACGTTCTTCATTACCTCCGCGGACTCGGCATCCACCGTGATGGGCTCGATGTCGCAAAACGGTAAGGAAACAGCTTCTCGTTCGGTCACCGTCGTGTGGGGCCTGTTGACGGCTTTGATCGCCGTGGTCATGCTGACCACCGGTGGAGAAGACGCGTTGACCAACCTGCAGAACCTGACGATCATCGCGGCCAGCCCGTTCGTGCTGATCATCATCGGTCTGACCTTCGCCATCGCCCGCGGTCTCGCGAACGATCCTGCGCACCTTGCAGAAAAGGAGTACCGCAAGTACACGCTGCGTCAGTCCCAGATGCGCCGGATCGGTCAGAAGAAAAAGGAGACCTGGCACCGCCAAGAATTCGATGAGTCACCCGCTGCTGCAGTGGGTACCACCGAAGAGGAAGGCTCCGTGTTGCCGATCCACGATGTGGAAACAGATGAGGGCGTGGTCAACGTCATCAAGGTGGAAGACATTCAGGACATCGTGGAGCAAGCACAGGCTGCTGTGCACGAGGCACGGCAGGCAGCTGATACTGCTGTTGCCGCTGCTGATGATGCTGGTTCCTACTCCGATGAAGAGTTGTTTGAAGCCTACGAATCCACCACGCCTAGCGTGGTCAAGGACAAGTCCTAGGTTCTTAAACTAGCGAGCGCCCGGGTTTCCTGGCGCAATGCAAAAGGAGGCGCTCCGCACTAAGTGCGGAGCGCCTCCTTTTTGTCTGGGGAGACCGAGATCTTGCCGTTAGTCCTTCATGAGGAAGTGCTGGCCGGAAATATCGAGATCGAGAACGTCTGCCACCGTGAACTTATCCAGCTCGGCGTAGAAGCGATCTTCGGCTTCTTGCAGAACGAGTTCGAAGGGCCTCTGCGCCTCGGAACTGGAGCCGTTCGATTCGGCGACGAGAGGCTGAATGTATCGGTCAACCTGTTCCACTGGGCCTTCGAGCTTGCGGATCAATTCCCCGAGACGGAAGCGCAAGCCGCCCTTGATGATGTGAATGCCTCCGGCGCGACCTCGGGAGGATTTAATGATGCCGATTTCCACGAGTCGCGAGGTGAGTTTGGCGACGTGAGTGGGGGAGGCACCGAGAGCTTCTGAGATGCCTGCGGCGGTCAGCCGGGTTGTCTCACCCGCCTGTGCTTGCTGGCGAGAAAGCTCTGCAATGATCTGCAGACCTAGGTTGGTCGAACGTGAGAGATGCACAAATTTCCTTCAGGAAAAGCAGGTGGAGCCCAGCGGAAGGAGATCAACTTGCGCCGGACTGGGTGTAACAAACAAACCGAAACTTTACACTAGTGGATTAAACAGGGGTAAAGAAATGATGCAGAACGTTGAAAACCTCACACTATTAGTTTTGTTCAGAAATAAAAAAGTGGCTACTTACTAAGTGCAAGAACTGCAGGCAGAAACGTTTGCTACGTGCAATTTCATCCTTGCCCTCGGGTGTAATCTTAGATATTGGAGAAAATTTTTTCTTTTGGAAGGCAAGATATGGAAATGGGGGAACGGCGCGACTTTCGCGGCGTGCACCCAGCCCGCATTCACCATCTGTCGCGCCATCTAATACGCTAGGAGCCATGACGAAACGCGTTCTCACCTCCGTTGCTTGGCCATATGCCAATGGCCCTCGCCATATCGGTCACGTTGCAGGCTTCGGTGTCCCCTCGGATGTTTTCGCCCGCTACCAACGCATGGTGGGCAACGAGGTGTTGATGGTCTCCGGCACCGATGAGCACGGAACCCCTCTGCTGGTACAGGCGGAGAAGGAAGGCGTGAGCGTTCAGGAACTTGCGGATCGCTACAACCGCATCATCGTTGAGGATCTCGCAGGACTGGGTCTGTCCTATGACCTGTTCACTCGCACCACCACGCGCAATCACTACGCCGTGGTGCAGGAACTGTTCACCGGCCTGAATGACAATGGATACATGGTCAAGGAGACCACCCGCGGTGCTATCAGTCCATCCACGGGTCGCACCTTGCCGGACCGCTACATCGAGGGAACGTGTCCCATCTGTGGCGCCACGGATGCCCGCGGAGATCAGTGCGATACCTGCGGCAACCAGCTGGATCCAGCGGATTTGATCGATCCGCGCTCCAAGATCAACGGCGAGACCCCAGAGTTTGTGGACACCGAGCACATCATGCTGGATCTGCCGTCCCTGGCTGGTGCACTGGAGGCGTGGCTGCACGAGCGCAAAGACTGGCGTCCGAACGTCCTGAAGTTCTCTTTGAACCTGCTCAAGGACGTGCGTCCCCGTGCGATGACCCGCGATATCGACTGGGGTATCCCCGTTCCCATCGAAGGCTGGCAAGACAATAACGCCAAGAAGCTCTATGTGTGGTTCGACGCCGTGGTGGGCTATCTTTCTGCGTCGATCGAATGGGCATGGCGTACCGGCCAACCAGAAGCATGGCGTAAATGGTGGAATGATCCCGAGGCTCTGAGCTACTACTTCATGGGCAAGGACAACATCACCTTCCATTCCCAGATCTGGCCAGCAGAGCTGCTCGGCTATGACGGCAAGGGAACCAAGGGTGGAAAGCCCGGTCCGTTGGGGGAGCCGGCCCTAAACCTTCCGACAGAGGTTGTCTCCTCGGAATTCTTGACGATGTCTGGTTCCAAGTTCAGTTCCTCCAAGGGCGTCGTGATCTACGTGCGCGACTTTCTCCGCGAATTCGGCCCAGACTCCCTGCGTTATTTCATCGCCATGGCCGGTCCAGAGACCACGGATACGGACTTCACCTGGGACGAGTTTGTACGCCGCATCAACGGTGAGCTGGCCAACGAATGGGGCAACTTGGTTAACCGCACCGTCTCCATGGCGCATAAGAACTTTGGGGAAGTTCCCACTCCCGGTGAATTCACCGCCGAGGATCAGGCACTGCTGGACGAAGCAGCCCAGGCTTTCGATGTGGTGGGACAGGCGCTGGATAAGTCCCGCTTCAAGGCGGGCATCACCGAAGCCATGCGTATCGCAGGGCGTACCAACCAGTACATCGCCGCGATGGAGCCATGGAAGCTGGCGAAGGATGAAACGCAGCGCGAGCGCCTGGCGACTGTCCTGTACGTGGCGCTGCAGATTGTCTCGGACGTCAATACCCTGCTGACCCCTTACCTGCCGTTTAGCGCGCAGAAGATCTTCGAAACCTTGGGTGGCAAGGGCGTGTGGGCTGCGCAGCCGAAGATCGTGGAAGTCACGGACGAGTCTCCACGGACACCTGTTGGCGTCGGCTTGCCAGAACAAGGACGCTCGTACTCCGTGATCATGGGAGACTACGACGACCAGCAGGCCACTTGGGCCCGCCGCGACTTGCGGCCGGGGACCCCACTGTCCAAGCCGAAGCCGCTGTTCCCGAAGCTGGAGCCAGAGTTGGGTGTTACCGGGCCGGAGTGGGCGCCGGTAGCACCTGTCGAATAGTGCGCTGAGCGCGCTAAGTTGGGGGACATGTCTAAGAAGTCTCGGCCAGTCGCAGTCCCTCCGGAAAATCTCTACCCGCTGTTTGATGCGCATACGCATCTGTACTCCGCATTTGGCAAGAGCGAACAAGGAGGCTCGCCTGAGACGTATCGCGACGGGGTGGAGCGTCTCATGGATCGTGCCGCGGGATCTGGCCTGGTCGGCGTGTGCACAGTGGGGGATGGACTCGAGGAGACCGCACGTGCTCTCGAGGCTGCACACTTCCACCCGCGAGTGTGGGCAGCCTGCGCGATCCACCCGACGCGCGCGCACGAGCTCGATGAAGCGGCCCGTGCCCGGCTGACGGAGATGGCTGACGACCCACGTTGCGTGGCCATCGGAGAGACCGGGTTGGATATGTACTGGCTGAGCAAGGACGAGTCCACGCCCAGCTTGGATGTGCAGGAAGAGGCACTGCGCTGGCATATCGATCTGGCGGTCAGCTCGGGCAAGCCATTGATGATTCACAATCGCGAAGCAGACGAGGACCTGATGCGGGTGCTGGACGATGCGCCGCGGCCGGTCAACGTCATCCTGCACTGCTTCTCCTCGCCGTTGGATGTGGCGAAGGAAGCGTTTGAGCGTGGCTATATTCTCTCCTTTGCTGGCAATTCCACGTTCAAGCGCAATGTGGAGATGCGGGAGGCAGCGAGGATCGCGCCCGCAGATCAGATTCTGGTGGAGACTGACGCGCCATACATGACCCCGGAACCGTTCCGCGGACAGCGCAATGAGCCCAGCTTCGTGGGCTATACCGCACGGATGCTGGCGGATGTGCGTGACGTGAGTGCCGCTACGTTGGCGGCGCAGGTGACGGAAAATGCGCGCAGGATCTACGGGCTCGGGGAAATTACGGAGATGTAATCCTTGTTGCTTTTGTTATAAAACGGGGCGCAAGCTCACTGCTGTGCGCTCATGTTTACGGCTGTTAACTCGTGTGGCTGGATTGTTTGTGCAGATGGGGGCGAATTCTGTGATTTGTCTGACAATCCTGCCGAGATTTTGCACGTAACCATTTCGTTATCGTATTGTGACAAAAGATTGTTTGAAGGATCCCGAGTCCTGCCTCTGCGAGGCGGGAAATTTCTGAAATTCTTCGTCGCCACACAACGGTGATGAAGCTGTGAGAGGCAAGAACCGAGTGTCACCAAAGAAGAAGTCCCACCTGCACCGCATTAACCACACCAACTCCACCCCGCTGCGCCTGGCAACGGGCGGTATGCTGGCCACCCTGGTGGTCGGCGGCGGAGCTGCAGTGGCAACACAGAAGGACGTCACGCTCGACGTCAACGGCGAGATCATGCAGGCCTCCTCCATGTCCTCCGACGTGCAGGGAATCCTGGATTCTGCCGGCGTAAACGTGGGCGACCAAGATCTGGTTACCCCAGCCCTCGGCGAGTCCGTGGACAATGACGAGACCATCACCGTCCGCTCTACCCGTCAGGTCAACCTCATCATCGACGGCAAAGCCAGCGAAGTAGACACCACCGCGCTGACCGTCGGCGACCTGCTGAACCAGATTGGTCGCGGCGACTCTAATGATGCGCTGTCTACCGCTTCCAACCAGTCCATCCCTCTGGAGGGCATGGACCTGAAGATCTCTACCAATAAGTTCTTCACGATTAACGATGGCGGAAAGGAAGGCCGCATGAGCCTTCCTGCAGCCACCGTGGGCGATATCTTCAAGCTGCGTGGCACTCCGCTGGGTCCAGACGATAAGGTCACCCCTTCCGCGGACACCCCACTGACGGAGAACATGCACGTCGACGTGCTTCGCGTGAGCAACAAGGAAGTCACGGAAGAACGAGACATCGAGCCTCCAGTTCGTCGCGTGGAGGATCCCAACGCTCCTGAGGGCGAAGAAACCGTGGTCAACCCAGGTGCGGCAGGTCGCGAGCGCGTGACTGTGCGCATCCGCGAGGTCAACGGTGAAGAGGCTGGTCGCGAGGTCATCAAGCGCGATGAGCTCACCCCAGCGCGTGAGCGCGTGGTCAGCGTTGGCGCCAAGCCTGCCGCACCAGCAGCCGCGAGCGCTCCAGCAGCCGCGAGCGCTCCAGCGGTTGCTGGCGGAACCGTGTGGGACGAGCTCGTTCAGTGTGAGGCCACTGGCAACTGGGCTATCAACACCGGCAACGGTTTCTACGGCGGCCTACAGTTCACCCAGCAGACGTGGGAAGGCTTCGGCGGCACCCAGTACGCTCCACGCGCTGACCTGGCTACCCGCGAGCAGCAGATCGCTGTGGCAGAAAAGGTACAGGCTGCACAGGGTTGGGGCGCATGGCCTGCATGTACCTCCAAGATGGGCCTGAGCTAACTTTCACGCCACCACCCACAAGTCTTGAGGTGCAGGCCCATGGGGCCGTCAGTCACGTGCATCGAGAAATTTAGCCCAGCGCTTTGCTGGGCTATTCTCATGTGAGAAGTCGCAAAGGAGACACATGACTGACCCGGACGCCGCCCGTGCGCAACTTTTGGGCCCCATCCAGGTGCGGGAACTAGCCGAGGAGCTGGACATTTCCCCCACGAAGAAGCTGGGGCAAAACTTTGTGCACGATCCCAACACGGTGCGCAAGATCGTCAGTGCCGCAGAAGTGGGCGCGGAAGATTCCGTGGTGGAAGTCGGTCCCGGCCTCGGATCTTTGACCCTCGCCTTGGTGGACACGGTGGGCTCTGTCACCGCAGTAGAGATTGACCCGCGCCTCGCCCAGCGCCTTCCGGCAACCATCGAGCATTTCGCGCAGCCCTTCGCGGATCGCTTCCACGTGATCCTCAAGGATGCGCTGCGCATCACTCGGCAGGATTTCGAATCCGCGGATCGCCCACTACCCACTGCACTGGTGGCGAACCTGCCGTACAACGTCTCCGTGCCAGTCTTGCTGCACGTCATGCACGAGTTCCCGACGATTGATCGAGTGCTGGTGATGGTGCAGCTGGAGGTCGCGGATCGACTCGCAGCCGGTTCCGGATCCAAGGTCTACGGCGTGCCGAGTGTCAAGGCCGGATTCTACGGCCGCGTCACCCGCGCGGCGACCATTGGCAAGAATGTGTTCTGGCCGGCTCCGAAGATCGATTCTGGCCTAGTCAAGATCGTTCGGTGGACCGCGGAGACCCGCCCGTGGTCGTTGGAGGACCTGCCCGCAGGCACCGGCGAGGAGGATCTTCGGCGCACCGTTTTTTCTCTTGCCGACGCCGCCTTCCTCCAGCGCCGCAAGACTCTCCGCGCAGCACTTTCTGGCTGGTTCGGCTCTGGTGTGGCTGCGGAAGCGGCTTTGGTGCAGGCCGAGATTGACCCGAAGGAGCGCGGCGAGAAGCTCTCCACTACCCAGTTTGTTGCCTTGGCTAAGGTGGCGATGCACCAGGGAATCCACGCCCCAGAACGCGCAGGACAGGAAGGCTAACTGATGGCAATCACTATCTCGGCGATCGCGCACGGCAAGATCAACCTGCATCTGGGAGTCTCCGATGTGCGGGATGATGGCTATCACGATCTGGAGACAGTCTTTCAGTCTGTGGCTTTGCAGGAGACGGTGCATCTGACGGAGGTGGCGTCGGAAAAAGGAGCGACCGTGACCGTGGAAGGACATGACGCACATCTGGTGCCCACGGACGAAACGAACCTCGCGGTGCGCGCAGTGGCCGCGGTGCAGCAGCGCGTGGCGCAGCAGATGGGCGCGGACTTTCAGGTCCCGCCCGTGGCCATCCACATAGATAAGGGTGTGCCGGTGGCGGGGGGCATGGCCGGAGGCTCGGCGGATGCGGCTGCGGCGCTGGTAGCGGCCGTGGAGTTCTACTGCTCGCGGCATCACGAGACCCGGGACCACGTGGTGCTGAGCCGGGACGAGGAATATCGGATTGCAGCCAGCCTGGGTGCCGATGTGCCGTTTTGCCTTCTGGGCGGGACTGCTCTGGGCACCGGACGCGGCGATGAGCTGGTCAGCGTGATGGCTCGCGGCCCGTACCATTGGGCGATCGCCACGGACAAGCGCGGGCTGTCCACTCCGAAGGTGTTTGCGCAGCTAGACAAGCAGCGGGAGAGTGGGCGCTCGCACTCCCACGCAGGCTCTACTGATGAGCTGATCCGCGTGCTGCACAGTGGCGATCCTGAACAACTAGCTCCGTTGCTGGTCAACGACCTGCAAGCGCCAGCCATCAGCCTGCTTCCCTCGCTGCGAGAAACCTTGGCCGCGGCCAAGGAAGCAGACGCGTTGGCGAGTATCGTGTCTGGTTCGGGCCCCACCATCGCGATGCTTTGCCGCGATGCGGAGCATGCACTCGAGGTGGCCACCGCCGTGTCCGTGTCTGGCAAGGCCAGTGCGACGATGACCACCACCACTCCGGCGGGACATGCGCGGCTGGCGGACGTTGCGGTCATCCGCGAATCTGGCTTGACCGAATAAATAACCACACAACCCTGAAAGGTTCACTGCGTGACCAACCTCATCAACTTGGAGAACGTGTCCAAGTCCTATGGCCTCAAGACTCTCCTCGACGGCGTGAGCTTGGGTATTAACTCCAGCGATCGTGTGGGGGTGGTGGGCCTCAACGGTGGAGGAAAGTCCACGTTGTTGCGCATTTTGTACGGTGCGGACACGCCGGATTCCGGTCGTGTGTCGCGCAACAATGACCTGCGCATGGCGATGGTGAACCAGGACGTGCTTCGCGAAGTGCTCACCGATGACACTCTCGCCGAGACCACCGTGGGGGATGCTGTGCTCAAGCCGTTGGGCGTGGAGACCTACGAGTGGGCGTCCAACCCGCGGATTCGTGCGGTGCTGCATGGGCTGGGCGTCGCGGAGTTGGGGCTGGACACGAAGGTCCGCGAGCTTTCGGGTGGTGAGCGCCGCCGCACCGGCCTGGCAGGTGCCTTGGTGCAGGACCTGGACCTGTTGATTCTGGATGAGCCGACGAACCACCTGGACGTGGAGGGCGTGCAGTGGCTGGCGGAGCACCTACTGCAACGCAATACCTCGCTGGTGGTGGTCACCCACGATCGTTGGTTCTTGGACACGATTGCCACCACCACGTGGGAAGTTCACGACGGCGTGGTGGACGTGTACGAGGGTGGCTACAACGATTGGACGTTTGCCCGCGCGGAGCGTGCGCGCCAGGCGGATGCGGCGGAGCAGCGTCGGCAGAATTTGGCGCGCAAGGAACTGGCGTGGTTGCGCCGCGGAGCTCCTGCGCGCACGTCCAAGCCGCGCTATCGCATTGAGGCTGCTGAGGCGCTGATTTCAGATGTGCCACAGCCGCGTGATTCGGTGGAGCTGCAGAAGTTTTCTATTCGCCGCCAGGGCAAGAAGGTCATCGACTTGGTGGATGCTGAGGTGGCCACCCCGGACGGGCGCACCTTGGTGGACGATCTGACCTGGCGTCTTGGTCCCGGTGAGCGCATTGGTTTGGTGGGCGTGAATGGCTCTGGCAAGACCACGTTGTTGCGCACCATCGCGGGTGAATATCCGTTGGTTTCCGGCCGTCGCGTGGAGGGCAAGACGGTGCGTTTGGGTTGGTTGCGGCAGGAGTTGGATGATCTTGATCCTTCCCGACGCCTACTCGACGCAGTCCAGGATGTGGCCAGTTACGTCACTATTGGCGACAAAGAAATGTCCGCCTCGCAGCTGGCTGAGCGCCTGGGATTCAGCGCCAAGCGGCAGCGCACGCCCGTGGGTGATCTGTCTGGTGGCGAGCGCCGCCGCCTGCAGCTGACGCGCGTGCTGATGGCTGAGCCGAACGTGCTGCTGTTGGATGAGCCCACGAATGATTTGGATATTGACACCCTCCAGGAGCTGGAGTCCTTGTTGGACTCGTGGCCGGGCACCATGGTGGTGATCTCCCACGACCGCTATCTGATCGAGCGCGTGTGTGACTCCACGTGGGCGCTGTTTGGGGATAAAAATCTGACGAACTTGCCGGGTGGAATTGAGCAGTACCTGGAACGCCGGAAGAAGCAGGGTTCCACGGCGCCCGATAACAAGGCACTGGGCGGGGAAGCGGCGCAGGCTACGGATCGAGGTGCGACGGTCGCTGAGGTGGCGTCGGAAAACCACAACAGCGCACCGAGAACCACGCTGAGCGCGCAAGAGGACCGCGAGCTGCAAAAAGAGATGAATGCCGTGGAACGGAAGATGGGCAAGGTGTCCAAGGAACTGGAGAAGCTGCAGGCAAAGATGGCAGAGGTGGCCGAGCGTATGGCTAGCGATGCCTCGGCGGCGGATGAGCTAACGGAGCTGGATGCCAAGGTCAGGGAAGCGCAGGAGCAGCACGAGGAGCTGGAAATGCGGTGGTTGGAGATAGCGGAGCAGCGCGAAGGGTAGTTGTTGAGAGCCTTGCCGTATACCCTATGGGGGTATAGGCTTGTTGGTGAAGCAATCATCAACGAGGAGGATTCACCATGGCTACCACTGAATACACCGTCACCGGAATGTCCTGCGGACACTGCGAAAACGCCGTCCGCGAGGAAGTCTCTGGCATCGATGGGGTCACCGGAATCGAGGTCAGCGCAGACACCGGACGTCTCGTGGTCACCAGCGAACAGCCCGTGGACGATCAGGCCGTCATCGACGCTGTTGACGAAGCAGGATACAGCGCCACCCGCAGCTAGACCGCACAACCACGAGCAACGAGGAGAACAATGAACAAGCGAACGCTGACCGGCCTCGCTCTGAGCGCCATGCTGACCGGCGGGTTGGTAACCGGATGTTCCCAAGCTGAAGAAGCTGCGGAACAAACCACCCATGATCACAGCACCATGGAAAACAACGCGAGCCACGAAATGGAACATCCAATGGACGGCGGACCGGCACCGGAAGGCATCACCGATGCCACCGACCCGAAGTTCCCCGTGGGCACCGACGTGCGACTCACAGCCGACCACATGGAAGGCATGGACGGGGCGAAAGCCACCATCGTCGGAGCGTTTAACACCTACACCTACTCGGTGAACTATGACCCCACCGATGGCGGCGCCCGCGTGGAAGACCACCGATGGGTCGTGCAAGAAGAGCTGGAAAACGCAGGCGACCAGCGCCTCGCAGACGGCACGCCCGTGACCATCCTCGCCGACCATATGGCAGGCATGAAGGGCGCCAAGGGAGACATCGCCTACTCCACGGACGAGACCGTCTACATGGTGGACTACCAGGCCGATGGCATGACCATGAAGAACCACAAGTGGGTCGTGGAAAGCGAGATCGAACCACTGGACTAGTTGGACAAAGCCCTCCTGTGCGCAGAGTACGATGGGCGACACTCATGCTCACAATGCACAGGAGGCCAACCCTATGATTCTCATCAACGTCCGCTTCAAGCCACTGCCGGAATACGTGGACAACTTCCGCGACGTGGTGGCGGAATTCACCGATGCCACCCGCGCCGAAGAGGGCAACCTCTTCTTCGACTGGTACCGCAGCGAGGACAACCCAGCCGAATACATCCTGGTAGAAGGATTCGAAGACGACGCAGCGGAAGCGCACGTCAACTCCGAGCACTTTGAGAAGGCCGCCGAGCTGTTCCCCACTGTGCTGAAGGAAACCCCAGAGATCATCAACACGCTGATCGAAGGCAAGACGCACTGGGACCGCATGGCCGAATTCCAGGTCGACTAACCCCACACTCAGGTGGCTCGGTACGTGTTCTATCCAGCGGAGAAGGTGGCAAATAAGTGACAGTCAGCGTCTTTGACCTGTTCCAGATCGGTGTGGGCCCATCCTCGTCGCACACCGTCGGACCGATGCGCGCCGGGCTGAGCTTCGCCCGCGAGCTGCGCACAGTGGTGCGCGGTGGCACGAGCGCCAAGTTAGATGTGGAAACCAACCACAGCAAGCTCGCAGACGTAGTCACCCCGCACACAGATTACGGGCTGAGCATCAGCGTGATCCTCTACGGATCCCTGGCCGCCACCGGCACTGGACACGGCACCCTCGAAGCCTGCCTGCTAGGCCTCGACGGCGCTGACCCCTCCGAAATCGATCCGGACTATTCCACCGTGCGGGTCAAAGAGATCCGCGACGGTCGCGCACTTCGGCTCGCAGGCGATGAGTCCATCCCCGTGACCTGCGGTTTCCAAGACATCATCCTGCGCCCCGCCGTCCGCCGAACCATCCACACCAACGCCGTGACGTTCGTAGCCAACCTCGGCGATGGCCAACCGTCCTACAAACAGACGTACTACTCCATCGGCGGAGGCTTCATCCGCACCGAAAACGACATCCCCCAACTCGAAGAAATCACCGGCGAAGGCGTCTCTGAATCCGGTGCGAAATTGGTGGCACTCGCGGAGGCGGGAGAGGTTGGCGTCGGAGAAATTCAACGCCGGTGCGAACGCACCCTGCGGGACGATGAAGGAATCGACGCCGGACTCGATGCCATTGCACAAGCCATGGACGATTGCGCCAAGCGCGGCGTAGCGAGCGATGGGCTACTGCCCGGCATGCTGCAAGTGCGGCGACGCGCCAAGCGCTGGTATGACCAGCTCATGGACGAGGACCCCGGGCGAACCGCGGAATTCTCCGAGGACTGGGTGAACCTGATTGCGCTGGCCGTGAACGAAGAGAATGCCGCGGGTGGGCGAGTGGTTACCGCGCCTACAAACGGGGCGGCGGGGATCATCCCGGCGGTGCTGTTCTATGCGCAGCACTACACCCCGGCGGGGCGCGCATCGCAACGAGATACCGCGCGGCGATTCCTGCTGGCCGCGGGAGCTGTGGGCTCGCTATACAAAGAGCGCGCATCCATTTCCGGGGCGGAAGTGGGATGCCAAGGCGAGGTCGGATCCGCGGCATCCATGGCGGCGGCCGGTTTGGCAGAAGTGCTGGGCGGAACGCCACGGCAGGTGGCGAACGCGGCAGAGATCGCGATGGAGCATTCGCTGGGCCTGACATGCGACCCGATCGGCGGGCTGGTGCAGATCCCGTGCATCGAGCGCAACGCTATCTCCGCAGGTAAAGCCATCAATGCGGCGAAGATGGCTCTGCGCGGCGATGGTGAACACCACGTGAGCCTGGACGAGGTGATCGAGACGATGAAGCAGACCGGCGCGGATATGAGCGACAAGTACAAGGAGACCGCGGGTGGCGGACTGGCGACGAACGTCGCGGTGAACGTGCCAGAGTGCTGAGGTTTTGTGCGCTGGTGGGGGGGTGTTGGTGTGAGGGGTTGGCGCGGGTGTGGCGCCGATGTGGCGCGCTCCTCCATGTGGGTCTGATGCCGGTCAATTGGGGAAGCGCCAGTGAGTGGGGGGTGAGGAAGCGTCATACTTCCGTACCAAAACTCGCAGGTTCCAGTCACATGCGCGACATTTACCATGGGGAATGGCTCTGTCCGATTGAGTTTTGGTACAGAAGTATGAATCCCAGTTGATTTTCACTCCTTCCATGAGCGCCCAGCAGCTCGCCATTGCGCTTTGGGTGCTGAGAAACCTGCGTTCTGCATGTGCTTGAGCAAGTTATGGATCTGCGCTAGATAAGTCTGATCCCAAAAACTATCCGCATCCACGCGTAGAACCACGAATCCCGCGTTTTGCAGGGCTTTCTCTCTGTTTCGCTCGTTCAGAAGTACGTGGTCCAGGGGAGTACCTAGGCTGTTGTCATACTTCACGCGCCCGTCGTATTCCACTACCAGGCCGCACTCAAACATGAAGTCTACGCGGCCGAGTAGTTCGCCTGTGCGTGCATAGATATTGACCTGTTGGTAGGGCACAGGAAACCCGGCTCTCCACAAAGCGACTTTGAGCTCTGATTCCCGTGGGCTCTCAGAAAACGGCGTGACCAGCTTCAATGCCTGTCGTGCTTGAGCCGCACCTTTCCGGCCGGCTACCCGTTCAATGATGAGCTCAACCATTTTCTCCCATTCACCAACGTGCAACGGCCTTCGTTGGAACGCAGATTCGATCGCTGTCACTGCGGCCTGGGTGGAATGCCATAGGGCCATCTCGGCGCAGGTATCGATCAGTGAGCTGGCTCTGACTTCCCCGAATTCTGTCTGGACGGTTTGCGCCCGGCTTTCATGGTCATTTGGCACGTTGCGATACTTGCACCCTCTTTCCGTCCTGCCAGTGCTGGTCGCATTGCCTATTTCTACGGTGATGCCATTTGAAGTGTATGAAGGCGTGGCCAGGCCGTGTATGAGTGCTGCCGATTTTCCCGTCAATATGCACCTCGGCCGTGTCAGGGCGGTGGCTACGATGTGTAGTTTTTCTCGTTGCCTTCTGGTCAACTGTCGGTGCTTTTGCGTGGGCAGATATACGCCTCTACGTACGCGGACGAGTTCCCCCGAAGCGTACTTAGCGTGGATCTGTTGTCTGCCTGCTGTATTAGTATCCCTTAGTAGCACGAGTGGTCCCCCAACCTTTCCCATGACTTAAAGATCTCATGTTGACTTGGAATTCGCCTTGCGAGTTGGAGAATCTTTGGTTGGGGTGTGAGTTGGTGTGTTCGAAGTCGGGTTGGGTGCGATTTATGTGTTGATTCGGTTCGACGTCAGGAGCCTCCATAGTTTCGTACCAATTCTCAAAATGTGTTCTACATTTCCCCAGTTGAAGGTTGCAGGAGTGATCCGCCGTGAGCAGTTTTGGTACAGAAGTATGAGGCTACGCCAGAATTAGGCGGCTGCGGGAGCAGTGGCGGGAGCAGGACAAGCTCGGGAGCGGAATAGAAGGTAGGGCAGAGCAGTGGCGGGAGCAGGACAAGCTCGGGAGCGGAATAGAAGGCAGGGCAGAGCAGCGGCCGGGAGGAGGCGGGGTAGAAGCGAGGGTTTCGCACCTTTGCGGAAATTGAAGAAAACCCTAAGTGCGCAGGTAACATAAGCATTTATGAGCACCGAGTCACGCGCCGCCAGCGCCGCCACCGAACGCGCCGCCGGCGCCACCGAACCAGCCACCACCAAGC
>NZ_OCTS01000001.1 GCF_900232865.1 Corynebacterium dentalis | reverse complement strand
CCACCGAACCAGCCACCACCAAGCCGCCGAAGCTGGACAAGGCCGCCTACGAGGAAGAGCTGGAGCGCCTGCAGGCCGAGCTCGTGGAAATGCAGCAGTGGGTCGTGGAGACCGGCGCCCGCGTGGTCATCATCATGGAGGGCCGTGACGCCGCCGGTAAGGGCTCCGCCATCAAGCGCATCACCCAGTACCTCAACCCGCGCACCTGCCGCGTGGAAGCGTTGCCCGCCCCGAACTCCCGTGAGCAGGGGCAGTGGTACTTCCAGCGCTACATCGAGAAGCTGCCCACCGCCGGCGAGATCGTCATCTTTGACCGCTCGTGGTACAACCGCGCTGGTGTGGAGCGCGTGATGGGTTTCTGCACCACGCAGGAGTATCGCCGCTTCTTGCATCAGGCCCCGATCTTTGAGCGCCTCCTCGTGGAGGATGGCATCCTGCTGCGTAAGTACTGGTTCTCTGTGTCCGACGACGAGCAGATCCGTCGTTTCACCTCTCGTCGCGAGGATCCGCTTCGTCAGTGGAAGCTTTCGCCGATGGATTTGCAGTCCATCACGCGCTGGGAGGATTACTCGCGTGCGAAGGATGAGATGTTCATACACACGGATATCCCGTCGGCACCGTGGTACACGGTGGAGTCTGAGGATAAGAAGCGCTCGCGTATCAACGTGATCAATCACTTGTTGAATACGATCCCGTGGGAGTACGTGGAGAAGCAGGTGCCGAAGATCCCGCCGCGTCCGCAGTCGGCGTCGTCGTATGAGCGTCCTTCTCGTACGCAGTTCCGTTATGTTCCCGACACCGCCAAACAGTTGGAAAAGGAGCACGTGGCAGCGCTGAAGGCGGAGGAGAAGTCTGCGAAGTCCAAGAAGGATAAGAAAGCCGCCAAGGACAAGGCAGACAAGAAGAAGGCTGCCCAGTCTGCTGAGGTGAAGAAGTCGGGCAAGGATAAGGCTGACAAAGACAAGGCGAAGAAGGCCGACAAAGCCAAGAAGTCCAGCAAGTCCTCCAAGGCAAAAGCTAAGTCCGGCAAGGCGAAGAAGTAGCTACATAGATCCACACAGCCGCATAGGTCTAGGACTATCAGGTCTTAAGCCGAGCCCAAGGATTTTCTGGCACTGTTGGGGTATGTCTGATCACAAAAATATTATTGCGCGCGTTGAGGGCCATGCCGGTGTCATCGAGCTGGATCGCCCGAAAGCGCTGAACTCCCTGACTCCGGACATGATCGCCGGGATCACGCAGGCTGTGTCGAAGTGGGAAAGCGATGATTCCATCGAGGTGGTGATCATCCGCTCCACGGCCAAGCGCGCTTTCTGCGCGGGCGGCGATGTCCGTGGCGTTCGCGAGACTGACATGGAAGGCAACTATCAGCCCGGCGATGATTTCTTCCGCGATGAGTACGCCCTGAACCTGCAGCTCGCGGAGTACAACAAGCCCATCGTCGCCCTGATGGAGGGGGTGTGCATGGGTGGCGGCTTCGGTATTTCTGCGCACGGTTCTCACCGCGTGATTACCCCGCGGACCCTGGGCGCAATGCCCGAGGCTGCCATCGGTTTCGTGCCCGATGTGGGCATGTCGCACGCGCTCACGCACCTGGACGTGGACCCGGCGATTGGGTTGTTCATTGGGTGCACGGGCTGGCGGTTGTCGCCTGCGGACATGTTGTTCACCGGGTTGGGCAACGTATTAGTTGACGACGCAAACGCCTTGGCCGAACAACTTCCCACCCAGTCTCTGCGCGAGGCGCTGCAAGCGGCGCGCATCGATCAGTCGGAGCTGGATGAGCCGCAGTCCGTGCTGGAGAAGCATCAGAAGTGGATCGTGGACACCTTCGCGGTTGGCTCGTGGGTGGACATCGAGCGTCGCATCGCAGAATCCGACGAAGTCAATGGGGATGTCAATGCCGAAGACCACGCGAAGTTCTTGCGGGCCGTGCGGGAATCTTTGGAGACTGCCAACCCTTCGAGCCTCGTGGCGATCGTGGAGGTGTTCCGTCGCAGCGCGCAGACGGATCTCGCGACGGCACTCAAAAATGAGTTGGCGGTCGGTGGGCACTTGCGTCGAGAAGGAAACTTCGCGGAAGGCGTGCGGGCGGTGCTGGTGGACAAGGACCGTACGGCACGCTTCGATCCCGCACGGGCGGAAGACGTGGACCCGAAAACCTACTCTGAGCTGCTGAGCTGACGCAGGCGGGCTTCCTGGTCATTGGAGCGCTGTACGCCGTTCCACACCACGAAGCCCCACAGCACGAAGGCCGCGTAGACCAGGTAGAGCACGGCGGAGGGGAAGTAGCCGGCGAAGACCAACAGTGGGATTCCCACGATGTCCACGGCCATCCAGATCAGCCAGAACTCCGTCCACCCGCGCGCCATGCCGTAGGTGGCGAGGATGGAGCCGGTGAAGATCCAGGCATCGGCCCACGGCCCCCACGACCCGATGGCGTCGAAGCTCAGGGCGAAGCCGACCGTGCCGACTATGCCCGCTACGCACAGCCCGATGCGTTGCTGAGTGGTAGCCCAGTGAGGTTGGACCGCGGCTGTATCCTCGTGTGGCTCGGTAAAGATGGAGCGATTGGGATCCGTGCCCGCTGGCTCCTGGATTTTCTTCTTGGCCTGTGACCACTTCCACCAGCCGTAGATGCTGACCAGCAGGAACATCACCTGGCGGCCGGCCTGGCCGTAAAGATCCAAGTTCTGCGGAGTATGGAACACGCCACCGAGAAATACGGTGAACAGGAGTGCGTTGCCGATGATGCCCACGGGCCAAGCCCAGACCACGCGCTTCATCCCGCCGATCGCGGAGGCCAAGCCAAAGCAGTTGCCGATGATTTCCCGCCAGAGGATGGGGGAGCCACCGATGACAAAACTGGCATTCAGGAGGCTGTTGAGGACATCAGACATGCTATTGATTATTGCACGACCCGGCAGCCGAAAGAATTGTAGCCAAGGCGCTTGAGGTTATAAAAACACCCACTCCGGAAATGGAGCGGGTGAGTGGAGCACCGGGCATTATCCCAAGCCGCGGTGAAGCAGGTCGAAGGCTTCGTTGAAGAGGCTTTTCAGATCGCGTCCACCGGTGATGGACTTCGTAATGTGCGCCTCGATGGCAGTGGTGGCGGCTGCCAGAACCAAGTGCACAGCCAGGTGTGCTTGGTAGCGGGATAGTCCGCCGTCCGTCTTGCGGAAGAGGGTATCGCCGAGTTCATCGAAGATCTCGTTCGTTCGGTTTTTCTCTTCGTGGGGCAGGGAAAGGCTGAGCTGTTCCGCTACGGCGATGATCTGTCGCGCGGAGTCCAGGCCCTCCTCTGGGTTGTTGATGAAATCCCAGAGGATGTTCTTCAACATTTCGACGACGGGGGCTGGCTCCGGATAGCTTTCCACGGCTTTGCCCAGCTGAGTGAAGAATCCGTCGATGTAGTGCAGGAATGCATCATCGCGGTGGGCGAAGTAGTTGTGGAAGGTGCGAGTGGATACGCCTGCTCGAGCAGTGATCTCCGAGACCGTGGTTTGCTCCACGCCGTATTCCAACAGCAACTCGACAGACGCTCGAGCAAGACGATCGCGCGTCTCAGCCTTCTTACGCTCACGCAACGATTGCGTGCGGGCGTTGTCTGACGTGCCTTCTTGTGCCGGGGGAATATGCATGACAGCCATAGAGTCGTTCTTTCGGTGTTACGAAACTCGGGGATTCTTTGGTTTTCACCACCCTGCCACCAGGTTAATGGAGGCCAATATCCTGCGGGAAGTGGTAGAGAATACTACCCGAGGGTATTTTAGGGGGTAAAAAGTCCCTTTTATAGTAACCGACAAGTCAGTAACCCGTGAAACCGGAACGCAAAAGGTTGAAAGCTTTCTCTTCCGCACTCTCAGATTCGCAGCCAAAGGCCTTTTCTTCATCATTGTCGGAAAACATTTGGATTGCGTGAGACGCCTTCGATGTTACGACACTGATGTTCAAAAAGATATAGGCCTCGAACAGGCTGAGCCGCCCTTCGCTGTAATCACTCAACGCCTGTGCCAGCCGCTTTCCCATTTGGAAGCACTGGTGCTGGATGTCTAGCAGCTGGGAGCTGCGGACGTTGAGCATAGCGGCTTCCACCTGCGCGAAGGCATTGGCGAGATCGCTGGAATTGTCTTCGCCGAGGAACGCCTCGCGCACATTCTTCATCACATCGACCGCATGCAGTCCGCGTGGCTGCCGTTCCAAGCACTCCACCGCACAGTCCACCGTGTACTCCAAGAAGTGCGTGATGGCTGCATCGCGATGGGGAAAATAGTTGTGGAACGTCCGCGAGGACACGTCGGCACGCTGAGAGATTGCCGCAATGGTGGCGGCGTCCAATCCCCCCTCCGTGATGAGATCCACAGCCGCCTTGGCGAGGCGGTTGCGTGTCTCTCTCTTCTTTCTCTCGCGGATGCCCGGTGTGTAGCTGCTAGCCATGGGAGGCGGAACGCTCGGTGGTAATAGGACCATCCATGGCCTCCGGATCCAATGACTGCAGCTTCTCGCCCTCCACATCCACGGAAGGGATCAGCTTGTCCAGGAACTTCGGAATCTTCCATGCGCGCTCTCCCAACAGGAACATCATTGCGGGGATGAAGGTCATGCGGATGACGAAGGCATCGAATAAAACGGCCGTGGCCAACGCGAAGCCCATCACCTTAATGAACGGCTCGTCCATCAGGATGAAGGCCGCGAATACAGACATCATGATCAAAGCAGCGGCGGTGACGACGCGGGCGCCGTGCTTGAAGCCGTTTGACACTGCGTTTCCTGCGGTCTTGCCGTGCGCCCAGCCCTCGCGCATGCGGGTCACCAGGAACACCTGGTAGTCCATGGCCAGGCCGAATACGATGCCGATGAGCATGATCGGCAAGAAGGAAATGATCGGCTGCGGATCGCTGATGATGCCGGCGAAGCCCATCTGCCACAGAGCCACGGTGACACCGAAGGTCGCGGCAACGGACAAAGCGAAGCCCAAGGCAGCGATCAGCGGTACCCACAGGGAGCGGAAGACGACCATCAGCAGCAGGAATGCCAGCACCAGCACGATGGCGATGTAGGGGAGGAGAGCATCGTTCAAACGTTGAGAGATGTCCTCGTACATCGGAGTGGTACCGGTAACTGCGTAGGAAGCGCCAGTGGCTTTCTCGAAGCTGGACTCGTTGGAGCGCAGGGAATGCAGAACGTCTGCGGCGCGCTCGTCGATGGCGCCGTACTCCGGGGTCACCAGCACCTGCGCGGCATCGCCCAGATTGGCGGGGTTCTTCGGGTCACCATTGGTGGCGATCACCTGGGCGTTGACCACGCCGTCGGTGCTTTGCAGATCCTTGATTGCGGTCTGGGTAGCCGTGGCCTTTTCTTGATCGCTGAGGTCCTTGTAGTCCACCAGGGTGATCATCGGAGCGTTGCGGCCAGGGCCGAAGCTCTCGTTGATCATCTCGTAGGCGATGCGGTTAGGGGAGTCCGGTGACATCGAGCCGTCAGAAGGCATAGCCAAACGCAGGTTCATGGCTGGGATAGCCAGCAGCACCAGCAGTAATCCGGCGGTCAGCGCGAAGATGACTGGGCGCTTGCGAACGGTACGAACCCACTTCAGACCCATGGTTGGGGTCTCGTTCTCTGGGTCCGGAGCCTGCACAAATAGGGCGCGACCAGCGAAGACCTTGGTGCCGAACAAGCCCATGATGGCAGGCAGCAGGGTGGTGGCAACCAACACGGCGACGGCTACAGTTGCCGCTGCGGCCAGAGCCATGGCGGTCAGGAATGGGATGTTGATGATGGACAGTGCAGCCAGCGCGATCAGCACGGTCAGTCCCGCGAAGACCACGGCGGAGCCTGCCTTTCCCACGGCCAGTCCGGCCAGGTGGGCGCGCTCGGTCCGGCTGATCTTCTTCAGCTCTACTGCCAGTTCCTTTGGCGAGAGGTCTTGCCCGCCGATGTGCCTGATCAGCTCATTGCGGAAGCGCGCGAGGATGAACAGTGCATAGTCGATGCCCACGGCCAGGCCGATCATGGAGGCGAGGGTGGGGGTCATGCTGGAAATGGTGTCCGTGAAGTGGGTCATTGCGAAGATGCCCGCGATGCCAATTCCCAGGCCGGTCACGGCGGTCAGCAGTGGCAGTCCGGCGGCTACGAAGCTACCGAAGGTCAGGATGAGCACGATGGCAGCCACTGCCATACCGATGAGTTCTGCACTACCGCCGGGTTCGCTGGACTGGAAGGCTTGGCCGTTCCATGCCACTTTGAGGTCACCCTTGTTGTCCTCGATGGCCTGGATCAGCTCGTCGCGCTGTTCCTCCGTGATGTCCATCGTGGTCTTGGCGTCGAAGTTCACCTCAACGATGCCGGTGGTCTTGTCCGGGCTCAACGGGGAGGTAGCGGCGATGTTCGCATCGATCTGCTCTTGGGGCATCTTCTGCGCTGTCATGACCTTGGTCATCTGCATCTTCAGGCCTTCGGCGGCCTGTGCAGGTGGGGCAATGGAGTCCGTTTTGGTCAAGGAATCGACGCCCTTGAGGGCGGCGATGAGGTCGTTTACCTGTTTGTCGACGCCAGGGTCGGTCAGATCAGAGCCCTCTGGAGCTTGAATGACCACGCTGCCCTTGGGGGCCTGCATCGGGTCATCCTCGCCTCCACTTGGGAAGCGCTCCTTGATCTTGTCTTGTGTTTCGACAGATTCCAGTCCTGGAATGCTGAAGTTCATGGTCGTGGATGTCTGCAAGGTGGCGGCTGCGGTGCCCATGCCGATGATGAGCAGCAGCCAGACGGCGATAAAACGCCAGCGGTGGGCGTAGGCGGAGCGGCCTACGCGATACAGGAAAGTAGCCATGTATGAAAATATTACAAGGGTTCAAAAAGTTTTCGAGTTTTGCGCAACCAATTGGATCCTGCGCAACTTTTCATCCAATCGTGATGTAGCGCGGAGTTGGCGTCGAGAAAAAGAAACGGACTAATCCGCGACCATCGGCTCCAAGGTGAGGTCCGGGTGCTCCTTCTCCACGAACGCCAGCTTCCACTTATCGCCGAACAGAGCAATCAGCTCGCCATCCGTACGGGTGAAAATCTCCACGCCACGCTGCCGGCCCAGCTCGGCGGCGGAATCCGCATCGGTCTTGCGAGCCACAGAGTAAGGGATGGGATCCGTGATGGTCTCGACGTTGTACTCTACCTCCATGCGGGCCTGCATGACCTCGAACTGCATGGGGCCCACGGCGGCCATCACTGGGGCAGCATCTCCGCGCAGGTCGTTGCGCAGGATCTGCACCACGCCCTCGGAATCTAGCTGCTCCAAAGCCTTGCGGAACTGCTTGTACTTGCCCAGAGACTTCGCGCGCAGCGTGCGGAAGTGCTCGGGGGCGAACTGAGGCATCGGTGGGAATTGCACCTTCTTGCCGGTGTAGATCGTGTCACCCGGAGCCAGCGAACCTGCGTTGACCAGGCCCACGATGTCACCCGGGTAGGCTGCCTCCACGGTGGAACGGGTGCGGCCAAAGACCGTCAACGCGTACTTCGTGGAGAAACTGCGGCCGGACTGAGCGTGCGTGACCTGCATGCCACGGCCGAACTCACCGGAGACCACGCGCATGAACGCCAAGTGGTCGCGGTGCTTTGTATCCATACCGGCCTGCACCTTGAAGATGATTCCGGCGAAGTCATCCGTGGTCTCGCGGAACTCCTGGATCGCCGCACTCGCGCCGCTGGCGGCCTCCAACACCTTCGGATCAGAACTACGGCCCGCGGGACTAGGAGCAAGAGCCACGAGCGTGTCCAGAATCTGGTGCACGCCGAAGTTCAGCATCGCAGAGGCGAAAATCATGGGCGAGGTCACGCACTGCTCGAACAGCTCTTGATCATGCTGAGCGCCGTCCATCGTCAGCAGCTCCACTTCCTCGGCTGCAGTGGACCAGGTATCGCCTTCGCGCTGTTCGGCCTCGTCAGGGGAGTAGTTTTCCTCCGGCGCGATGGTGGAGCCACCGGCCGTGCGGGTGAAGTGGATGTACTCTTCAGCCTCGCCCTCATCGTTGATGCGGGCGAGTCCGCGGAAGTCTCCCGCCTCACCAACCGGCCAGAACAGGGGAGTGGGCTGCAACTGGATCTCGTTGACAATCTCATCCACCAGCTCCAGCGGAGTACGGCCCGGACGGTCCCACTTGTTGACCACCGTGACGATGGGCAAACCACGCGCCTTACACACGCGGAACAGCTTGAGCGTCTGCGGCTCCAAGCCCTTCGCACCGTCGATGAGCATCACCGCAGCATCCACCGCGGACAGCACACGGTAGGTATCTTCCGAGAAGTCCGCGTGACCCGGGGTATCCACCAGGTTGATCATGTACGGCTCGCCCTCGTGCCCCTCGGGCGCGTACTCGAACTGCAGCGCGGACGAAGCAATGGAGATACCGCGGTCCTTTTCCATCTCCATCCAGTCAGACACCGTGGCCTTGCGTCCCGCCTTGCCGTGGACCGCGCCGGCCTCGTTTATCACGTGCGCGTGCAGCGCAAGAGCCTCCGTCAGCGTGGACTTACCGGCATCGGGGTGAGCGATGACAGCAAAGGTACGGCGACGGCGCGATTCTTGGGCAACAGCAGGGGAATTCATAGAACATAACCCTACTGGGCGCCCTAGCTGAAGACCTAGTGAGGTCGCAGTGAGAACGTCTCCAGATGCAACGGGCTTCCCGCCACCACCATCAGGTCATTGGCGTTCAACGGAGTGGTCTCAAAATACGGCCGCCATTCGCATCCGGGAGACTTCACCGCCACGATGTGCACCTTCTTTTTCTTCCACAGCGCCTCGGAATCGATTGCTTTGCCCACCAGCTCCCGCGGCACGGAGAGCTTGATCATGCCGTAGTCTGAATCCACCT
Organism: Corynebacterium dentalis; assembly: GCF_900232865.1. GTDB lineage: Bacteria > Actinomycetota > Actinomycetes > Mycobacteriales > Mycobacteriaceae > Corynebacterium > Corynebacterium dentalis. The sequence continues at coordinate 350,542 of NZ_OCTS01000001.1, read as the reverse complement.
CGGCGAACTCGTCAAAGCGCCCGCCCAACAGGTGCGCCACGCGGCGGCCCGTATCGCGCTCCGGGCGCAGCACGTGATGCACGCCCACCTGCTTGAGGATGCGGGCGTGGGCATCGGAATCCGCTTTGGCCCAAATATCGGGCACGCCAAATTCCACGATGTTGGAGGCAGTCAGGATGCTGGCTTCCAAGTCCGAGCCGATGCCAATGACCACGCACTCGGCCTCGTCCACGCCCAGCTGTTTCAGCGCGTGCGGGTCCGTGGTGTCCGCCACTGCAAAGTCCGTGCACTCCGTGGTGTGCTCGCTGATCAGCTTCTCATCGTCATCGATGCCAAACACCTCCACGCCGTAGCTGGTCAGCTCCTTGGACAGCGCCAAGCCGAAGCGGCCCAAACCGATAACAGTGACGGGACGCAGGGAAAACGGTTGGTTGTCCCTGGACAGTCCAAATAACTTAGCCAATGAGGGGCCTTTCTTCTGGATAGTGGAAATGTCGAGTGGTTTTACGCGCCGCCAGCGCGGCGACCATGGTGATAGGTCCAATGCGTCCCAAGTACATCAACACGCACAGGATGACTTGCGATGGCCCCGTCAGCGCGGCCGTGATTCCCGTGGACAGGCCCACGGTGCCGAACGCGGAGACCACCTCGAAGGTCACGTGGTCTGCGTCGAGATGCGGATTGAGCACCCGCAACATCACGATGGACAGCCACACCACCAGGGCTCCGGCGGCGGCCACGGTCATGGCCTGGCGGATGACGCTGTCTGGCACGTGGCGCTTGCTGACGATGACTTCTTTCTCGCCGCTGAACTCCGTCCACATGGCGTACAGCAGCACCACGATCGTGGTGATCTTTATGCCACCGGCCGTGCCCGCGCTGCCGCCGCCGACGAACATCAAACCCTCGGTGGCCAGGAGGCTGGTGTCTGATAGCTGCGAGTAGTCGATTGCATTGAAGCCGGCGGTGCGCGCGGTGACCGTGGCGAAAAGTGCGTTGAGGATCTTTTTCCCGACGCCAAACTCTTCAAAAGCCCCGTGCCATTCCACCGCCAAGTAGATGGCGAAGCCGGCGATGAGGAGCACGGCCGTGCCAATCAGCGTGATGCGCGAAGTGACAGACAAATGACCGACTGCGGTGGTGCTGCGCGAGTGCCGCATCCGCCAGCGGTGCCGTGCTCGGCGGACAATTTCCGCCAGCACGGAGTAGCCCAGGCCGCCCAGCACCACGGCGATCATGATTGGCGAGAGGATGAACCAATCGTCCTGGAAGTCGATCATGTTTGCCGAGCGAAGTGCGAAACCTGCGTTGTTGAACGCGGAAATGGAGTGGAACGTGCCAGACCACAGGGAATATGCCACGGGTAATTGGTATTCCGTGATGAACCGCCAAGCCAGGATGAGAGCCATGACCGCTTCGGTGACCACGGTCAGCAAAACGGTGGCCAGAATTGTGCGCTTGGCGCCACCCATGCTGAACGGGCGACTCTCTGCTTGAGCTAAGCGGCGAGAGCGGATGGAAACCTTGCGCACCAGGAGCATGCCCGTCAGGGAGGCTAGGGTCATGATGCCCAGACCGCCGACCTGGATGAGTCCCAGGATCACGGCCTGCCCAAAAGGAGTCCAGAAGGTGGCGGTGTCCACCACCACCAGTCCGGTCAGGCATACCGCGGAGGTGGCGGTGAAGATTCCTTCGAGGGGAGGAACCGAGCCCTCGCCGCGAGTGGAGATGGGCAGGGAGAGGAGAACCGCACCTATAACGATCAATAGCAAAAACGAGCCTGCAGTTAATCGAGCTGCCTGCAAGCTGGGGGAGGCCGTGCGTTTTCGCCCCTTGGAGGCTGTCGACGGCGCTTGTTGAGAGTCTTTCTCCTCAATCACCCACGAAATATTACTCCCGCTGGGGACAAGGGGGAAGTGTTCGCGCTCCTATTTGCGGGAGTGGATCTTCTGCTGGGCCGCGGCTAGGCCGTTGTTCACGATCTCCGTGACTGCATCCGCTGCTACATCGATCATGGAATCCAGCTCTGGACCTGCCTCGATGGGGCCGAGAACGTGATCAATGACAGTCACGCCTTGCGGAGGACGGGAGATACCCATGCGCACACGCACATAGTCCCGAGATCCCATGTACTCGGTGGTGGATTTCAGTCCGTTGTGTCCGTTTTCATTGCCGCCCTGTTTGACACGCACCTTGCCTAGAGGGAGGTCGAGCTCGTCATGCACCACGATCACTTGATCCAAGCTAATGCTGTAGTGCTCCGCGATGTCTTTGACCGCGATGCCAGACTCATTCATGAACGTGGTGGAGCGCACCAGCAGAACCGGCTTTCCCGCGAGCTCCGTTGCCGCCGCGTGGGCGTGCAAACCCTTAAGCGGAGCCAGGTGGGAACCCGTGCGAACCAGCAGTGCATCGATAGCCATGTAGCCCACGTTGTGTGGCGTGGCCTCGTACTCCGCGCCGGGATTACCTAAGCCGATGACCAGCCATGGAGTCACTCCTGCGGGGAAAGTAGGCATGGCATTCGCAGACTCGGAAGCCGGAGTAGAAGTAGAACCAGCGCCGAAAATGCGGGAGATGAAATCCTTGAGTGTAGCCACGAGCTCTAGTGTGGCACAGGCCTGCTTCGCCCAGGAAAAGGCAAGCGTGTTTTAGGACTGGATGAGCTGTTCTGCGGCGTCGCTTGCGTCGGCACAAAGAATCGCAACATTCGCGGCGGCCGAGGAGGCAAACGGCTTGAGGACGTAGGCGGCCGGATCCATGCGGCCAGGTGGGCGGCCGATTCCGCAGGACAAACGGTAGTAGTCCTTGGTGCCCAGGGCCTTGGTGATGGACTTCAGGCCGTTGTGTCCCTTGTCCCCGCCACCACTTTTCAGTCGCACCTGGCCGGGGTCTAGCTCGAGCTCATCGTGGGCAACGATAATGTGCTCGGCTGGAACCTTGAAGAAATCCGCGAGTGCCCTAACCGGGCCGCCAGAGACATTCATATACGTGCGCGGGGTGGCGAGGATGACCTTGGCACCACCCAGTGAGAACTCGGCGATGTTGGCGTTTGAACGCTTGTGCGCGCTGAGGTTCGGCGTGGGTACCTGACGGCTGGCGAGCTCTTCAATCACCATCACGCCCAGGTTGTGGCGGGTAAAGGCGTACTTCGGGCCGGGGTTGCCGAGTCCCACGACGAGCCACGGGGAACGCTGTACTGTATCCACGCCTGCCATTGTCCCACACGGTGGGGACAGAACCGTAGATACAGAAAAACGGCGGGCAAGCCAGGATCTTTGTCCTCAACTTACCCGCCGTGACGACGGAGAGAGACTTACTCGTCGCCCTCGGCGTTGCCACGTGGGGAGTTCTCAGGCTCGTCAGCGGAGCCGTCGGCAGCGTCGCCGTCGTTCTCAGCCTCAGGTTCGGTGGTGTCATCCTCGCCCTCTTCGCCTGGCTCAGGAAGCTCTTCTTCCTCAGGCTCAACGATGTTGATGACCAAGGTCTCTGGCTCGGAAACCAGCTCACAGTTTGCAGGCATCTGGATGTCTGCAGCGGTGACCTGGGTGCCGATCTCCATGCCCTCAACGTCGATGGTGATCTCTTCAGGGATGTTCAGAACGTCAGCCAGGACGGTCAGAACGTCTGCGTCCTGAGTGATCAGGGCGCCTGGGGCAGCCTCGCCGGTGGACACAACTGGGATGTCTACCTCTACCTTTTCGCCGCGCTTCACGTGCAGCAGGTCAGCGTGGTCAACGTCCAGGGTCAGAACGTTCTGATCCACGGCCTTGACCATCACGAGGTGCTTGTCGCCTTCGAGGTCCAGCTCGATAACGGCGTTGGTGCCCTCGTTACGCAGGATGGCGTGGAATTCCAGGATGTCCACGTGTACGTGCATTGGCTCCAGGTTCAAGCCGTAGACAACCACGGGGATGCGGAAATCGCGGCGCAGGCGGCGTGCAGCGCCCTTACCGAACTCGTTACGTGGCTGAGCTGCAAGAACAGTCTGGGTGTTAGCCATGTGTCACTCCTTATTTCTTCATTCAGCTGGGGGCCAGCTGCGGTAGTTTGTCACGAATCGCGTCAACCGGGCATGAAAAAACGCCGCGGTGTCTCGCGGCGTCAAGTCCTCCCGCAGCCGTGGGCTGGGAGTGGGGGTTCGCGCCGATAACGGCCAGTTCCGCAACATGGTCGCGGTTCCAGCCCTCGCCGAGAGATTCAGCTGGTTAGTTTAGCATCGTCGCTTCGTGGAGAAAAATGCCATGTGGGGCGGGCGAACCGAGGACGAGTGACTACTCGAAAAGAGTAGTCACCGAACCATTCTCGAAGATCTCGTGGATGGTCTTAGCAACCAGAGGGGCGATAGGCAGCACCGTGAGGTTCTCCCAGCCCTCGGTGGACTGCGGGAGGGTGTCGGTGGTGATTATTTCGCGGGCACCACAGGAGCTGAGGCGTTCGCGGGCTGGTCCGGAGAACACGCCGTGTGTGGTGGCGATGATGACATCCGTTGCGCCTGCTTCGCGCAGCACGCCCACGGCGCCGGCGATGGTTCCGCCGGTGTCGATCATGTCGTCGATCAGCACACAGGTGCGCCCCTTGACATCGCCGACGACGCGGTTGGCGGTGACCTTGTTGGCCACGTCTACGTCGCGAGTCTTGTGCACGAAGGCCAGTGGGGCATCGCCCAGCACGTTGGCCCACTTCTCGGCAACTTTCACGCGACCTGCGTCCGGGGAGACCACGCAGATGTTGTCCAGGTTGTAGTTTTCCTGGATGTAGTCCGTGAGGATCGGCATGGCATGCATGTGATCCACTGGGCCGTCGAAGAAGCCCTGGATCTGGTCGGTGTGCAGGTCTACGGAGACGATGCGATCCGCTCCAGCGGTTTTGAGCAGATCAGCGATCAGGCGGGCGGAGATGGGCTCGCGTCCGCGGTGCTTCTTATCCTGACGAGCGTAAGGGTAGAAGGGCAGGATGGCGGTGATTCGCTTGGCGGAACCGCGCTTGAGCGCATCAATCATGATGAGCTGTTCCATCAGCCAGTTGTTGAGGGGCTGCGGGTGAGCTTGCAGCACGAAGGCATCGGATCCGCGGACGGATTCTTCGAAGCGGATGAAGATCTCGCCGTTGGCGAAATCACGTGCGGTGGTGGGGGTCAGCTCCACACCCAGCTCGCGAGCCACAGCCTCACCCAATGCAGGGTGTGCGCGGCCACTAAACAGCATCAAGTTCTTTTGATTGTCGATCCAGTGGGTGGTGGACAAGTGTGAGCCCTTCCAGACTTGGCGATGGATATCCATTGGCGGAAATCTATTGTCGATTCCAACGATAGTGGCGTTGGAATCGTGGAACAAATGCCTATTGTTCGATCTCTCCCGAGGAGGCGGGCGAACCACCGTCCGCGACCCTGCGGTTGGCCTCTGCTGCAGCCTCGGCGGCAGCGGTTCCGGGGCGCTTGCGCTCTACCCAGCCTTCGATGTTTCGCTGGTGACCTTCGCGAATCGCGAGTGCGCCGGGGGCGACGTTGTCCTTAATCACCGTGCCCGCACCCGAGTACGCACCATCGCCAACGGTGACCGGCGCGATGAACATCGTGTCTGAACCCGTGCGGACGTGGGAGCCGATTGTGGTGTGGTGCTTGGTCACGCCGTCGTAATTGACGAACACGGAAGAGGCGCCGATGTTGGAGCCTTCGCCAATGGTGGCATCGCCCACGTAGGTCAGGTGGGGAACCTTGGAGCCGCGGCCGATGCTGGCGTTCTTGGTCTCCACGAAGCCGCCGAGCTTGCCGTCTTCGGCTAGCTGTGTGCCGGGGCGAAGGTAGGTGAATGGGCCGACGTTGGCATTTTTCCCGATGCTGGAATCTATGCCGTGGGTGCGGATGACGGTGGCACCTTCGCCCACGGTGACATTTTCCAGCGTGCTATCTGGTCCGACGACAGCGCCGTCGCCAATCCGCGTCTTTCCCTTGAGCTGTACTCCTGGCAGGATCGTGACGTCCTGGCCGATTTCCACTTCGGAATCGATCATCGTGGTGCGGGGATCTATGATCGTGGCGCCGCCGCGCATAGCGACTTCGAGGCTGCGCTGGTTGAGTACGGTTCCCGCTTCTGCGAGCTGGACGCGGTCATTAACGCCAGCCAGCTCGCCGGCATCGGAAGCGGTGTAGGCGCGCACCGGGTGGCCTTCGCCGCGGGCAATGCCCAGTACATCGGTGAGGTAGAGCTCGCCTTGCGCATTGTCCGTGTTTAGCTGGCTCAGTGCGGAGCGCAGGTGACCGGCGTTGAAGGCGAAAACACCGGAGTTGACCTCGGTGATGAGGCGCTGACCTTCGGTGGCATCCTTCTCCTCGACGATGCCCGTGACTTCGCCGTCGTCGGTGCGGATGATGCGACCGTAGCCCTTGGGATTGTCCTGGTTGACGGATAGAACCGTCACCGCAGTGGGGACTTCGGTGTGGGCAGTGTGCAGGTTGGCCAGGGTCTCTGCCTGCAGGAGGGGAACGTCAGCGTTGGTGACGATGACGGTTCCCTCGAAGCCCTCCAGTGCGGGGAGCGCACACTGCACTGCGTGACCGGTGCCGTTTTGCTCTTCCTGAACTGCCTTGTCGATGGTGCGATCCAGCTCGCTTGCCACGGCGTCCACTGCAGGGCCGACCTGCTCGCGTCCGTGCCCGACTACCGCGACGATGCGTTCTGGGTTGATGCCAGCGGCGGCGTGAAGTGAGTGCGAAAGAAGAGTACGGCCGCCAATGGCGTGCAAGGTCTTCTGCGTCTTCGACCTCATGCGCGTACCAGCGCCAGCGGCGAGAACAACGACAGCTACGGGGGAGTTAGTCACGATGGGGCAGGTCCTTTGGTGGTCGACAGTCAGGGTGCACTGCGTGGTTGAGGCTTATGCAATGCGTCCACTTTAACGGGTGGGCGGGCTGGATTGTCTGAAGAGCGATCAGAGTAGCGTGCTCTCACCGAATTTACTGCTCAACTAATCGCAGCGTGCGCATATTGTGCTTGTTCATAGTATCGAATGTGAAGCATCGTCGTTTAGGGAGAAATGATGAAGGAACCTCGAATACTGCCCATCCCCGAATTTTTCTGGTCAGGCATGGCGATTTTCGCATCATCGACGATGGAAAGCGTTGGGGGAGCAGGCAACTTCTTTGAGGATCACCATTCTCGCCAAAGATGTCGTCTACTTCTTCGTCCCCATTAGAAGAAAGCGCGACGGAAAAACCATGGCAACCAAGCCATAAAAAAGCTCTCCCACCAGGACTCGAACCTAGAATGACGGTACCAAAAACCGTAGTGTTGCCGATTACACCATGGGAGAACGCGCGCTGTAGACGCGCAGAGCACAGAATACATCAGGCGGGTTCGCAGATTGAAACCCGGCCACTGGGCGAGCCGATTCGTGCAGACATTGCGAGCAACCACCGCTGTCCGGAGACGTTGTCTCGCGGCTCGTTACACTAAGTACCCATGAGCTCCAGTGCACCAACTTCCGCATCCTTGTCCTCGTCACAGCCCAGCTTGGCGGGGGTTCTGCGCGCGGCCGCGCGGGATTCCAAGCTGCGGGGAGTAGTCACGCACATTGGAGAAAAGAGCCTGCACATGCAGGCTCTAGAAGGCGTGTGGCCATTCGTCGCGGGAACGATGGCGCAGCACGCGCCGGTGTTGATGGTCACGGCCTCCGGTCGTCAGGCACAGGACGTCGCTGCCGTGCTTAGGCACATGTTGGGCGATGTCGTAGAAGTGTTCCCAGCATGGGAGACGCTTCCGCACGAGCGGCTCTCGCCGGGCGTGGAGACGGTGTCCCAGCGTATGCGGGTGTTGCGGCGGCTCCAGCTGCTTCAACAACCGCAGGAATCGAGCCCCACGCAGCCGCCGCTGCGAGTTGTCGTCGCCCCTGCTCGTTCGCTGGTTCACCCCATCCAGGATCGGCTCGGCAAGATTGAGCCTGTCCGCCTTATCGAGGGCGAAGAACTGGACTTTGAGAAGTTGCAGGAACGCCTCGTTCTGCTTGGCTACTCCCACGTCGACGTGGTGGGAAAGCGCGGGCACTTTGCGGTGCGTGGTGGCATCGTCGATATTTTCCCCGCCACCGAAGAGTTCCCCGTGCGTGTGGAGTTCTGGGGAGACGAGATCAGCGAAGTCCGCGCGTTCTCCGTCGGTGACCAGCGCACCATCCCTGGCCAGATCGAGCGCGCGGTGGAAGTCTTCCCCTGCCGAGAGTTGCTGCTGACAGATGAGGTAGCGAAAAAGGCCAGCGAGCTTGTCGTCGAGCGGGCAGGAAACCCGGAACTCGCAGACCTGCTGGACAAGATCAGCCAGAAGATCGCCGCGCCCGGCATGGAATCGCTGATCCCCCTGCTCCACGGGGGCACCATGGTGACGCTGCCCGAACTCATGCCGAACAATGCTCACACGCTGATCACGGCCCCTGCCACCGTCTACCGTCGCGCCCAGGACCTCATTGAGACCGGGCAGCAGTTCATGGAAGCGGGCTGGGACACGGCTGCCATGGGTGGCACCGCGCCGATGCAGGGCGTGGCCTACCTCGAGGTCGATGACGTGCGCACCTCTCAAGGCGACCGTCCGTGGTGGACGCTATCGCCGATGGGAATGTCTGATGCCGACGCAGGCTTCTCCGCCGACGTGCTCGAGCTTTCTTATAAAGCTGCTCCCGCCCCGCACGGCGATCTGGACGCCATCGGCACCCTGATGACGGACATTCGTCGGCGCGTTGAGGCTGGTGGTCGGGTGGCCTTTGCCGCCCCGACGCCAGCAGTTGCCGGCCGCATGCTTCGTCGCATGCAGGAAGCGGGTATCCACGCCGAAGCGATCGGCGTGGATCTGCAGGGACAGCGCGGGCTGGGACGCATCAAGCCGTCCAAGCTCTCCACCACGGATGAGCCGCCTGCTGCAACCGTCAGCATCTATCACGCCACGGCCTTTGCGGGCATCGAGTTCCCGTTTGCCGGAGATGCCAAGCTTGAACCACTGCTGTTCCTCACTGAGACGGACCTGACGGGTAACCGCGTGGACGCGGCGGCGACGGGTAAACGCAAGCCCGCCAAGAAGCGCAATCGAGTGGATCCTTTGGCCTTGGAGCCAGGGGATTTGGTGGTCCACGATTCCCACGGCATTGGCCGTTTCATCAAGATGACCGAGCGCACCATCGGACGCGGCGCGGATGCCTCGCGCCGGGAGTACCTCGTGCTGGAATACGCTCCGTCCAAGCGCGGCGGGCCGAACGATCAGCTGTTTGTGCCGATGGATCAGCTGGACATGCTCAGCCGCTATGTCGGTGGAGAAAAGCCCTCGCTGTCCAAAATGGGTGGTGCGGACTGGAAAAACGCCAAGCGCAAAGCCCGCGGTGCGGTTCGTGAGATCGCCGCAGAGTTGGTGGAGCTCTACGCCAAGCGCCAAGCCGCACCGGGTTTCGCATTCGCCCCGGATAGCCCATGGCAACGAGAGATGGAAGAGGCCTTCCCATTCACGGAAACCGAGGATCAGTTCTCTGCCATCGAGGCTGTGAAGACGGACATGGAAAAGGCCGTGCCGATGGACCGCGTGATCATCGGCGACGTGGGCTACGGCAAGACAGAGGTGGCTGTGCGTGCAGCTTTCAAGGCCGTGCAGTCCGGAAAGCAGGTGGCCATCTTGGTACCCACCACGCTGCTGGCCCAGCAGCACCTGGCGACCTTCCGTGAGCGCATGCAGGATTTCCCCACGACCATCCGCGAGCTGTCCCGCTTCACCAGCGCAAAGGAATCCAAGGAAGTGCTCAAGGGCATGGCCGATGGCACGGTCGACATCGTGGTGGGCACCCACCGGCTGCTGCAAACCGGTGTGCAGTGGAAAGATCTCGGGTTGATCGTGGTGGACGAAGAACAACGCTTTGGCGTCGAACACAAGGAACACATCAAGGCGCTGCGCACGCACGTTGACGTGCTCACCATGTCCGCCACACCGATCCCGCGCACGCTGGAGATGTCGATGGCGGGTATCCGCGAGATGTCGACGATTCTCACCCCGCCAGAGGATCGTCACCCCGTGCTGACCTACGTGGGGCCGCAGGAAAAGAAGCACGTGGCAGCAGCGATTAGGCGCGAGCTGCTGCGCGACGGCCAGGTGTTTTACGTGCACAACCGCGTGCGCGACATTGAGAAGACGGCCATGGAAATCCGTGAGTCCGTGCCCGAGGCGCGCGTAGTGGTGGCGCACGGTCAGATGTCCGAGGAGCAGCTGGAGACCACGGTCAAGGGATTCTGGGACCGAGAATTCGACGTGCTGGTGTGTACGACGATCGTGGAAACCGGGCTGGATATCTCTAATGCGAACACGCTGATAGTGGAAAACGCCCACCACATGGGTCTGTCGCAGCTGCACCAGCTGCGTGGCCGAGTGGGACGTTCCCGCGACCGTGGCTACGCATACTTCCTGTACCCCAAGGGGGAGGTGCTCACAGAAACGTCCTACGACCGCCTGAGCACCATCGCTGCGAACAATGACCTGGGCGCGGGCATGGCCGTGGCAATGAAGGACCTAGAGATGCGCGGCGCCGGCAACGTGCTGGGCGGCGAACAGTCCGGGCACATCTCTGGAGTGGGCTTCGATCTCTACGTTCGCCTCGTGGGAGAAGCAGTGGAAGCCTTCCGTGCGATGGCCGATGGCCAACCCGTGGACGGGCGCGAAGAGGAGAAAAAGGAAATCCGCGTGGACCTGCCTGTGGATGCGCACATCCCGCCGGAGTACGTGGCTTCCGAACGCCTGCGTTTGGAGGCCTACCGAAAGTTCGCGGAAGTGCAGACCGAAGACGACGTACTCAAGGTGCTCGAGGAGCTCCGCGACCGCTACGGCGAGCCGCCCGTGGAGGTCACCCGCTTGGCAACTGTGTCCCGTCTGCGCATGCTGTGCCGCGATCTGCACGTGGGAGAAGTGGTCCAAGCTGGCACCAAGATCAGCTTCAGCCCTATCGAGCTGCCGGACTCGGGACAGGTGCGTCTGAAGCGTCTATTCCCCGCCGCGAATTACCGCGCGACCACCAAGGTTGTGCTGATTCCTGCGCCGAAGGAAGGCTCCGGAATGCGGGCCGTGCCCCTGCGAGATGAGGACATGGTGCAGTGGTGTGCCGACGCCCTGACATCCATCGCGGGACTCCCAGAACGCGATATGAGGGGTCAACCTGAAGTAGTGCGTTAAAGAGGCAGGTAGGATAATTAACCATGTCTGTGGTTTTGCTCGATCCCCGTTTCCCCGCAATGATCCCGGTTGATGCCGTCGCGCTGCTTTCCAGCGACGTTTCCTACACCGAGGAAGTGCCCGTGCGCGTCCGTTGGATCATCGCTGATCTGGGCGGCCACACCGTCGACTCGTCCGACGTGCTCGTCACCACGGATATCACCAACCCCGATGTGCAAAAGCTCCTGGACTCCGGATCCGACCTGATCACAGCACCTTCTTTGATGGTGGAGATGGAACCACAGCGCCAGCTGGAAGGCACCTCGTCTCCTGCGTCTGCGGAGTCCGCACAGCCCGGCATGCCCAGTGAAAGCGCCATCAAGGGCAAGTTCGGCAAGCCCGGAGAAAAGGTCGAGCACTCCGGTGGCCAAGTGGTTGACGGGGAAATCGTTGGTACTGATGAGCACACCGTTGCGGTGGCAGGTTTGCGTCGAACCACACGCACCGAAGTACCCGCCTCCGTCATGGACGAAATCGAAGACGCCGTGGCGCTGATGGCCCGGGCGCTGCGCCAAGGGGAGTGGGAGCAGGAGATGACCCACCAGTCCTTGCTGCCGTACCTGCGCGAAGAAACCGAAGAACTGGCGCAGATCGTCCAGGCCATGGGTGATGCAGAAGAGACGCCGCAGTGGCTGGAGCAAGAGCTGTGCAAGGAGCTTTCGGACGTACTGCTGCAGGTTCTGTTCCACGCGGAGATTGCGAACCGCCGGGGCGCTTTCGATATCGGACACGTGGCTGGTGCTTTTGTGGCGAAGCTGCGTTCGCGGGCGCCCTACCTGTTCGAATCCGTGGAGCGACAGGTGCCGAAGAACGAGCAAGACCGCCTGTGGGCAGAGGGCAAGGAATCCGAGCGCGCCGAGCGTAAGAAGAACCTCGGCGAGGACTACAGCAAGCTGGTTGGCCTCAAGGACCAAGCCGCGCGAGATTCCCACGAAGCTGCCGCCAGCCCAGCCGCAGCACCCGCAGCCCCAGCGCAACCCGCAACCGCCAGCACTCCAGCGACACCTCGCGGCGCCTCGGTGTTGGAGGATGCGGAGCTGGTCATCGTGGAAGCCCGCGAGCTGGGCTACAAGGATGCGGACATCCCCATGGACGTGCGCTACCCAATGGTCGGCTTGGAGATGGATAAGCCCGGCGAGGCCGACCGCCGCCTGAGCGATGCGGTAGCGAACTTCCGCGCCTCGCTCAAGCCCCAGCGCGGATAAACCAGCGCGTGACCAGCCCCTCCCGCGGGGTAAATAGGAACGCAGCAGCGAAGATCGCGGACTGCACACTGACGATCGTGCCGCCACTGGAGATATCCAGGTAATAGCTCAGCAGGCATGTGCGCCTCACGGGTCAGGTAGGAAAAGGCTCCCTCGCAGGTCACGAGCGTGCGCTTGTTCTTCGACAGGGAGGACAGGCCCTCGTTGAGCTGGCGATCTACCTCCTCGAGCGGTTGCTTGTAGTGCTCGCCGTTGCTAAGGAATGTCGCTGTGAACTCCTGCTGTAGACGGGCCAGCGCGTTGATGATGTTGTCCCGTACACTTTCACGCATGCACGTCACAGAATTGCCCGATAAGTCTCAGGATCACCTGAAGGCCATTTTTGACCTGCAGGAATGGGGCGACGGCTCCGCGACCCTCGGGCGCATCGCGGAGCGTCTCGGCCAGCGCACCTCCACCACGTCCGAGGCCATCAAGCGCCTGGCCGCCAAAGGTCTCGTGGAGCACACCCCGACCCGCGATCCGCACGGGGACCCGATTCCAGATGCGCGTGGCATGGTCACCGTTCCCGAAGTTTTTACTTTGGCCGACGCCAAGCTCGGCGACCATTTCATCATCGACCGCATCAGCGATCGCGATCCCGCCTTGCTGCGCTATCTGACCACCCGCGGACTGCTCCTGGGAGCCACCGTCGAGGTATTGCCGAGGCCGTATCCGGAGCTTGCGGATCTGCTGTTTGTGGACGTATCTGCGGAGCACGCTGATTCCGCAATGAAGGGAGAGCATGTGCAATTGCCGGTTGGGTCGCTGGGTGCGGTGCTGTGCAGGGAGGTAGGCAATGCCTGAGCGTGGTACTCATCGGCAATCGCCGCGCAAGAAAGTGAGCGATCTGCCTGCGCCAAAGCGCCAGCCCTCGCGCCATCGGGCGCAGCCTCCAGCAAAGCCAGTTGGTGAGCGCCCGCGCGCTGGCCTGCTCAGCGGCTGCGGAGTTTTCGCGGTAATCGCCGCGTTGTTGCTGGTTATCGCGATGGTGGGCTTCATTATTTCCGGCATGGCCGCGGTCAATGACTCCAACGAGGATCGCATCCAGGTGCCGGACGACGTGCCCCCAGCGGCGGCCGAACCTGCGCCGTCAATCAACATCCACACCGCTGGGCGTACCGCCCTGCAGCTGATGGACTGGGCCACCCCAATTTCCGAGGCCACGGGCATTCCCGTCCAAGCGCTGATCGCCTACGGCAACGCCGAGGTCATCGCCCGGGAATCGCGTCCCGAGTGCGGAATCACGTGGAACACGCTGGCCGGGCTGGGTTACGTAGAGACCGTGCACGGCACCTATGACGGTGTGAAGTACGGTGTCTCCAAGCTCGACGACAACGGCTATGCCGTTCCGCCGATCCTCGGCCCGCAGCTCAATGGCGGCCAGTTCGCCACCGTGGAGGACACGGACAACGGTGAGATGGATGGCGATAGCGAGTTTGACCGCGCCATGGGGCCGCTGCAGTTCATTCCGGAATCCTGGCAGCGCTACGGCGTGGACGCCAACGGCGACGGACAATCGTCACCGCAGAATATCGACGACGCGGCCGCATCTGCCGTGCGCCTGCTGTGCGACTACGAGCGCGACATGGGAACGCCGGAAGGATGGACGCGCGCGATCCGCTCCTACAACTTGAGCGACGAGTACGTCCTAAAGGTGCGCGATGCGGCGGCCAACTACGGGCTCAATCAGCCGCCGGAAGGGGTTTAGCGGTTAAGGGAGATTAGCGCCGGGTGCCGGCCAGCGCCTGATCGCTCAGGTTGTTGGCCGTGCCCCGGCCCTGCAGCAGCGTGCCGAGGTCCTGCGCCTGAGCGGCAGGGGCTGCCACGCCGGTCGCGAGGAGGGCGGCCGCAGCCACGGCAGAAGCGCGCTTAGCCACGCGGGAGAAGGTGGAGCTGGAAGTCATGTCAGGGCCTTTCGAGGTTCGGGGAAGTTGGGGGAGGGAAGCTAGAGGACTCAGTGAATCTCAAAGCTTTCTCAGCGTTACGCAAGTGATTATTGAGAAAAATGGGACTGGAGAGACGGGTTGAATTAGGGGAGGGTTGGCGTCGGAAAGAAAAAGAGACCCCGCAACGGGGGCAAACTCGGCGCATCCAACAAAGATTTAATGGAACAATAGGGGCAGACCGCACGGCGCAGTTTTGCTGTGCCCAACAACGTCACGAGCCTGAGGAGGCTTCACACATGGCCGAAATTATGCAGATCATCGCCCGCGAAATTCTCGATTCCCGTGGTAACCCCACCGTCGAGGTTGAGGTCGGCTTGGACGACGGCTCCATCGGCCGCGCAGCCGTTCCCTCCGGCGCATCCACCGGCGTGCACGAAGCACACGAACTGCGCGACGAAGATGATCGCTACCTAGGCAAGGGCGTGCAGGAGGCTGTCGCCAACATCCTCGACGAGATCGACGACGAGCTCGTGGGCCTCGAAGCTGACGACCAGCGCCTGATCGACAACGCGATGATCGCTCTGGACGGCACCGATAACAAGTCCCGCCTGGGCGCCAACGCCATCCTGGGTGTCTCCATGGCCGTGGCTCACGCCGCCGCTGAATCCGCAGGCCTGCCACTGTTCCGCTACGTTGGCGGCCCGAACGGTCACGTCCTTCCTGTGCCAATGATGAACATCCTCAACGGTGGCGCACACGCAGATTCCGGCGTGGACGTGCAGGAATTCATGATTGCCCCAATCGGCGCAGAGACCTTCCACGAAGCACTGCGCGTGGGCACCGAGGTCTACCACTCCCTGAAGAAGGTCATCAAAGACAAGGGACTGTCTACCGGCCTCGGCGACGAGGGCGGCTTCGCACCGTCCGTGGACTCCACCAAGGCTGCACTGGACCTGATCGTGGAGGCAGTCAAGGCTGCCGGCTACGAGCTGGGCACCGACGTGGCACTGGCGCTGGACGTTGCATCCTCCGAGTTCTACAAGGACGGCAAGTACCACTTCGAAGGCGGCGAGCACACCGCCGAAGAGATGGCCAAGGTCTACGGCGACCTCATTGATGAGTACCCCATCGTCTCCATCGAAGACCCACTGCAGGAAGACGATTGGGAGGGCTACACCAACCTCACCGCCGCAATTGGCGACAAGGTGCAGATCGTGGGCGACGACTTCTTCGTCACCAACCCACAGCGCCTCCGCGAGGGCATCGAGAAGAAGGCCGCCAACGCCCTGTTGGTGAAGGTGAACCAGATCGGCACCCTCACCGAGACGTTCGACGCCGTGGAGCTGGCACACCGCAACGGTTACCGCACCATGATGTCCCACCGCTCCGGCGAGACCGAGGACGTCACCATCGCCGACCTCGCGGTGGCCCTGAACTGTGGCCAGATCAAGACCGGTGCACCTGCTCGTTCCGAGCGCGTGGCGAAGTACAACCAGCTGCTGCGCATCGAGCAGATCCTGGGCGATGCTGCGGAGTACGCAGGTCGCGACGCGTTCCCACGCTTCAAGGCCTAAAAGCTGGGCTTGCGCGCACCGGCGAGTATGGTGTGAGGGAGTATGACTGAGACCGATAGCGCACCAACCCGCGGAGGCATTCCTCGCGCTCGCAGTGTCGAGCGCCAGGAACGTTTGCGCGAGCGTGCGCAGGCCGCTCCGAAGCGCATTGCTCGCAGCTTCATCCAACTTCCCAGCCAGGTCAGCCCTGCGGTGCTGATCGCAGCGTTGTTGCTGGTCATTTTCTTGGCTGTGTCCATCGCCTCGCCGCTGCGCAACTACTTTGAGCAGCGTGCGGAGCTGGCGGAGCTCAACGCGCAGATTGCGCAACAGCAGCAGGAAAAAGAGCGGCTCACGGACGAGCTCAATCGCTACAACAACGAGGATTACATCCGCGAGCAGGCCCGCACGCGCCTGGGGCTGATCGAAAAGGGCGAGTCCGCATTCCGCATCATCAGCCCGGAGATCAACGCCACCGCGCCGGAATCCACCCCGGGTGCCGACGAAGACGTGCCGCAGCGCGGCGAGTGGTACCAGCAGCTATGGCATTCCATCTCCGTACCGGAACTTGCAGCGCCTGAGGACGATCCAGCGCAGAACAACGATCTGCCGACCGTGGAAGAACCTCCTGCTGGCCAATAGCCTGCCAGCAGTCCCCGAAATTTTTTAAGGAGAACCGCGTGGCGGTTTCTGAAGCCGATCTCAACACCATGGAAACCCAGCTGGGCCGCCGTCCCCGCGGAGCGGTGGAGGTGTCCTACCGCACGCCGGATGGAAAGCCCGCAGTGGTTAAGACGCTGCCCCGCTTGGACGACGGCACGCCGTTTCCCACGCTGTACTACTTGACTGATCCTCGCCTGACCGCTGAGGCTTCCCGCTTGGAAGTCGCCGGCGTGATGAAGACGATGCAGGCTCGCCTGGTGGAAGATGCGGAGTTGGCTGCCGATTACCAGGCAGCGCATGAGCACTTCCTTGCCGAACGCAATGCGATGGAGGACTTGGGCACGGATTTCTCTGGCGGTGGCATGCCGGACCGGGTGAAGTGCCTGCACGTCTTGATTGCCTATGCGCTGGCCGAAGGCCCTGATCGCGTGCGGTTGGGCACGGAAGCTGTGGCACTTGCTGCGGAGAATAACCCCAAGCTGGTGGGCACGGCTTTGCCTGCCGACTGGCCGGCGTCGGAAAGCTTGGGAACGTCCATGGAGAAAGCCAGCACGGAGGAATAATCGATGACCACTGCGCCACGCTTCGCCGCGATTGATTGCGGCACCAATTCGATTCGCTTGCTGATTGCTGAGGTTTTGCCTGATGGCAGCCTCAATGAGCTGAATCGGGACAACATCATCGTGCGCTTGGGACAGGGAGTGGACGCCACCGGCCGCTTCGCCGACGAGGCGCTGGAGCGTGTGGATGCGGCGCTTTCGACGTACGCCGACCGCATGGTTGAGTACAGCGTGCAGGACGTGATGATGGGCGCGACGTCCGCGACTAGGGATGCGGCGAACCGGGAGGAGTTCTTTGAGATTTCGAAGCGCCACCTCGGGCGCATCCGCTCTGGATTGAGTGCCGAGGTGATTACCGGCGAGCGAGAAGCGGAGCTGTCCTTCAACGGGGCGGTGACTGATCTGGGCGCGCTGGGGGACGAGGAGCGCGTATGCGTGATCGACTTGGGCGGCGGCTCCACGGAGTTTGTGGTGCGCACGGCCTCTGGCTCTGTGAACGAGTCCTATTCCGCGAATATGGGCTGCGTGCGGCTGACGGAGCGCTACCTGCACACTCAGCCACCTGCTGCTTCGGAGGTGGCCGAGGCTGAGGCGTTTGTGCAGCAGATGATGGGCGATGTGCAGGAGGCCGTGGATCTGTCTGCGGTGGATCGCGTGGTGGGTGTGGCCGGCACGATGACGACGATGAGCTCTCTGACTCTTGGGCTGACCGAGTACGATCCTGAGCGCAATCACATGTCCGAGCATTCGCTGGAGGATTTCCGCGCTACCGCCCGTGAGCTGCTTGCTCGCACGACTGAGCAGCGGATGGAACTGGGGCCAATGCACCCCGGGCGCGCTGACGTGATTGGTGGCGGCGCGATTGTGGTGGACGTTTTCACCACGCTGTTCCTAGAGCAGGGGCTGAAGTTCATCACCGTGAGCGAAAAGGATATTCTAGACGGGATCCTGGCGGAGGTCGTGCGCCGGAACGGCTAGTTTCTGGTAGCTGGCCTGCTTGTTTCGGTGACTGCGGTTGCACATGGTGGTTGCTGCAAACGGTGACGTAGGATCAACGCCCCTATAGCCCAATTGGCAGAGGCAGTGGACTTAAAATCCATTCAGTGTCGGTTCGAGTCCGACTGGGGGCACAATTTTTGGTGGGATTTCGAGAGGTCGCGAAGAAGTATCAATAGCTTGACCGAGGGGGATGAAGCGAGTCTCGGACTATAGAGTTCTCTCGCTCCTTGTTTTACTCGACGAGTTACTAGCGCTAGCGAATGACCACATCAGGTAGAACACAATGAACTGAAACATAAAGATACCAAGTACGGTCCCCGCAGCGCCCCAACTGACGAGTTGCCCTTTGCACCGAACGAGCAGGAAAGCTCCAAGGGCAACCAAAGGGATGCCAGCGTTGATCAAGAAGAACGAAATTGCTGAACCGAAAAGCCCCGTGAAAATGGAGTCAAAAGTTCCTTGAGTAAGCCATTGGAACGCGAACCCTCCGACGAATCCCAGAATGAAACACCCAATCGCTTTAGTGGGTGAATTCATTGGGTTTCCTCAAGATCTTCCTCTGCTTCGAGAATCAGCTGGAACGGAATGCTATTCAGGTCGTTGACCGGCATTTACCCCAACCGCGCCAATAGCCCCGTCTCCACCGTTGGCCACTCGTACTTCAGGATCGAGTACACGCAGGTATCGCGCCACGTTCCATTCGGCAGCAGCGTGTGACGCCTGAGCGCTCCATCCAAATGAGCCCCCAGCCGCTCGATCGCTCGCCGTGAAGGCTGATTCATGTGATGCGCGCGTAGCTCCACTCGCTCGCATCCAATCACCTCGAAAGCATGCCGCAGCATGAGCAACTTGGCTTCCGCATTCACACCCGAGCCTTGCACCGACGCACGCATCCACGTGTAGCCAATCTCAATGTTTCGGTTCGCAACGTCCGGGTCGTAATACGTCGTCATCCCAAGTACCTGCCCAGTAGATGCCGAGCGCAGAACCAGTGGGATCATCGTTCCCTCATCTAGTCGGCGCAGCCGCGTGGCAATCTCTTCGCCCATCTGCTCTGGCGACGGCACCCGCGTAAACCACAGCTTCCACAACTCGCCATCTTTCACCGCCTCCACCAACTCGTCGTGATGCTCAACGGTCAATGGCTCCAGCGTTACTCGCTCACCTTCGAGGCGAACCGGCGCAGTATAAGCAGAAGAATTCATACCTCCATCATGCACAATGGACTCCGATGCCGAACACCGCGAGTGAAAACAATCTCACCTACACCGCAGACGTGGAGTTGACTTACCACACGGGGCTTCATCACGGGCGTAGTCGCTCACATCGTAGACGGTCTGTACATAGCTGCGGGCGCTAAAAGTTGCTTCGGCCCCAATGGAGACCTTTCCATCGTGGGGCGCTTGAACGGCGTATACAGGTAAGATATTTCAGACTGTATATGCGCGCTCCGGAGGGCGGTCAGGGGCGCATTTACATCTGCTGAATGTTTTTCATGGCTACCATGGTCACTACCCACCCTCACCGCAACCTCTAGGATTAATGAAATGGCTCAGAATTCGAGTTCTCAACCTGCTGCTTCACCCCAAGGCGATAAAGCACCCGGTACGCCCGGGGCTTACACCCCGCAGGTAGAGCAGCCCACCAATCCCACTACTCCACCGCAGCAACCAGAAGCCCAAGCCTCTCCTCACCCGTACTCGCCTACGGGTTGCCCGTTTCACTTCGGGTCTGGCGACGTGGACCCACGAGCTCAACAGGGCGAGTATCTGACCACAGCCCAAGGTGGCAGGCTCAGTGAGACCAGCCACTCCTTGAAAGCGGGTGAACGTGGCCCGCTCCTCATGCAAGACCATCACTTCCGCGAAAAAATCACCCACTTCGATCATGAGCGCATTCCCGAGCGCGTGGTTCACGCCCGTGGCACAGGTGCACACGGAACTTTCGTTTCCAACGGTAAAGCCTCCAAGATCTCGAAGGCTGGGGTTTTTGCAGAAGGGAAGGAAACCCCTGTTTTTGTACGCTTTTCTACCGTTCTCGGTTCCCGTGGTTCCGCTGACACCGTCCGCGATACGCGCGGATGGGGCGTGAAGTTCTACACCGACGAGGGCACGTGGGATTTTGTGGGTAACAATATCCCTGTGTTTTTCATTCAGGATGGAATTAAGTTTCCGGATGTTGTTCACGCGGCCAAGCCACATCCTGATCGGGAGATTCCCCAGGCACAGAGCGCTCACGATACCTTCTGGGATTTCGTAGGTTTGCATACGGAGGCAACCCACCACACCTTCTGGAATATGTCAGACCGTGGAATCACCCGCTCCTACCGCACCATGGAGGGTTTCGGAGTCCACACTTTCCGAATGATCAATGATGCGGGAGAAACCACCTTGGTGAAGTTCCACTTCAAGCCACGGCTTGGCGTTCACTCGCAAGTGTGGGAGGAAGCGCAAATCACCGGTGGCATTGATCCGGACTTCCATCGCCGTGACCTGGCAGATGCCATCGAGGCTGGTGCTTTTCCACAATGGGATATGGGTGTTCAGGTTTTCCCTGATACCGAGGATCAAATGTTTGAGGGAATTGACCTGCTCGATCCGACAAAAATCGTCCCCGAGGAGTTAGCTCCTGTGGAGATCATCGGCACCTTGGAGTTGAACAAAAATCCAGGGAACTTTTTTGAAGAGACGGAGCAGATCGCTTTCCACCCCGGCCATCTGGTCCCCGGTATTGACGTCACGAGCGATCCCCTTTTGCAGGCACGCCTTTTCTCTTACCTCGACACCCAGATCAGCCGCTTGGGCGGTCCAAACTTCAGCCAGCTGCCTATCAACCGTCCTCACGCGCCGGTCAATGATAACCACCGTGACGGTATGTACCAGCAGGGCGCTCACGTAGGTATGGCCCCTTATAAGCCAAACAGTCTGGACGCGGGGAATCCTACGGAAGCGACAGTTTCCGAGGGTGCTCTCATCGACGTTCCTCAACCGGTGTCTGGTGCCATCACGCGGGCCAATCCCGTGTCCTTCGAGGATCACTTCTCTCAGCCTCGGATGTTCTATATCTCCCTCACCGATGTGGAGAAGCGGCACCTCATCGACGCGTTTTCCTTCGAACTCGGTAAATGCTACGAGGAGGCCATCAAGGTGCGGTACCTTGAAGTTCTGGCTCACGTGGATCAAGGGTTGGCTGAGGCCGTTGCCGATAATCTTGGGCTGCCTCATCCCGAACCTCAGAGCGTGGCGGATGTAGAACCCTCCCCAGCGTTGTCTCAGCTTGGTAAGACTTGGCCCGTCGATGGCCGCCAAGTGGCTATCCTTGTGCAGCCTGGTCAGCAGTTGGAAGGAGCGGGCGAGCTACTTAATGAACTCTTTGATGCCGGGGTGGTACCCATGCTCGTCTCCACTCAGGGCGGTACATTGCCTATTGATGGTTCCGAGGTTTCAGTCTCCAGAACCTATTTCACGGCTCGTTCCACTGAATTTGATGCGGTAGTCCTGATCAGTCCTCCGGACGATCCGCAGGTGGACACTATGCTCCGCGAGTTTGATCGGCACAAAAAGGCGATCATCGTGGTTGGTAACGAGGCGGCAAGCGCCATGGGTAAGGCTCAGGTGAACGTCGATCAGCCTGGCATTGTGTCCGTGTCCTCGCCTGAGGATGCCGCCAGCCCGGTGCTGGAGCTGCTTACCCAGCACCGCGCTTGGCAGCGTTAACTCCGGTTAAGTTGTGCCGTGATGAGGTGAGGGCTGCAACTTGATCGTCCCAGTATCGTTCGCCCGTTCTTAAGACGAATCGGCATGGTGTGTGGAAAGTAGTTTCTACCTCCATAATGCACAATGGACTCTGATGCCGAACGCCCACAGCACCCGCAATCCTCGCTTCACCAAAGCCGTGGAGATGACTCACCGTGCGGCCATCCGCTCCATCGAGCGCGTCGTTGCGGAAACCGCCGAGCCCACCCCACCTGCTCATGCCCTCAAGCGCACTGCCGAACTGTTCCGCCAGGGTCCCGCCCTCGTCCTCACCGGCGCGGGCGTGTCCACCGATTCCGGCATCCCTGATTACCGCGGCCCCCACGGTTCGCTCAAGCGTCATCGCCCCATGACCTATCAGGAGTTTCGCCACGATCCTGCGGCTTCTCATCGCTATTGGGCGCGTAGTTTCGTCGGCTGGCGCACCATGCGCGAGGCGGATCCGAATCGCACGCACTTCGCTCTCGTAGAGCTAGAGCGCGCTGGGCTCATCACCGGCGTTGTCACCCAAAACGTAGACGGTCTGCACACGAGTGCGGGTGCCAGACGTGTCGTCGACCTGCATGGCGACCTTGCGACCGTAGCCTGCCTGACCTGCGGCTACAAGGAAGACCGACGCGAACTCGACCGCCGACTCGAGGCCGCCAACCCCGGTTACATCGATTCCATCCTCGTCGACGATTCCACGGTCAATCCGGACGGCGACGTCACCCTGCCCGAGTCTGTTGTCGCCCGGTTCGTGATGCCGGGCTGCGCGCGTTGCGGGTCGCCGTTGTTGAAGCCGGACGTGGTGTATTTCGGTGAGTCGGTGCCTTCCGCGCGCAGGCACCAGGCCGTTTCACTTCTCGACGCCAGCTCCTTCCTCCTCGTCGCCGGATCCTCGCTGGCGGTGATGAGCGGCTTCAAGTTTGTGCTGGACGCTCAGCGAGCCGGTAAGCCCGTGGTGGTGATCAACGGGGGACCGGGCCGGGCGGATGCTCGCGTGGACGTACTGTGGCGGACCGACGTGGCCAGCGCGTTTGATGCGCTGCTCGATGAGCTGGAGCTTTAAGAGGCTAACTCACCGTCGGCAACCGAGATTCGAACTTCTCCTTGCCGATTACGCCACGCTGATGCGTGCCGACGCTGATCGTGTTGTACGAATCCCGAGCGCTGATCTCAAAAGTCACTGCCCGCTTTTCTACGGCGATGACCTTCACCTCAATGGTGACGGTGTCGCCGGGCATGGTGGGCGCTTGGTGGGAGAAGTTCACGTGCGTTCCCAGCGAGATTTCGCCCTCGTCGAGGTGATCACGGATGGCTTCCATGCAGGCCCACTCGATGATGCCAACCATGTACCCAGTCGCAAGCACCTCGGGCATGGCGGTGAAGTCCGACGCCTCGGGCAGTAGATTCGGCACCGTCCGATTCCCCGGAACCACGTAGGTCATGGTGTGCTCGATGCCGGTGGTGAGTGAGTCCTTCACGGTCGTCTCCTTAGTGTGAACTGTGGCTCAGCGTGGGTGGGGTGGTGGTGCTGAGCCGTTCATTAGAGTGTAGGCCGGTGAGGTGGAGGTGTTGGTCGTTTTCGACGCAATACTCTGAGTCCACCTCAAGCCTTCTCAGGTGGCTGCGCACTGCTGTTCGGCCTATTCCTGTGCATCCTCCGGTGTGAGGTCATCGAGCGCCTCTGGATCGAACTGAGAAGAATCCTCCAAATGTTTACCTTGGCTTACATCTCGCTGCACGTCCTTGCCCATTGCTTCACCGATTAGTTCACAGAGTTGATTCCTACGAGCCTCGAAGAACTCATCGAATTTGTTGGCGCGTAGAAGTTCGGGATTGATTAAGTGGTTGGATAGCACCTCATCGATTGCAGGGTCGGAGAGACCGGATTCTTGTGACACCTTGTTCAAGTATTTGGATGGAGCGTGTCCGCCGATTACCCGATTGGTCCGAGCGCTGAGCGTCGTCTTGTTGATGATCGACTCTTGGCGTTCATAGTCAATGCTATTCAGTTCACACCACTTCTTGGGGAAGATGTGGTGGATATCCACGTTCATATCCCGATTGTGGAACGAGCCGAAGGCTTTATTTTCGATCCAATCCTTCGAGTTATGTCCCATAATGAGCGCCGCGATGCCCTTGTATGCAGCTGAGTTTCTGGTTCTGATGGAGTGGAGCCGAGACTCGATGAAACTTGCGTCTTGAATAGTTCGTGGAGTGCCTGCGTCTTCTTCTTGCATTGCCCAGGCCGGAACTGCTTCGAGGTCGCGGACAAAACGAGTCTCAATGGCAGAACCGTAAAGCTCTCCCAGAACACCAGCCCAGTACCATTGGCGAATCCGATTCTTGACTGAATAGTGGTCAGCCTTCTCTCCCAGAACGACTCGGAGCGCAGCGAGAGGGACTAACTGCTTTGGATAAGGGACATCTTTAGCCTTGAAAATGTGATCGTCAGCCAAGAAGTTCGCTGACCAGATGAAGGCTTGGGTTAGGGGCTCGCGCCATCGAAGATAGTTCTCTAGATCTAGTTGCAGGATGTCTTCACGCTTGGCAGAAACACCGAGCTTTCTTCCCTCGATGGCTTGCTTGCTTCGCTCAAACGTCGCGAGGAGGGTGATTGCTTGCAGGAAGTCTGTGTTTTCCACCTTGCCCAAAGCATCATGACCATGCCAAGACTGTTTGATTGCTAGCCAGTCATCGTTGAGCCGGAAGTCTTTACCATTCTGGTCGTAGAAGCTCTTGTCGCCCGCGAAAACAGCGGTGAGCAGTTCAAAGACGTTGAGCGGGAGTCCGCCAACGTTGACCTTTTCGAATACCGTTGCCACGGCTGCTTTGTCGGTACGGCGATCGAGATCGATGGCTGGAATCTGGTAGCTCTGTAGCGGCTGGATGACCTTAGCCGTGAAGTCCTGCAGTATGTTAGGGCAAGAATGTCCGCCAAACCATCCGATGGCATCGATGGTGTTGAAAAGCAGGTTGCATGGGAAATACCCAGCTTCGATCTGAGCTTCATTGGTTCGCAAATCTAAAACGATTTCGCGATTGAAATTTGTCCGGATTGTTCCGTCTTCGGGGACGGAAATAACCGACTCATCGGTAAATTGGTCCTCGCCGAGAAGATCGGCAACTTTCACAAAGTACCTGCGAACGAGCAGCTTTCCGCGTGAATCCTTAGTGTGAACCACACCATCTCCAGTTAGTGCCTGAGTCAAGCTGGTTAGGCGTTGCTGTCCATCAAGAAGCAAGTAATCTGGTTCGCTCGTAGCTGTGTCTTCAGTGCCAGCAATAGGACGAGGCTTGAATCGAATGGACTCATTGCCTGTTTCCAGGCGCATGAGGATTCCCAGCGGGTGTCCTCGGAGAATTGTCGTCAGGAGCTGACGAACTCTTTCGTCTTCCCACTTATAGCCGCGCTGAAAGTCGGGGAGCTGAATCTTTCCGCTTTCTGCATGCTTAAGCAGAACCATTAATTGGTGCATTTTCGAATCAAAACCCATGGTCGGCTCCTAGTCGTTGTTTTCCGCGTCGTTGTTCAGGCCATCTACGATTCGCACAGTCTCTACAGCTACTCGAGTGACTTTTCCGATCAAATCGGCGATATACCGAGGGTTGCCCACTTCGTCTGCCCAATCGTTCGGATCATTGACGATGCCCGATGCCTTATCTGTTTTAACTTGGTAACGGTCAATGATCCACGCCAGCGCAGATCGGGAGCCCAACATGTACTCATCGGCCTCCGCCGGGATATCACTAATCGTGACCCGCTTGTTGTATTTCAATCGCGTCACATCGTTGACGTTCTTTCCAGTCTCCGGGTCCTTCTTCTTTGCCCACGCCATCTTTGTGACGCGCCACGTCTCGCGGTCGTCCTCCTGGCCCGTCACGTCGAGCGTCAGTGGCCATGGCTCGACATCTTCATAATTGACATGGAGATTCAAGAGCTTGCGACCAGCGATTGCAAACTCATCGAACTCAGTTCGAGTAGGTGGCGTTTCGATATGGGCGAGCATTTTTTTCAAATCTGCTGCGTAAGTTATGCGATAATTCGGATCATGCAGTTTGCCGTATACGAAATGGAAAATATCGTCACCTGTGATATCTGACCCCAACGCATCTCTGTAGAGGATCTTGATCTCTTTGGTGATGTTGTCTACTCGACGGTAGCCCTCGACTACCTCGCCGATGACACCGTAGATTGATGCTTCGCCGTCTGTTCCCCAGACACTAACTCCACCTTCCCCAAACAGACTGTCATCTGAAGTTTCGACTTCCTCCCAAGTGAAGCGTGCGTAATATTGGCCATTTTGACCTGCCCCAATCATTTGAACATCTGGTAGGAGAGTGGTCGATAGCAAGCTGAAATTAGCTGTAGCGCCAATACCTAGGGCATAGAAGCCCACGTTCAGGTGCCGTGGAGTGGGGAACATCGATGGGAGACGGTAGGTCATATCGTTTAGGTGAGCATGGAAGTAGACGTACTGGCTTGTGAATGGGCGGTACTGAGACTCAAAAATCCTTTCTGCTCGCATGGATATCTGTTTTTGCTTGCATGCGAGGTTCTTTAGAGTTCGGTTCCAAGAAATCTTGGTGGGATCCAAATATTCAGGGTGTTCGCGTAGAAAGTTGTTGAAGTCCGATTCGCGCGGCTTAGATACTTCGAGTGGTCGTGACCACAGTGCGAATTCTTCCCTTGCCTGGTTATAGGTTTTGACTAGCAAATCTAGGTTTGCAAGTAACCGTTGCTCCGTTTGTGCATATGCCCAGGAGTCTCGCCCTGTCTTTAGACCCGCTGAGAAGTTGTGAAAAATCGAGATTTCTGGGCTTTCTCTCTTGGTTCCGATTACCGGCCAGGTGGCGAAATCTGGACTGCGCTTGCTTAGCCAATCCCCATATTCGTTTGGTTCGATACGTGTCCAATCAATGGAGCTAACTGTGGCAGTCTTGGCCTTATCTAGTTTTTCAGTTTTGGATGCATAGTCCGGACTTGCAGCGTAACGGATTATTGTTTCATTGGCCTGCGGGTCTTTTACGCCAATCAAGATGCTCACACCGACTCGGATATCAAATGGGTTGCTACCCTCTCTCTTTGCCAGATCGCCCGAGGTACGAGAATTTCCACGTAGGTTGAGCACATAGATATCTGAAAATTCTTCAATGAGAGATAGTCGAACACCATCACCAGTGTTTCCATCTACCCAACCGTTATTTGATACGAATACAACTACTCCTTGGTCCCCAATACGATCTGTGGCCCAGCGGAAAGCACGCAGGTAGGAGTCGTACAGTGAGTTCTTGTTCACTGCAGTGGACTTTGCGGCGTATGTCTCCGCAATCCGTTGATCCAGTGTTGGATACTTCAAGTTCGCGTTGTTGTCGTTGGCCGAGTTCTGTCCCGAGGAATACGGCGGGTTGCCGATGATCACGTTGATCGGCGCGGTCTTTTGCCGCTGGATACGCTCGTTGTTGTTGGCGAACACTTCCAGATCCAGAATGTCGCCCTCTTCATGGATCTGGAACGTATCCGCCAACGCGATGTTGTTGAACGCCACGTACTCCGGCTCAGCCTCGCCGTTACGCAAAGCTTCTTCGGCCCTCAGCGCGTTATACGTGGTCTCGATATTCACCGCAGAGACGTAATAGGCCAGCAGCATGATCTCGGTAGCGAAGAGTTCGTTCGCATATTTCCGTGCCATATCTTCCGGCTTAATTAGTCCGGACTGCAGCAATCGCACCATGAACGTCGAAGTGCCCGCGAATGGATCGAGGATGCACACCCCCTCATCAGTCAAACCCTTTCCGAAGTGCATCTTGGACACATCATCGGCAGCGCGCAGGATGAAGTCCACGATTTCCACCGGGGTGTAGACAATGCCCAGAGCCTCGGCCTGCTTCTTGAAGGCTTTCTGGAAGAAGCGTTCGTAGAGCTCCTTGATCACCTGCTGCTTGCCAGAAGCGGAGGAAACCTCAGAGGCTCGCACCCGCACCGATGCATAGAACTTTTCCAGAGATTCCGTCTCGGTCTGCAGTTTGTTCTTCTCCAGAACATCGGCCATACGCTGCATGACCTGCGCCACCGGGTTGTGAGCAGAGAAGTCATACTCGCTAAACAGTGCATCGAAAACCGGTGCTGTGATCAGGTGCTGGGACAGCATACTGATGGCTTCGTCGTCAGTAATCGAGTCATTCAGGTTACCGCGCAAGCCCTCCACAAACTGATCGAATTCACGGCGAAGTTTTGCATCAGCGCCGTCGAGTAGCGCCTTGATCCGGGTGATCTGGGCCTGGGCGATCGTGGCCACATCGTCGGCCCAATCCTCCCAATACGTCCTGTTGCCCACCTTGTCCACCAACTTGGTGTACATCGCTTCTTGCCACTGCTCCAAGGAGAACAGTGCTACCTGCTGGGCGAAACTCTCGTCTGAACCAGCATCTTCGCTGGTCCGCGCGTCACTGCTATCCAGCTTCCTCTTCTGGCTTTCTACATGGTCAACCTCAAGAGGCAATTCATCCACACGGCCTTCATTCATGGCGATGGAATTGACCTTGGCGTTGAACCGATCATCATGGGCACGCAGCGCATTCAAGATCTGCCACACCACCTTGAAGCGCACGTTGTCGTTCAGTGCCTGCGAAGGGCTCGCTCCCGGTGCCACCGCAACCGGCAGGATGATGTACCCGTAATCCTTGCCCTCCGCCTTGCGCATCACGCGGCCTACCGACTGCACCACGTCAACCATCGAGTTACGCGGATTGAAGAAAATCACCGAGTCCAGCCCCGGCACATCCACGCCTTCAGAAAGACAACGCGCATTCGTCAGCACACGTGATTCATCCTGTGCCATGTCCGCTTCCAACCAGGAGATCTTGGTGGAGCGCTCCAAGGCGTTCATCGTGCCGTCGACGTGCTGCGCAATCACCTCGAGGTTCGCGTTCTGAGCGTCCAAATCTTCATGGCTGTTGAGCTGCTCCTTGTGCGCAGCAACGAGGGAAGGGAAGGAATCGGCAATTTGTTTCGACGCCTTGATGTCCTTGGCGAACGCTACCGTCCGGCGCATCGGCGCTGCATTCACCTCAAAGCCATCCTTCTGGCCTTGCAGTTTGCCCGAGCGTTTGGCCAGAGCATTCCACGCGCCAATCATGGCCGATGCTGTGGTGAGATTGACTTCCTGGCCAGGGGCCGCTGCCATTGCATCGGCGGCCACGTCCTCATCCACTGTCATGACCAGAACTTTGTAGTCCGTCAGCAGACCCTTTTCTACCGCTTCGCCGAAGCCGAGACGGTGGAACTCTGGGCCGTAGATTCCCTCGTCATCCATGGAAGCCAGCTCCGCGGAGTGATCGGCGGCTTTGCCCTTGACTGCATCGTCAAAGAGTCGGGGAGTGGCCGTCATGTACAGGCGCTTGCCCGCCTGAATGTACTCGGCATCGTGCACACGGACGAAGTTGGACGCATCCTCGCCGGCGAGTGTCACACCGGTGGTGCGATGGGCCTCATCGCAAATGACCAGATCAAAAGGCTCTAGGCCTTTCTCTTGAGCTTCATGTACTGCAGGGAGAGACTGGTAGGTAGAGAACACCACGTGCAGGCCTTGGGCGCGTTTGCCGCTGGCGAACGTGGAGGCAATCATTTCTCCGTTTGTGGAGACGGGTACCTCGAGGTCGTGCGGAGCGATATCCTCAGCGGCCTTGCCTGCCCTGTTGTCCGAACACACGGCGAAGCTACGCAGCTCCATCGTGGCTTGGGCAGTCCATTCCCGCAGAGTCTGGGAGAGTAAAGCGATGGACGGGACCAGAAAAAGCACACGGGCTTTGTTTCCATTGGCTTCTGCGAACTGCTCCGCCAACCGCAAGGAGGTAAACGTCTTTCCGGTGCCGCAGGCCATGATCAGCTTGCCGCGGTCATGTGATTCAAAACCTTCGAGAACCTTGCTGATTGCTTCCACCTGATGCTTGCGTGGAGCGAATGCTTGCTTCTTGGAGAGTTTGATCTGGATCTCGGAGCCGGGGAAAGCCACATCCCAATTCACAGGTGCATTTGCAATGTCTGCCATGCCGATGCGAGAGGTCTCGATGACCTGGTTTTCCAGTGCAGCCTCGGCGTTTTTAGACCAGCGATCCGTGGTGGAAATGATGAAGCGGTGCGAGAAGTGCTCGCGGCCTTTTTCCGTGAGGAACGAATGTCCACTGGCCTCGAAGAATGAGTCGATATGGCTCTTCTGGATGTTGGTGGTCTGTTTGTAGAACTTGGCTTGGATGGCCACCCACGTGTCGTCGTCCTTGCGGTGGGCGACCAGGTCGATTCCCGTATCGACCTTCCCGTTGTTAAAACGCCAGTCATTCCATCGGCAGACTTCATCAAACTGATTGGCCAACGTGGGTGCGGTGCGGAAGAAGTTCACCATCAGCTTCTCGAAAGCGATTCCGTACTTCGCTTTTGGTTGGTTTTCGCGGAGCTGATCCAGGACTTCTTCAAACGCAGACATAGGGGACATTATCTATGAAAACACTCAATTTTGGGTTGATACTGGAACGAGTCGGGGGGAGAAAAGTCACCGGGGCCCTGGCCTGAACGAGTTTCGGACCTGTTCGATTTTCCCCGGTGGTTGTCCCGGCCGTATGCAAACATGTTTCTTGTTACGCACCGATCACCTCTCCATGAATGAAGGCCAGCATGCAACGTCCATCCAGCTACGCAGTAATCGATCTTGAAACCACCGGATTTGGCTCCAGCGACCGAATCATTGAAATAGGTGTGGTCTTGCTCGATCACAACTGCGAGGTGCAAAAGACCTGGGAGACGCTGGTCCAGCCGCACCGGGATGTGCCTAATACCTTCGTCCACCACTTGTCGGCGTCGGATCTGGTGGACGCGCCAACGTTTGCGGACATCGCCGGGGAACTGGCTACCCTCCTGCACGGCCGCACGATGGTGGCGCACAACGCGAGCTTTGAAGTGCGGTTCCTGACCCGCGAGTTCGGACGGCTCGGGGTTGCACTGCCTTCGTACGGAACGTGGGTGTTGGACACAATGGTACTGTTCGGACAGGCCTTTCCACAGCACAAGCGGTCCCTGGGGGAAGCGCTGCGGGTGACGGGAATCTCCAATGAACGTCCGCACACCGCGCTGGCCGATGCAGCAGCGACGGCAGAGTTGCTGGCATACCTCTACGCGTCAGATTTGGACGCGCCCCTGCGAGGAGCGACGCTGAAAATGCCTGCTCACGAGTACGCACAAAGCCGCCCCGTGATTCCTCGTGGTCATACGGAGCCCCAGGGTGAGGGCGACGATGAATGGCTGAGCCGATTGGCCACCAACTTGCCTGCAGCAAGGGAGAGCAACGCGGAAAAGTACAAGACCGTCCTGCGAGCCGTCCTCGCCGACAAGAAGCTGGTGAAGTCAGAGATCAAGCAACTAGAGAAGCAGGCCGCGAAGGACGGCATCCCACACAGTGATCTTCTCCTCATCCACGAGGAGTTCGTGCGCCAGCTTGCTATTGAGGCGTGGTTGGACGGGATCATTACCAACGAAGAACGCCACACCTTGACCACTCTCGGCACGCAGCTGGGAATGTCTCAAGGGTTCGTCGATGAGCTACTCGCTAGCCCGCAGCAGGGCGAATACGAACTGCGCCTGACTCTCGAGCCCGGCGATCGCATCACCTTCACCGGACAGATGGACCTTCCCCGCGAAGAGTGGGAAGAGCGCGCACGGGCGCTGGGATTCGACGTAGGCGGAGTGACTAAAAAGTCTAAGGTGCTGGTTTCCTCTAACTCGGACTCGGAAAGCGGCAAGGCTAAGAAAGCTCGTAACCTGTCCGTGCCGATCATTGGCGAGAAGGAGTTTGCGCAGCTAATCAACGCATTTACCGGCGCCACGGAGGAGCCGGAACCTACGCTCTCCGTCAGCAGTCCGCAGACAGAGCAGCGAGAATCCGCCAGCGTATTGAGCGCACTTTTCCCATGGCTGGGTGATCTGACCAAAGACCCCATGGAGATCGCTCAGCTGTGGGCCCTCAACCATCGTTCCGCTGCGCTTGCCGGGTTATCGCCTGTCTTGGAACCCAGCACCAAGCCGGAGATCGATTCCACCTCCTCCGTGGAGCTGAAGTGGATGTCCCGTTTCCCCGAGCCGCTATCCGCCAGCGTGCTTGATCTCCAAGACATCAAGGGCGTAGGCGAATACCGGCTGCTCAACATGGTGGAAAAGGCAGTGCTCAGCGCCTTTGACGCGGACCTCGATCTTCTTGTTCCAGAATGGGAAGGCAACATCACGGACTTCTACGCCGATGATGAAACCTTTGAGTCTTCGGACTTCTTCCAAGGCGGCACAGCACAACAGATAACCATTCCGGAGGACGAAGTCCTATTGTTTGCGGGATGGGCGGAATTGGCCGGGGTTGGCGTCGGAAATCAACCGGACGCACTGAAAGAACGCACCGCTAACCTGCAAGAATCGCTGGATTCACGCGATCCCGTGCGCTACCTGTTCAACCAGGCCGTGGCGCAGCTTGTCGATGCCGCGGCCGACGATGAGCGCAAGTTGGCGATCATTGAACGACGGTGGCTGGGTCAGCAGACGTTGGATGAGCTCGGCAGCGCTTTCGGCATTACTCGAGAACGAATTCGCCAGCTCGAACGGAACCTTGTCCAAGATTGTAAAGGGAAGTGTGACCTGTTTGACGAGGTCGCTGAACTGATTGCCGAGCGCATCAACCCGCTGATTCGAGTAGAAGACCTCATCGAGGAAATCCCTGCGCTCGTGGACCGCCCTGCCGCGTTTGATGCGACCTTTAACGACATTTTCGAGCAGATCAACGGCCAATGGTTCGTTCACAATGGTTGGGCAATGCAGCCGGACTTCCTCACCCAGTCCGATGCCGCACTCGAGGCACACGCAGATAACAACGGCGTGGCACGATTGGCCGACATTGCCAATGAGCTGGGGATCGGCGCTGATCAGGTAGAAGAATTCCTGGCTCGTGAAGAGTCCGCGAGTCGCCTGATCATCGGTGATTGCGTGGCCATTAACGCTGGAAGTCACCATGATCGCGCTGTCGCTGTGTTGGCAATCCACGAGAAGCCGATGACCGTGGACGAGATCTTTGAGGTGCTGGGCTCCGTAAATGGACGTTCGGCCAGCAACCAATACGCCGTGGATCCACGGATGATCAAGGTAAGTCTCAACAAGTGGGCACTGGCTGAATGGGGAATGGAGGAGTACCGCACCATCACCGACTGGCTGGGGCGACGCGTGGATGCGGGAACTGAGCTTGTTGAACTTGAAGGCGTGGACCTAGAAGAAGGTGAGATCTCCGGTGTGAAACTGGAGGAACTGTTCGCGGAAGCGGAACGCCTGGAGATCTCGCAGAACTCGATCCGAGCCTATTCCGCAGGTGCCGAGTTTCAGATTATTGACGGCGTGGTGATTCGCCGCGTCGAAGAGCAAAGTGACCGATACGCGCGCAGTATCGAGGAAACTAGGGACATGGTGATGCGCGACGGGGAGTGGCATCTGCTGATGGACGTGAATTCTGATCATTTGCGTGGCAGTGGCTTCGCGGTGGGAAGCGGAATTGCCAACTTCTACGACGTCCCACCGAAAGGCGAATGCGCTCTGGATTCGCGATTGGGTACTCAATACGTGCGTGTCAACGGCTTGGGGCAAACCCAAGTGTCCACGATGAAGCGGTTCCTCGATGATCTGGGCGTCAATGTTGGTGACCGTGTGTTTTTGAAGTTCGGCGAGGACAAGACATTTGAAGTGTCACTCGCGCCAGGTTCCGAACCGGATGCCACCGGCGTTGCCGCAATCTATGACGCCCTGGGGATCGCCCTCGATGACCTGGACGCAGACGCGTCAATCGAAGACCAGCTTGCTCCAGTCAATGAAGCGCTGGGTCTGCGGCCCAATGCGCCGCGGCGCCGTACCGTCGCAATGTTCAATCACCGCAGGCAGGAAGGGTTGGCAAATCTCGTGCAAGCCCTATAGCGAGAAATCGCCGTCTCGCTCCCAAGTACACTCAAACCATTCTCCTGTCGTTGCATGAGCATGAAGTAGGTTCTTGTGGAAATTCTGATCGGCATCGTTGCCCTGATCTTCGTCAGCATCGTCATGGTAGCCATCGGCGAACGCCTCGGTCTACCGTGGCCCACTTTGCTGACCGTGGTGATCGCGGGCGCCATCTTCGTGCCAGGGCTCCCCAGCCTGGACGTGCCCAGCGACATGATCCTGCCGATTTTCCTCCCACCCCTGCTGTGGGCACTCGCGCGCCGTACCAGCTGGGCGGTCATTCGCTCCCAGCTTTCGACGGTGATCAGCCTGTCCGTGCTCCTTGTCGTCGCCACAATCGCCGCCGTGACCGGCACCTTGATGCTGATGTACCCCACCCTGGGCGTGGCTGCCGCCGTGGTCATCGGTGCGGCGCTGGCCCCACCAGACCCCGTGGCTGTGGACGCCGTCGCCGAGACCACCGTGGTTCCCCGCCGCCTCACGTCCACGCTGCAGATGGAAGGTCTTTTTAATGACGCCGCCTCCATCGTCGC
The DNA here is from genome assembly GCF_900232865.1 of Corynebacterium dentalis. Classification (GTDB taxonomy): domain Bacteria; phylum Actinomycetota; class Actinomycetes; order Mycobacteriales; family Mycobacteriaceae; genus Corynebacterium; species Corynebacterium dentalis. Next base: position 316,126 of record NZ_OCTS01000001.1, on the reverse strand, counting down.
TTTTCACGTCGCCCTCGTGGCTCTTCTCGCTGGCGGCGATTTGTCCATCGCGCAGGGGGTGTGGGACTTTGTGGTTTCCGTTGCTGTGGCCGTGCTGATCGGTGTGTTGGGTGGGCTGGGGGCGGCGAAGATGTCCAACATGATGGATTCCACCACAGCGCGCACCGCGTTTAGCTGGATTGTTCCATTCGCGGTGTACATCGTTGCCGAAGAACTTTATGCGTCTGGCGTGATTGCCATCGTTATTGCAGCCGTGGAGATGAATTCCCGATTGAACATCGGTGCCGAAGATAGGCTGTCCGGCCAGGCATTTTGGGAGACGGTGGAGATGGTATTCACCGGTCTGGCCTTTGGACTGATCGGCCTGACTGTCCGCGATGCGATCCACGAAGTGGGCACTGACCTGTGGCACGCCGTGTACGTGGGGTTGATCGTGTCCCTAGTACTGATTGCCGTGCGTTTCTGCTGGATGTTCGGGTTCTACAAGGTCAACAAGCACAAGACGCGCAGGGACATCGCCCCACTGCGCATGAAGGAAGTAGTGGTGCTGACCTGGGGTGGCATGCGTGGGCTGGTGAGCCTGGCGCTGATCCTGTCTATCCCTGGTGGCGCATTGACCAATGCGCATGAAGTCTCCGTTATCGCACTGATGGTGCTGCTGTGCACCATGGTGATCCCCGGCATGACGTTGCCGTGGCTGCTGAACAAGCTGGACCTCGCGCAAGGACCAGACGCCCTCGATGATCAGGCTCGAGAGGCACTGATTGCGCGCGGACATCGGGCTGCATTGAAGGAACTCTATCGACATGCCAATGACCTGTCGCCACAATTTGTGGCCTCGATTGAACACTGGTTGACAGAGGAAGCCGATGCGCGCATGGATGCCTCGGCGTCTCTTGAGGCTTTTCGCCGGGCAAAGGCGAAAAAGGCGCTGGTTGCAGAAGGGGAAATCACACTGGATGAGGATGGTCAGCCAGTGGACGCCCGTTGCGAGCGTCTAGTTGGGGAACGCGTGGAGGGCACTGGCGATACCCTGTTGCGCGATGCGGAGGTCGACGTGGATGTATCCGAACTAATTTCTGAACGAATGGCCTATGCCTCGCAAATGCGGGTCAAGGCCACCGAGATTAGGAAGGTAGCCCTGGAGGCTGCGCAGTCCACCGTGGCTGCCGCGCGGCGCGAGCCGGGGCAGGATCCCGCGATCGTTGACCAGGTTCTTCGGGATATCGACCGCATGCTGATTGCAGCGACGGCGCAGCGCTAGCGTTCGGGTTATCTCCACCGTTCAGCGGCAGGTGCTTAATCGAACATATGTTCTAATGAAAGCGCGTTTTTAGAATGTTTGTCCTGCCCGTTCGTATAGTCATGTGTGAACGTTGTTTCGATGCGTTGATCACCAACACACACGATCATTTACACAAGGGGCTTGGTTGTTATGGGGGAGTTGTTTTTCGACGCCTGCGCGCCGGACGATCCACTATCCATTCACTACATGAACACTAATCGCGCTGACTTCGCGGCCTGGCGTTCGGTGCTGCCGGATCCTGTTCTTGACGATGTGGGGGTGCATTCCTGCCGGGTGGCCTCGCGTTTGGGGACCTCGGAGACGTTGGCGAGGCAGAACTTTGATGCGCTGTTGATGTTGCATTCGTTTCCGCAGTTGGCGGCGTTGATTGAGCAGATGGCGCACATTGACTTGTGGCGGTTGCGAGCTATTGAGCGGGCGGTGATTGGCGTGGAAGAAGAGGCGCTGGAGGCGGTGGACCGGGAGATTACGCGCTACCTCACGCCGCGATATGCGGGGCAGCATTTGCCGGGGGCGACGGCGATTCGTAATCGGGTGCGCAAGATTGTGTTGCAGCATGATCCGGAGGCGGCGGAGCGGGATGAGGATGAGTCGCGCCGGAGTTTAGGGTTCACGCCAACCAGCGGCGGTGGAGCCAAGATGATGGGCTACCTGCCCGCGGATGAGGCCAAGACGGTGCACGATTCTCTCAGGGCCATCGCGCGCAAGCACGTCAGGCAGTGAATGTCACGAGCATCCGTAATCTACGCGAAGGCATTGCTGAGCAGATTGTGGATGCCTACGTGGTGCCTGCTGCCATGGCCGCTTACGTGCGGGGTCGCGACGGAACGTGTTGCGGACCTGGCTGTTCGATACCTGCCGCCAACTGCGATATTGACCACCGGATCCCCTTTGATCAGGGAGGTTTGACCACTCCGGCAAACTTGCACACCCTCTGTCGTACCTGCCACAACCGCAAGACGGACGGCGTGATGAAAGTGATCATGGACGCTCAAGGCGCTGATCACTGGATCTTCCCCGACGGAACCGTCGTGGTCACGCTGCCGGATGGCCCGATCGTGTGGCCTGGCAAGCGAATGATGGACGGTCGGTGGCGTCAGAACTGGGAGGAACGCACCTTGCAGCGACGAGTATTGCGTCGAGAAGAAAACCGACGGGAACACCAAGAACCACGAGAAAGGAGCATCGCTTAAGGCCTGCTAGGCGATCGTGATGCCTCGGCTGTTCAGGATTTCGGTCGCGCGGGTGGGGTAGTCCGTGATCAGGCCGTCCACGCCGGTGTCGATGATGCGATTGATGTCATCGGACTCGTTGACGGTCCAAGGGATGACCTGGATGCCGTGCTGGTGCGCCCACTGCACATTTTGCTGGTTGACCAGCTTGAAGTTGGGGGACAGGACGTTGGCTCCCAGCTGCTCGGCGGCTGCCACAACATCGCCATGGACATCGTCATAGTTGATTGGCTCGATCCACACGGAGTTATCCTTCCACGTGGTCTCGTCGTAAAGTGCAACGATGTCCAGCTCAGGGGCGGACTGGTGAGCCAGCGGAAGCGAGCGCCAATCAAAGGACTGGATGGCGGAGCGGTCCACGGCGTTGTTCTGCTGGATCACGGGGACGATGACGTTCACGAACTCCTCGGGAGTCGCAGAGTCCTCACGGTTTTCGGCTTCGATCTTGGTTTCAATGTTGAAGTGGACCTGGGGATCAGCGGCAGCGATGTCGAAGACGTCCTGCAGCTGCAGCAACTTGTTTCCCTTGACAGGCTCGACGTCTGGGAAGCCGGAGAGCTTTTTGTCGCAGTTGAGGGTCTGCAACTGATCCCAGTTCAGCTCGTGCACCAGCTTGCCCACATAAGGAAACTCGGGATCGTTGGCCGTGGCAGTTTCGTTGGGATCGTCCACCATCGCCGGAGAGAACATGCCGATCGGGGTGGAATCTCCCACGTGGATCACCTGCGTGCAACTCATCGTGTTCTGCTCGTCACTTGCGGCGGCTTCGGTAGTTGGTGCCGGAGCGGTGGGGCGTTCGTTCGGGTCCAATCCCGTGGCGGGGGCGGCGGACGAGGTTGGCGTCGAACCAACGATCGCAGGCACCGCACCTACAGACACCACCGCTGCCAGGATCACCGCCGCACCGGCGCCCACCAGGGTGGGGAAGGGGCGTTCGTTTTGTGTCCGACGCCATGCTCGAACCGACTCAACGATTCCATCTTTCCGAATAGGATCCTCTATCCAGCTCCAACTAACAGCCGCGAGCAAAACAGAGACGACTACCTTGATCAAGGACGCCCAGAATTGGTGCTGCTCCAGCCACGAATGCGGCATGAACGCGATCACGGGCATGTGACACAGATAGATGCAGTAGGAACGCTCGGCCAACGTGGAGCCCAAGTCCTGCTTGCGCAGCGAGGCCGTAACAATCAGCACGGAAACCAAAGTATGGATCACGGCAGGCAGTAGGCGGCGGAATCGGCGCAGCCAGAACGTGGACAAGCCGAGGTTGCCGTTCTTGTCCCATGAACGCATCAGGTTGGCCGTGATCAGATAACCGGCGAGCGTGAAAACCCGCCCACGCCCAGCAGGCCGCCCACAAAACCTGGGACGTTGAGGTGGTACAAAATCACCACGGCAACGTCGATTGTTCGCAGGCCCACGAGGCCAGAAACATAGCGGTGACGGGCAATAACGGGACGAAGTATAACTGGCGGGATTCCTTCATCGCGCGAGAGACATCTGGATAGCGTGCTCCTCGCGCCCATCAATCCAGAAACAACATACCCAATCGGGGGAGATCAGTCACGAGGGTCGTCAGGCAGGGCCTTGACTCGCTCCAATTCAGTCTCGGCGTCCACAGGAGCAGATGGCCAATCCAAGTTCATTTTCTGTAGCGTGTCCAGCAAAACCAGCTGGACGACCAGGCGCGCGTAGTCCTTGTTATCACTGGGCACCACGAACCACGGTGACTCGTCCGTGGCGGTGCGCTGGATCGCGATCTCATAGGCGCGTTGGTAGTCCTCCCACTTCAGGCGCGCTTCGATATCGGATGGGTCGTACTTCCAGTGCTTCTCGGGCTTTTCCAGCCGTTCGATGAGGTTTTCCTTTTGGAACTCCGGCGAGATGTGCAACATGAACTTCAGCACCCGCGTGCCCTGCTGCGCCAGCTCCTTCTCGAACTCGGCGATGTCCGTGTAGCGCTGCTCGATGACCTCCGGCGTGGCGATTTCCTCCACGCGTTGGATCAGCACGTCCTCGTAGTGCGAGCGGTCAAAGATGCCGATCATCCCTGGTTCCGGCAGTTGCTTGCGCACGCGCCAGAGGAAATCGTGCTGCTGTTCCGCCTCGGTTGGTTTTCCGAAGGAGGCTAGCCGGATTCCTTGCGGGTCCAGCGCTCTATACAGCGCTTTGACCGCGCCGCCCTTGCCTGAAGTGTCCATTCCTTGCAGCACGATCAGCACGCTGCCTGGGTTGGTGCCGGCGCGGTGGTTGGCGAACAGACGCTCCTGCAGATCTTCCAGCTCGTCCTTGATGTCGTCCTGGGACTTGTCGAGTCGCTTGTCCAGCTTGTCCCCGGAGCCTTTCAACCCTGGTGTGGAGGCTGGGTCGATGTCCGCGAGGCGGATATCGGCTCCTACTTGCAGTTTGAGTGCATCTTCGATGGTCAGTGTGCTCATGGGGCACAAGCTTAGCGGGCTACCGGGACACGCTTCGTGTATATGCTGGAACGCATGAGCAGTGTTGAACTTCGTAGTTGGAACGCGTTGGAGTCTGGCGTCGACGAAACATACGCCAGCCCGCTGCCCGGTGAACCCGCCGCTAACGACGATAAATACAGTGGCGGCGTGGTTGCGATTTGCGCTGGTAGCCCGGCGTTTTCTGGGGCTGGTGTGTTATGTACGACGGCAGCAACGCGCACCACCAGCTCCATGGTTCGCTACATTGGTGACTCTTCGGCTGCTATCGCAGCGAATCCGGAAGTGGTGGGGCACCATGATGTGGATAGTGCCGGACGGGCGCAAGCGTGGGTGATTGGCCCGGGCCGAGGGACGGACGATTCCGCAGCCGCGGAGCTCCGGACGGTGCTAGAGCGTGACGAGCCAGTGGTGGTGGACGCGGATGCGCTGACGCTGCTTGCACAGCGTGCCGATCTTCGTGACTTGGTGCGGACCAGGGGATGCACGGTGCTGACTCCACATGCCGGGGAATGCGAGCGTTTGGCGGAGGCCGAATCCGTGGAGCAACACGACCGCGTGGAGACTGCATGTCAGTTGGCCCGCGCACTGAACTGCACCCTGCTCCTCAAGGGGCGCGAGACGATCATCGCTGAAGGGGAGCACGCGCACGTCATCGACGCGGGCTCGTCCTGGGGAGCGACTGCCGGTTCTGGTGATGTGCTGGCCGGAATTATTGGCGCCCTTATCGCCCGGCCGGGGCAGGCCGGGGGCTTGCGGGAAGCAACCACCGCGGTGTGCATTCACTCGGTGGCAGCACATCTGTCCGCCCGGACAGAGTTCGGGTTCGCGCCCACCAGCGCCTCTCGCATCGCTGAAGCCATCCCCGCAGCAATGGCGAAGTTAGGTACAACGGACGTATGAGAAATCAACAGGCATCCACCCATCCGCGTATCGCTTTCATCACCGGCGCCTCCCGCGGCCTCGGCAAAGCCATCGCGGAAGAGCTGAGCAAGGACCACCACATCATCGTGGGAGGATCCAGTGACACCGCTGCAGAAGTGGCGCAGCAACTGCCCAGCGCGGAGCCGTTCATCGCGGACCTGGCTGACCTCGACGCCGTGCGGGAGCAAGTAGACGCAATGGGGTTGGAGCAGGTCGATGTGCTGGTCCATGCCGCGGGTGTGACGGCGCACAAGGCCACTACGGAGACGACCGCGGACGAGTGGCAGCGAGCCTTCGACGTCAACTTCTTCGCCGTCGCCGAGCTCACCCGCCTGCTGCTTCCCGCGCTGCAGGCCACGCGCGGCACGTTGGTGGCCATGAACTCCGGCGCAGGCAACCACTCGGGCGCGGGCTACGGCCCCTACGCCACCACCAAGCACGCGCTGAAGGCCTACACCGACGCGCTCCGGGATGAGCAGCGGGATGCGATCCGCGTGACTTCCATCCACCCTGGCAAGGCTGATTCCGATATGCAGCGAGAAATCCAAGCTCAGCGCGGCAACGAATACGACGCAGACGAGTTCATCAAGCCCGGGTCCATCGCTCAGGCAGTACGCGTGGCCGTGGACTTGGGCGATGACTCCGTGATCGAGGAGCTGGTGATCCGCCCAGCTAATGGGAAGTAGCGCGCGAAACGAAGATCGCGGTTCCGGGAAACACGGATCCGCGCAGCTCAGACCACTGACCCCACGCGGGTGTGCCCGGCCTCCACTCCGGTTCCACTACGTCTTCGAGCAGTAAGCCGGCGGCAGCGTGGGCGCGGATCCAATCGCCGACGGTGTGGTGATACTCTGCATACGTGCGCTCGCCGTCCTCGGCGAATTCCTCATACACGCTCTGAAAATACGGAACCTGGGCCAGCAGGCCGATGGGCCCCGGATCGTCGGGGAAGACCCACGCCATGGGGTGATTGCTGGCCAGCACGCAGCGGCCACCGGGCTTGAGCACGCGCCGGACCTCTCGCAAAGCACCCGGGAGATCCGCGAGGAAGGGGAGGGCGCCGAAGGAGGAGAAGGTGGCGTCGAAACTCTGCGAAACAAACGGCAACGCCGCCGCGTCAGATTGCACGGCGAACACCGCGGAACGGTCAGACCGGCTCAGCATGCCGCGAGAAATGTCCTGCGCGATGGCGATACCGCCGTGCGCGGCGACCCACGCGGAACACGGGGCAGTGCCAGCGCCGAGCTCGAGGATGCGCTTGCCACGGACATCGCCCAACAAGTGGGCTTGATCCTCGGTGAGGCGCTCGGGGCACCAGTGGAAATCATCTAAGTAATCGGCGTGCTCGGAGACGTACCGAGCAGCGTCCGAATCCCAGTGAGCCCGGCTGACCCGGGCATCGGCGTGCTCCACTAAGGCAGCAGGCGCAGGGTTTTGCCCAACAGCATCGCGCGGCTCATGATGCGGGAGTACGCCTTGCGGCTCAGCGACTCAGGGCCGCGCATGGACATGCCGCGCTGCTCCGTGACGTTCTGACCAGCGGTGTACCTCAGCAGGCCGGAATCACCGTGGCGGTTGGACATGCCGGATTCCTTCATGCCGCCCGACGGTGCACCGATGGCGGTCCATGCTGCGGCGTAGCCATCGTTGATGCCCACGGAACCGGCGGCGATCTTCGGAGCGACATCCCAACCGGTGGATGGATCGGCCCAGACGGAAGCGTTCAAGCCATAAGGGGTGTCATTGGCCAGCTTCACAGCTTCCTGCAGGTCAGAGACAGGCTGGACGTAGACGACGGGGCCGAAGACCTCGTCGTTGAGCAGACGAGCATCCTCGGGAACGTCCGTGAGAATGGTGGGCTCGTAGAAGTAAGGTCCCAAGTCAGGGCGAGCCTTGCCGCCCGCGGCGATGGTGGCACCCTTCTCACGGGCATCCTCCACGAACTCGTCCACGGTCTTGAGCTGATCCGCGCTTGCCAGGGAACCGACCTGCGTCTCCCAATCAAAGCCGGGACCGATGGACTGCGCCTTGGTGCGCTCCACGAACTTGGTGAGGAACTCCTCGTAGCTGTCCTGCTCCACGTAGATGCGCTCCGCGGACACACACAGCTGGCCGGTGTTGGAGAAGCAGGCCTCCACGGCGCCGCGAGCGGACTTTTCCATGTCTGCATCGCTAGCCACGATCAGTGGGTTCTTGCCGCCCAATTCTGCGGAGAAGCCAACCAGGCGACGGCCCATGGTCTCGCCCAGCAGCTTGCCGGTCTTTGTGGAACCGGTGAACATCAGGTAATCGCACTGCTCAGCGATGGCGGAACCCACCACGCGGCCAGAGCCGGTGGTCAGCTGCACCAGGTTGCGGGGCAGGCCTGCCTCGAAGAGCAGTTTGAATACCAGCAGGGAGGTAAACGGGGTGGAGGAGTCCGGCTTGGAGACCACGGCGTTGCCGGCCAGCAGGGCTGGGATGGCATCGGAGATGCCCAAGGTCAGAGGGTAGTTCCACGGGGAGATTTGTCCGACCACGCCCAGCGGGTGGCGGTACTCGCGTGGCTTAGCCAGCACGGGCACGGCGGTGCGGCGGGACTTCGGAGACATGAGCTTTTCCACGCGGCCGGCGTAGTAGCGAGCGTTGTTGGCTACGTCGAGGATTTCATCGAAGGCGCCGGTGCGGTTCTTGCCGGATTCCAGCTGCACCATGTCTGCCAGGAGCTCGCGGTTCTTGAGCACGGAATCGTGGAAGCGCATAAAGATGCGCTTGCGCTCGGAAAACGGCACGTGCACCCAAGACTGCTGGGCGCGACGTGCAGCACGGAAGGCCTTGTTGACGAGCTCCTCATCGCCGGAGCCTACCCAGCCGATGGTCTCGCCGGTCATCGGAGCTTCGATGACGAGGTTGTAACCGTTTTCATCCAGGGTGCCGAAGCGAGCGTTGGCAGTGAGGTCACGCAGTTCCTGCGCGAGGTCGGTAGGAAGCGGTCCAAGTTCCAGTCGCTGAGGTGTCATGTTTCCGAATACTAGCGAAATCATCTGACCTGTGGACACGAGAGTGCAAAACTACTAAAGATATTTGGAAAAATGTTGCCCATAGGGAACTAATCGTGACGCTGATGCGTTTACCATGTGACACTTGGAGTTCTAGAACCACTAGAAATCAACAAAAGCGCACAATTGGAGTGAATGTCACATGAATCGTTCCACGAACCCGGTGATGGGATCCCTGGCCAAGCAAGGCCAGCACCCATTTGCTGAGTCCAACCAGCAGCAGGGTGGCCAGCAGGGCCAGAACCCCTACGGCACCATGGGCAACCTGGCGACCGCGCAGGGTGGTGCGCAGAGCGCTGCTTACCACCAGGGCATGCAGAACGCTGCGAACTACGGAAATGCGGGCACCTCTGATCGCCCCATGACCGTTGATGACGTGGTGGCTAAGACCGGCATCACGCTGGGCATCATCGTGGTCATGGCCGTAGTGAACTACTTCCTGTCCGTTACCTCCCCGAACATCGGCATGATCCTGACCGTGGTGGGCGCTATCGGTGGCTTCGTCACCGTGCTGGTCTCCACCTTCGGTAAGAAGTACGGTTCCGCTGCCGTCACCATTATTTACGCCCTGTTCGAAGGACTCTTCGTGGGTGGCATCAGCTTCATGTTCGCCAACGTCACCGTTTCCGGTGCGGATGCGGGCGCGCTGATTGGCCAGGCAGTCCTCGGCACCATCGGCGTGTTCGTGGGCATGCTGTTCGTCTACAAGACCGGCGCTATCCGCGTGACCCCGAAGTTCACCCGCTTCATGGTGGGCGCACTGATCGGCGTACTAGTGCTGGCACTGGGCAACCTGGTCTTCGGCCTGTTCACCGGCGAAGCTGGCCCACTGCGCGATGGCGGCCCACTGGCTATCATCTTCTCCCTCGTCTGCATCGGCCTGGCCGCCTTCAGCTTCCTGCTGGACTTTGACCAGGCAGACCGCTTGGTGCGCGCCGGAGCTCCATCCAAGATGGCATGGGGTGTGGCCCTTGGCCTGGCCGTCACCCTGGTCTGGCTGTACATCGAAATCCTGCGTCTGCTGAGCTACCTGCAGAGGGACTAACACCTTAGACAACAACAAAGCCCTGCCCTAGAAGAAAATCTAGGGCAGGGCTTTTGTCGTCGAAAAAGAAAGACCTACTGCTGGTCGCGAGGAACGTCCAGATCCGGATCGTAAGGCTCAGCGGAGATCAGCGTGACCTTCACCTCATTGCCGTTAGGGGTCTGGTACGTACGAGACTCGCCGTTCTTGGCGCCCACGATCGCGGCACCCAGAGGGGCATCGGTGGAGTAGGTCTCCAAATCAGGGTTAGAACTCTCCAGGCCGCGGGTACCCAGCAGGAAGGTTTCCTTGTCGTCCTCGTCATCGTCGTAGTAGACGTGCAAAACGGAACCGACCTGAGCCACGCCGGACTCCTTGGGAGCCTCGCCGATCGTGGCGCTGTCCAGCAGCTCCTCGAGGTAGACGATGCGAGCTTCTTCCTGCCCCTGCTGCTCACGAGCAGCGTGGTAGCCGCCGTTCTCCTTCAGATCGCCTTCTTCGCGACGCTCGTTGATCTCCGCAGCCAATGCGGGACGGTTCTCCTTCAGGGAGACGAGCTCTTCGTTCAGGCGGTCGTATGCTTCCTGCGTGAGCCAGCGTGTCTGGTCATCAGCCATGGTGCGTACACATCCTTATGTTGCGTTATTTATCAATGCGGCACGACAGTGTAGCTGTTTCGCCGCTTCAAGTCCGAGCCAGTCTAGCATTCCGGCGGACGCTGGCTGCTTAGTTGTCGCCGCTGGTTTCCAGATGCGGCGGGATGGTGGTGGAGCAGCCGTAGACCTTGGCGGCGTGTGCGCGCTCGCGGGTCTGGATGTCCAAGGCCATGCGGGTGATTGCGTCCCCGCCGGCAGGTAAGAAGACTTCCCGACGCCCAACTTCATCCTTCGAATAGTTCAGCGCAGTGACAATGCAATATGCGGCTTGGGAAGGATCGTCGCGGGAAATATCGATCTGGCTGGTGATCTTGGAATCGGACATGATCCGGCCATCGGTTTCCACAGCGGTGACGGACGCCTCGCTGGTGCGGGTGACCATGGAGAAAATATAAATACCGGCGGCGATGATCATGGCGACAAAGACCACTACGAGAATTTTGCCCGTGAAGTTGGAGTTACGGGATTGTCCATAACGGTCTTTCAGCACAGGGGTATCAACGGTATTCATGATGAAACCCATCGTATAACACCGTCTGGCAGGGGAGTACATTGTGTAACAGTCCCAAGAACCTCAGGAGGGCTACGTTCCCGTGGCACAAGAAAACCAGCACCGCATTCTTGCCATTCACGCACACCCGGATGACGAATCGAGCAAGGGCGCGGCCACCATGGCCCGCTATGCCGACGAAGGTCACCGGGTGCGCGTGCTGACGTGTACCGGTGGCGAGCGCGGGGACATCCTGAACCCCAACATCCTGCACGTCGATGACATGATCGGCACCCGCCAGCAGGAAATGGCCCAGGCAGCAGAAATCCTGGGCGTGGAGCACGAGTGGCTGGGATACGTCGATTCCGGGCTGCCAGAAGGTGACCCGCTTCCGCCCTTGCCCGAAGGCTGCTTCGCGTTGCAGAACACCGAAGAGGCTACTGCTGCGGTGGTCAAAACCATCCGTGAGTTCAAGCCTGACGTCGTCGTCACATACGACGAAAACGGCGGGTACCCGCACCCAGACCACATCAAGGTGCACGCGGTCTCGGTGCGCGCATGGGATGCGGCCGCAGACCCAAAATTCCACCCAGAACTGGGCGAACCGTGGGAGATCAAGAAGCTCTACTACACGCACGGATTCGTAAGCAGGCGCTTCGAGCTGCTGGAACAGGAGCTGGAAACCGCGCTGGAGCAATCCAGCGGCTCGGAGATCCCTCGCGAGGCCTTGGACCGGATCTCCTTGTGGCGCAAGATGCCGGACATCTTCCCGCGAGTAACCACGCGAGTGAAGGTGGGCGACTACTTCGAACGTCGCAACGATGCACTGCGGGCGCACGCCACCCAGGTGGATCCCGACGGCCCGTTTTTCATCACCACGCCGGAGATGGAGCGCAAGGTGTGGCCGACCGAAGAGTTCGAACTGGCGAAGTCTCGCGTGGAGACACAAATTCCCGAGACTGACTTGTTTGCAGGGCTATAAACGGAGCACACTAGGACTATGAACACCCACTCCTTGATCATCGCGCAGAGCCAAATCAACGAAGGTCCCATGGGGCCAGAGTTCGGCAAGGCCGCGCCCATCGGCCTGTTCGTGATCTTGGCGCTGCTTTTGGTGGTGCTGACGTTGGGCTTCTTGATGAACAAGCGGGTGCGTCGATTGGAGCGCCGTCGAGCATTTGCGGACGCGCACGGCATCGACCTGTTCGATACCGAGCGCCTGGATCAGGCCATGGCGGAGGCCGGGTACGACGAGACCGCCAAGGGCGGCTCCATGTTTGCCCGCACCGAGGTGCCACAGACCGATGATCGCTTCCAGCCGTCCTCCGGCATCGCCACCGGTCCCGCTGCCATCGATGCAGAGGCGCGCCGGGCACACGGGGACTCGAACGCCGACGAGCGCTAGACTCGACGGCGTGAACAGCATCCCGAAGATTCTCTATCCCGCATACGAGTCGCAGCTTGCGCGCTCGTTGCGGGATAAGCCGAGCCCGAGCCACATCGCCATCATGGCGGATGGCAACCGGCGATGGGCGCGGGAAAACGGTTTTACGGATGTCTCGCACGGTCACCGCGTGGGGGCGCAGAAGATCGCCGAGCTGTGTAACTGGTGCGATGAGCTGGGTATTGAAACCGTCACGATCTACCTACTGAGCACGGAAAACCTCAAGCGTGCCGCCGAAGAGCTGGACCTTTTGTGCACGATCATCGGGGACGTGGCCGAGGAGTTGGCCAACGATGCTGCTGGCTTCCGCGTGCACGCCGTGGGGCATTTGGAGTTGCTTCCCAACAGCCTCACCAAGCGCCTTCGCGCCAACGAGGAAGCCACCGCGGGGCACACCGGTGTTCGTGTAAACATCGCCGTGGGTTACGGGGGCAGGCAGGAGATTATCGACGCCGTCAAGACGCTCGTCGACGAGCTCGCTGAAGAGGGCGTGCCGGCCACGGAGATGGCGTCGCGCATCACGGCCGACGCGTTGGGTGATCACCTGTACACCTCTGGTCAGCCGGATCCGGATCTGGTGATCCGCACCAGCGGAGAGCAGCGGCTCAGCGGCTTTCTGCTCTGGCAGTCCGCGTACTCGGAGATCTTTTTCACGGATACCTACTGGCCGGCGTTCCGCCGCGTGGACTTCTTGCGCGCTCTGCGCTCCTATAGTGAGCGCCACCGCCGCTTTGGGCTATAAACGCTAGAGCTTGCGCATGCGCACGGTCTGTACGGCGTGATCCGGACCTTTACGCAGCACCAGTGAGGCCCGCACCTTGGTGGGCAGGATGTTTTCCGTGAGGTTGGGGAGGTTGACGTTCTGCCAAATTTCGTGGGCGACCACCGTGGCTTCTTCGTCCGAGAGGTCAGCGAAGTGGTGGAAGTGCGCGTTGGGATCTTTGAACGCGGTGTTCTTGAGCCTCAGGAAGCGGTCGATGTACCAGTCCTCGATATCCTCGCGACGGGCATCCACGTACACGGAGAAGTCGAAGAGGTCGCTGACCATCAGCGTGGGGCCGGTTTGCAGCACGTTGAGGCCTTCCACGATGAGGATGTCCGGCTGATCCACGGTGATCGACTTGTCTTTGATCCGGTCGTAGGCCTCGTGGGAGTAAATGGGTGCCTGAACGTTGCGGGCACCGGACTTCACTTGGGTGACGAAGCGCAGCAGATCTGCTTGGTCGTAGCTTTCAGGGAAACCCTTGCGGTGCATGAGGCGACGGGCCTCAAGTTCCTTGGTGGGGTAGAGGAAGCCATCGGTGGTGATCAAATCCACTCGAGGGCTAGACTCCCACCGTTGCAGCAGCACTTGCAGCACGCGGGCGGTGGTGGACTTACCCACGGCCACGGAGCCACATACGCCGATGATGTAGGGCACCTTGGAATCTTTTTCTTCCAAGAAGGTGGCGGAGGCCTCATTGAGCATGCGATGTGCCTCGACGCGTAGGTTAATCAGGCGGGAGAGAGGCAGGTAGATCTCTGAGACTTCCTCGAGGTCGATCTCGTCGCCGATACCGCGGAGCTGCTCCAGCTCATCTTCTGTGAGCACCTGGGGCATGGACTTGCGAAGTTTCTGCCACTGGCTGCGCTTGAGCTCAATGTAGGGGCTGGCCGTAGGCAGGTTTTGATCCGTCGGCACCGGTGCGGGATGCGTCATACAAACCATTGTGCACCCTCTTTAAGTGGTAGATGAAATTCAGATGGCTTAGTGGCTGTCCGCACCGTGGCTATCATAGGACTAACGCGCGTAATGCAACCTACGAAAGGCCGGATCACATGACGGATCAACACCAGCACAACATGCCGCTTGGAGAGCTCGACCCAGAGGTGGCACAGGCCATCGCTGGAGAACTGGGCCGTCAGCGGGACACCCTGGAAATGATCGCCTCGGAGAACTTCGTTCCTCGTGCGGTGCTGCAGGCTCAGGGCTCGGTGTTGACCAACAAGTACGCAGAGGGTTACCCCGGCCGCCGCTACTACGGCGGCTGCGAGCACGTTGACGTGATCGAAGACCTGGCGCGCGACCGCGCCAAAGAGGTCTTCGGCGCAGAGTTCGCCAACGTGCAGCCGCACGCGGGTGCGCAGGCCAACGCCGCTGTGCTGATGGCCCTGGCTAACCCCGGCGATAAGATCATGGGCCTGTCCCTGGCCCACGGCGGCCACCTGACCCACGGCATGCACCTGAACTTCTCCGGCAAGCTTTACGAGGTCGCGGCCTACGAGGTTGATCCCGAGACGATGCGCCTGGACATGGACAAGATCCGCCAGCAGGCCATCGAGGAGAAGCCGCAGGTGCTGATCGCGGGTTGGTCCGCGTACCCTCGCCACCAGGACTTCGCTGCGTTCCGATCTATTGCCGATGAGGTGGGAGCCAAGCTATGGGTGGACATGGCGCACTTCGCTGGTCTGGTGGCCGCTGGTCTGCACCCTTCTCCAGTACCTCACGCTGACGTGGTTTCCACCACCGTGCACAAGACGCTGGGCGGCCCGCGCTCTGGTCTGATCTTGGCGAAGCAGGAGTGGGCCAAGAAGCTCAACTCCGCTGTGTTCCCTGGTCAGCAGGGTGGACCTCTCATGCACGCTGTAGCTGCCAAGGCTGTGGCCATGAAGGTGGCACAGACAGAGGAGTTCAAGGATCGTCAGCAGCGCACCATCGAGGGCGCGCAGATCCTGGCGGAGCGCTTGAATGCCGAGGACACACAGGCCGCTGGTGTGCAGGTTCTGACCGGTGGCACGGACGTGCACCTGGTGCTGGTGGATCTGCGCAACTCCAAGCTGGATGGTCAGCAGGGCGAGGATCTGTTGCACGAGGTGGGCATCACCGTTAACCGCAACGCCGTTCCTTTCGACCCTCGTCCGCCGATGGTCACCTCCGGCCTGCGCATCGGTGCCTCCGCGCTGGCCTCACGTGGCCTGGATGCTGCTGCCTTCACCGAGGTTGCAGACATCATCGCGCTGGCTCTGACCGGCGGAGCTGATGTGGCTGACCTGAAGGCTCGAGTGAGCAAGGTCGCTAACGATTTCCCGCTGTACGACGGTCTCGAGGACTGGAAGCTGGTGTAACAATGTCTCCTCGCCGCGCACTGGTCATCGTGGACGTGCAGAAGGATTTTGTGGACGGGTCTTTGGGTACCGCTCGTGGTGCCGAGGTGGCCGCCGCCATTTCCTCTTTCCTTTCCTCCGACGCCAACAAGTACGCACACATAGTGGGCACCTTGGATTGGCACGTGGATCCGGCCGGGCACTTCGTCGCAGCTGGTGAGCAGCCGGATTATTCGGAGACGTGGCCGGTGCACTGCGTGGCGGGCACAGAAGGCGCTACGACGTATCCGGCGCTGGATACCTCCGCGATTGAAGCGTGGTTCCGCAAGGGAGAATTCACCCCGGCATATTCCGGGTTTGAAGGGCATTTAGCTCCAGCGTTCGCGGAGGCTGATGGGCTGAAGGTGGAGCGCAAGACGATCGGGCTGGAGCAGTGGCTGCAAGACCGGAAGATCTCTCACGTGGACGTGGTGGGTATTGCCACGGACTTCTGCGTGAAGGCCACCGCGCTGGATTCCCAGTACGCTGGATTCCATACGACGGTGATCGAGCAGCTGTGCGCTCCTGTCAGTGATGAGGGCGCGCAAGAGGCTTTCGCCGAGCTGCGCGCCGCGGGTGTGCTGATCAGTTAGTTCCCAGCGCGGTAAGTTGGAAGGCATGAATGATCAACTTGTTCTCGTGGAAGACGCACACGGCGTCCGTTTCATCACCATCAATCGTCCGGACGCGTTCAACTCCTTGAACCGCGATCTGCGCCTGGCCTTGCTGGATGCATTCCAGCAGGCCGTAGAGGATTCCCGCGAGCCAGGCCGCCCCGTGCGAGCTGTGGTCTTACGCGCCGCCGGCAAGGCGTTCTGCTCTGGCCAGGATCTCAAGGAACAGCTGCAGGATACGAAGACGGGCACGGGCACGGAAAAGGTCGTCGAAGAGTACAACCCGATGGTTGCCGCTCTGCTGGAGATCCCTGTTCCCACCATCGCCGCCATCCAAGGGCCTGCGGCAGGTGCAGGGTGGGGCATCGCGATGGCTTGCGACTTCCGCTTCATGACGTCCGCTGCTTCGTTCAAGGGCGCTTTCACTGGTGTGGGACTGGCCGCGGATTCTGGCCTGTCACAAACACTGGTGGATACGGTAGGACGCTCCCGCGCTCTGCAGCTGCTGTTAATGGACCAGAAGATCTCCGCCGAAGAAGCGGTGCAGATGCAGCTGGTGCAGTCCGTGGTTGATCCAGCGGAGTTGGAAGACGTGGTCACTCAGTTCGCGGGCAAGCTGGCGATGGGACCGACTGCGTCGTACAGAGAAATGAAAGCGCTGGTTAAGCGGGCCGAAACGGTCAACCAGGCCGCGGCAGCTGAGGCCGAGGCGCAGAAAAGACTCTTTCATACAAGGGATCACTCGGAAGCTGTTTCAGCTTTCGTAGAAAAACGCCGCCCCCATTTCCACGGAAAATAGAAGCGGCGATGCTCTGCCCACGCAATGTGGGTTGAGTTAAATCTAGTCGCGACGAGCGTCAGTCGGGACGTTCTTCTTGTCGCCCTTAGCCATACGCCGCGCGATGATCTCGATCATGATCTCGTTGGGGCCACCGTAGATCGGTTGAACTCGGGAATCGAGATAGTGGGTAGCGATTGGATACTCCAACATGAAGCCGTAGCCACCGTGCATCTGAAGGGCTTGGTTTACCACCTTAATTTGCAACTCGGTCGTCTGATACTTGACCATCGCACCGGTGATTTCGTCCAGCTTCCCTCTAACCTTCTCCATGATGCACGCGTCAACGAAGGACTGAGCACTTTGAATTTCGGTCGCCATTTTGGCAAGTTCCCAGCCATACGCCTGATGGTCAATGAGGCGCTTACCGAAGGTCTTTCGATCCTGGCTGTGTTGGAAAACGAGGTCGAACGCACGGCGGGAAGTCGCAATCGAACCCACGGCGATTGACAAGCGCTCTTGTGCCAGGTTGGTGCGAAGGTAACCGAAGGCAGCACCTTCTTCGCCCAGAAGGTTTTCCTTGGGCACGCGCACATCCTCGAAAGAAAGCTCAGCAGTGTCTTGAGACTTCAGACCTACCTTCTTCAGAGGGCCGGCCTGGGTGTAGCCGTCCATTCCCTTTTCGAGAATGAGGATCGAAACACCGCCGCGACCAGCTTCAGGGTTGGTGACAGCAACGACGAGTGTGAAATCTGCCTGGACACCGTTGGAGATGAAGGTCTTGGCTCCGTTGAGGATGAAATCGCCGTTGTCATCTTTGCGCGCAACGGATCGGATTCCGGCCAGGTCAGCACCGGCACCTGGCTCGGTCATTGCGAGCGCGCCGATTTTGTCGCCCGCAATCAGCGGCGCTAGAAATCGACGCTTTTGTTCGTCATTGCCAAATCGATCGAGGTAGGGGATGACCAAATCGTTCACGGTTTGGATGCCTACGATGACGGATCCGGAGTCAGCTTCGGCGAGTTCCTCGGAAACGATTGCGTTGAAGCGGTAGTCGTTGGCCATGCCGCCGCCGCCGAACTCCTCCGGTGCCATGATGCCCAGCAGGCCCATGTCGCCTGCCTTCTTGAACATCTCACGGTCGCAGTAGCCCTGCTCGTGCCAGCGGTCGACGTTTGGCTTGATTTCGGCATTGACGAAATCGCGCACCGTCTCGCGGAACATGTTGTGTTCTTCTTCGAAAATTTCGCGTGGCAGGTAATTCTTCATAGCTCCCTCTTACTGTTCAAGGAATGTGGCGGATGAGGACAAATCAAGTTCAGTGTGATCTGTGCCTCGCATTAGTTATAACCATAGTACTTCGCTGGGCAATTTTCTAGAAATCTAATAAAACAACATTCGTGTTGCGGAAATATTGACAACCGAAGTGAGGTCTGGCTAACCTACATAATGTGTCACAGGCTAGTCACCTGAGATGCACTGCAGTTGTGGAATAGCCACTCGTTTCCCAGACCTCTTCTCCTGGGCAACTCGGCACCCCACGGAGTTTCATACCGCACCGTGGCGCGAGCCGAACGTGGCGAAGTGTCCAGAGAGTCACTGTGTGGATTCGTCACCCGCACAGCCGGACGCTTCAACAATGAATGGCACGGTTTCAGGCTCGTCACCCGAAACTTGCACGAAAGACCGCCCCCGAGCCGTTGTGGCCGAGGGCGGTTTTTCTTTTCCTTACCTATAGAATGATGCTGTTGCAGCCTCGTGCCCCAGGGGAAGCCGGTCCAAATCCGGCGCTGACTCCGCAACGGTAGGTTCTCACTCACCTGAGGACGAGCCCGAATGCCTGGGGCAACCCGAGGAGCGGCTCACGAACTGTCGGGACATACAGTTTCGTCTGAGCCCCGCAGTTGCCTTACCCCCTAGGTAGGGCCAGCCTGCGGGATTCTTATCGCAAACATTCCCGAGGTTCACTCCATGATCACTGAACTTGAGGACTGACTCGCGATGAATACCCGCTCCCACGCCCGCCGAATTGCCGCCACCGCTGGAGCCGCAGGCCTGCTCACCGCCAGCGCACTGACCACCGGAACCTTTCTTCCATTAGCCGCCGCAGAGCCTTCCACCTGCGCAGATAATGAAGTCACGGTGGTCGTTGAAGGAGAAGGACAGGGCTGCGCTCCCGGCGGTGTCACCGGCTGGGAAGCTCTGGAAAAAGCAGGCTTTAGCGTCACCCCAGTAGAGCAGTTCGATGGCCTCGTCTGCCAGATCAACCAAAAGCCCGTCAACGCGGACTGCAGCAAGGCGCCAGAAATGGATGCTTACTGGGGTTACTACAGCGCCCCACTCGGCGGAGAATGGAACTTCAGCCAAAAGGGCGCCAATGAGCAGATCGCGGAAGCAGGAAAGGCCGAAGGTTGGGCCTTCGGCAACGGTGCCAAGCCATCCGCCGTGCCAACCAAGTCTGAACAGGGCGCAGCAGGCGAGCAGGACTCCGCCTCGAATGAGGCAGAGTCTGCGTCGGAAGAAAACAACAATGCGTGGACTTCGATTCTCGGCGCACTGCTGGTGCTGGCAGCTGGCCTGGCCGTCTACTTCTTCTACAAGCGATCAGAGCGGAAGCGCTAGCCACCAGTGACCTCGAGGGAACTCAACCCGTGGGCGTGGTGGACGTGGGCTCTGGGCATCGCCGCCGCAGCGAGCCTCATCACCAACCCACTGGCGGTTGCCCTGGTCTATGCAGTGCTGTGCCTCGTCGTCGCAGAGCGGCGCAGTAACTCCCCGTGGGCCAAGGCCTTTGGGATGTACCTCTGGGTCGCGGGATTTATCGTCATTTTCCGCATCAGCATGTACGTAGTGGTGGGGGCCAAGCGGGGAGAAGTCAGCCTGTTTCACCTTCCCGGCGTGCACATGCCTGAATGGGCAGCGGGCATCAACCTGCTTGGCACGGTATATGCGGAAGGGTTGACGCAAGCAGGGCTCGACGGCCTGCGCCTTGGGGCGATCATCGTGGCATGTGGCGCAGCGAATAGTGTCGCCAACCCTAAACAGATGGTCAGGTCCCTACCAGCAGCACTGGGCGAAGTTGGCACCGCCATGGTGATAGCCCTGTCCTTGGCCCCGCAGCTGGCGGAATCCGTGGTGCGAGTCCGCCAGGCACGTGAATTGCGCGGCGATGACTCCACCGGGCTGCGCAACGTACCGAGTCTGATTGTTCCGGTCCTCCAAGATGCGCTGGACGGCGCACTGAAACTGGCTAGCAGCATGGACGCGCGAGGCTATGGCAGGAGAGCAATGGTGAGTGCCCGCAGGCGCAGAGTGAATGCCACCGCGTCTTTCGTAGGACTATCTGCGTTGTGCATCGGCGCCTATCTGCTGTTGGGGGCGGAGGTATCGCCCCTGCTCAACTTGGGCGTGCTGGCAGGCGGGTGTGTGCTGGTGCTCGTGGCACTCAAGTTGCAAGGTCAGCGCACCATCACCACCCGTTATCGACGCCAACCCTGGCGATTCCCAGAATGGATCACCGCTTCCAGCGGAATCCTCGTGCTGGGCGCTGTGCTCGTCACGCAAGCCACTGATCCGCTATCGCTGCGGATGCCCAACTTTCCGCTGGCGGTCCCCGGGGTGCCGTGGCTAGTACTCGGAGCATTAGTCGTGGCAGTCGCGCCGGCCTTTCTGACTCCGCGGCAGCCCATAGCGCAGCGCAGCACCCGAATTCTGCAGGAGGCTCAGACATGAGTGAACATTCCCGAGTTGCTCCGGACGCGGCGGTTCCGATTCGGCCACCGTGGTCGACAGAACCTGTCGTCGAAATGAAACACGTCACCATCAGCTACGCGCAAAGTGCCCCCGTCCTGCGCGACGTGAACCTGTCACTGGAGGAGGGTGAGATCCTGCTGGTCGTCGGGCGCACTGGCTCGGGAAAGTCCACGCTGTTGAATGCGATGACTGGGGCGATGCCCCATTCCACCGGTGGCACTCTGGCGGGACACGTGACAATAGTTGGGCGCGATACCCGCAATTTCCCTCCGCGCTTGCTCGCCGATGCAGTCGGTACTGTTGGCCAGGATCCCCGCGCCACTTTTGTGACGGACACTGTGGAAGAAGAGCTTGCGTATGGAATGGAGCAGATCGGGCTTCCACCGGCCGTGATGCGACGTCGAGTGGAGAAGATCATGGATCTACTGGGCATCGCAGAGTTGCGCGATCTGCCGCTGCGCACGTTATCGGGAGGCGAGCAGCAGCGCGTGGCGATGGGCGCGGTATTGACCTCTAACCCCGCGCTCATTGTCATGGACGAGCCTACCAGCGCCCTGGATCCCAACGCTGCGGATAACGTCCTGTCCATCATCCAGCACCTCGCCCACGAAATGGGCACCACGGTGGTACTTGCCGAGCATCGCATTGAGCGAGTGTTGCAGTATGTGGATCGAGTAGCGCACGTGGATGCGACTGGTGCGGTGCACGTGGGGAGCCCGGCCGAGATCATGCAGTATGCAGAGGTTGCGCCACCGGTGGTGGAGCTGGGTCGGTGGGCTGATTGGTCGCCGTTGCCGCTGTCGGTTCGCGATGCGCGCAGGGCGGGAGTTTCTCTACGACGCCAACTCCATACTGCAGCGGATTCTCGCCCAGAACCCGGTAGGGAAACTACAGGTGAGGTGCTGCTGAACGCGCACTCGGTGTCAGTGGAGTTTCCAGGTATCCGGGCGGTGCACAATGTCGACCTCCAGTTGCGGGCCGGTGAGGTCACTGCGCTGATGGGACGCAACGGATGTGGAAAATCCACGCTTCTGTGGGCGTTACAGGGGACAGGGAAGCGCACCGCCGGGATAGTTCAGGTGCGCGGCGGAGTGGATCCGTCAACGGCGAAGCCCGCGCAGCGCCGGCAGCAAGTGGGGCTGGTGCCACAATTTCCTTCAGACTTGCTTTACCGTGCCATGATTGGCGAAGAACTGCAGGTCAGTGATCAGGAAGCGGGCGTGCCGGAAGGAAGCACACGGGAAATTCTCCAGCGGATTGCTCCGGGGATAACACACGATATTCACCCCGGCGATCTCTCGGAAGGGCAACGACTGTCCGTAGCTTTGGCCATCCAGCTCGCCGCGCAACCCCGAGTGCTCCTCTGTGATGAACCAACCCGCGGGCTGGATTATAAGGGCAAGGAGGCACTGGCGGCGTCGGTGAAACACTTGCGCGATCTCGGACACGCAGTGGTCATTGCCACCCACGACGTGGAGTTCGCTGCACTGTGCGCGGATCGAGTAGTGGAGATGGCTCGAGGAGAGATCGTGGCCCAGGGGCCAGCACGGGAGATTCTGGCCAGTTCGTTGGCATATGCGCCGCAAGTAGCAAAGGTGACCGCGGGGTTGCATCACGATTCCCAGTGGCTGACCGTCAGTGATGTCCGCAAAGCCTTGGAGACGCGATGAAAGAGAAGCCGGCTATTGTGTTTCGCGGAAAGTCCATGGTGTTTCTGGGCATCGTGGCGCTCGCGAGCGTGGTGCTGTTCGCCTGGCCGCTGTTCGCTCAGCCTGGGGCTTTGGCGGGAAATGACGGAACCGCGCCTCTGTACTTTGCCGTGCTCATTCCGTTGATCTTGGCGCTGGTTCTGGCTGAGATTAGCGAGGACGGCTTCGATATCAAGGCCATAGCGATGCTGGGAGTGCTGTCTGCGGCGGTCGCTGCGGTGCGTCCGCTAGGTGCGGGAAGCGCAGGATTTGAAACGGTCTTTGTGGTCTTGATCTTAGGCGGCCGCGTGTTTGGGCCAGCCTTTGGGTTCGTCCTAGGATGCGCCGGAATGTTCGCATCAGCACTGCTCACCGGGGGAATAGGGCCGTGGCTGCCCTACCAAATGCTCGCCAGTGCGTGGGTAGCGCTCGGAGCGGGAGTGTTGCCGCAATTCAGAGGCAAAGCCGAAGTTGGCCTGCTGTTGGCCTACGGCACTGCAGCGTCACTACTCTATGGGCTTGCCCTGAACTTGAGTTTCTGGCCATTCACTCTGGGTGCGGGCACAGAGATCAGTTTTCAGCCAGGGGCGGGCATCGCGGACAATCTGCATCGATTCCTGCTGTTTACCCTTGCTACGTCACTGGGTTGGGACATCGGTAGGGCCGTGTTCACCGCGCTGCTTCTAGCGATCGCCGCCCCCGCCGTGCTGGGAGTATTGCGCCGTGCCGCGCGCCGAGCGGCGTTTGCCGAGCCCGTGCGCTTTGCAGAAGTGGAGCAGCGCTAGTTTTTCTGCGCCTGCTGCTGGCGTTCGCGCTCCTCGGCCAGCTGCTTGCGGGATTCCCGCAGCCACTCGGGCTGGTCCTCCAGCAGGGTCTTGATCTGCGCGGTGGTCATAGAATCATCCACGTTGTGCTTCTTCAGTGCGGTGATGGTGATGCCGAGTTTGCGGGCCACTTCGGGGCGTGGGTGCGGGCCTTCCCGGCGCAGCGTCTCCAGCCACTCCGGCGGATTGTTCTGCAGCTCCACGAACTGCTCGTGGGTCAGCGCGGATTCTTGAAATTCCTGCGGCGCGGCGGGCAGGTGAATGCCCAGCTTCTTGGCGGCCGTTAGGGGCTTCATGGGCGGTCCGGATTTAGGGTTTTGAGAGCTCACACCGGCCATCCTATCGCCGGAGCCTACAATGATCACCATGGCTTCCCAGTTTCTTCGCGTCGTGTTCAGCCCCGGTGTTCAGCCGGACAAGTGGTTTGGGCGCTTTGACGAGCGCGTTCCGTGGTGGCGGGTAGCTGGAGCCCAAGCCGACGATCCTTTGAAGTATATCCGGGCAGCAGCTGCCGATGTGGCTTTGGTGCGGGTGGGAGCTGCTGGCGTCGATAAAAACACATTCCACATCGTGGATCTTTACGACGAACAGGTAGGCGTGGCGGCGCCGAAGGAGCACCCCATCAAGGTGATGGATCGCGTGCGGTACGCGGAGCTGGACGGCGAGATGGAGATGTATTCCACGCCGGCCGATGGCGAGGTGGACGTGGCTGCAGTGCGCGAGGCGTTGGGCGTGGTCGCGGCGAATGTTGGTGTGGCGATTGCGCCGCGTCCGTTGTTGCGTGCGATCAATGCGCGGGGAGTGGTGCATCGTGATCTTTTCGACGCCAAGGATGTGGGCTCGACCCGCGTTGCCGCTGTGTGGCTGCGGGATTCCGATTCGAACGTGATTCAGGACTTCGTGGGCATTTGCCGAGGCCGAAAGGCTGATAGTTCGCGGCAGAACGCGAAATCGCGGAAACGGAAGTAGCCTTCAACGTCTAGTAAACCCTTGGGCAAATTAACGCAGAGTTCAACTTTCACTCATGTAATTTACATAGTGAGTTCTTAGCGTTGAGGCCATGGACTCCACACCACAACTGACTGCCACGCGGCAGCCTGACAATGCCTTTGGCACCACCGCCCACACGGACGTGGACCGCACAACCTCCTCCGAGATCGACGTGAGGACCTACGTGCTGGACACGTCCGTTTTGCTTTCCGACCCCTTTGCTCTGCAGAAGTTCGCCGAACACCGCGTCATCCTGCCCGTGGTGGTGATCAGCGAGCTGGAGGGTAAGCGTCACCACCCAGAGCTCGGCTGGTTCGCACGCCAGGCGCTGCGGCTGCTGGAAGACCTGCGCAACGAGCACGGCCGCCTGGATCTGCCGTCCGTGGTCAACGAAGAACAAGGCACGGTGCAGGTGGAACTCAACCACGTGGACCAGTCGGTGCTGCCCTCCGGGCTACGCGGCTCGGAGAATGATCACCGGATCTTGGCGTGCGCGTTGAATCTGCGCGCGGAGGGACATGACGTCACCCTGGTTACCAAGGATGTGCCACTGCGCGTTAAGGCTGGTTCCGTGGGGCTGGATGCAGACGAATACAAGGCACAGGACGTGGTGCTGACCGGGTACAACGGCATGGCACGGGCAGAGGTGCCCAGCACGATCATCGACAGCCTGTACGCCAATGGGGAAGCGGACCTGACCGGAATCCAGACCATCGAGGGAGTGGATATCGACGAGCTTCCCGTGCACTGCGGCATGCAGCTGACTGCCGGGAGCCAGTCCGCGCTGGGACGCGTCGTGGGAGATGGCCTGGTGGATCAGGTTCCATCTGACCTAGAAGCCTTCGGCATTCGTGGACGCAGCTCTCAGCAGCGCGTGGCTCTGGACCTGCTGCTGGATGAAAACATCGGCATCGTGTCGCTGGGCGGAAGTGCCGGTACCGGTAAGTCTGCGCTGGCGCTGTGTGCTGGTTTGGAGGCCGTCATGGAACGCGGTCTGCACAAGCGCATCGTGGTGTTCCGCCCGCTGTACGCGGTGGGTGGCCAGGATCTGGGCTACCTGCCGGGCAGCGAATCAGACAAGATGAACCCATGGGCGCAGGCGGTGTTCGACACCCTGGAGGGAGTGGTCAGCGATAACGTCATCGACGAGGTTATCCACCGCGAGTTGCTGGAAGTTCTCCCGCTGACTCACATCCGCGGACGCAGCCTGAACGATAGCTACGTGATCGTAGACGAAGCTCAGTCTTTGGAGCGCAACGTCTTGTTGACGGTTCTGTCCCGCCTGGGTCGGAATTCTCGCGTGGTGCTGACCCACGACGTGGCACAGCGTGACAACCTCCGCGTGGGCCGTCACGATGGCATTCAAGCCGTCATTGAGAAGCTCAAGGGCAATCCACTGTTTGCCCATGTGACGCTGACCCGCTCCGAGCGTTCGGAAATCGCCGAGCTGGTGACGAACCTGCTGGAAAACGGGTAGGCCACGCGAGCAGGGCAAATGCGATGTGCGGGATTGTGAATACGTTCGCCGGTAGTGAAAACTTGGCACAACCGTGGAGGGATAAGGCAAAATCATGCCTATGACTTCCGCTGAGAATGTTGTCATTGACATCCGCCCAATGACGGAAAACGACTATCCCCAGGTCAAGGACATCCTGCAAAAAGGGATGGACACCGGTGAAGCGACGTATGAACGCGTCGCACCGGACTGGGATGGCTTTACCGCTCACCGCATCATGGACTTGGCATTCGTAGCTGAAGAGAAAAATGCCGAAGGCGAACCCGAGATCCTCGGATGGGTCACTGCCTCTCCGATCGGTCACCGCGCAGTGTTCAGCGGAGTGATTGAAGACTCGATCTACGTTGCCGACCGCGCCGCAGGCAAGGGCGTGGCGGGCAAGATGCTGGATCGCCTCCTGGAGGAAGCAGTCAAGCAGGGATACTGGGGAATGCATTCCAGTGTGTTCCCCGAAAATGTGGGATCCATCAAACTCCACGAGTCTCGTAAGTTCACCCAAGTAGGAGAGTTCCACAAAATGGGCTACATGGAGCACGGCTCCAAGGCCGGACAGTGGCGAGGCGTGGTCATGCTGGAGCGGATCCTCGACGGAGGACCCGCAGACCGCGGTGTTAGTCCAGGGTCTCCTTCAGCTTCTCCGGCTTAACAAAGCAGACCACCAAAGCGCTGAAGATCGCCAGCGGTGCAAGGGAACCCAGGATGGGGACCAACGCATCGTTGTAGCTGTTGATGATGACCTCACGCAGCGCTTCCGGTGCCTGGTGCACCAGCGCCGGTGTCATGGAATCGGCGCCGCCGGAGAAGTTCTTGGCCCACGCCGCGTCGGCAGGGCTGAGCTTGGACAACGCTTCCGGCAACTTCGTCTGCAGGGACTCGGACACGCGGTGCATGAATAGCGAGCCCACCACCGAAGCGCCGACCGCGCCGCCGATCTGGCGGAAGAAGTTATTCGACGATGTCGCCGTGCCCACCATCCTGATGGGGAACGTGTTCTGCACGATGAGCAGCAACGTCTGCATAGACATGCCCAGACCCAATCCCACCACAGCCTCAACGAGGCCCAAGTGCACCAGCGTGTCATCAGCTTTTATCTGGCCCAACAGCAGCAAGCCACCAGCCATGATGATCATGCCGAACACTGGGTACCACTTGTAGCTACCTGTGCGAGTGACAATCTGGCCCACCACAATGGACGTCAGAATCATGCCAGCCATCATAGGAATCATCATCAAGCCCGCCTTAGTGGGGCTCAAGTTGTGCACCATCTGGATGTAGGTAGGCAAGTAGCTTAGCGTGCCGAACATGCCCACACCCAGCACGACGCCTGCCAGCACTGTCAACGCGAAGTTGCGCGCCTTAAATAGCCACATCGGGATCAGCGGATTAGGGTGCTTCAATTCGATGATTACGAAGGTCACGCCGGCGATGATGGTGGCGGCGATCAGACCCAGGATTACCGGGTCAGACCAGGCGTAATCCCTTCCGCCCCATGTCACCGTCAAAATCAGCGCAGAAGTGGACACGGCCATCGCGATGGTTCCGAAAATATCATGACGGGAATCAGTATGGCGTCGAGGTAACTTCAACACCACCGCAGCGATGACCAGCGTAATAAGACCCAGAGGAACGTTGAACCACAACGCCCAACGCCAACCCGGGCCATCCGTAAAGAAACCACCCAACAGCGGACCCAGCACCGAGCTAACGCCAAAGACGGCACCCATCACGCCCATGTACTTACCGCGTTGACGGGCCGGAACCACGTCGGCGATGATGGCCTGCGAGAGCACCATCAAACCGCCACCTCCGAGGCCCTGGATGCCACGGGCGAGAATCATCATGCCCATGTTCTGGGCGAGCGCACCCACCACGGAACCGACCAAGAACAGGACGATCGCGACGAGGAACAGGGGCTTGCGACCGATCTGGTCGCCCAACTTGCCGTAAACCGGCATGCCCACCGTCATCGTGAGCATGAAAATAGTGATGACCCAGCTCATCTGAGCTGCGCCGCCGAGCTCGCCCACCAGTGTGGGAAGCGCGGTAGAGAAAATCATTTGCCCCAGCGAGGACATCAACATGCCCAGCATCAGGCAGGCAACCACAACAGGGACGTTATTGGATTCCGACGTGGTGTTCTCGGGGGTTTCAACAGGTGAAGCTGGAGTGGACAATTACAAAGACCTAATCTGCGTTGGTGAACAGGGATTTTTCTGACATAGCGGTGTAGATGGCCGCGAAGTCAGAGGCAGTAGTGTCTACTGATTCTTCGGTCAGGTACGCCGAAATTGGCTGGGTTGGGAGGATGGAGGCGGCCCACAGCGTCATCGTGGACGAAGTGACCACCAAGCGGGCTTCCTGCGCGGTGGAGCGATGGGGAAGCATGCGGTGCTCGGGGTACTTCTCGAGGTTTTTGGTTACCGCGACGGCCAACCGATTGCGTGTCTTTTCGAACGCGCTGAGCTTGGATAGGCCAAGCGCCGGGTGGCGACGCAACAGCTCGATGCGACGCTGGGAGAGCTCATCTGTCATCTGAGGGTTGATCGAGTTTTGTTCGATATCGCGGGCATGTGCCACGCGAGCGGCACCGACGATCCGCATGAGCTCGTGAATCAGCGAGGAGCCTTCGGGGACCTTAATGTTCTCGATCTTGTCGTAGTCATGGTCGCCGAAGCTGACGGGGGTGGAGCCCACGGCGACGTGCTCTTTCGACTGGAAGTAGTTGAAAAAGGTACGACGCGAGACCATTGCTGCCTCGCAGATTTCCTCGAGGGTGACATCGTCATAGTTCCGCTCGAGGAACAGCTGCGTGGCTTTGTCCTCGATGCGCAAATACGTCTCGAGGCGCTTGCGTTCGCGCAATCCCATGTTTTTGTAGTCAGACTCCAGCTGTGAGCTGACGTGTTGGGCAGTTCTGCTTTCTGTTGGTGAATGAGTTCGAGTTTCCACGACGCACAGTATAACGCGCTCCGAGTAAATAATTCCACCGGTGTAAAAATACACTTACTACAGAATGGGCAGTGGGTGCACGAGAAAGCTCGGAACCCGAAGCGTATTCGGGTTCCGAGCTTTTTCGTGCAGGTGGGGACTACTTATCGCGGTCCGTGTTCGCCATAGCCAGCACGTCGAGGCGCTTGTCCAGCTCTTCCTCGGTGAGCTTGTCGCCATCAACGAAGCCCATGTCGATCACGGTCTGGCGGATAGTCTTGCCTTCCTTCAGCGCGGTCTTGGCGACCTTCGCGGCGTTCTCGTAGCCGATCGCGGAGTTCAGCGGGGTCACGATGGAAGGGGAGGACTCAGCCAGGGTGCGCATGCGGTCCTCATCTGGCTCGATGCCGTCTACCAGGCGGGTAGCGAACTGGCGTGCCGTGTTGGCGATGAGCTTTGCGGACTCCAGAACGTTGCGTGCCATCACTGGGATGAACACGTTGAGCTCGAAGTGTCCGTTGGCACCGGAGAAAGCCACAGCAGCGTCGTTGCCGATAACCTGAGCCGCTACCTGGGTGGCAGTCTCGCACAGAACAGGGTTGACCTTGCCCGGCATGATGGAAGAACCAGGCTGCAGGTCTGGCAGGTGAATCTCGCCCAAGCCGGTCAGCGGGCCGGAGCCCATCCAGCGGATGTCGTTGGCGATCTTGTTCAGAGAGATAGCCACGCCGCGCATTGCAGCGGAGAACTCCACCAGGCCGTCGCGGTTAGCCTGCGCCTCGAAGTGGTTGGTTGCCTCGCTCAGGGACTCGTTGCCCGTGAGCTTGACCAGCTCTGCGGTGACCTTGGCACCGAAGTCAGCTGGGGTGTTCAGGCCGGTACCCACAGCGGTGCCGCCGATGGGCAGCTCGCCGAGGCGACCCAGGGTGGCCTCGATGCGCTCGATGCCCAGGGTGATCTGGCGGGCGTAGCCACCGAACTCCTGGCCGAGGGTCACGGGAACGGCATCCATCAGGTGGGTGCGGCCGGACTTGACCACGTTCTCCCACTCCTTGGACTTCTTCAGCAGGGACTCTTCCAGAACCTTCAGGCCAGGAATCAGGTCATCCGCAGCAGCAACCGCTGCGGCCACATGGGTCGCAGTAGGGAAGGTGTCATTGGAGGACTGGCCCATGTTCACGTGGTCATTAGGGTGAACCTCCACGCCGTTGTTCTTGGCGATGGAAGCGATGACCTCGTTGGTGTTCATGTTCGAGGAAGTACCGGAACCGGTCTGGAACACGTCGATAGGGAATTCATCATCGTGCTTGCCATCGGCAATTTCCTTGGCAGCGGTGATGATGGCATCAGCCTGCTCGTCGCTCAGCAGGCCGCGATCCTTGTTGACCTGGGCACAAGCTGCCTTGAGCAGACCCATGGCGCGGATCTGCGCGGCCTCGAGAGGACGGTCGGAGATAGGGAAGTTGTCTACCGCACGCTGGGTCTGTGCTCGCCACAGCGCCTTGGCTGGGACCTTCACCTCGCCCATCGTGTCGTGTTCAATGCGGAACTCTTGCTCGCTCATTAAAAATCCACCTTTGTTGTCCGTGAAAACTTGCTAACCAGAATACTCGCCGTTTCCGGCGCGGGCAGGTGCCTACCGGGTGTAGTCCAACACGGAGTACTCCTGCAGCTTGTTGAGCTGATGGACACTTTCGATGTGGCGGATGGTGCCGGACTTGGAGCGCATCACCAGAGAGCGGGTGATGGCGGAATTCTGGCGGTAGGAAACGCCACGAACCATGTCGCCGTTGGTCACGCCGGTGGCCACGAAGTAGCAGTGCTCGGAATTGACCAGATCCGAGGTGGTCAGCACGCGGTCCAGGTCATGGCCAGCGTCGATCGCCTTCTGGCGCTCGGCGTCGTCCTTAGGCCACAGCTTTCCCTGGATCTCACCGCCCATGCACTTCATGGCGGCCGCAGTGATCACCCCTTCCGGTGTGCCGCCGATACCCATCATGATGTCCACGGAGTTGGTCAGGTCATCTTGCGCGGCCGCAACGGCACCGGCTACGTCGCCGTCGCCAATTAGACGCACCTTGGCGCCGGCCTCGCGGATTTCGCGAATCAGGTCAGCGTGGCGAGGGCGATCCAGCACCACCACGGTAATGTCCCCAGGAACGGTGTTTTTGGCATTGGCCACGGCATTGATGTTGTGTGCCACAGGCGCGTCGATATCCACCTTGCCCACGGACTCTGGCCCTACGGCCAGCTTGTTCATGTAGAACACGGCGGATGGATCGTACATGGAACCGCGCTCAGCAGCGGCGATCACGGAGATCGCGTTGGGGCGGCCTTCGGCCATCAGGGTGGTGCCGTCCACGGGATCCACGGCGATGTCCACAGCTGGGCCTTGTCCGTTGCCCACTTCCTCACCGTTGAACAGCATGGGGGCTTCGTCCTTCTCGCCCTCGCCGATGACAACCACGCCCTGCATGGTTACCGAGTTGATCATCTGTCGCATGGCATCGACAGCCGCGCCATCGCCGGATTCCTTCTGTCCGCGGCCAACCCACTTGCCGGAGGCCAGCGCTGCGGCCTCGGTGACGCGCACCAGTTCCATTGCCAGGTTGCGGTCTGGCGCTTCACCGGTGCGCTGCGCGGAAGGGTTAACGTTTGCTTGGGCGGTCATCTGCACCAACTCATTTCGTTGTCATCAAGTCTGGGTTGCCTGTGTCTATCGTGTCCATTGTGGCACCGTTGTGGGCTTTCGGGCACTAACCGAAACACCGATTGGGGGGTGGGGCACCATTTAGTGCGATAATGACACCCGTGCGTATCGAAAAGCCTCGTGTATTCCAGTCCGCCAAGGATGTTTTCCTGACTTTGGGAGTGCTCCTGTTTGCCATGTTCTTGGTGGTGGGCTTCACTGGAATGTGTTCGGTGGATCCGGGGGCGCCGGAGGCCAATGGGCCGGTGCAGGAGGTGGATGCTCGGGGCATTTTGACGATGGATGCACGCGCGCTGAATTTCCCCATCCGCTACCCGGACATGCCGGACGGTTGGGTCCCGAACTCGCAGCGCCGCACCACGATTGGTCAGGAGACCTCCGTGGTCACCGGGTGGGTCATTGATGGTGACAAGTTCATTTCTCTTACGCAGACTCCCGCGCCGATGAAGAAGGCCGAGCAGCCAGATGATGATTACCGCGAGGAGATCCGCACGGAGGACATCGCTGGTCAGGAATGGAACGTCTTCGAGGGTGACGACGCCCGCCCCATCTGGGTCACCGACCTCGGCGACGTACGCCTGATCATCGAGGCGATGGCCACCGATGACCTCGCTCGTCAGGCCGCGGAAGCGTCCGTGAAGGCCGAACCGATCTCCTAAACCGGGCTAGTCTTCGTAGTCCTCGCTGTCGGCATCGTCGCCTGCCTCGCGATGTTCGAGCGCCTGCTCGATGCGGGTCGACGCACCGTCCAGGTAGCGCTCGCAGTACGCCGCGAGCTCCTCGCCGCGTTCCCAGTAGTTCAGCGATTCATCCAGGCTCATCTGTCCGAGCTCCAGAATCTTCACGATTTCCACCAGCTCATCGCGCGCCTGCTCGTAGTTCAGTTCCTCGAGTGGACGGAACTGCTGCTGTTCGTTGTCCTGTTGTGGGTTAGTCATCGTTGTTGTCCGCTTCATTGTTGTTGGATGTTGTTGTGTTCTTTTTCTCGACGCCACCAGGTGCTACTTGCACTCCCATCGCCGCTGCGGTGATGGACCCATCCGCCACGCGAATGCGCAGCTGACTTCCGGGTTGCACCTGCTCCACGCCCGTCACCACCGCAGGCCCCGACCCGTCCCGAGGAACTACTTGCAGCACTGAGTAGCCACGCGCCAATGTCTGGGACGGACCCAGGGCGTTGACCTGTGCTTTCAGGGAAGAGATGTGATTGCGCCGCTCGCGGACGGCCAACCCGAGAGCGCGATCCTTGCGTTGCATGGTTTCCCGGACGATGTCCTGCTGTTGCTTGACCGGCAGAAGTGGATCCGCGAGCACTGGCCTGCTGCGGATGTTGTGCAAGCCTCGGCGTTCGTTGGCCACCCATCCGCGTAGGGCGCCGGAGGCGCGTCCACGGAGCTCAATGAGCAGCTGCTTTTCCGCCAGGACATCCGGAACCACGGTTTTCGCTGCATCGGTGGGGGTAGCGGCGCGCAGGTCAGCGACGTTATCCAAAACTGGGTTGTCGGGCTCGTGGCCGATTGCGGAGACGGTTGGCGTCGAGACTCGAGACACCGCACGCGCCAGAGCCTCCTCGCTGAAAGGAAGGAGATCCTCCACCGAACCGCCACCACGGGCGATGATGATCACGTCCACGGTGGGGTCGCGGTCCAGCTTTTCCAATGCCTCGATCACCTGAGGGACTGCGGTGGGGCCTTGCACGGCGGTGTTGATGACCTCGAACTGCACGGCCGGCCAGCGGGACTGGGCAACGGAGAGCACGTCGCGCTCTGCCGCCGAACCGCGGCCGGTGATCAGTCCGATGCGGTGCGGCAGGAAGGGGAGGGGGCGCTTCAGACGTGGATCAAACAGGCCTTCGGCAGCCAGCGCCCGCTTGAGCTCTTCGATGCGCGCCAGCAACTCGCCGATACCTACGTGGCGCACCTTCGTTACCCATAGGGAAAACGAGCCGCGACCTGCATAAAACGCGGGCTTTCCATACATGATCACGCGGTCGCCGTTCTTCAACGGCGTGGTCATGGACCGCAACGTGGACGTGCTCAACGTCACCTGCACGGAAGCCTCTTGCTCCACATCGCGCAAGGTCACGTAGGACAACTTCCACGTGGGCTTCATGTTGACCTGAGTGGCCTGACCTTCCACCCAAATGTGGCCGAGGCGTTCCACCCACTGCTTGACCTTGGCATTGAGTTCCGCCACCGGCCAGGGGGCGGCCTCGCCGGTGGGGGAATCGGGGCCGGAAGAATCTTGGCTAAGAGAAGTCACGGTTATTCATTGTATGGGCAGCCGAGACAACGGCCGGGAGCCCGGCTGCAACAAGGGTCACTGCCTGAGGTTTGTTCCGTGTTATACGATGGCTGACATGACCATTACTAACACCGCCGAAACCGCCGATTCTGGCCAGCCAACCCAGTCTGACAAGCGGGTTTTACTGGCAGCACCGCGAGGCTACTGCGCTGGTGTTGACCGCGCCGTGGAGACTGTGGAGAAGTCGCTCGAAAAGTACGGCGCACCGATCTACGTCCGCAAGGAAATCGTGCACAACAAGCACGTGGTGAAGACCTTCGAGGACCGCGGCGTGATCTTCGTCGACGAAACCACCGAGGTTCCCCAGGGCGCCAACGTGGTGTTCTCCGCCCACGGTGTCTCGCCGATGGTGCACCAGGAGGCCCGCAAGCTGGAACTGAACACCCTGGATGCCACCTGCCCGCTGGTCACTAAGGTGCACCACGAGGTTAAGCGCTTTGCCAAGCAGGGCTACCAGATCGTGCTCATTGGCCACCACGGACACGAGGAAGTGGAAGGTACCGCAGGCGAGGCGCCCGATGTGGTGCACCTGGTTGACGGTCAGGATGACGTCAACGCTCTGGACTTCCCAGAAGGCACCAAGCTGATCTGGTTGTCCCAGACCACGCTGAGCGTGGACGAGACCATGGACACCGTCAAGATGCTGCGCGAGAAGTTCCCGCACATCCAGGATCCGCCGAGCGATGACATCTGCTACGCCACCCAGAACCGCCAAGTCGCGGTCAAGGCCATCGCACCCAAGGTGGAGCTGATGATTGTGGTGGGCTCGCAGAACTCCTCCAACTCGAAGCGCTTGGTGGAGGTCGCGTTGCAGCACGGCACCAAGGAGTCCTACCTGGTGGACTACGCCGATCAGATCGACCTGGCGTGGCTCGAGGGAGTGAACAGCGTGGGCGTGACCAGTGGCGCTTCCGTGCCGGAGATCCTGGTACGCGGCGTGCTGGATCTGCTCGCTGAGCAGGGCTTCCCCACCGTGGAAGAGGTCACCACGGCCACGGAAGATCTGATCTTCTCCCTGCCACGCGAGCTGCGCCCCTCCCGCACCAATCGCGAGTAAGTTCTAGCGCTCGTCGTCGAAGCGGAACTCTGAGTCCTCGAAGGGCTTTTTGTTCGACGCCTGGTATCGGCGAGCTGGGCGGGGCAGCTCAGTTTCCGTCCTCCTCGCGCCGTTTTCGGTCTGCATAGATTCCGAACGGGCGGCGCGCCTTTCTTCTGCGCGGCGCATCAGCTCATCGACAGTGTGGGTGTGAGGCACCTCTGTGGTGCGGGGTTCTCGGGGCTCAGTGCGTGTGGTGCGCGAGCGAACGGTGGTGTAGCTCGAGCGATTGGACTCGTCCGCAGCACGGCGACGCTGCCGGGCTTCGGCATCAGCAAAGGCGGCACGGGTGGCGTCGGCCTTAAAACGACGGAACCGCACCACCGCAATGATGATCGCAATAACGAACGGCACGGCCAGCCACAAAAAGTGCTCCACGGCAGGATACGCCGTGGTCAACAACATGGTCTTCTTCCCACCGACGCTGTTTGCGGGAGCAGCAATCCAGCCGATGAGCATGGTGCCGATCACGTAGTAAATCGGCTGCGTGACCACACTGAGAAACAGCCCACGCGGCTCCACCAACAAGGTGCAGACCACGCAGGCGATAGCGAAGAGAACAAAGAAAGACAGCGGGGCTGCGTCCTTCTCAAACGCAAAAACCAATCCGGTGATTGCGACAGCAATCATCACCAGTAGGGGAGCCCATACCGGAAAGAACGGGCGATCAGACGGCGCGGAGTGGCGGGACTTCGCGCCAGATCGATTTTGATTGGATTCAGACACAGGTAGGAATATTACTTCTCATTTTTCGCAGATTTGTCATTGCCCCGCAGTGGATTGAGAAGAGACGTGATATTCAGCTTCTCTGCCATGGAACGCTTGTGCTCGGACTTGGCGAAGTGACGCTTAGCAGCTTCCTCGCTCTGTGCGCCGGTGAGCGCACCTGCGGTGGTGGAGAACTTGATCTCCGACGAGGTCTTTTCTCCCGTGGCCAAATCCGTGAGGTCGCCCATGTAGCGGAAGGCCACCATGACCATGGCCGCGACAGGCACAGCCAGGAAAGCGCCGATGATGCTGAACAGGGTGGAACCGATGGTGATGGCCAGCAGGATGATGACGGGGTGAACGTTCATCGCGCGGGACTGCAGCACCGGCTGCAGGATGTTGCCCTCCAGCTGCTGCACTGCGATGATGATCACCAGCACGATTACGGCGGTGGTGAAATCATTGGCCACCAGCGCAACCAACACGCTCAGCGCACCAGCGGTGAACGCACCGATCATCGGGATGAAGCCGGCGAAGAAGGTGATCACGGCCAAGAAGCCTGCCAGTGGAACGCCCAGGATCACCAGGCCGATGCCAATGAAGAACGCATCAATGAAGCTCACCAGCGCCTGGGTGCGGATGAATCCGCCCAGGGTGTTCCACATGCGGGTCAGGACCTCGGTGAGGTGCCAGCCCACGCGGCGACCGGTCACTCGGCGCACCATTGGCAGGAAGTGCTCGCCGTCCTTCAGGAAGAAGAAGGTCAGCACCAGCACGATCAGCAAGGTCACCAGAGCGGACAACGTAGCGGAGGCACCAGCGGCGACCTGAGTGGCGATAGTGCCAGAGCGCTCTTGCAGCCAAGCCGTGCCCTTATCCAGCGCGTCATTGAGCTGCGTGGCCTCGAGGTTCAACGGAGGTCCGGAGATCCAGTCCTGGATGGTGGTCAAACCATGGTTGGCCTTGTCCACCAGATCACTCGTCTGGGAGACCGCAGAAGGGGCGATCATCCAGAACACGCCACCGATGACGGCGAAGAATCCCACGATGGTTAGTAGCACCGCGAGGGCATTCGGGATGTGGAACTTGCGCAGCGTGCTTACCACTGGCCATAGCACCGTACACACGATCAGCGACAGCAGGATAGGCAGGATGCCTGCCCACAGCTTGCCGATGACGTTAGACAGAACGTAGCCCGCGGCCACCATGATGAGGAAGCGCAAGCACCAGCCGGCGAACCAGCGGACGGAGGTGCCGATGACCTCCGCGCGGTCGCGAACCTCAGGGCGCAGGCCTTCGTTCTCTCTCAGTTCCTTTTGCAAGGATTCATCGTCCGGATCCAGATCGTGGGCCTTGACGGCTTTGCCTTCGGCGGAATCATCCACGGGAAGACTATGCTCGGCATCGGAGCGGTCATCGGAGCCATCGCCATCTACCCCAGTAGGGACGGTGGGAGGCTCGGACGGATCGCCGCCGAGGGCGGTGCTATCCGGGGACTCTGGAAGAGGCAGCGTTGCCTCGGGATCTAGTCGCTCTGATCCTGCGAGGAAGTCAGCAAAATCCCGGCCATTGTGCTCAGAGCGTGGCTCATCATCACGCTTGTTAGGGCTCATTCTCCCTATTGTGCACTATGACTGGGAAGTGGGAAAGAAATACTTAACGATTCGACGCTGTCAGAGCGCGATCATCAGTACCAGGTGCATCACCAAGTTCGCCGGAGATGTCGTCATTGGTGCTATTGAGCATCACGACGGAGGCCACCAAGCCGCCCCAAATGATGAGAATGAACAGAACCATGAGCACGATTGCAGTTGCAGACATACTGGTTAAATCCTTTCGCTAGCTGGGGTGGACTCAGTGGCGGTTGCCTGAGCAAGTGGGTTCGGCTCACCCTTTGGGCGACCCTTGGAAGGCACACCGTAATCAGAACCTGGAACGCCAGTCAGAACGGTCTGGTTCTTGAACGGGATGAACGTCCACACCACGGCATTGACGATAATGAACGCCACCACGGCCCAGCCGTAGATGCCCAGCTGAGAGGTTGCGTAATCTCCGTAGCCCTCAGTCAGCAGCGTGGAAACCTCCTCGTAGAGGAAGTAGATCAGGATCAGGGGAGTAGCGATGAATGCGCACAGTTGGTATAGCCCGCCCACGCGCACCGAAGACACAGCATTGAGGTGTTGGGTGACTTCGTTGCGTCGACCAGTAATCCAACCCACTGTCACCAGGGCAACCACGGCACAGAACACGATGCCCAAGTTGTTGGTCCACTTATCCATGATGTCCAGGGCGACCAGGCCGGAGGTGGAAGCGAAAAGCACGGTGGACAGGATACCCATGATCGAACCGATGATGATCGCGGTCTTGGCACGACCCCATCCAAGCTTATCGTTAATAGCGGAGAAGACCACTTCCATGATGGAAATCAGGGAAGTCACGCCAGCCAAGAATAAGGTGAGGAAGAACAGCACGCCGAAGACTTCGCCGAACGGCATGTTGTTAATGATCGTCGGGAAGGCCACGAAGGCCAGGCCGATGCCGCTGGTAGCGACCTCATCCACGCCCACGCCCGCAGCGTGTGCCATGTAGCCCAGCGTGGCAAACACGCCGATGCCAGCCAGCACCTCGAAGGAGGAGTTAGCAAAAGCGGTCACCAGGCCGGTGTTGGCCAGGTTCGTACGTGGCTTGAGGTAGGACGCGTAAGTGATCATGATGCCGAAGCCCACGGACAAAGAGAAGAAGATCTGCCCATACGCGGCGATCCATACGCTGGAGTCCTTCAGCGCTTCCCAGTTAGGAGTGAAGAAAGCGTTCAAGCCTTCCGTCGAACCTTCCAAGAACAGGGAACGGACCACCAGGACGGTGAAGAGAACCACCAGGACAGGCACGAACACCACGGTCAGCTTGCCGATGCCGCTGTTGACATCCAGGGCCAGGACCACGATGGAGAACAGCCACACGCCGATCATCATGAACAGAATGGGCAGCACGTAGTTACCGGAAAAGGTGGAGGTGCCGTCCATCTGCAGGAAGTCATTGAACAGGTGGGTCTCTGGGTCATCGCCCCATGCCTTGGTGAAGGCCTTGACGGTGTAGATCGCGGCCCAGGCCACGATCGCGGCGTAGTAGACGGCGATGAAGAAGCTCACGCCCACCTTGAACCAGCCGATGACCTCGCCGTTTCCGGAGAGGCGGCGGAACGCCAGGGGAGCGGAAGCGCGCCAGCGGTGGCCGATGGTGAAATCGAACCACAGGATGGGGATACCCGCGGTCAGCAGTGCGACCAGGTAGGGGATCAGGAAGGCGCCGCCGCCGTTTTCGTAGGCGACGTAGGGGAAGCGCCAGATGTTTCCGAGGCCGACGGCAGAACCGATGGCGGCCATGAGAAACACGAGGCGCGAGTCAAAAGTGTCTCTCTTTGCGGGAGACTTTGCGGTGGCTTCAGCCATACTCATGCTCTTTCTTACTTGTAGGCGCTGGCTCTGGTGAAGATGTTCGCCCAACTTCACATACTTTGAGCTAGGTCACATCGAAGATGTTGAAGATGAATATATCTGGCTTGGAGCCCTCGGGCGTAATTTTTCCTGATAATTCCTTGGGAAAAACGTGGGTGCGCCTGTTGCGGGGGCGGTGAGCTGGAGGTGGGGTGCTGGCGTTTGGTGGAGGTGGCAGACGCGATAGGATAGCCCTCGTGACTCTTACTCTCGGAATTGTCGGACTGCCAAACGTGGGCAAGTCCACCCTGTTTAACGCCCTGACTCGCAGCGACGTATTGGCTGCGAACTACCCGTTCGCCACCATCGAGCCGAATGTGGGCTTGGTGGAGCTGCCGGATGCTCGTTTGAACCGGTTGGCCGAGATCTTCGGTTCGGAACGTATCTTGCCTGCGACTGTGTCCTTTGTGGACATCGCCGGCATCGTGAAGGGGGCGGCCGATGGCGAGGGCATGGGCAATGCGTTCCTCGCCAACATTCGCGAAGCCGATGCGATTTGCCAGGTTGTTCGTGCCTTTTCCGACGACAACGTCATCCACGTCGACGGCCGGGTTGATCCTAGTGCAGACATTTCCGTCATTGAGACGGAGCTGATCCTGGCTGACCTGCAGACGATTGAGAAGGCAGTGCCTCGTCTAGAGAAGGAAGCGCGGAAGAATAAGGAGCTGACCGAGCAGGTCGAGGGAGCCAAAAAGGCTCAGGAGATCTTGGATGACGGACGCACTTTGTCCTCCGCTGCTGCGAAGGGTGAGATCGACTTGGCATCGGTGCGGGAGCTGCACCTGATGACGGCCAAGCCATTTCTTTATGTCTTTAACTCTGATGAGTCGGTGCTGACGGACGAGGCAAAGCAGCAGGAGCTGCGCGACTTGGTGGCACCTGCCGACTGTGTGTTCTTGGATGCTGCTACTGAATCCGAGCTGCTTGAGCTGGATGACGACGAGGCCGCCGAGCTGTTGGCTTCCGTGGGCCAGGATGAGCCGGGCTTGCAGACGCTTGCGCGCGCTGGCTTTGACACGCTGGGGCTGCAGACTTACCTGACCGCTGGTCCGAAGGAGTCCCGCGCGTGGACGATCCGCAAGGGTTCCACAGCTCCACAGGCCGCGGGCGTGATCCACACCGACTTCGAGCGCGGCTTCATTAAGGCCGAGATTGTGACCTTCGATGACTTGGACGAGCTTGGCTCCATGGCTGAGGCTAAGTCCCACGGCAAGGTGCGCCAGGAGGGCAAGGACTACGTCATGCACGATGGTGACGTGGTGGAGTTCAAGTTCAACGTCTAGGTCCGTTGCAAGTCGGTAGCACGTTTTTCGATTCGACGCTTTGGGGCACTACCGGGGCTACCGGTGGTCTTCTTAGGCTAAGCGGTTCAGATTTCCTAACCTAAAGCTCGTTTGAGCGTGCTATTCGCTGGTGTGCCTCCGATGCTGCTGCTCATAAGGGGCGGGCGCTCCATGAATACAAGGCGTAGGTCGCGCCTGAGGTCAGACCGAGGCGGATGCCGTGGCTGACTGAGGCGTAGTCCGAGATTCCGCACCCCGGGCCTCTGGTGTACGCGCTAGCCCCGCTCGGGGTAGCGCACGAGAAGATCGTTGCCGATGACTGCGCCGTCGTTGAGCGTGGCCTCGCTCACCTTCGCCCCGGCTGCACCCAGGCCCATAATGTGGCCTACCTCGTCACCGTGGGCGATGAGGTGGTCGGCGATGATACGCCGGTGGCACCGCCACCACACTGCCTCGGAGCACATGATCGCGGTGGGGGTTTCGGCG
Organism: Corynebacterium dentalis; assembly: GCF_900232865.1. Classification (GTDB taxonomy): domain Bacteria; phylum Actinomycetota; class Actinomycetes; order Mycobacteriales; family Mycobacteriaceae; genus Corynebacterium; species Corynebacterium dentalis. Next base: position 275,258 of record NZ_OCTS01000001.1, on the reverse strand, counting down.
GCGTTCGCCCGTAGCTGCGAGAGCGCGTCCGAGAACTCCCCACCCAGCGCATAGTCGGCGTAATTGTGGAAACTGCGGTTACGCCAGTTGCCGTTAACCTCAAACGGCACCGAGTGGGACACGTTGCGCCGCCCGGTGAGGCCCTCGCTTCTGCCGTAAGTGATGCCACATGTGGGAAGGTGTTCGGCAAGGTGGTCGCCGTTGAACCACGGGTACTTCCTGGACCCGGGCAGCTTGCGCACATCCACGATGGATGCCACACCGGCAGCCTTGATCATTTCAGCGAAGTCCTCGAACTCGAGGTTGGAGTGGCCCACGGTGAAAATGCGCATGTCGTCAATGCTACGCGCCAAGCGGGTACACCCACATCGGCGTCCAGGTATCGCGCATCGGCAGGTGGTCGGACCGGTAGAACGGGGGGGGGAGTAGCAGACAGGACGTTTAATGCATTCGCGCCCGCCTTTGCGCGGCATCAATCCTATTTACGGCCGAGCGTTCCGCACGGACCGTTCGGTTAAGTTTCAACGGGTCGCTTGGGCGACATCGGAAGCCTGAATTAACCGTATGTGGGGCGAATCCCATGTATGTCTTGCTAAAGGACGCTGCTGCACGAGGAGCGGGGGCTGAGGCTACCTGGTGTGCACTCTATCTTTGCCGCACATAGCCGGGTGTGGTGGTTTTTAGCTGCTATTCTCGAATGAGAAGGTGACTTTGCAACGACACGTCGTGGAGTTTAAATTTAACGTCTAGCGACGCACCGAAGACTCGGCCGGAGTCGTCAGCGAAAGTTTTTCGGAAGAAGTCAGATTAATGCCTATGTGAAAGCCGATTGCACCTAGCTTTATGGGCACGACGTGAAGGACATGGGTTACCGCCCATGTAGCGCGGTCTTCCCATCCATAGCAGTCTTCAACGCGGCGGTTTCGTTAGAATCTGCCCCGTCGCCAGTGTTGAAGCCCTACAACGAGATGGGTGCATGGCGAGAAAATTCTGAAGCGACTTATTACTGACTTGCTATGAGCAATTTTATCAATTGAGGTGGGCTAGCTCCAGTCGGAATCCATCAGACCGGCTCGGATGGTGATGAGGGATAAGCAGCGGTGGACATGGGTGGAACGGTGCCTTCAGGAGAGGTCACGTAACTGAAACCCAGCCCCAATTCTGATCGGACCCGAAACGGCATCGATGTCAACAGGCTCCCCTTTCTGCAGCACCGTCACCTCACCAGTCCTCACGAGTTCCCCTGCTACGTCACGGGTAATAGGCATGAGATCTCGCCATTGATCGCCTCCCACCACACGGGCAGCCTCCGAAGGACAGATTGTGTTGCCTGCATCCCGATGTCGTAATAGAACTCGTATCGTCGCAGCTAGCCTTTCTCGTCGACCTTCGTCGGTGGCTTCCCACCATGGTTCCCCGCGCTCGCCTAGAGCGATTTTCGCGTCTTGAACTCGGAAACGCACGGAATCTCCGTGGGACTTCACCAATCGTCGTGCGGTCATTAGTTCTTCTACTAGCTGGGAGCGTAATTGGTCCGGAATTGACGGATCGCTTGCTCGCCATTTCCTTCCGTTCACGATGATGTGGCGTCCATCAGGGGTGCGCTCCGGTCCATCAGCAGCTGTATCACTCACTGGAGCAACGGTACACGCTCAACTAGCCATAGCACTGGGATGATGGCGTGGGCATTTCCTCGACTTGCTGGTTGGTATGCGTGGCTAAACCTTTTTACGATCGTCGGTCATCCCCTTTGCTTGAGGCTGGAACTCCTCAACCAAGAAGGGTCGTCTGAACAGAGGGGTGCTGAGCCATTCTGCAGTGAGATGCCGTGCGTCAGTAGTAATTTCTCCATGCAGATACTGTTCACCGAAGTTTCGCGCCTTCATGCCGTTCCATAGAATTTGGCTGGCAATGTATTGACCCAGCACAATGCCTGATCCGAGCGCCATGGCTAACAAGAGAGCAAGTCCGAAGCGGGGGAGAGCAGGTTTATCGTTCGAAAGGTCAACGAATCCAAGGTAAATCTGCATGCCGGGAAGCAACGGCGCGAGCGCCACGCCCAGGGCACCAGTAGGAGTCAACTGGATCCACCTGGTGCCAAGCACTGCAACTGCGCCGAGGGCTGCTGCAGCGATGACAAGTGAGGTCACCGTAGACAGCCCTACGCGTGTTAAAGCCTCAGAGAGCGTAGCAGCACCAACCGCAAGCCCAGCGATCACCGGCACGCGGGACCAAGGCGCGTGGCTACCCAACGCGAAACCACTGGCGATTAGGATAGCGGAAACTGCGACGATGAGTAGTGCCCTTTCCTGCTCGGGCTCTTCGGTAAGATCCAGGCTAAGGCCATAACGGGCAGCGAAGGACAACGCTCCAATGACACCCACCACTAGACCAGCGGTGACGAGTGCCGCGTCGAGGATGCGCGCCGTTGCAGTTAGATACCAGCCGGTGAGGACATCTTGAGCAGCGCCAAGTGCCGCTCCACCGGCGAGCTTAGCAACCAATGCTGCTGTGATAACGACTGCAGGACTGGCCTCGGCGGTGAACTCCACTATTAAGAGTGCAGCCCCCGTGGTAAGAGCTCCCGTGGCTACATGGATGAAGAAAATCGGCATCTCTTGTTCTGATAAATATCCCGAAATTCCTTCCATGACGAAAGCGATTATCGCGGCCAAGAGCATGCTGACCCATCCTGCGCCGAGCAACATAGCGAATCCTGCGGACATAAGCGCCCAACCAAGTAAGCGAATGACAGCATGATGGCCAAGAGGGGTGTACTCAATTTCCTCTAGGCGCTGTGTGCCGGTTGCTAGGGAAATATCCCCACGGATGACATCTTTGGTGGTGGACTCCACGGCGCGGATGGCCGACAAATTGAAACCGGCGGTTCCCACGGCGTGGCTGATGGAAATAGACCGGTCCTCGTCCGGGCTAATCTCAGACATCGTCAACTGATCCATCGTGACGGTAGCGGACGCATTTGGTCTGCCAAAAGTGCGCGCGACCGCGAGCAATGTGTGGGTGACTGTGGCAGCTGGGGCACCGTTGCGGGTCATGATGGAGCCAGCGAGTAGGGCAAACATGAACACACTGTGCAGCGAAGGTTTAGACATTAGCTACAGTCTAACCCGCATCCACTGAAGTTGAATGGGGGTTCAACTAGGTCGGGTTAAGGGTTGTCGCGTTTCCCCTCGTGATTCGGAGCCTTTCTGTATTGACTCGAAACGTGTCAGCTGAAATCGCAGAAAATACCGCGTGGACTTTCCCTCAGAAATCCCCGTTCCGCAACATATCGGGCCGCTCCTCGTCCCCGGTGAAAAGGCTATGGCGGACTACTAAATCTTCCGTGACTCCGCGTTGTTCACAGACCGTCGACTCGTCGTCCGTGATGCTCGCGGCTTGCGAGTAAAGAAAGTGGAACTCTATTCCCTTCCTTGCTCCTCAATCAACATGTGGTCTTCTGAGAATGCCGGGACGTTCGATCTCAATTCTGAAATAAAATTGTGGACGCGAGCAGGAAAAATCAAAATTAACTAGGGTCGCGATGTGGACGTTCGTCGCTTGGACTCTCTAATCGCTCACGTCTTGCTTGCTTCTCATTAACCCCACACTTACTGCAATTGGAATGCCTGAGTAAGCACCGCCGGTTTTTAGGCAGCCAGATTCGCGTGAAGGAGGTTCCTAATGTCGGAACAGCTAGTTACCACACTGTTGGACAAGTACGGGACAACCTCTGCCGAACAAGCCCACATCACTCTGAAGAACGAACCCTCCCCGTTGTTCCGCTTACTCACGCTCAGTATGCTACGAGCCAAACCGATCGGTGCGGACACCGCAGTTCAGGCACTCCTTGGACTCAATAAAGAGGACCTGGACACCGCGGAAAATGTGCATTCCGCGTCTCGGCGAACCATGATTGCGGCCCTTCAAAAGAGCGGCTCACGCTCGTTACGACGAAAGCTCGGCGACCTACCTGCATGAGGCCACAGAGCATGTGCTCAAAGAATAGGGCGGGGACCTCCGCGATCTACGAACTTTCGGAAATATCAAAAAAGATTTATAGAAAATCAGTGGTGTGGGTTCCCCTGCGCAGACATGTTCGCCCGCAACGTCCAAGCCGTGTGGCCGGCACTCGCACCGGCACTAAATACCAAAGCAATTCAAGGCGCCAAAAGACTTTGGCTTTTCGCAGGCCCATAAACCCTTGGGCAAATGGTGAATACGGAAGATCTTCCCAGGCTGTCAGCAGCACTCGTGCGAATCGCGTTGAACCAAACTAACTACATCCTGCTGCCCGTCTAATCGGCCTTTTTCTCGCGAATATCTTTAAGCGCAGCTGAATCGCCAGCCACCATCTCGCAATCTCGGGCAAACTCCTGATCGCCGAATCGAAGCTGCCGTACCGTGAAAATTACCCCGCACCCGTGAGGATGGTGCATAACCCGCAAGGGGTTGGTGACAGTTATGCCTGTGGGGGCATGACGTCGTGATCTGCAATAAGAAAAAGATCCCGTGGCACAAAACAACGCGAACGTTCCCCATCGGGTACATTACGAGAAGGTCAGCCCCATCGATCTCCACCTGTGAGAGCGCTAGGCCCGCTGCCCATTGCAGTAAATGGCCAGGTGTGGCAACGAACTCGTATACATCGCTGGCCGGGACATTAATTAACTACACATGAATAATGACGGCTCTCCATAGGAACAACGTACCCGTGGAGAGCCGGAGACTCATGGTAGAAGCGATTTCGTTTTAACCAGCGGTTGGGTCGAGAACTACCTTCACACAACCGTCCTCTTTTTCCTGGAACATGTCGTATGCTTCAGGCGCCTGAGAAAGAGGCATGCGGTGCGTAACGAAATCATTCAGACCTAGCGGGTCGGCGCTGTCTTCAACGAGCGGGAGCAAATCATCAATCCAGCTACGGACATTACACTGCCCCATTCGAAGCTGAATCTGCTTATCGAACATTGTCAACAGTGGCATAGGGCTGGCTGTGCCTCCGTAGACACCAGAAAGGGAAATGGTTCCGCCGCGGCGTACCAAATCGATGGAGGAGTGCAAAGCAGCGAGGCGGTCCACGCCGGCATTCTGCATGAAGGGTTCGGCAATAGCGTCGGGAAGAAGACCAGCGACATCGTGCGCAAACTTACCCACCGGAGACCCGTGAGCTTCCATGCCCACCGCATCAACCACAGCATCAGGACCACGTCCTTGCGTGGCATCACGGATTTCGTCAGCGGTATCTTCACCACCGTCGAATACCTCAATCCCGTGACGAGCTGCCATGTTCCTGCGTTCCACAACGGGATCGATGCCGAACACTCGCGCGCCTAGGTGGCGTCCGATACGAGCACACATTTGACCGATGGGTCCGAGACCGTAAACAGCTAACGTCTCACCTTCTTTCACATCGGCATAAGCGACTGCCTGCCATGCGGTGGGGAGAACATCACTAAGGAATAGGTAGCGGTGATCGGGGAGTTCTTCTCCCACCTTGACCGGACCAAAATCCGCGTGAGGGACGCGGAGGAACTGTGCCTGCGCACCGGGAACGGATCCGTACAGCTTGGAGTACCCGAAGAGCTGAGCACCAGAACCAAAGTCCTTAACCTGAGTGGTCTCACATTGAGAGAAGAGTCCACGTTGACACATCCAGCATGAACCGCAAGAGATTGTAAATGGGACTACCACGCGGTCACCCACGGTGAGCCCGGATGCGCTGCCCGCTTCAACTACGCGACCCATTGGTTCATGGCCGATGACATCACCTTCCGTCATGAATGGGCCGAGAACTTCGTAGAGGTGCAAGTCGGAACCGCAAATACCCGTTGAGGTGACCTCGATGATTGCATCCGTATCCTGCTGGAGGGTGGGATCAGGAACGGTCTCAACGCTGAGTTTCCGCTTTCCTTGCCAAGTAAGAGCCTTCATTTTTTCTTCTTATCCTTTGGTCTTTGTGGTGGTGGGAGAGTTTTTCTTAACGGTCCGTAGTGCCGTCTTCTGTGAATGCGCGCGGCGCCGCATAGGCGTGGACTTCTTCGAGGTTCTTCAGCTGTTGTTTCGCATCGTCAATGAGCTGTTCAAATACACCGGGATCCAGTCCCAAGTCCTCAGCGTGTGAAAGTAAGGCTTCCCACCCGCCCATCTTGGCTTGCACTGCGCCGCGCATCAGGTCGGCTTCGAGAAGCAACGTCATGGGTGAGCGCTCCACAGCGCGCTTATTGAGCTTCAACCGACCCACACGTTCGCCCACCCACGCCACAGCTTGGCGATAAGGTTTGCGTTGCATTCCCAGATCTTTAATGAGCTGCGCAAGAAAATCGCGCTCGGCGGTGATCTGCTCAGCCATTTGCCCGAGCAGCCCATAAACGGGAGTGTCGATGAAGTCCGCTGCCATGCGGCTTATTCGGTTGACCCCAGCGGTTGCTCCCGTGAGGTGGTCGGATAGATACAGCTCCAAGAGATCATGGCCAATCGTCTCCGGCAGTGGCTTGGGAGCGGATGTTCCCGTTCCTGCATTGGCACCTTCCTCCGCGTTTTCATGTATGGCCTGCACATTGCGCTGGCCCGCATCTCGCGGCTGCAGAGGAGGGGAGGAGTGTCCAGCACCGTCTGCCATCCCGTCGAGGATCTCTCGAACTGTATCGGCAGCACCGTGGCGGGGAGTCCACCCCAGCTCTCGCTTAGCGCGGGAGTTGTCCATCATGGGGACACCCATGGCCATATCGAGCCACCCGGCGTCGGCCGGGACCGCTCCGGTGGTATGAGCGGTAACCATGGCAGCACGAACCAGTGCGGCGGGTGCCTCGGCAACGGAGTCCGAACCAGTGAGAATGGTGGCTAGATCTCGTGGGGAGAGGATATCGTCGGCACAGATGTTGAACGCCCCGCCACGACCCGTCACCGCAGCTGCGGCATACGCCTCACCAGCGTCATCGGAATGAATCACCTGAATATGCAATCCCTTTGGTAGTAAAAGCGAAGGCAGAGCTCCGGGCCGTAGTTTGCGGCTAGGCACCGCAGAACCGATGAAATAGCGTTGAATTTCGCTGGCTGCGTCCCGTTGGAAAATCAGAGCTGGCCGCAGACGAGTCACTGCAATCTCAGGGTGGGCGGCCTCGAAAGCATCCAAAACATCTTCCTGATCAGCTTTATCGGAGCTGTAGTGCGAGGATTTGATACCGTCCGTAGGGAAAGATTCATCACGAAGAGGGAGATCTCCGGCGGTCGTCCGGGCATTATCAGGGGAGTAAGAACCTACAGAGCTCGCGACAATCAAGTGCGGTACGCCGGCCGCTGCGACCGCTTCGGCCACGCGCCGGGTGCCCTCCACATTGACTCGGTGGAGCAACTCGCGTCGGTTATTGGGCTGGATTAGCCAAGCCAAGTGAATGACTGCGTCGTAGTTTCGGAGGTTTTCTGTCAGCTCCGCGATGGCCTCGTCGCAAGCAGTAGCCGCCGCGATATCGATGGAAGCCCATTCGGCCGAATCATAAGGCTCGACGGTGTGATCAGGGAGACGGCGGGCGATGCCCAACACATGCGTGACCTCCGACCGACGTTGGAGCGCACGGAGGACAGCCGTGCCCGCATTTCCGGTGGCGCCTATGACTGCTATGCGCATTTCTTGCTCCCTCGGCACGGCTTGCACGTGCATTGGTGTGTAAGTGGGTTGGCCCAAGACTACACGCCGACGAAGCATCCTTGCCCGCGCCGACAATCTGGTCCATCCAGCCCTCTGCCTGCTAAAACACGAATTGAAATGACCGGTCTTAGCTCCAGTACCCCCGTATGGGTGGCCCGCTTCGAAATGAACCCACCCAGTGGATTCAGCTTCGAACAGCCTTGTGCAGGCGGGAAAATCTCACCGGTGCATCACCTACGTTCAACTGAACCGCCTCACGGCGCTCACTCTCAAAGGAATCCCCCATGTCTCCGACGCTTCGCTCTTCGCGCATCGCAGCAGGACTCTTTACTATCCCCGCCGTCTCCTTTTCGGAATGGGAGCCGCCGGAGCTGCCCCGGCAGTGTCTCCGCTTCCACAACCAACCGTTAACGGGGTGGATTTTGCGGGCGCTTTGCCGCAGCAGTCAGCTCAGAAAGGCAAGACTCAAGCCCAAGCGTGGGACGCCATCGCCTTGGGGGTTTCCGTTCAGGGTGGAACTGCAGTGACTAACGCCAAGAACTTCTCTGCACCGGCAGTCGTCTCCATTGGCCAGAATTTGTGGGCCGAAGCATGGGGAGTAAAGCCAGGTTTGGCACTTGCCGTGGCCGGCCCTAACTCCACCGCCCGTGTTCTTGGCAATACCCCCGTCGAACGTGAGGGCGAATGGGGTCTGGCAGGCGACTTTTAGACCCTCACTGGTTGCGTGGCGTGCCCAACGAACCAGGGTTCTGTACAAGTCCCTCTTAATTCCCCACCCACTTCTCGCTGGCTTGCCTCGTTAGCTTTCCAGTCCCAACAGAAACATAAGCCGCAGCAAGACCCCCTCACCAGCCCGCAAATTGTCGTTCCAAACGGATAGGTTCGCGGGCCGTGTTCCACGTCACGAACACGTCAGTGGCAGTAGAGGAAAGATGCCCCGCAACCTCCAGCGATCTATATCGAGCAGTGGTGATCGTGCCGACCTGAATGTCTTCCTGATTGCTACTGCCGGAGCTGGTGTACACCGTGCACTTTCCCCCTAAGCCATCAACTCCAAAGATGCACTGAGCGGACGAACGATCCGTCGGCCAGGCCGCTTGCTGTAAGTCCACGTTGATGCGGCCCAGGGCCGGACGTTGGTCCACTACTCTCACTCTCGGGTCATCTGCTAATAGCCCCGTCTCCTCCGAATGTAATGCGGTAGCGGGCACCACGACGTGGACGTAGGGGATTGCCAGCCATCCGGTGATCGCCGCGATAGCAGCCCCGGGCGGCCACTCTCCAGCGTTGTCGGGCAACTGAACGAGAACGTCAGCGTCGTCGAAGATCACACCCTCGGGTCGGGCTATGGGGTGAGTAATCCTCTTCGCCAGAGCGAGCGTCTCCGGATTTTTCTGGGAACACGCTTCTTCCCACCCAGCTTGCCGACCCGACCAATCCGGTTCTGGATGAAATGCAAGTGCCGCGGGATTGTGGTGGAAGAGTGCGCCTGCATTCCATGCCCTCCATCCGAACTCCCAGTCCTCTCCTCCATATCCAACAATGGTGGTATCGAATCCCCCCACGCGATCGAACAACTGCCGGTGGCATGTCAACACTGCGGAGATTATGAAGCGCCACGAGGTGTCATCAGCACCTGTTAGATTGCCAGTACGAAGCCACGCGTCGCGCAGCCAGGCGGGCTCCTGAGCATTGCCGTCCCCCACCTCACCGTGTACCCGCCGACCCACCACTAAACCGCGTGGATCGAGCGCGGGTAATCGGACAGCTTCGCGTAGGTAAGCGCGACTCGGAATCGTGTCTCCGTCGACAAACGCCAGAACCTCACCGCGGGCACCACCTGCACCCAAATTCCGGGCAGCAGCCGCTCGGAATCCCTGATCCGCTTGCCGCTCAACCCGGATGGGGAAACTGTACTCCTCTGGGATGAAGGTGGGGGGAGAGCTAGAGCCGTCATCTGCCACCACGCATTCAAATTCGCCGGGATAGTCTTGCTCCGCAAGTGCGCGCAGGATTGCCCGCAATCCCTCCGGGTTGTCGAAGTAAGGGATCACTACGCTCACCAGTGGCCAATGTTCTGGGTTTCTTCCCGCCAGCGGGTAGTTCTTCATCACATCAAAAGGCTCCTTCATCCACACCTGGTGATAGGAAGAAGCCACCTGCGCCCACGTCCAGTCGCTCGGCGGGTCAGAAGGATCACAGAAATCTGAAGGAAGAGCAGCGATAGCTTCAGGCCAGGCGTCGTCTTCCACAAGAACTATGAAATTTGGCCACCGTTCCCGCAACTCTCGAGGGTAGGGACCGTCCGCCACGAGAACTCTACGTCCCAAACTAATCCACTTCATCAAAGAACCGGATGCACTGAAATGGCGATGCGCGCAGACCGGAATGCCCGCCCGGAGCATTTCTTGTTCGAGTTCTTCCGGATTGAGAAAGCCCGTGATCTCAAGGTCGACGCCGGCGCGCATACTGGCCGAACGTAAGTCATCAGCCAGCCACTCGTGGCCATCGGCTATGCGGCCCAGAGCTCTCAGACTGTGAATGCCATGTGCGGGGTTCTTCGATAGAGAATCTAGGAGCTCCATATGCCCCTTACCCGGGTAGATGAATCCCATGATGGCAATGTCATCGTGAATACTCGGAGGGTTAGGGGGGGTGGAGGATGAGGGCTTTATAGTGGTGACGCGCTGCGGAAGAGGAAGCGGAACCACACGCAGCGCTGGGTGTGGATTCTGGGTAAGACGCTGGGTGAAGAATCGAGCCTCGTGCTGCGAATTCACCACCACTGCATCGGCGCGTTGAGCGAGCTCAACGTAGGCCTTGGCTCGGCGCGCAAAGCGGTCAGCTCCCTCCTCTAGTTGGGGGACATCATGAAAAGAAACACTGAGTGGGTGATTCCCCACCAAGTTAAGGACGCGGGTGAGCGCCTCAGACGGTGAACTGCCGAAGAGGTGATCGGTGAAGTAGATCTGTAGCGGCCCAGCTGGAAATTCACGAGGATCTGTGGGCAGAGCAGTCCAATTGTCGAATCGCACAACGCGTCCCCCAGCGTGCTTAGCGAGGAGGAGACCGTATTCAACCACCCCGTGCTGTTCGGGGCCAACGATGAGATGAGTAGGCAAAGTCATGCCCGGGCCCCCACGTGTTGATAACCCAGTAGTCGAAGGAGGGTGGCGTGGCGCGTCATGGCTGAGGTTACGAATTCTGGATGATCGGTGTAGAAGCGGCGGTGAGCGAAGGCGATCTCTTCGGGGTCTAGGGCTCTGCCGTGCAGGGTCCAAGAATCGCGGTCAGCGGGTACCTGTGGGTTATTCGGGACGAGTGTTTCCCAGGCAGCAGTATCGACAGGTTCGCGTAGGTGGCCCAGCATTTCTCGATCCATCGGGGCACTGACTTGGTCAGAGGGTTCGGCGAGATGTGCCCATTCTATCCTCCGCTTTGCGATTGCCTGCTGCACCTGCACACCGAGTCGTTCCAACGTGGCATTGTCCGGGTGATTGAGGGTGTGCCATGTGGGGCACGTCCTGAGGTAATCGGACATGATGACCGTGCCATGTGCGCGTTCGCGCTCTCCCATTTGTTTCACATTTAAATCAAGAATGCCTGGGTAGTCAGCGGGATTCACTCGAGTCAATCCACCCAGCTCCGCGAGGATAGTTATATCGTGGTATGGAACAACTGGCGGGTTGAGGGAGGTATCTGCGGGGGAGCGCACAATGACCCACGTTGGATTGAGCGCGCTGAATCGCAAAACTGGGAAACGGATGACCTGTGCCTCGCCTTCATTGTCCATATTCTGCGCGCGGAGCATCTTTTCAAGCTGAGCTGTGCCGCAGGGCAAGCCGCGGTAATTGTCCCGTACTGGTTGGGATACGAGAACGTTTGCCCACCGGAGTGCGTGATGCACAAACGGCATATCTTCCTGCGTCCATTCGTGGATCGGCGGGATCCGGAATGAGTCGATAGGTTCTGAACTGCTTAACACGATGCGGAGGGACTCCGCTTGGCAATTTCCCACCACTACAACTCGCGGGCGGGCAGTGGCCGTAGACGTAGCGTTAGAGGTACCGGCCGCGTCTGTGGAACCCGGTAGCGGAAGGAGTCCGTAGAACTGCCCGTAGTGGCGAGTCCGGTCCGTAACTCCTGAGGAGAGAATGGGTCGCCTAGGTGCGCCACCGGACACGGTGACAGAATCAGCGGTTGATGGGGGTGTAGTTGGCGTGTCGATTGCTTGCATCCTTGCAGGGGAGTCTAGATAACTTCGGGAGGCTTTCTTTACTTCAAGTATGCGCTCTGTAGCGATTCTCTACTAGCAGCAACCGGTTGCCATAGGGTTAGCTCCACGGCAACCCGGCTGCATACAGCGTGCATGTTTTCCGCTAATGTACTTACTTAAGCCGAGGGCCTTTCGTGGGCACTCGGCTTAAGAAAGCGTATATGCCTAGTGTGGGAGGAGTCGGTTCATGGCAATCCTTTCCATACCTAGCGCGCACCCTTACGTCCAATCCATTCAGCCTCGTGGTGGGTGGTCGTTTACGCATGTGTTGCCGGACCCTGTGGTCAATCCGGATAAACCTGCCCAGTGGTGGCCTCATCCCGCTTTCCACGCACATTGGTGGCTGGATCGGGAGCGTATAGGGACTTCGGAGAGGATTGACCTCGTTCACGTGCACTTCGGTTTTGAGCACTTGACGGTTCACCAGACTCGGGACTTTGTGGAATTGCTTCGCATGCGGCGCATTCCGTTGGTCTTGACGGTGCACGATATCGACAACCCTCACGTGGTTGATCAGCAGGCGTTTCATGTGCAGTTGCGAATTCTTTCAGACGATGCGGCCCGCATTCTTACACTCACTGAGGCTGCCCGGGTCCGCTTGACCCGAGACTTTGGGATCGACCCGCAACGCATAACCGTCGTTCCTCACCCGAGAATTATTGAGGATCCACAATCGGTGGTGGCAGCACAGATGGGAACGGACATTGGGATATTCCTGAAATCGGTGCGTGCCAACGTGGTTACGGATGCGGACTTCTATATCCGCATTGCGGAGCGTTGTGTCGAGAAGGGCCGTCGTGTCACCGTCTTCCTCCACCGCGATCAGGAAGGCACCGTTCTTCATCGATTGCTCTCCGATTCCCCCGCAGTGCACCTTGTACTCCATGAACCTTTTTCCGACGCCACCCTCTTCAGCACAGTGGCAGAGTGTTCCGCTGTCATCCTGCCGTATCTTCGAGGTACGCATTCTGGGTGGTTAGAGATGTGCCGTGACTTAGGTGTGCCTGTGGCTTACCCGGATTGTGGATGTTATTTCAGTCAACTGGATGATTCCTCCGCAGGTGAATCATACCGGGTTGCCGATGCTTGCTCAGCCGCCGATGCGGCAGTGCGTTTAGCTTCGGCGGGTTCAGCCCCGCTGGCTGTAGATCGCCAAGCCCAACGTTCGTTCGTTCTCGATGTGCATGAGCAGATTTATCGGGCGATGTCCACACCCAAACTCAATATCGCCCTCATCGCACCTGCCCGTTTCCCAATCGCCCAGCCCTATGCGGGAGGCTTGGAAGCATTCTGCGCGATGATGGTGCAGGCGTACCGGCACTTCGGGCACCGAGTAGACCTCTATGCCGCCGCCGGTTCGGATGGCCACCAGCGGGAATGGCAATTCCCTGGCGTTAATTGGTCGGGTTACGAAAAGTTTCGGACTGACCATACGTACCCGCCTGGTGAAATGGATCGAGAAGATGCGGCTTTTGCCCGTACTATCGCCCACTTGGAGCAGGCGGTCGAAGCGGGTGTTTACGATGTTATTCACAACAACTGTCTTCACCCCGCCCCATTTCAGACTAAGCGGCCCCTGCCCATGCTCACCACGATTCACACCCCGGTGGATGAACGCATGCAGAACGCAATCAGCACCGCTGTTTCTGAGCGCGGGTCGCGTGGGGCGGGTGCCTTTGCTTCAGTTAGCAGGGCAGCATCATCAACGTGGGACCTGCCGGAAGAGCCAATTGTTGTCTCTAACGGCTTCGATGAGAACATCTGGATGCCGGGGGCTGGTGGGGAGCGCGCTGTGTGGTTCGGTCGTGTCGTGCCGGAAAAGGGGCTGCATTTCGCGATCGACGCTGCCCGTGAACTTGGATTGGAATTGGACATTGCCGGACGAATTGGAAATGAGAGCTATTACGAAGAGGAAATTCTTCCACGGCTAGGTTCGGACACCCACTGGGTAGGTGAATCCTCACAGGAAACTCTCTCTGCATTGGTGGGCGGCAGTAAGTTGTGTTTAGTAACCCCTGTTTGGGACGAGCCCTTCGGTTTGGTTGTGGTCGAAGCATTGGCTTGCGGGACGCCTGTGGCTGCATTGGCGCGCGGGGGAATTGCGGAGATCCTGGCGGATTTCCCGCAAGCCCTAGCTGACCCCGCCAATCCGGTCGCTGACCTGGTCAGAGCCGCTCGCTACGTGATGTCGTTCAGGCGGGAGGACTGGGCTCAGTGGTCCCGTCAGAACTTCAGCGGCCGCCGTTTAGCGAACATTTACACAGAGATCCTTGAAACAGTGGCTTTCAGTTCGCAGGTGACGCAATGACAAGCGAGCAACCGGTCGTTGGAATGTACGCCCATCACCAGGGATCAGGGCACCTCCACAGGTGCAGAACCATCGCATGTGAATTGGCTGCAAGGGGAGCGAAAGTCACTATCTTTTCCTCTGCCATTTCACGGACCGCGTACGACAGCGGACTTGACAGACGACCTTATGAGGAACGGTTTATCCCACTGGATGTTGACCGAGCGGAAGATGTCTCAACCCAGGGGCCTCCGGCTGAAGATCCCACGGCCCATGGAACTTTACACTGGGCACCTACGGACCATCCCGGTTATACACGGCGGATGTTGGCTTTGGCAGCGTGGGTTGCCGAGAATCACCCGGAAGTGTTCTATGTGGATGTTTCAGTTGAGGTCGCTTTATTCATCCGTTTGCTCGGGATTCCCGTTGTGACTCTTGCTATGCCCGGGCAGCGAGTCGACAGGACTCATCAAATGGCTTATAAGCAGGCTGCTGCGATCATTGCTGCGTGGCCAGAAGATGTAGGTGTGCCCGCACATCTGCAAGAATATAGAAATGTGGTGAGTTGTGTCGGTGGAATAAGTAGATTCGACACGCCTACCCGTCCGACCGCAAAAGACACCCCGCGTGACATCCCCGCACGTCGTGTTGTGGTTCTTCAAGGAGCGGGAGGTACGCAATGGACGGAAAAATACTGGTTGGACGTGCAACGAGCTTGTCCTGGGTGGACTTTCAATTTCCTGGGTGGCCGAGTTTTCAGTGACAACCCGTTACGTGACATGGGCGGTGCTGATGTGGTTGTTAGTGCCGCTGGGCAAAATTCAGTGGCTGATATCGCCCTCACCGGGAAGCCCTGCATTCTGATTCCTCAGGACAGAGCATTTCATGAGCAGCATGCCACTGCCTCCGCCGTAGCGCGACTCGGTCTTGCTTTACAGTGTGCGGATCTGCCTGAACCGCACGAATTCCCTTCACTTTTAGAGCAAGCCGTGAGCATGAACCCGGAATGGGTGCTATGGCGGGTTGAGGGTGCAGCGAGGCGAGCGGCATGCGTGATCTTGGAATTATGTTCTTCTGCCCGGCTGGGTAAGGAGAACTGGACATGATCGTCGTTAGTATCGCTAGTGCCGACCGGGCACAGCGGTTAGCTGAACAGCGCAGGCATGTTGAGCTGGGCTCGCCGAGCGTCAAGCATGGCGTCGTCATTCTCGGAAAGGAATCGCTGGATATCGCGGGCGTGGAATGCATCGCTCACGTGAAGGACACTCCAGTCAACCTTTCTCGGGCTCGCAATTTGGCAGGCGATTGGGCAGCAACTCAAGCGAGTACAGGTGGGGAGGCCATAGTTTTTCTCGATGTTGATTGTCTCCCAGCCGAGCAGCTCCAGGGATGGTATCTGGAGGCCCTCTCCCAGTATCCAAACAGCGTGCTGAGCGGCCCCGTTACGTACTTGCCGGAGGATGCTCCTACGGAGCCAGAGCGTTTACACGAGTTGAGGAATCCTCACCCAGCCCGTCCTGACCTCGAACCGGGCGAGGTTCGCCAAGCTACCCACGGTGAATATGATCTCTTTTGGTCGTTAAACTTTTGTGTGAGCGCCCAATTTTGGCGAACCCTCCGGGATCATGGCATTGGCTTTGACGAACAGTTCACGGGGTATGGAGGCGAGGACACAGACTTTGCCTGGAATCTTCGGGCCATGGACGTATCTCTCTGCTGGGTGGGTGGCGCGGACGCGTTCCATATGTGGCATTCAGTGTCCTCGCCACCGTGGGAACACTTGGAGGATATCGTTACCAATGCAAACCGATTTCACGATAAGTGGGGTCAGTGGCCCATGCGTGGCTGGTTGGATGAGTTTGCGGCGGCGGGTGCCATTCGGTGCGAACACAATGTGTGGGTTGTGGTTAGTTAAGAACCCATGACGTCACCCGATAACATACTGCTCCACCTGTCAAAAGATGAGGAACAACAGGTGCGTTCAATCTTCGCTGCTATGTCCGAGCGTGGTTTTCCCCAGCAACGGCAGACACCGCACATCACCATCACCTACTCGCCGCTCATGGGCGATGCAGCCATTGAGCGCGCCGCGGAGCTGCTTCCGCCAGTGATTCCGGCGCAGTTTCGTCGTGCGGGAACCGTGGTGTTTGGAACCAAGGGCAAGCAGACCATCGCCTGGCTGCTGGAAACCTCCGACGAGGTGGAAGACGCAGCGCGCGAAGTTAGTGCCGCCAATCCTGACGGCCGAGGAAAGCAGTGGATCCCGCATCTCACCATGGGTCTGCGCATCCCGCGAAGCCTGGTCGGCGAGTACATCATGGCCCTCGACGAGGAAACCTCCTCGCACTTCAAAAACATGACCGCCACCAGAGCTTCCCTGTGGCGGCCACGCACCCAGGAGCTGACGGTCTTCGCCCACAGTGAGGCGTAGGGCTATTCGTGGCGGATTGCGGGGCTCTCGGCCTCGCTGGCGGACTGCGTTTCCAACTGGAACGTGGAGTGGGTGATGGAAATGGGGAAGTGGTGCTCTACGCAGTTCTGGATATCCCGCAAGATCTTGGGAGCATGGCTATCAGCGAAGCATTCGTCCGCCAGCACGATGTGCGCCGAAATTGTCGGCAAGCCCGTGGCCACCGTGGAGGCATGTAGATCGTGGACGTCCAGCACATGTTCAATGCCCATTATGTGCTCCCGGACCTCGGAAAGATCTAGGTCCTGAGGGGTGAACTCCATGAGGATCGCGGTGGTCTCCCGCATGATTTTTATTGCGCGGGGAACAATGAGAGATGCGATAAAGAGACCCGCGATGGCGTCGGCCTGAAGAAACCCGGTGGTCGCCATCACAATTGCCGCGATGATCACACCGAGGGATCCCAACGCGTCCGCAAGGACCTCGAGGAACGCGGCGCGCATGTTGAAATTGGCGCCGCGGGAGGAGGAGAGCACCACGATGGCGGCGACGTTGGCCAACAGGCCGATCACGCCGAAAATCAGCAGTTCGGTGGCGGGAACCTCGGGCGGGGAGAAAAGCCGCTTGATGCCCTCGACAGCAGCGTAAATACCCACCACCAGCAGCAATGTGGACTGACCGAGGGCAGCGATCACCTCAATGCGACGGAATCCCCACGTGCGCTGCGGATCGGCCGGGAGCATCATCAGGTTGGCTGCTATCAGGGCGATGAGTAGGCCGGAAGCGTCCGTGAGTGCGTGCGCGGTATCGGTTAACAGGGCGAGGCTGCCAGTGAGGAGCGCGCCGATGGCCTGTGCCACCACGATGCCCGCAGTGATGCCGAACGCGATCCACAGCTTGGTGCGGTGGTCGCCGGGGCCTGCGGCGTCCGCAGCTCCGTGATCGTGAGAATGTCCGGCGCTCAAGTGAAGCTCCCTTCTGCAACAGCTTCTTATCTGCGGTGATTATATCACTGGGCGATGACGGGTGAAACAGCCGAGCGTCACTTTGCAAACCAGACAGATCGGTCTATGGTGAGAGAATGCCTTTTGGAGAGTTCCCTGAACGAGTCAACGAGCACGCAGCCCGCACCACCGCCATGCTCGTCATCGCGCTTGCCGTGGTCACCATTGCCTGTGCGCTGTCGATTCAAGGTGGTGTGACGATCGCCCTGAACCTGCTGCTGGTGGTCGGTTTCGCGCTCCGCCTGTGGGCGGGGCCGAAGTACTCGCTGTTCGGGCAGCTGTCCGTGCGCTACCTGGCCCGCGCCGCGTTCGGTGAGCCGCGCATCGTCTCCGGCGCGCCCAAGCAGTTCGCCCAGGGCATCGGCCTGGTGTTCTCCGTGGTGGCACTGTTGTTTAGCGTCTCTGGTCTTTTTGTGGCGACGTCAGTAACCCTCATTCTGCTCGTCGCCGCAGCCTCCGCCGAGGCCTTCCTTGGTTTCTGCGCTGGCTGCTGGATCTACCGCCACGCCCAGCGCGCAGGCATCCTTCCTCCCGATGCCTGTGAGACCTGCGCCATCTAGAACTATTCCGTCTCGCCGGTGACGGGAACCGCGAGGCCAGTGATCAGATCGGCGGGATCCGTCTCCGGGGTGGGCATCGTGTCATAGGCCTCCCAGGACGGCGCACCGAATTCCATGCCGGACGTGTGAATCTCGCCGAGGAAATCCTCCCATGCCTGCGGTAGACCGTCGTAGCCTCCACGGTGTTTGGTGATGGCAATCCGGCCCTGCGGGAGAGAAGAATTGCTGATGGTGAAATCTCCAGCAGCAATGTCTTCCGTCAGACCGTCGTTGACTGGGAAGCCGATTTCCATCGTCGCGGTATCCGTTGGGGGAGCGTCATAGCGCGCGAACGCCGGACCCGTGGGTGTGAACTTGCCTTGAGAAATGGCCTGACCAAGGGCGGTGAAAGTGGCGTCGAAAATCTCATGAATCCGCGCCATCGGCCAGTCCTCCACGCGGACGACCACCGTGGACATGCCGGGGAAATCGATGGTTTGGATTGGATCAATGGTGCTCATGAATGCTCCTTGTCGGTGAGAGGTCACGTTCGAGGGTAGCGAGACTTCGGTGACCGCGGCAGAGGCTCAAGCACGTTACGTCTTGCGCAAGCGCGTGAAGGGGAACTTCTCCGGATTCTCCGCCGAATAGCCAAACGCAACCACACCGATGGCCACGGTGGCGCCGATGACCGTCTCCACAAAGCGAGCGAGAAGCAGATCCGGCACGTCCACGGGAGCAGCGATCTGCGTCATCATCAGCGCCACCGGAGTGATGAAGAGCAACGCCAGCGCATAGTTACGGGCGATGTAGAGCTCTCCTAAGAACTGCAAGATGATGATCCACACCACGAACTGCCACGGATCGATGGGAAAAGAAAGCAAAAAGCCAGCGAGCATCACGCCGCCAAAGCTGCCGAAAATGCGGTGCAGAGAGCGCACAAACCTGTCGCGATGACGCGGCGGAGTAATCGGCGCGACCGCCGCCACCATCGCCCAATAGGAATGTGACAAGCCAGGAATGCCCTGTACAGAGAGTATTCCGATGGTTCCCGCGATTAACGGCGCGATCAGGAAACGAAGCCCATGGCTGCGGATTTCCTTCGTGGACAGGGGAGCGGGCGTGGGTAATTCGGGAATGCCACGACCTTCTCCAATCAAATGTGCGCCCAATCCCAGCACCACACAAAAGGCCGCGGATGCGGCCGCGATGAGGAAGGCCAATCCAGGATGAACGCCACCGTGGACGCTGCCCACTGCTGCCGTCGCAAAGATAAAGAACACGGAACCCGGAGGAACCAGAGCGAAACGAGCCGCCATCATCGCCGTGAAACTTGATAACACGGAGGTCACCAGCATGACGATCCACGGCCCGGCGGCGAACCAGCTGAGCGTGGCGCCCACCGTCACACACATCGTGAGCAACGCGCCGGCCAGGGACTGCTTAAAGAAGCGCGCTTGCGGCGATTCGTGACGTGCGTAGATGCCAGTGAAAGCGCCGAAGGTGGCATAAATGGCCAGGTCAAGACGATGCGTGGCGAGAAGAATTAGCAGCGGGATGGCCACGCCGAAGGCGATGCGGAAAGCGGGAATGTGATCTCGGTTCGCTGGGGCAAGGCCGAACAACTCCCGAAACTGCATGCGCGCTCCTTTACTCTGCTTGTCCTCAACGTCGTCGATGGTAGACCTCTGGGAATCGCAGGAACGCACCGCTCCGGCGACACGGCTACGTTGGAGGATATGTACCACGTCGAAACAGTCAAGATCCATGACCTGCGCTCCGGTGAGGACGATCCGCACGGCACCAACGTGCTGGTGGACCGGATGTGGCCTCGGGGAGTGGCCAAGGACGACGTAGATCTGGAGGAGTGGCTGAAAGATGTTGCCCCGTCGCCGGATCTCCGCAAGTGGTTTGACCACGAGAAGGACAAGTTCGCCGCGTTTAGCAAGAAGTACCGCTCGGAGCTGGACGAGCATGCAGAAGAGCTCGATTCTGCAGACTCCGAGGACCTCTCTGATGCCGCGAAGGATTTAGACACGCTATTGAAGCTGGCTAAGAAGTCCAGCAAGACCACGCCGTTGGTACTGGTGTACGCGGCGAAGGATCGCAAGATAAATCATGCGAACGTGCTGGCAGACTGGCTGACCAAACAGAAGTAGCGCAGCGTGCGGACATCGTCCCGGCTCGCGCTACAATCTCTGGAGACTGTCCCCGCAACTACCACCGGATGGAGAACGTAGTACATGCTGCACGCCGTGAGCTTCGCGCTGATCGATTCGCTCAATGTGCTGCTCATCGGGGTCCTGTTTGCCGCTGCGGTTCTCCACGCGCGGAAGCCGACCTACGGCAAGGTGGCCACGCTGCTGATCGCCGGGGACTGGTTCGGCGTATTCATCCTCTCCCTGTTCACCATGTTGGTGTTCGACGGCATCGGCGACCTCGTCCAGCGCTTCCTCCATTCGCCGATCCTGGGTGTCTTGCTGATCGCTACCGGCCTGCTCAGTGCGGTGCTGACCTTCCGCGGCGGCGACCCCACGCCCATGATCCAGCGAGTGTCCGCACCCCTGCAGACCGCCTCGCGCAAAACATTCTTCACCGGCATGAGCCTGGGGTTGATCCAGTCCGTGACGTCGATTCCGTTCTTTGTGGGCCTTGCGTACTTGAGCGATTCTGGGCTTGCCACCTGGTCGCGCTACCTCGGCGTGGTGATGTACGCCAGCTTGGCGCTGAGTCTTCCGGCCCTGTTCGGGTTACTCATTGGTTTTATTCGACGCCACCCTGATTCCCCCGTCGCTCTATTCATCGAGCGGCTTGGGACGCACAAGGATGCCACCATTGCGGCCTCGGGATATGTCGTGGCCGTGGTATTGATCCTGCTGGGCATCCTGTACCTTTAGTGGTGGATCACTGCTGCAGGAATTCCATCCAGCTATCCCATTCGCGGACGGTTTGGGCCATGCCTGCGTTGAAAGACTGCTTGAGTTTCTGCAGGTTGCGTTCGGTGTTTTGGATACGCATGTCATCCGGATAAAACACCAGTGCTTTGCCGTCGCTTTCCAGCTGCTCGATGACCTCGGCGTAGTGGTTGTAGCGCTTGTGCCGGGTCAGCATGGCCTCAGCTACGGCGGGACGGGAGCGCAACAACCGGCGAATGAGCCGCGGGCTGCGCGGGGGAGTACGGCGGAAGCCACGAGGTCGGGTGCGCAAGATGAGAAACTTTTCAAAGCCGTCATCCATTGCGGCGTCCACGGCCAACCCACCGGAGCGGCCAAGGGCACCGTCCACGTAGTCCACGCCGTCGATCGTGGGCGTGGGCATCAGGCCCGGTAGGGTGCCGGAACAGCGCATACGGAGCATGAAGTCTTTGAGATCCTTAAAGTCCTCGCGTCCCCAGTAGACCGTCTCTCCGTTATCTGCCCGGGTGGCACCGATGCGCAAAGGTGTGGGTTCATTGACGAAGGTCTCCCAGTCAAAGGGCAACTCTTCGCCGGGCGCGCCAGCGATTTCAAACACGTACTCCGCATTGAAGTAGCCGGTTCCGCGCAGAAGACTGCGCACCCCACCAGTGCGAGGATCCGCCCCGAATTCCACGAAACTGTGCGTGGCACGCCACCGGTCGTGGGAGAGAAAGTTCGCGGAGTGAGTGGCGCCGGCACTGATGCCGCCGACCCAGCCAAAGGATACATTGTGAGCGATGAGCTGATCCACGCATGCAGCCGTATAGCTGTTGCGCATCCCGCCACCTTCGAAGATGAGGGCGACATTGGGAGCATCAACCATGGGAAACCTCAGACGTGTGGGGCAGGTTAATCCTGCAACTTATTCTTCGTGCTTGTTGCTTGTGAAAGGCAAGAAGTGCACGATCGCGACCACGATACTACCCACGATAAATCCGAAAATCATCGAAAAGAATGTATTCACGATCCACTGCAGGGCTGCATTGGAACCAACCGCTTCCTCCGCATGGTGAATCATCTCGTGCGGCCAGTGCCAGAACAGCTCGTAGAGTCCTTCGACCAGAATATGGCCGCCAACCCATAGCATGGCAGCTGTACCAATCACCGCGATGATCTGCAGGACATAGGGCATGCCCTTAACTAGGCCACGTCCGAACTTCTGCGAGAATTCCGAGTCCCGCTGCGCCATGGCCAATCCGATATCATCCATCTTCACTAACGCGCTGACTGCTCCGTACACCACCAGAGTGATCAGCAAGCCGACGATGGCGAGGACCACAGCGCGGTTGAGGAAAGGCTGGTCTGCTACCTCGTTGAGCGAGATGACCATGATTTCCGCAGACAGAATGAAGTCCGTGGTCACCGCGCCTCGGACAATCTCCGATTCTGGCTTGGCCGCTTTTTCCTCTTCCACATCTTCTGCGGCTCCTTTGTGCAGGAGCTTTTCCAGAATCTTCTCCGCGCCTTCGAAACACAGATACGTGCCACCACACATCAGCAGGGGAGTCAGAGCCCACGGGGCTAGCCAGCTCAGAATCAGGGCGATCGGCAGAATGATCAGCAGCTTGTTGCGCAGACTGCCCTTGGTGATCTTCCAGATAATGGGTAGTTCGCGGTTGGGCTTGACTCCCGCGACGAAGCGAGGAGTTACTGCAGCATCGTCGACCACCACACCGGCAGCTTTCGCGGAAGTTTTGCCCACTGCCAGACCCACGTCATCCACGCTGGCAGCGGCGGTTTTTGCGATGAGTGCCACATCGTCGAGTAAGGCGGCTAGACCAATGGCCATGGGCAAGTGCTCCGATCTCCGAAAATTCTTACAACAGGGGAGTGCAATCCGTTTAAAGATACGGCATTAACTGTGGCTCTTGGGCACCAACGGGTCTCCAGAGGGCCAATGATGTCCCCTTAAAGAGAGGAATCTGTCACAGATTTACTTCCTCTCCTCGCGCTTAGTCGCAACTGCATCTATTATTAACTCGATTTGAAGAGGAAAAATTAGAAACCCATGATCGGATCACACATGAAGCACCGTTTTGCGCGAGCGTGCGCTAGTCTTGCTCTCGCCGTCACTGCAGTGGCTGGCGGAACCGCCTCCGCCTCCGCGCAGACTCTGGGCAGTTCCAATGTCGGCCTTCCTGATCTGAGCAGTCGTCAGTGCGCTGCCAACATGGTGATTAGCGTTCCCGGTGGAGCGAACTCCAGTGCACGAGTTCCAGACAACGTGCCGCACGGGTTGTACACCACCGACGTGGGCCCGCAGCTGCGCAACACCACGGGTGGCCGAGTCGTGGACCACTACGCGTCCTTCGATTCTCTGCCCGGCGGATTCCGTGACTATGAGACCGTCCGCAACGGTGCCCTCAAATCCGCCCGGAACCTGATCGCGCGCGATGCAGCCAAGTGCCCAGACGCCAAGTTCAGCATCTACGGCTACTCCCTAGGAGCTGACGTGGCTTCCTTGCTGGTTCGTGACATTGGCAACGGCCGGGGACCAATTCCCGTTGACCGACTCAGCTCTGCTGTCTTCATGGCGAGCCCGAACCGCGGCGTGCCTGGCGTCGAACAACTTGGCGGAGCTCCTGGCTACACCGAAGGCGCCTTCGGTGCGCTGCCCGGCGGCTACGGCGAAGCGACCGACCGCGTGGTGGACATCTGCCGCCGTGGAGATATAGTTTGCGACACGCCACACGCAACGTCGACCGTGGCAAAGCAGCTGGCCAAGACGGCAATCTTGACCTCACACACCAACCTGGCTGCGGCGTTGACCTCCATCAACAGCCTGAGCCCCGCAGATAAGCTGGTCGCAGCGCCAGCGCTGATCACGGGATTCCCCATCCACATCGACTATGTCGCGGTGAACGGAACGGGCCTGTCCGCCAACTACATCCGCAGCCACCTGGCTTAGTTTTCAGCGCTTAGTTTTCTGGGCTTAGTTCCTGGGCTAGCCCTGCGGCACCATCGGCCCGATGTTCCCCGCGCCCAGGCAGATATGGGCGTTGCTATCCGGCCCATGAACCTCAACCATGATCGTGCCGCCGCCGCCGTGCACGCTCACCCACTCGGGCTGAAGATCCGTGCTGACCGGCACGGTAACAGCCCGAGATCTCGTTTGTTCGGCCGTCTCCAGCCCGTTCGGCGTGGTGATGGTCATCGTGGTCCCTGGAGTCGACGCCACCGCGTTGAGCTCCCACACCCACAGCCCAAATGGAAGCGGATTATCGATTTTCACGATCTTCCACTGTCCCGATTGCACGCGGATCCCACACTGTTCAGCATCGCCGTGTTCCGTGCGTGCTGCAGGCAAAACCGCCGCGGGCACTACATTGCCCTGCACATCGATGACCTGCGGGCGAGTGGTGAGGTTTTCCTTCTCCTTGCCCGTGACCGAGTAAATGGTGTTGTAGGGATGCATCAGCGGAGTGAGCACTTCCAGCGGAACCGGCTGATCCAGGATTGGTTCTTGAGTCTGGTCGAGAGAACGCTGGAGGTTCGCTAGATAGTCACCTGTGGGGTCATCCTTCCACGCGTTGACCCAGGACACCGTGGTGATCGTGGAAGAAACAGCGAGCAGGATTGCGAGAACAATGCGTAGGTGGGGGAGGTGACGTCGGGAAGAAGGCCAACGATACGTTCCCGCGGCCAGAATCAGGACGCTCAACGTCCACCACTCGGCGTAATAGTGCAGCGTACGCGTCAGCAAGTCGGCAGCACCAGGGCCCGTGCGCGCATTGCCCAACACCCACATCAGGACCATGAAAAAGGCCAAGGAAACAACCAACTCTGCACCGCGGCGAGGGCGCCGAAACACCCATCCGATGACCAGGACCGCTGCCACAACCACCGCCAATATCAGCAGCCAGGTGGGAGGGCTCGCAAAGGCCTGCGATGGAGTCCACCTTTCCCAGACCCACGGGCCGCCCAGCATTCCCGGTATCACGGCTTTGCCCAGAGTCTCGGGCAGGAAATCCATCAGGTTTTGCGGGGAATCCGAACGGAACACGGTGGTGTTGCTAAAGACGACAAAGGCCCACGCGATAGACAATGCAAGCGGGCCCAACCAGAACAGCCAGTTGATGCGACGATGCATTATCCACACGGTAAAGGCCACCAGCGGAGCGATGGACAAGGACTTTTCGGATAGCGTCAGAGCGCCCAAGACGGCGAGGGAAGCCACTACTGAGGGCCACACCAGGCGGTGAGGAGAATTCACGGCGATGCTGGCGCACCACAAAGTCACCGCAAAGCCCAGCTGCCAGCCCAAAGAATTTAGAGCCGCGGACCACCAGCCGGAGGCGGTCATCAAAAACGGCGAGAATGTTAACGCCACGAACGTCAGCGTGTACAGTCCGCGCAGGTCACGAGACTTCTGCCGCGGGAACAGCCGAGTCAACGCGGCGGCAAAAAAGCCATACGTCGCCGCGGTCATCACCACGATGACGCACGCTGGAAACACAAAATTCAGCGGGGCAATCGCATCAGCCAGAACCTGAATGCCGATCGCGCCCGGCATCACATGACCGTCGTAAGACTGGAAGAAATCCGTGAAGCTCGCGTCCCGGAAGCGAGCCGGAATAACCAAGTCATCCCAATAGAACGTGCGTTGCGAGAGTTGATAAATCCGCAGGCACAGCGCGGCGATCGCAATGGCCGTGAGCCATACCCACGGAGAACGGGACTTGACGGTGGGCATGATGTGCGGGTTGTTCCTCAAATATCGTCGACGCCAAGGGCAAGCACCCGGCGCACAAGTGAAGTAGCGGGAACTACTCAGATTCGACGACAGGCTGAATGCTTAATACTGGCACATCGCCGGCACAACCTTCGAGGTTTTCCATAGCAATAAAAGCAGCAGAGGTCTGCGCTGGAGGGTAGACGCGCAGTCCGTCCGCCTTGGTGGGATCACACTCGGAAGGATCCAGCGGGCCGGTGGAGGTGACCTTCAGGTCCGCGGTTGCAGATTGACCCTTGTCGATGGTCACCGGCTGGTACTCAACATTCCTTTCCCGCGTCGCCGAGGCGCCCAGCTGAGTTCCGTTGTTATCTGTCACCAAAGAGACGCCGGGGAAGCCGTTGAGGACACACGGGGCATCGCCCTTATTGGTGAACTTGATGGAAAACAAAGTGGATCCGGCGGCGCCGTGTGGCTCGGTCGTGGTGATATCGAGGGCGTTGGTGGCGCAGATGTTGTCATCGTTTGTTTCCGACGCCTGACCGCCCTGTGCTGTCAGCGCTGCATTGGTTTGTGCATCGGAAGACTCGGCAGACTGGGTGGACTCAGACGAAGAATCTGAGTTCGTGCCATCTTCGGGGAAGCAAGCGGCCAAAGCGGTGCTCGATGAGGCGGTGAGTGCGGCGAAAACCAGCGCTGCCTTCCGAGTGGAACGCACGGGGCGCTTGGCACGAGGGGCTGTGCTGGGTGAGGAGGAAACGGACTGCAACCGTGTATTCATGTCCCATACGTTAATAGGAGGGGCCAGTGGGATAAAAGTGAAAAGGGGCGTTCACCCTGCAAAGTGAGCAAATTGATTCCAATTTGTAATGAAAACCGGCTGAGATGGCGCGGAAAGATAAAGAAACGGGGAACAGAATATATCGTCAGCCGCTCCGGCTACACTGGAGTACGTCCGTTCTCGTGCACAATTGCCGGTACACGCACCCTCGACAGGTGGCGTTCTGTCCGGCCACAAACGACAGATCTTACGAAAGGTTGTTCACCACTATGGGTTTTAACCCGGATTTCGAGCCCTTCCGCCTTCCCGACGAGTACCTGGAGCTGCGCAGCGCCATCCGTGGCCTCGTAGAGCAGGAAATTGCTCCTTATGCTGCGGATGTTGATGAAAACGAGCGCTTTCCGGAAGAGGCTCTCAAGGCTCTGAACGCCTCTGGCTTCAACGCTATCCACGTTCCAGATGAGTTCGGTGGACAGGGCGGAGATTCCCTGGCCGCAGTCATCGTCATTGAAGAAGTGGCTCGCGTGTGTGGATCTTCCTCTCTGATCCCCGCAGTGAACAAGCTGGGAACCATGGGCTTGATCCTCAACGGTTCCGACGAACTCAAGGGTGAGGTGCTGCCAGATATCGCCAACGGCGAGATGGCATCTTATGCACTGACCGAGCGTGAGGCCGGCTCCGATGCCGGTGCTATGAAGACCCGCGCGGTGCGCGATGGCGATTCCTACGTCATCAACGGCTCCAAGTGCTTCATCACCAACGGCGGACGCTCCAGCTGGTACACCGTCATGGCCGTGACTGATCCAGATGCTGGCGCTCGCGGCATCTCCGCATTCATGGTGCACAAGGATGACGAAGGTTTCCGCGTGGGCGGACTGGAACACAAGCTGGGCATCAAGGGTTCCCCGACAGCTGAGCTGTACTTCGAGGACTGCCGTGTCCCCGCCTCCCGCATGATCGGCGAAGAGGGAAGTGGCTTCAAGACTGCTCTGCAGACCTTGGACCACACTCGCCCAACCATCGGCGCGCAGGCTTTGGGTATTGCTCAGGGCGCATTCGATAACGCCGTGGCTTACGTCAAGGAGCGCAAGCAGTTCGGCAAGGCCATCGCGGACTTCCAGAACACACAGTTCATGCTGGCAGACATGAAGATGAAGATCGATGCTGCGCGCCTGATGATCTACACCGCAGCGTCCAACGCTGAGCGCGGCGAGGCAGAAAGCGGAGAGAAGCTGGGTCTGCTGGCAGCAGGCTCCAAGGCCTTTGCCTCTGACGTGGCCATGGATGTCACCGTGGATGCAGTCCAGTTGCTGGGTGGCTACGGCTTCACCCGTGATTTTCCACTGGAGCGCATGATGCGCGACGCGAAGATCACCCAGATCTACGAAGGCACCAACCAGATCTGCCGCATGGTCATGGGCCGCCAGATCCTCGGCTAGCAGGGACTTTTAATAACACGAGCCGGGATCTTCCTGAAGGAGGGTGCCGGCTTTGTCGTTACCGAGGAAATGGGGAAGTGTACACCCTGATGCAAATCGTTACGCAACATGAAAAAGTTAGTTTCGCCATGCAAGCGGTGTATAGAAACCCCCCCGGGGGTAAGAATTTTTCGGTAGGGTGTAGCAAAAACTCAGGGTATCGCGGTAGATAAATGTTTATACCGTTCATATTTTGACAGGAAGTACACAATGTCTCTCATCCTCGAAATCCAGGAAATTGTCTCCGGTCCAATCAAGGACCTGTTCCTCGAGATCACCGGCCCGCTGTTCCAGTTGCCTCCCGCTCCTCAGCTGCCTCCGGTAGACGTTCAGGTTGGTCCTGAGACCGTTGGTGACGTGAACTTGGGTTCTTCCTTCGGTGATCAGAACTTCGGCTCCAGCTTCGGCGATTTCGCTCCTGAGTTGGGCTCCAGCAATGGTGACCAGAACATCTGCGGCCTGTCATTGCCTTCCATCCTAGGCTCTGCTGGCTAATAGCTCAACGCACAAATCCGGCCTATCTGCAGCAAGTCGCTGTGGATAGGCCGGCTATTTTTGTGTTCGGCGAGTCGATCGAATTACGGCTTGGGTGGGTGGTCGGACTCGCGGGGAATGTCCTGGTGCCAGGCCAGCGGGTAATCATGCCGCGATAGCCACGAGTGGAGATTGCCGTGGGTATTAATGCCGTCCAACAGCTGCTGGGTGGCGTGTAGCGCTCGGTTGCCCTCTTCGGCGTCTATGTATCCGGCGGCGAGCGCAAGGCCCAGCTCGTCGAGATCTAGCACTTCCAACCTTCCGCCACGATGTGTGACCACGTCGATGTAGAGGTCCCGCGTTGTCCAATTGTCTGGATCGGAATTGTCCACCGTGGCGATGTCTACGTACATCTCCTGGGTGGGCACATCCTTGCGGGCCTGTTCGCGAAAGTGAAACCAGGTCACGCGGATATCCAGACTCGGGTAGAGCCAGGATTCTAGATAGTGGAATCGAGGATGATCAGCCGGCCGCGCCATATACAAAGCGCCCCGCTGGATCGAAAACTGATCCACGGGGTGAGTAAACCCCTTGGGGTCTACGTTGACCTGCTCGGCGATCTGAAATGACTCCAGCTTGACTGGGTGCAGATCGGCCATGGGTGCTTAGCGAACTGGAATGATTGCTGCGGTAGGCAGGAAGTTGCAGTTCGAAGGGCCGTTGTCATTGTTGGTGGTCACGCCACCGGTAACGACAGCCAGCACGGTGCCGCTGCCAGTCTTGGCTGCGCCGTTGACGGTTGCCGGACCCTTAGGGTTGATGCCGTTGTAGCCCAAGCGGGTGGTGCCCATGCGACCGTTGTTGATGTTGACCCACTGGACGTTCATCTGGGTGGTCTGGCGCTGAGCGACGGTTCCGGTGCCCAGGGCAGTGAAGACGAAGTTGACTTCGCCGCGACCCACGCCGGGCAGTGGCAGTGCGGCAGGGCCAGGCACGGCGGCTGCGGTGCCGACGGCGTTGTTCTTGCCGTCGATGCAGGAACCGGCGATGGTTGGCCATCCAAACTGGGTGAACACAGGGCCGTTTTGTGGGATGTCGACGCCAGGCTCGCCATCGCCACGGAAGAAGCCAACCAGGCGCTTCAGGATTGGCTGCAGCCTCTCTGGGGTCGCTGGATTCTCAGCCAGGTTTTCCATCTGGGTGAGGATCTGCTCGTTGGGGCGACCCAGTTCATCGAGTGGGCTTGCAGCGGTTGCCGGGGCAAACAGGGTGGGAACGGCCAGGGCGATAGCAGTGGTGATGGAAGCGACTGCTCGTGAGGTGCGTCGTGAAATAGCCACGGTCAACCTTTCATGTCCTTTGAAAATCGTGGGTAAAGCGTATGAATTCGCGCTAGTGCTGAGCAAATGTGCAGCTCAAATGACATATCGCGAATTAACAATAGTCACACCAGTAACAAATGTCACATTGATAACAACCTTCGTTGCTATGGCAATATGGTATCACTACTAAAACTACAACTGTAGCGAAACGGTAAATTCCCGTAGGTTTTCCTGAATTCCCCTGACAATTACCTCTTCGTGATGCTCCGGATGAGAGGTTTGGGGCGGAAGAGAGTAGCATTTAACCGTTACCCGCTTTAGCTATCAGGAAGTTTTGGATCTGTGACCCTCACTGAATTCCGTAATGTCGCCATCGTCGCACACGTTGACCACGGCAAAACCACCCTCGTGGACGCCATGTTGCACCAGTCGGGAGCATTCGACTCCCACGGTGAAGTGCAAGATCGTGTGATGGACTCAGGTGACTTGGAAAAGGAAAAGGGCATCACGATCCTTGCCAAGAACACCGCCATCCGTCGCAAGGGAGCCGGCAAGGATGGTCAGGATCTGATCATCAACGTGATCGACACCCCAGGCCACGCCGACTTCGGCGGCGAGGTGGAGCGCGCGCTGTCCATGGTGGACGGCGTGGTTCTGCTGGTGGACGCATCTGAAGGCCCGTTGCCTCAGACCCGCTTTGTGCTGGGCAAGGCACTTGCCTCCAAGCTTCCCGTGATCATCTGCGTGAACAAGACTGACCGTCCGGATGCGCGCATCGACGATGTGGTGGAAGAAGCGCAGGACCTGCTGCTGGAGCTGGCCTCTACCCTCGAGGACGAAGACGCAGCCCTTGCAGCCGAGAAGCTGCTGGATCTGCCAGTGCTCTACACTTCCGGTCGCGAAGGCAAGGCCTCCACCGAAAACCCAGGCAACGGCAACGTCCCCGATTCTGAGGACCTGCAGCCACTGTTCAACGTTCTCTACGATGTCCTCCCAGAGCCTTCTGCAGACATCGACGCTCCTCTGCAAGCACACGTCACCAACCTGGATTCCTCGTCCTTCCTGGGACGAATCGGCTTGGTCCGCATTTTCGCGGGCAAGCTCCGCAAGGGCCAGCAGGTTGCATGGATTCACTACGACGATGAAGGCAACCAACACATTAAGACCGCCAAGATCGCAGAGCTGCTGCGTACCGTCGGTGTGACCCGAATCCCTGCTGAGGAAATTATCGCCGGTGACATCGCCGCAATCTCTGGCATCGATAACGTCATGATCGGTGATACCTTGGCCGATCCAGAAGATCCTCAGGCGCTGCCACGCATCACCGTGGATGAGCCAGCTATCTCCATGACCATCGGTGTGAACACCTCCCCGATGGCCGGAAAGGGTGGCGGCGACAAGCTCACCGCCCGCGTGGTTAAGGCTCGCCTGGACCAAGAGCTCATCGGTAACGTGTCCATCCGCGTTCTCCCCACCGACCGTCCGGATGCCTGGGAAGTCCAGGGCCGTGGCGAAATGGCACTGTCAGTGCTCGTGGAGACCATGCGACGTGAAGGCTTCGAGCTGACCGTGGGTAAGCCACAGGTGGTTACCCGCACCATCGACGGCACCCTGCACGAGCCATACGAGAACTTAATCATCGACGTGCCAGAAGAGCACCTCGGTGCAGTTACCCAGCTGATGGCCGCCCGCAAGGGCCGCATGGAGAGCATGGACAACTCCGGCTCCGGCTGGATCCGCATGCACTTCATCGTGCCTGCGCGTGGCCTGATTGGTTTCCGTACCGTGTTCATGACCGAAACCCGCGGCACCGGCATCGCCAACAACTACTCCGCTGGCTACCAGCCGTGGGCAGGCGAGATCAAGGATCGCGCCTCTGGATCCCTGGTGGCAGACCGCACCGGTCAGATCACCGCATATGCACTCATGCAGCTGGCTGACCGAGGCTCGTTCTTCGTTGAGCCTGGCGTCGATGCATACGAGGGCATGGTCGTGGGCGCCAACAACCGTGATGAGGACATGGACATCAACATCACGAAGGAAAAGAAGCTTACCAACATGCGTTCCGCAACGGCTGATGCCACCGTGACGCTGGCCAAGGCTAAGAACCTGACCTTGGAAGAGGCCATGGAGTTCTGTGGTGTTGACGAGTGTGTTGAGGTAACTCCAGACACCGTGCGCGTCCGCAAGGTGATTCTGAACGCTACCGAGCGTGGTCGTGCTCGTTCTCGCGAGAAGCAGCGCAACCAGGCCGCTCAGTCCTAAAGCGACATAGCGGCAGGTGAGACGCGCGTGGGAGCGTTTTTTGGTGACGGTGGGCGAGCAGAGGCTCGGGTGAGCTGGCGACGACGTGGTGTTTTCTTAGCGACGCCACTTCTGGCCGTCATGCTTGCTGCCTGCCAAGCTAATCCCGGTGACGCTCCGACTGTTGAGCAGGTGGATTCGACCGCTGAATCCGCACCGCCGACAGCTCCTCCCGATAAAGATGACCTGCAGCTGCATGTGGGCATCGGCTCGTTTACCGGCAATCTCAACCCGCACCTGACGGGCAATGTTAGTGCCACGGTGATGGGCATCGCAGATCTCACTCTGCCCAGCACTCACAACCTGCGCGACGGCGCGTGGGAGATGAACTCTGATCTGCTTCTAAGTGTGACTCCCAACGATCCACAGACTCCTATAAAGGTCACCTATCAGCTGAACACGTCGGCTCAGTGGTCAGACGGCACGCCGGTAAACGTTAGCGATTTCCGCTATCTCCGCCAGCAGATCGTGCAGAATCCTTCCACGGCTGAAGCTGCCTCGTATGAACTGATCAAGTCCATCGAGCCGGTGTCCGGCGGGAAGATCGAAGTGACGTTTAGCCAACCGTTTGCTGGGTGGCAGTCGCTGTTTCGGCATCTGCTGCCCAGCCATATCTACGGTGCTGAGAATCAGCCGTTTGCCACGATGATGGACGGTAATTTGGCTGCTTCTGCCAGCGCGTATGCCGTCACCAGCATCGATGAAGGCCGCGGACGCATTGAACTGCGCCGGAACGACCGCTTCTGGGGGGATACTCCCGCGGCCACGGACCGGCTCATTTTCGATCGGATTCCGGATCTTCCGACGGGCATGCAGATGCTGCGTACCGGCCAGATCGAGATGATGGTCTCGGAGCCCAGCGATATCAGCACCATTGCCCTCGAATCGATTCCGGGCGTGCAATATCGAGCTATTGAACGTCACGTGGATTTGAGCTTTTTGTTGAATACCCACAGCTCAACTATGGCTATGGCTGATTATCGCGCACGGATCATGCAGGCATTGAACCCAGACCGCATCGCGCAGATAGCCACGGAAAGTACCCACACGGTCCGGCCAGCGAACCCGCCGATTGAGGCGGCTGCGGTCCGAGGTGCGGCGACGGAATCGACGAATGAGCAAACGAATGACCCCGCGCGTGCCCTCGGTAGCCTCAGCGGCGACGGGGCGGTAGTTATCGGTGCACCGTCGGACGACGATCGGGCCGTGGCAGCAGCACGCGTGGCTGCCGATCAGTTGAACTCCGCAGGTATCACTACTCGCGTGGTGACGAAAGACGAAGCGGAACTGTTTGCTAAGGATATTCCTGAGGGAACCGTGGATGCCGTAGTGAGTTGGCAGAAGACCCCAGAGAGCAGCACGGATTACTTCAACCAGTTCTATTGCTCACCGAAGCAGGGCGGAACTAGCACTGAGGGTGCGGATGCGGAGCGGAATAGTCTCATTCCATTGTCCGGAAACATCACTGGCTACTGCAGTGAAGAGCTGAATCTGGGTCTGTTGGACACTATCGAAGGAAAAACGGCCTTCGCCGCTCAGCAAGACAAGCTCAATGAGCGCATTGCGCAGGCCAACGTCGTGGTCCCCTTGGTGCGGGATACGCAAGTGGTGGCCACAGGCCCGGCGATCGAAGGAGCTGCTCCTGCGCTCGAACAGTGGGCGGCGGATCCTTTGAGCGGCGTGATGGTCTCCGCACCGGATTGGAAGAAGCTCAATTTGGATGAATCGAGCGAATCTTTGGAAGGGGAGCAGTAGTGTCACAAGACCTGCACAATCTGACGGTGGTGGCGGTGCATGCCCATCCAGATGACGAGTCCATTTGGACGGGGTTACTGCTCGCACAGTTAGCGCGGCGCGGGGCGCGCACCCACGTGGTGACCTGCACGATGGGGGAGCAGGGCGAAGTCATTGGCGATTACCAGGCACTGGTGGAAGAACACACCGGGCTGCTCGGCGGTTATCGCATTGCGGAGCTGGAGCGAGCACTGGAAGCCTTGGGTGCGCAGCCACAGCCGGATTTCCTGGGCGGAGTGGGCCGGTGGAAAGATTCCGGCATGGCCGGTTCTGACTCAATACAACGCGCCGGTGCCTTTGCCAACCCGGAGGATGGGGAAGCATTCCACCATCAAGTCGAGCACCTGACTACTGCGTTGCAGCGCATACAGCCAGACATCGTGCTGACATATGCGCCGGATGGCGGCTACGGCCACCCGGATCACATTCGTGCCCACAAGATCACGCACGCGGCAGTCAGTGATGGGGGTGTGCCGTCGGTTAAGCAGATCTTGTGGCCTCGCACCGTGACTGAGGATGTGCAGGACGGTATGCAGGGAGCACACGTTCCGGAGGAGTGGAGTGCTCCTGCGGACGGAGACATCGCCAGCGTAGATAAGTCCGAGACGTCGCTGCGAGTGCAGGGAAGTTCAGCGGACGTAGCAACCAAGCATCGCGCCATGCGGGCGCACGCCACACAGGTCTGGTTCGCGGACGGACAACCCAGCCCGGCGCAGCCCCATACCGTTGCAGTACCAGAGGGTTCGCCAATGCTGTGGGCGCTGAGTAATTTGATTGCCCAACCGCTGCTGGATACCGAATGCTATTCAGTGGGATATACCGCGGAGGGAATCAGCCAAGACTATTCCGTCCAACAACTTGGAATCGATCGGTTTTAGGCGTCATGAGCATAGAGACAGACGAACCCAACTGGGGGCATCCAACGAAATCCCAGGTACGACGTGACACCACTCAGGCCGAGCGGATTTCTGGCATCGCGTGGCTGACCATCGGCGCACTGTTCTGCCTGTTCGTGTGTGTGCTGTACATCGGGACTCGTATGACGTTTGGGTCGGTCAATATTCCTGTTCCCTGGCCGATCCTCTTTGCCCCGTTCATGCTGTATGTCTTGAGCTCCACGGCGTTGCTGTGGACCGAGAATAAGCTGATCGCCGGAATTCCTCTGGCCGCCTGGGTGGGCGGGTTTGTGATCCTCGCCGCGTGGCCAGCTCTTCCATTAGGTGGAGATACCGTGGTGCCGGGCTCGCTGTGGTCCATGCTGCTGATGATCTTTGGCATGGTGGGTGGATCATTGCCCCTGTTAACTCGGTTTTCCTTTGACCCCCCTACGGTGGAACAATAGGACACTGGTTTAGTATTGCGGTATACACTAAATAGACAGATCTGTTCAGGTGACTCTGAACGGAGTGACGAATCACTTTTGCGAAACGCTCAGCGAAAGAAAGGTCGGTAAACGACGATGACCTACACCATTGCGCAGCCTTGTGTGGACGTCTTGGACCGCGCATGTGTTGAAGAATGCCCCGTCGATTGCATCTACGAGGGCAAGCGCATGCTCTACATCCACCCAGACGAGTGCGTGGACTGCGGTGCTTGTGAGCCAGTCTGCCCCGTTGAGGCCATCTTCTACGAAGATGATGTGCCCGAGGAGTGGGAAGAGTACAACGACGCCAACGCGGCGTTCTTCGACGATCTCGGTTCCCCGGGCGGTGCGGCCAAGTTGGGTCCTCAGGACTTCGACGCCGAGATGATCGCCAAGCTTCCTCCCCAGGCCGAGTAGCATGGCCCAGTCCCGCGTCCCTGTATCCCAACGGCTGCCAGATTTCCCGTGGGACTCCTTGGCAGAGGCAACCGCAGCGGCGAAGGCTCACCCGGAAGGTCTCATCGACCTGTCCGTAGGTACACCTATTGATCCTGTAGCTCCTAACATTCAGTTGGCACTCGCGGAATCAGCGGCGGTGCCGGGCTACCCGCAGACCAAGGGAACGCCTCGCTTGCGCCAAGCCACTGCTCTAGCGATGGAGCGCCGTTTTGGCGTGACGGGACTGGACGCGGATCAGCACGTCCTGCCGGTGATCGGCACCAAGGAAGCCATCGCCTGGCTTCCTACCCTCCTGGGTGTGGGCGAGGGTCACCAGGTGGTCATCCCTGAGCTGGCATATCCCACCTATGAGGTCTCCGCGAAGCTCGCGGGTGCCGAGGTGACGCGGAGCGATTCCACCCTTCGTTTGGGGCCTTCTGCGCCAGCGCTGTTCTACCTCAACTCCCCGGCGAACCCGCACGGCAAGGTTTTGGGTGTGGAGCACCTGCGCAAGATGGTGGAGTTCGCCCGCGAACGCGGCACCATAGTGGTTTCAGACGAGTGCTATTTGGGGCTCGGCTGGGAAGGGGAGCGTCCGCGCTCCATTCTGGATCCAGAGGTCTGCGACGGAGATTTCACCAACCTCATCGCCGTGCATTCCCTGTCCAAGACGTCCAACATGGCCAGCTACCGCGCTGGTTGGCTGGCGGGCGATCCGCAGCTCATTCAGGAGCTGTTGGAAGTGCGCCGTCACGCTGGCCTGATGAACCCCGGCCCCATCCAGGCCGCCATGGTGGCCGCGCTGGAGGAAGATGGCCACGAGCAGCTGCAGAAGGAGCTCTACCGGCACCGCCGCGAGATCCTGCGTTCTGCCCTGACCGAGGCCGGATTCACCATCGAACACTCCGAGGCGGGCTTGTATCTCTGGGCCACAGAAGGCCGCGACGGCCGGGAGACCGTGTCCCGTTTGGCGGAGATCGGCATTCTCTGTGCTCCAGGCGAGTTTTATGGCCCGAATGGCGCCCAGTATGTGCGTGTCGGCCTGACTGCCACCGATCAGCAGATCGAGGCCGCCGCCACACGTATTGCAGAGGCCTTCGGGGCGGCTTCCCGCTAAACTCCGATGCCTCTTGAGCGCTGGTCGCCCACTCCTCGACAGGGTATTTCCGCCCAGCGAGTGAAGCTTTCCGGCTGCGTTCCGGACGACGGCGTGGCCTACCTGGCCGCTGCAGCCGGGGACTCTCCCTTTGCCCCCGGCGAGCCTTTGGAACCCGGCACCCCTCTGGGACATCCGATTCCCGCCTGGTTTCATCCCACCACCGGCGACGAGCCCCCGCACCTGCTCAACAGTGATGTCCCCATCGTCGGCGAAACTCCGGACGTGCTGGTGGTGGACGAGCCCCACGGCCTGCCCTCCACACCGAACGGGTGCCTCATGCGAGCCACCGCGCAGACCCTGTTGCGCATTAGGCGCGAGGAGCCAGATCTGGTCGCCGCGCACCGCCTGGATCGGTTGACGGGTGGTCTTCTTCTTTTTTCTCGACGCCAACCCACCCGCGGATTCCTACAAACCCAATTCCAAAGGCATGAAGTGTCCAAGTGTTACCGAGCGCGAACCGAAGTGGACGTGGACACAGTGCTGGGCACGAGGACGGACGTGGGGGCAGTGGTGGCGTCGGGAAAAAGAACGAGGGTGACCCTCCCAATGCGCAAGGACAAAGGAAACCCGCACGTGAGCGTGCACCCAAATGGAAAGATGACCGAGACGTGGGTGACACGAGTGGGGGACAGGGAGTTCGCGTTGGAGCCACGCACGGGGCACACGCACCAGCTGCGCGTGCTCATGAATCATCTGGGCATGCCGATTGCTGGCGATGACACATATCCCCACGTGCGTGACGCAGACCTCTGGGATGCAGACGCGAAAAAGCTCCAGCTGCGGGCAGTGCGGCTGGAGCTGAAGCTTCCCGATGGTCAGCTCGGGAGTTGGGAAATTTAGTTCTTGTGCAGGTCAGCGTTGAGCTGCACGCCGAGGCCTGCTGCAGGAACGGCCTCCACAGCGCCGGAAACAGAGTTGCGGCGGAACAAGATGTTGGACTTGCCGGAGAGCTCGGAGGCCTTGACCAGGCCGCCGTCTTCCACGTCTGCTTCCTCGGCGATGATGCCGCGAGCGGTGACCTTGGTGCCGAAGGTGAGGTAGAGACCAGCCTCTACGGTCACGTTGTCACCCAAGGAAATTCCTACGCCGGAGTTAGCGCCCAACAGGCAGCCCTGGCCCACGGAGATGACCTGCTTGCCGCCACCGGACAGGGTGCCCATGATGGACGCGCCACCGCCGATGTCGGAGCCGTCACCCACTACAACGCCGCCGGAAATGCGGCCTTCCACCATGGAGGAGCCGAGCGTGCCGGCATTGAAGTTCACAAAGCCCTCGTGCATCACGGTGGTGCCCTCAGCCAGGTGAGCGCCGAGACGAACGCGGTCTGCATCGCCAATACGCACGCCGGTGGGGACTACGTAATCCACCATGCGAGGGAACTTGTCAATGGAGTACACGCTCACAGCACCGCGCGAAGCCTGCAGGCGCGCACGGGTGGTCTCGAAGCCCTCCACGGCGCACGGTCCGTGATTGGTCCACACGACGTTGGTCAGCAGGCCGAAAACGCCGTCCAGGTTGCATCCATGCGGCTGCAGCTTGCGACCGGAGATCAGGTGCAGACGAAGGTAGGCATCGTAGGCATCGGCAGGTGCTGCGTCGATATCAGCGATGACGGTACGCACGGCAACGCGGCGGACCTGGCGAACCTCATCCACACCAGCCAGCTCAGCCAGCTGTGGGTCGATCTCTGAAGGCTCCACCACGGTGGATCCCACGGAGCCCTCGGGGCTGTCCGTGAGATCAAAGTTGATGTACCACGCATCCAGGACTGTGCCCTGCTCGGTCAGAGTTGCGAATCCATTACCAATTGCAGCTGTCATAGTGGGAAATCCTACAGAATGTTCGAGACAGGGACGTCTGGGAGGTGGTCGCTTAAGAGGTGGCGGAGGTGTCTACGCGGTCCGAAAGCGAATCATCGTAGGCCGGAGCCGTGCGCCCGCGGGTGATGAGCCAGCCCAGAGCAGACAGGGCTACGAAGACCACAGCGACCGTGAGCACCTGCATGCGAGCGCTTTCATCCCACAGCATGAGCAGTCCCAAGCCGAGAACCATGACGAACGTGATCCACGGCAGAACTGGATAGCCCCACATGCGTACTGGCATGGGGCCAGCCGCTTCCAACTGTGGGCGCAAGCGGATTGCGGAGAGCGTAATCATGGCCCAGATCACCAGCAGAGAGCCACCCACAGCGTTGAACAGTACGCCGATGAGGTTGGACGGTCCCCATACCTGCAGAGCCACGGACAGGAAGCCGAACACCAGGGAAGAGATGACCGCAAGGGTTGGAACGCGGGAAGAATTGAGCTTCTGGAAGAACTTCGGTGCGAAG
The DNA here is from genome assembly GCF_900232865.1 of Corynebacterium dentalis. Taxonomy (GTDB): domain Bacteria; phylum Actinomycetota; class Actinomycetes; order Mycobacteriales; family Mycobacteriaceae; genus Corynebacterium; species Corynebacterium dentalis. The sequence continues at coordinate 236,023 of NZ_OCTS01000001.1, read as the reverse complement.
CCCTGGTGGGAGAAGCTGTAGACCAAACGCGAGGTGGCGTAGATCTGAGCGTTGAACGCGGACAGCAACGCGATCACGATGATGATCTCCATGAAGCGGACCACACCAGGGATCTCAGCGAACGCCAAGATGCGGGTGAAGGGAGACTCGGCAGCGCTGGATGCTTCGCCCAGAGAGTCGGAAGGCAGTAGCGCAGCGATGAAGAACACGGAGCCCAAGTAGAACACGGAGATGCGCCAGATCACGGCGCGCACAGCAGCCGCAATGGACTCGACGGGCTTTTCGGACTCAGCAGCGGCGATGGTGACGATCTCGATGCCGCCGAAAGCAAACGCCACGGCTAGCAAGCCGACAGCCAGGCCGGAAATGCCATTGGGCATGAAGTTTTCAAAGTTGGACATGCCCGGGGACTCATAGTTCGGGAAGAGATCGAACAGCAGACCTGCGGCGATGATGAGGAACAGAACCAATACGGCCACCTTGATGAAGGCGAACCAGTACTCAAACTCGCCGAAACCGCGCACGGCGGCCAGGTTGATCACGGTAAAGAAGCAGACGGCGACCAAGCCGGGAATCCAGCCGGGGACTCCGAACCATTCACCCATGATGGCGCCAGCGCCGGTGATTTCCGCACCCATCACCATGATCAGCATGAACCAGTACAGCCAGCCGAGGGAGAATCCGGCCCAGTCACCGAAGGCCAGACGGCCGTAGGTGGCGAAGGAGCCTGAGGCCGGACGAGCAGCCGCCATCTCCCCGAGCATTTGCATCACGAAGATCACCAGAATGCCGGCGACGATATAAGACAGGAGAACTGCCGGACCTGCGGCTTGGATACCAACGCCGGTGCCGAGGAAGAGGCCCGCGCCGATGGCAGATCCCAAGCCCATCATTGTGAGGTGTCGAGTCTTTAGACCGTGGCCAAGTTGCCCGCGAGACTCTGCTGTAGGTGTAGTCATAGCGAGAATTGTCGCACACGAGCAGGACGTTGAAGGAAAAGTTAGGTTTTCGCGCAAAAAATTCGGGGGCACACTGTCACCCATGTGCGATGTCTGGCTTATCTATACGATGAAACCCGATGGCTACTAATGAGCAACCAACCGATTATCATCAGTTCCGTGGCACCGGATCTCTGACATTGACGGATGACCCAATCTCGCTCACCGCAGCGCTCGTGGATATCTACAGTGAATCCCACAATGAGCAGGTCATTGCCGATGTCCTCGAGACCGCCTTGCGGGAGATCCCAGAGGTTGAGGTGGTTCGGCAAGGACACACGATTATCGCCCGCACGCAGCGCGACCTCGGCGACCGTGTGATCCTCGCCGGGCACATCGATACCGTGCCGCCTGCTAACAACCTGCCTTCGCGCATCGGAGTGGACGAACAAACCGGCCAGGAGACGTTGTTCGGCCTGGGTAGCGTGGATATGAAGTCCGGCGCAGCCTGCTACATTCACGCATTTGCCACGCTGGCGAATTCTCCAGATCTGCGACGGGACCTCACCCTGGTGCTCTATGAGTGCGAGGAAGTCTCCACCAAGTACAACGGGTTGCACCGGTTGGTCCGCACTAACCCGGAGCTCTTTGATGGTTCCGTGGCGCTGCTGGGAGAGCCCTCCAACGCACAGATCGAGGCGGGTTGCCAAGGCACGCTGCGTTTGCGCGTCACCGCCCACGGCCAGCGCGCCCATTCAGCACGCAGCTGGCTGGGTGACAATGCCCTACACAAGCTAGCTCGCGTCATGGTGCGGGCGGCTGACTATGAGGCTGCCGCAGTGGAGATTGACGGATTGACCTACCGCGAGGGGCTGAACTTCGTGGTCGCAGAGTCCGGAGTGGCCACCAACACCATCCCGGACGAGGCATGGGCCTTCGTCAATTTCCGCTTCGCCCCGAACCGCACGGTGGACGAAGCACTCGCGCACACCTACGAGGTGCTCGGCATCGGTACCTCGGAAGATCCCGCAGAGGGATTCACCATTGAGATTGATGACACGGCGAGCGGAGCCTTACCCGGGTTGGATCAGCCCGCCACGCAGGCGCTGGTGCAGGCCACAGGAGGCCAAGTCCACCCAAAGTTTGGATGGACCGACGTTGCTTGCTTCACCGAACTGGGAATTCCTGCGGTGAACTTTGGGGCGGGCGACCCAGGACTTTCCCACACCAAGGATGAGCGGTGTCCCGTGGAACAGATAACCACCGTTTCTGATCAGCTACTGAAGTTCCTCACCACTGCCTAGACAGAGCACACAATCACCAACATGAACGAGGAAAAATCAGTGAACGACAAGCCGAAATTTGACCAAGATTCCAACGCCCAGCGGTCGGACAACCGCAGTGAATTTGGCCTACGTGGACCGGTTGTCTTACGCGGCAGCCAACTGGGAAGCAAGCAGGAATCCACCACGGACCAGCGCCTCTTGGGCGAGCAGACCAGCGTGGATTGGCTGCACACGGATCCCTGGCGCGTCATGCGTATTCAATCCGAGTTCGTGGACGGTTTCGGCGCTCTGGCCAAGATCCCCAAGGCCATCACCGTGTTCGGCTCGGCGCGCGTGAGGCCGGATCACCCGTACTACGAAACCGGCTTGGAGCTGGGCAAGCTCATCGCGGAAGCAGGCTATGCCACCATCACCGGCGGTGGACCAGGGCTCATGGAAGCCCCCAACCGCGGAGCAAACGAAGCCGGCGGTCTATCCATCGGCTTGGGCATCGAGCTGCCCATGGAGCAAGGGCTCAACCACTGGGTGGACCTGGGCCTAAACTTCCGCTACTTCTTCGTGCGCAAGACCATGTTCCTCAAGTACTCCCAGGCATATATCTGCCTGCCGGGCGGGTTCGGCACCTTGGACGAGATGTTTGAAGCGCTGGTCATGGTGCAGACCGAAAAGATCCAGCGTTTCCCCATCATCCTCATCGGCACCGAGTTCTGGTCCGGCCTGGTGGACTGGATTCGCGCCCGCCTGGTGGACGAGAAGATGATCAACGCGGATGACCCAGACCTGTTTTTCGTCACCGATGACCCGAAGGAGGCCGTGGATTTCTGCGTGCAGGCCCATGCGCAGCGTATGGATGATCTCCTGGAGCGTCGCGAGGAGCTGCGCCAAGAGTCCGCCGAATTGGACCGGGAGATCGATCGCTTTAACCGGCAGGTAGATTAAGAGCCATGTACTGGTTGTTTTCCTTCGGCGGAGCTGTTTTGGTGGGCGCATTGCTCACCTACCTGCTATCCACCTCTTTCGGGCGCGGCGAGGATCTGCCTCCCGCCACCCGAGGACCGTTGGAGCCAGAACACCGCGCACAATTGGAGCAGGCCCCTGTGTCTGCAGATAGCGTGGACAACGTGAGATTCGCCACCGCTGTACGAGGCTATAACCAGCAGGAAGTTGATGCCTATCTGCGCCGCATTTCGGCGCGTCTGGCTGAGTACGAGGCGCGGGACACCGCGATCGAGATCCGAGGAGAAGCACAATGACCCCGATTCCCAGCATTCCCCAGCCCGTTCCTACCGTGACCTACGGCGAGCCCTCCACGCGGATTGAGGGCAGCGAGGTCATTGATGTGCGCATCGTTCCCGGTGCTCGCGGTGTGGAGTTGCAAGCCGACGGTACGTGGGAGGTCGGTGTTGATGAAGAGCCGACGCAACTAGTGGATCTTTCCGATAATCCAGAATTCTTTGAGGAAGGCTGGCGTGGAGCGGGCGCCTCGCTGGTGCGACGTATCAACACCATCATCGAGGGCCACCCAGTGCGCGCCAAGAAGCACGTGGTACAAATCTCCCTGCCCGCCACCACCAGTGCGCAGAACCTACGCAATCTGGCCATTGGCCTGACCGTCGGCGGACATTCCTTTGTCAGCACCAATCGCAAGCGCCCAGCGCGAGTGCGCAGCATCCATATCGTTGCGGCCTCTGCGCTGAACGTGGATGCGATGAACAGTGCGGTGGAAGAAGGCGTAGACATGGGCACAGCCACGTGTCTCAGCCGCGATCTGGCCAACACCCCATCGAACGTCAAGTCACCAGAATGGTTGGCTGACCAGGCAAAGCGCGCTGTCCGTGACGTCGCTGGAGTCAAGGTCAAGATCCGCGACGAACAGTGGCTAGAATCCAAGGGCTTCGGCGGAGTCCTCGCGGTGGGCAATGGCTCCACGCGTCCGCCTCGCCTGATCCAGTTGGTGTGGGACCCAGAAGAAGTAGGCAAGAAGCGCCGCCGCAACACCGTGCTGTTGGTGGGCAAGGGTGTCACTTTCGACACTGGCGGAATTAGCATCAAGCCTGCGTCGGGAATGGATACGATGCGCACCGACATGACCGGCGGTGCATCCGTGATTGCCGCATTCAAACTGCTGGCGGAACGCCAAGTTCCTCGCAAGATCGTGGCGCTGATTCCGGCTGCGGAAAACATGGTGGACGGCAATTCCTACCGTCCGGGCGATGTGGTGGAGCACTACGGTGGAATCACCACTGAGGTGGCCAATACGGATGCAGAAGGCCGGATGATTCTCGCCGATGCGTTGAGTTACGGATGCAAGAAGTTCCGCCCGTCTACCGTGGTGACGGTAGCTACGCTCACAGGTGCGGCCAAGGTGGCGCTGGGAACCCGCACGGGCGCTGTCTTCGCACCGACGTGGTCGCGGGCCGTGAAAGTTGCGCGTCGGGGCGCTGCCGTGGGCGAGCGCTGGTGGCCGATGCCGATGCTGGACTACCTCGAGGACAACGTGGACTCGCAGGTCGCGGACGTTAAGCAGGCGCCGAGCGGTCCCGGTGCCGTTACCGCGGCGATGTTCCTGCGCCGGTTTACCCGCAATACGCCACTGATCCACCTGGATATCGCCGGCCCCGGGCGGGCGGAATCGACCTTCGATGAGGTTAACCCAGTGGGAACCGGATTCGCCGCGCGCACTCTTGTACAGTGGTTGTCACATTAGAGGCTCTTCACCAGCGCCCCATCATTACTACTTTCTAAGGAGTGCAGCCGGTGCTTTCGGATGTCATTGACTTGCTTGCCGATCCAGTGGATGGAACGGATTTGTCTGCTGGCGATGAGCAATGGCGCACGGTGGTCTCTGAATCAGGACATAGCTACGACGTCGCCCGCCAAGGCTATGTCACGTTGGTTGGCGGATCCGGGCTGCGCTACTCGGGCGACGATGCCTCGATGATCGATGCCCGCGAGACCTTCCTGTCTGGCGGTCACTTCGCGCCGTTCGTGGAGAGCGTGACGCACAACGTGGAAGCGGTGCTGGACGATGCTGCCCTCGGCGCCGATGCTCGCCCTGCGATCGTGGAGGTGGGCGCAGGTACTGGCTACTACCTCTCGCACACTCTGGATACGGTGGAGAACTCTCGCGGCGTGGGCTTGGATGTCTCCACTGCGGCGGCGAAGCGTTTAGCCTCGGCGCATCCTCGGGTCGGTGCCGTTGTTGCCGACGCATGGTCTCAGCTGCCTCTGCGTGATTCCAGCACCGACGCGATCATGGTGGTCTTTGCTCCGCGTAACGCCGCTGAGTTCGCGCGCGTGCTCTCGCCGAAGGGCGAGGTGGTGGTGCTAACTGCGGATGCCGGCCACCTGGCTGAGCTGCGCGAGCCTTTGGGCATCATCGACGTGGAAAAGGGCAAGGTGGAGCGCATGATTGCCCAGGCATCTGGCCACTTGGAGCCCGTGGCGTCCTCACAGATCGTTGAGTTCACGATGAACTTGGATCAGGCATCCATCGCCGCGCAGATTGGGATGAGCCCTTCGGCCCGTCACATCCATCCGGACGTGCTGCGCGAGCGCATCGCGGAGCTGCCGGACTCGATGGAAGTCACGGCGCGCGCCGCGATTACGCGCTTGAAGCCGCTGCGCTAGTCGTCTTCGGAGAACAAGCCTTCAGCAACTTCGCGGTCGGCGACCAGCGCTTCTGCCATGAATCGTTCCTGGGCTTCGGGGGAATCTAAGCCCACCCGGGTGAGCAGCAGCTCTTGCCCCACGGTGACCATGGAATTGATGATGCTGGCTTCACCGGAGACTTCTACCTGCACGTCCGTCGCTCCCTCGGGGATGGTGCTGGTGAGGGAGGTGGCGCCGCCATCCACGAAGACTTCGCACAGTGGGCCATCCACGAAGATAGCCAAGCTGGAGGAGCTGGTATCACCAAGCTGAGCGGTTACAGTATCGTCCTCGCCGCGGGTGACGGAGACAGACGATTGGTCGTGCGTGATGTGCACGAGGGCATTGCCTTCCTTGTCCACCACGTCCGCAGTCACTGATCCATCGGTGCAATCCAACTGGCCGGTCCAAATGACCGCGCGATCGGAGTATCCCTTGACTGCGCGAGGTGCTCCCACGATGTCTTGGTAGACGTGACCGTCCACCAAGCTCAAATAGCGCGGGGAGGTCAGGCAGTTAGCCCACAAGCTATCCAGATTTGGATGCGCGCCCACCAGTCCGAAGAGGAGCGGTTGGTCGCCGGAAATGACGCGGGGCCGAGTGAAATTGTGACCGTGATCCAGCACCGTGTACGCAGTGGACACCGTGAATTCCGCTTCCTGGAGCGTGCCCACAACATAGCCGGTGGACTCAGACGACCCACTGGTTTCTGGGTATGTCACAAACAACACGTCGCGAACCTCGCCCGTGGACTCGTCCGTCATGGAGACCATGCGGGGTGAGAATGGCCGCACCGCCGGGAGATTGGCCTCACCAGCAATCTGCAGCGGGCCCACTACCTTCCAGTGCTGACGGTCAGTTGAGCGAAGTACTACGATCTCGGCATCGGTCTCGCCGGACAGGCTCAGTGCGATCATTAGCCAGGATCCCTCGTGAAAGAGGACGTTTGGAGTCACCAAGTCCTCGATGGGGTAGGCGCTGTCATCGATATCGATAGCACCCAAGCGCTCCACCCGGCTATCCGCCTCGGTCGGATCATCAGACACATCCAGCATGTCTGCGACATCGGGGATGTAAGCGCGCTGAATCTGGAATGAACGATCGCTCCGATCCCCGTGGTGGATGCGATTGCCCAAGAGATCAGGGGAAGCGGAACCGGTTGATTTTGGCGTCGACGTCACGAAGAACAGTTCCACCGCATTGTTGTCCTCGGAGCCTGCCGCCTGAGGGTCTGCGGACAACAAAACGGACGAACCGGCGAGGACATCCACCTCGTTGCCTGCAGGAGTGAGCACGTCATCGCAAACATCCCAGTCATAAGGAACCTCGGAGGCCACTTGGTGAGCCCAACGGGATCCTTCGTCCGCGCGGGGGCGGAACTGGTGGAAGACGTGGAGGTTTCCATCGGCAACTATCGCTCCAGCGGGTGCTTCCAAAACACCCAGCTCCGCGGTGACGTGAAGTTCCGGACGGCTGGTGGAGGTTTCTGCTTGGGGCTGAACAGAGGAAGTTGACATACCGTCTTTTGTACCAGCGAAATCTACATCAGGGAGCGGTAGACCTCGATGGTTTGCTCAGCGATGTTCTCCCAAGAGAACGTGGTGACGGCTCGCTCGCGCCCCGCCTCGCCGAATGCCTTGGCCTTGGCAGAGTCCCCGACGAGGGCGTTGGTGGCTTCGGCGAGACTGCGTTCGAACCCTTCAGGATCGGATTCTTCGTAGTGGCAGAGGATTCCTGTCTGCCCGTCCACGACAACCTCGGGAATACCGCCGACGTCCGAGGCGATAACAGCAGTGCCACAAGCCATGGCCTCCAGGTTGACGATGCCCAGCGGTTCGTAGATCGACGGGCACAAAAACGCATCTGAGGCCGTGAGGATCTCTTGCAAGTAGCGCTTGTCCAGCATGTTCTTAACCCAGTGAACGCCGTCACGCTCGGCCTGCAGCGTTTGTACCAGCTCGGTGACCTCGGCCTCGATCTCCGGGGTATCAGGAGCACCGGCACACAGCACCACCTGAATCTCCGGATCCATCTGCCGGATTGCTTTGAGAAGGTGGGGCACACCTTTCTGGCGAGTAATGCGGCCAACAAAGCTGATCAGGGGACGGTTCGGATCCACGCCGAGCTCACCTAAGACACTTCGTCCGGTTTCTTCAACAGCGGCAGCAAAGGTAGGCCGCGGCTGCCAGAGCTGAGAATCGATGCCGTTGAGCACTACGTGAATGCGCTCCGGATCGATTGCCGGGTAGGCATCCAAGATGGCCTGCTTCATCTTGGCGGATACCGCGATGACCGCATCCGCGTGTTCCATGGCGTTCTTCTCTGACCACGAAGACACCTCGTAACCGCCACCCAATTGTTCGCGCTTCCACGGGCGATGCGGCTCCAACGAATGCGCAGTAGCAACGTGTGGGATTCCCCACAGTTTTCCGCCCACATGGCCACCCAAGCCGGTGTACCACGTGTGGGAGTGAACCACGTCTACATCGCCCAAGGAATTGGCCATACGCAGACCGGTAGACAGTGTCTTCAGGGATGCATTCGCCTCCTCCAAAGCCGGATCCACACCGTGCACGTAAACGTTGGGCTCATCGCGAGGTGCGCCCATACAATGCACGTCAACGGGCTCGAGTTCTCGCATGAAACGAGTCAACTCTGTGACGTGTACGCCAGCGCCACCGTAGATCTCTGGGGGATATTCCTTGGTCAGCATCGCGATTCGCATAAAACCCACAGTAGTGCGCGGGCGCAGACCTGTCCGTGCAATCAGTGCCGGGGTAGATCGGGGAGAGCAGCCCGAAAAGTTGTCCGGCGAACGTCACTGATTCTCACTACCGTAGGAGGTGTGAAGACTACTCCGAACGTTCTGTCCATTGTCCTTGCGGGCGGCGAGGGAAAGCGTCTGTATCCCTTCACCGCAGACCGCGCCAAGCCAGCCGTGCCTTTCGGCGGCAACTACCGCCTCATTGACTTTGTCTTGTCCAACCTGGTCAACGCGGGCTACCACAAGATTTGCGTGCTCACCCAGTACAAGAGTCACTCGCTGGACCGCCACATATCCCAGTCCTGGCAGTTGTCTGGCTTGACCGGGCAGTACATCACCCCAGTTCCAGCACAGCAACGGTTGGGACGCCGCTGGTTCACCGGTTCCGCAGATGCCATCCTGCAGTCCTTGAACTTGGTATACGACGAACAGCCGGAATACATCATCGTCTTTGGTGCGGATCACGTCTACCGCATGGATCCAGAGCAGATGGTCGAGGCACACATCGCCTCGGGCGCCGGAGTCACCGTCGCGGGCCTGCGCGTTCCTCGCGAGGAAGCCACGGCGTTTGGAGTGATCCAAGCAGGTGAGGACAACCGCATCGAGCAATTCCTGGAAAAACCTGCCGACCCTCCGAGCGTTCCGGATGATGAGAACGTGGCCTTTGCTTCCATGGGCAACTACGTGTTCACCGCGCAGACGCTGATTGACGCGCTCAAGGAGGACTCGGAAAATGAAAGCTCCAACCACGATATGGGTGGAGACATCATTCCGATGCTCGTGGACCGCGGAGAGGCTTACGTTTACGATTTCTCAGACAACTACGTGCCGGGCGAGACGGAACGCGATAAGGGCTATTGGCGCGATGTGGGAACCGTGGATGCCTTCTACGAGGCGCATATGGACCTGATCTCCGTGCACCCAGTGTTTAACCTCTACAACCTGAAGTGGCCGATTCACACCGCAGAGACGGGTAATTTGCCTCCCGCCAAGTTCGTCAAGGGTGGTATCGCCCAGTCCTCCATGGTGGCTGCAGGATCGATCATTTCTGCAGGTACCGTGCGCAACAGCGTGATCTCAGAGAACGTGATCGTGGAGGACAGTGCGACCGTCGAAGGCTGCGTACTCATGCCGGGCGTACGCGTGGGTAAGGGCGCGGTGGTTCGCCACGCCATCATCGACAAGAACGTGCAGATCACCGACGGGCAGATCGTGGGCGTGGATCGTCAACTCGACGAGCAGCGCTTCACCGTCTCCCAAGGCGGGGTGGTGTGCGTGGGCAAGAACGAAGTGGTCTAGCCCGACTTAAGCTGACTTGGTGATCAGCGTCAGGCCTGCGCCAAGTGGCAGGCGGCTGACGCTGATGCCATCCATCTCCTGCAGTGCAGCATCGGCCTCGCGGGCAGCGGTGGTCTGCCGATCAGTGCGCGATTCATCCGCGATCAGGCCATCCAAGAGAGAGTCCAGCAGCACCAAAATGCCACCGGGGCGCAGTGCGGGGAGGGTGGATTCTACGGTGCGCAGGAGATTTTCTTCCGCGGCGTCGGCGATGGCGATGTCGTAGCTATCCTGCGCTAGGCGCCCAACGACATCCAGGGGAGCGCTGGGCAGGAAGCGGAACATGTTCGCGCGCACACCGGCGGACTGGAAAGCATTGCGCGCCAGCTGCTGGTGCTGCACCTCCGGCTCAATGCACGTTACGTGGCCAGCGCCGAGACCGCGGAACAAATGTAGTCCGATCACTCCGCACGCTGGAGACATCACGATTGCGGTAGGGGTGTGCCCCGTCTGCGTACTCGTTCCCGCAGCGCGCGCTGCCAAGAAGGTGAGAAATTCGGTGGTCATCGTGTCCGGGGTGGACAGTCCGAATTCCGCAGCGGCTTCGTTAGCAGCATCGATGTTCTCATCGTTGGGCGCAGTGCGGTCGACGAAAGAGCGGATCGCATCGAGGGGAGAGTTCTGAGCAGCATTCACAACGGCAACCATAGGGGAATACCTGCTGCATGTGGGGGTGGTGAGCCGGAGTGTCAGGGGTGGCGTCGAAAAAAAGAAACGAGAGTAAACGCGTGTGAAAGCAGTGATTAAAAACACGACGGTTCACGTGGCAAAATCATTCACAGCAAACGTACAGCGGAAAGAGAGAACAACCGCACATGTGTGGTTCAATATGATGAGTATGTCCTCACACGAACCTGCCTCCACCGCTGAATTCGACGCCGGAAACGGCGCGATGCCTTCATGGAGCGAGCTGGTGGAGCAGCACGCAGATAGCGTGTACCGCTTGGCCTACCGGCTGTCCGGAAATCAGCACGATGCCGAAGACCTCACTCAAGACACATTCATGCGCGTGTTCCGCAGCCTCAAGAACTACCGCCCCGGAACGTTCGAGGGATGGCTGCACCGCATTACCACAAACCTCTTTTTGGACATGGTGCGCCACCGCTCCTCCATTCGGATGGAAGCGCTGCCCGAGGATTACGACCGGATCGAAGGCAACCTGGCCGATCCCGAACAGCACTTCGCGATGAGCCACCTGGACCCGGCGCTAGAGAAGGCGCTGGACCAACTCGCGCCCGATTTCCGCGTCGCCGTGGTGCTCTGTGACGTGCTCGGCATGACTTACGATGAAATCGCCCAGACACTCGGTGTAAAAATGGGAACTGTGCGTTCCCGAATCCACCGAGCACGAGCACAACTGCGCGACATGCTGGAGCGGGACGTTGAGCTTGGACACCTGAGCTACATCGGAAGCTGAACGGAAGGAGAGCATCGGAAACCATGACATCTCATGTAGAAAATCCAGATACTCAGTTATCCGTGGAGCACCTGTCATGCGAGGCGATCGCCGCACTGGCCGATGGTGAGCTGTCCCGCCGCGCTGAGCATCGAGCCAAGGTGCACCTCGTGCACTGCGTGACTTGCCGAGAAGAAGTGACCAGGCAGCGAGAGGCCTCCGAAAGGTTGCGCGATAACTGCGAAGTCAAGGCCTCTGGGAGCCTGATCGAAAGACTGTCCCGAATTCCAGAAGCGGCCGGGGAATCGCCTCGCTCACGAGACTTCGGTGTAGACGGGTGCCGTCACCCGGAAACGTTTGTGGACAGCGTGGATCTTTGGGTGCGCAAGCTGCAACGCTTGCCACGACGTTCGAAGTAATCTGACCGCCCCGATGGGGCCTAAGTGCGATAAGGTAAACGGGTGTTTTCAAGTGTCGGATGGGGAGAAGTTCTTGTTCTCCTAGTGGTGGGCTTGCTGGTCATTGGACCAGAGCGGCTGCCCGGTCTCATCAACGAAGCGCGCGCGGTGTTGCTCGCAATCCGCAACGCGGTAGGCGAAGCCAAAGAGCAGCTGGACGGCGAATTTGGTGATGAACTCAAGCAATTTTCCAAGCCCATCTCAGAGCTCAACAGCGTGCGCCAAATGGGTGCGCGTGGATTCATCACCAAGACGTTGCTAGACGGAGATGATTCCTTCCTGACCAGCTTCGATTCCACGAAGAATGACGTGAAGAGCACCGTCGATGGCGTACGCAAGACGAACCTGCGGGACGCTCTGCGCAGCCCACAAAATAGCAGCTCCGATGGCGCAGTGCCCGTCCAGCAGCAAGCCGCCGCGGGCGAATCTCAAGCAGCGGACCGTCCCATTCAGTCCGCAGCGCAGGATATGACACAGGATCTCTCGTCCGCCGAAGGCCAAGGAAGAATCGCCGGCAACTGGGACGATGTCACCTAGGCCAGCAATCTTCTAGTTGTTTGTCACGCCCAAGTTCAGCGACTTACCTGCCAAAGAATCCCGGCGCTTGGCCAGCTGATCCGCGATCTTTCCGAAGGCACTAGTGACCTCCGCCTGCGGTTCAGCCTTGACGATGGGGTTACCCACATCTCCGCCGACGCGCAGATTAGGATCCAGCGGAATCTGTCCCAGCAGGGGAATCTCCGAGCCAGTCAGCTGGCTCAAGCGATCCGCCACGAACTGTCCACCACCAGAGCCAAAAGGCTCCATGCGGGAGCCGTCCGGCAGATCCATCCAGCTCATGTTTTCAATCACGCCACCGATGCGCTGGCGAGTCTGCTGAGAAATTGAACCAGCGCGCTCCGCCACCTCAGCCGCGGCCACCTGCGGGGTCGTCACAATCAGCAGCTCCGCGTTCGGAACCAGCTGAGCCACGGAGATGGCAACATCGCCGGTTCCCGGTGGAAGATCCAGCAGCAGGATGTCTAGATCGCCCCAGAACACATCGCCCAAGAACTGCTGAATCGCGCGGTGCAGCATCGGACCGCGCCACACCACCGGGGAGTTATCGTCCACAAAGTGGCCGATGGAAATCAGCTTCACGCCGTGCGCCTGCAGCGGCATGATCATCTCGTCCACCTGATGAGGCTTGTCCGTAGAACCCATGAGGTGGGGAACGGAATGTCCGTAGATGTCTGCGTCGACAATTCCCACATTCAACCCCCGCTGCGCCAGCGCAACGGCCAGGTTCACGGTGACGCTCGACTTGCCCACGCCACCCTTGCCGGAGGCCACGGCGTAGACGCGCGTGGTGGAGTCCGGCTGTGCGAAAGGGATCACTGGCTCGGCGGATTCGCCACGCACCTTGATGCGGATTTCGCGGCGCTGCTCGTCGCTCATGACATCCGTGGAGACAGTGACGTCCTCCACGCCTTCCACGCCGAGGGCTGCCTCGCGCGTGGATTCCGTGAGGTGCGTTTTCATCGGGCAACCAGCGATGGTCAGGTAGATCTCTACGGCGACCGACGAGCCGTCGATGTCAATGGATTTGACCATTCCCAGATCGGTGATGGAGCGGTTGAGCTCGGGATCCTCTACGCGGGACAGCGCGCTGCGGACAGCGGATTCAGTGACAACAGACATGATGAAACCATCCTAACGCAGCCCCCAGAGAGTGCTTAAACCCCCGTGGCACTCCTTATCGTTGCCGGTCGTCGGCCTGCGGTGGATCCTGCAGCGAGGTTTCATCGTGGCGCGTGTCCTCGAGCTTGTCCTCGATACGGTGCATCAGGACCGTGAGTTCTTCCAATTCTCGACGAAGGTAGTCGCGGGTCACTGTCTCACCCACGGAGATGCGCACGCCGGCGAGCTCGCGGGCGAGGAATTCTGTATCGGCCTTTGTCTCTGCGGCGCGTCGGCGGTCCTCGTCCAGGGAGACGCGGTCGCGGTCATCCTGGCGGTTCTGGGCTAGCAGGATCAGCGGTGCGGCGTAAGCAGCCTGGGTGGAAAATGCCAAGTTCAACAGGATGAACGGGTACGGATCCCAAGCAAACGCGAACATTCCTGCGTTGAGTAGCACCCACACGATCACGAAGATGGACTGCCACGCCAGATACTGGCCGGTGCCGAGGAAGCGGGCTACTTTTTCCGCAGAACGTCCCACGCTGTCGCCATTGAGGCTGAACTTCTTGCGCCGTACAGACTGAACCGGTGTGTCCAGATCGGCCTTCTTGTAGTTGTTGGCCATAGGGGACTAGGCCTCCTTTCGCATCTGGTCGGTGGTGTCCACGCGCCAATCTTGCTGGCGCCAGTCCTCAGGCAGCAAGTGATCCAGCAGGTCGTCCACGGCCACGGCACCCAGTAGGTGGTTGTCCTGATCCAGCACGGGGCCGCACACCAGGTTGTACGTGGCGAAGTAACGGGCCGCTGTCTCCTGGTTGTCCTCGGCGTAGAGGGCGGGAAGCTCGAGGTCCAGGATGCCGCCGATCTGCGTAGATGGGGGTTCGCGCAGCAGCTTCTGCAGGTGGACACAGCCGAGGTATTTGCCGGTGGGCGTGGCCTGCGGAGGACGCGCGACGAAAATCATCGAGGACAGAGAAGTAGGTAGCTCAGGGTTGCGAGCGTGCGCCAGCGCCTCTGCCACAGTGGCTTGCGGCATCAAGATGATGGGCTCCGGGGTCATCAAAGCACCTACCGTGTCCGGCGAGAACGTCATCAGACGGCGCACCGGTTCGGAATCCTCGGGATTCATCAGCTCCAGCAGCACGTCCGACTTATCCTCACCCAGCTCGGCCAGGACGTCTGCCGCGTCATCCGGATCCATTTCTTCCAGCACGTCGGCGGCGCGCTCGATATTCAGCTGGCTGAGGATGTCCGCCTGGTAATCGTCTGGCATCTCGGCCAGCACGTCCGCCAGGCGCTCATCGTCGAGCTCTTGGGCGATCTTCACGCGGCGATCTTCGGGGAGGTCGTGCAGAGTGCTCGCCACGTCTGCGTTGCGCATCTCGTTGAACGAGGCGATCAGCTCCGCATCCGGGTTGACCGTGCCTGTACCCGAGGCGTGCAGACCCTGGATACGATCCAAAGGAATAATGGTCACGCGTGTGCGTCGACCCAAACGGGAACGCTGCGCCACCGCAACGCGGCGAATACGCCAATCTCTGGTGCGGTTGCGCTCCATCTCGACGTCCACGATTTCCACGGCCTTGCCGTGCAGCTCAGGGTGCTCTGGATCGTCAGTGTGCACCTTGGCGCCAATGAGGTCATCCATGAGGGAGACTTCGCCGGAACGGGGTTTGAAAGGGCGGAGATTGACCGTACTGCTGACTGTGGTCAGCTCGTTTTCCGTGATGGCCGCGATGCGCAGCATGGGAAGGAAAATCTTCCTCTTCGTGGCCAGCTCTACGACAACCCCCAAGGCAGTGGCCTTGTCTTCGTAGATGGAAACGACCACGTCACGCACGCGTCCGACGGAATCGCCATCGGGTCCTAACACCACCATGCCGGCAAGCCGGCCGGCAAACACACGCATACCAGTCATAACGCTCGAGACTACTGCACGCGGGTAATGTTGTTGTGTCTTAGGTTTGATGGAGGTTGTTACGCATGGAGGTCGGTGCGCGATGAGGATTCTCAGTAGATTAATCACCGGTGGATTAGTCGGTTTTGCGTGCGTGCTGGCAGTGCTTGGCCATTCCATGTGGATCGCTCATGCGGTGTCTGCGGCCGTGTCCTTTGTTGCCGTGATGATTGCCGCTGTGGGGGAGCGGCAGGGCCGTAGTTCTCGCGTGTGGTTGGTGGTGCCGGTGATCGCTCTAATTGCGGTGTATTTCTATGCGTGGTTCTAGGCTTTACGTGTGCAGCGCCGTCGTTGCGGTCAGCGTTCTTGGACTCGCGGGGTGTGGCATGCAGATGGCCGACGACACCGCGCCTGATCCCAAAGCCGGTCTAATCCTCGGAGTGCCTGATTCGGACACCATCGAGCCGTCACTGTTGCCGGGCATCCGCGCCACCTACGTGGAGAAGTTGGAAGGCACAGACCATCCGGTTCGTTCCATGGCGGTCACTGATGCCAAGCGCATCGAGGACGTCCGTAACGGGCAGGTGGATGTGACCTTCGGGTGTGTGGGTGAGTTGTTAGATCTTGCCGACGCCAATGCGGCCGATCGTCTCCGCTCCGAGTACGCCGCCGAGGAGGATCCGGATCCAGTGACCTGGCGCGACGCCGTCCATTCCACGCTGTTGGGCACGATGCCAGGCGGTGTGACGCTGTCCAATCCAGGTATCGCCGAAGTGTGTGAAGACGAGACTCTGCCGCAGAATATCGTTGCGGTGTATCGCGCGGTGGATATTGATCGCGAGGACACTCAAGCCCTGAACAACGTGGCGGGCGGCACATCTGAGGAAGCGTTTGCGGACAAGGGCTAGCTTCCTAAAGGCAAAGGAAAAACCCGCTTGCTGGAGAACCAGCAAGCGGGTGAGGGGGCGGGGTATTAGTCCTCGAAGGCCTCTTCCATCAGCGCCTTCTGCTCCATCTGGTGGACCTTGGCCACACCAGTTGCAGTGGAAGACTGAGCGCGACGGGATACGCGCTTGAGCTGAATGCCAGGCAGGTACTCAGGCAACTGCAGAGCCAGGAATGGCCATGCGCCCTGGTTTGCTGGCTCATCCTGTACCCAGCGGATTTCCGTGGCGTTCGGGTAGTTGCCCAGCGCGTCGCGGATCCGGTTGTAAGGAACAGGGTGCAGCATCTCCACGCGGACGATGGCGACATCGTCGCGGCCATCGGCCTCGCGCTTCTTCTCGAGGTCGTAGTAGACCTTGCCGGAGCACATTAGGACGGTCTTGATGTCCTTATTGACGCCGTTCTGGTTTGGATCATCGATCACCGACTGGAACTTCTTGACCTCGGTGAAGTCCTCGATGGAAGACACCGCGGCTTTGTTGCGCAGCATGGACTTCGGGGTGAAGACGATAAGTGGGCGCTTCAGGCCACCCAGCGCGTGACGGCGCAACAGGTGGAAGTAGTTCGCGGGGGTGGTGGGCTGAGCCACCGTCCACGAACCCTCGGCGGACATCTGCAGGAAGCGCTCGATGCGAGCAGAGGAGTGGTCTGGTCCCTGTCCCTCGTAACCGTGTGGTAGCAGCAGGATCAGGGAGGACTTCTGTCCCCACTTGGCCTCGCCGGAGGAGATGTACTCATCGACGATGGTCTGGGCACCGTTGATGAAGTCGCCGAACTGAGCTTCCCATGCCACCACGGCATCCGGGTTACCCACGGTGTAGCCGTATTCGAATCCCACGGCAGCGAACTCGCTGAGTGCGGAGTTGTAGGCCCGGAAGGATCCGCCGTTGCCGGCCTCTTCGGCCAGGGTCTGCAGTGGGTTGTAGCTATCCAGATCTTCGTGGTCGAACAGCACGGCGTGGCGCTGGGTGAAGGTTCCGCGCAGCGTATCCTCACCGATCAGGCGGACCAACCTGCCACGCTCTACGAGCGAACCAAAGGCGATGAGTTCGCCGAAAGCCCAGTCGATATTGCCCTTTTCGGACATCTCCTTACGCTTCTTAATTACCGGAGCCACGCGAGGGTGGATCTTGAGGTAATCAGGCGTGTTGTAGAACTTGTCACCGATCTCGGCGATCAGGTCCTTGGAGATGGACGTGTCCAAGCCGTGCGGGAGTTCCTGCGAGCCGGTGATGCCGGTTTGTTCCTTGGGCTTTGCACCCTTTTCCGCCTGGCGAACGTCGTTGAACACTGTCTCCAGCTGCTCGTGGAAGTCTCGCTGGACGCGCTCGGCATCTTCTTCGGACAGATCGCCGCGACCGATGAGGGTTTCCGTGTACTGCGCGCGGGAGGTCGGCAGTTCGGAGATGATCTTGTACATCAGCGGCTGGGTCATCGATGGGTCGTCGGCCTCGTTGTGGCCGCGACGACGGTAGGCCACAAGGTCGATGAACACATCTTTGCCGTAGCGGTTGCGATAGTCCACAGCCAGCTGAGCAACCCAGACTACGGCTTCGGCATCGTCGCCGTTGACGTGGAAGACAGGGGAATCAAAGCCCTTGGCCAGGTCGGTGGCGTAGTGGGTGGAGCGGCCAGCATCTGGGGTGGTGGTGAAGCCGATCTGGTTGTTCACCACGATGTGCACGGTGCCGCCCACTTCGTAAGCGTCCAGCTTGGCCAGGTTCAGGGTTTCCTGCACGATGCCCAAGCCAGTGAAGGAGGCATCGCCGTGCAGCATGATAGGCAGCACGGTGCGCTCGTCGTCTCGATCAATTTGATCTTGACGGGCGCGGGCGATGCCCTCCATGACTGGGTCGACAGCCTCGAGGTGGGATGGGTTGGCTGCCAGGTAGACCTCGATGTCTCCCTCGCCGAACATCTGGTGGTAGTGGCCACGGGAGCCCAAGTGGTACTTCACGTCGCCGGAACCGCCAGCCGACGCTGGGTCGATGTTGCCCTCGAACTCGGTGAAGATCTTGGAGTATGGCTTGCCGACGATGTTGGCCAGGACGTTGAGGCGGCCACGGTGTGGCATGCCGATCACAACTTCATCCAAGTCCGCACCAGCGGCGCGGTCGATGGCGGCATCCATCATCGGGATCAGGGTTTCAGCGCCCTCGAGGGAGAAGCGCTTCTGGCCCACGTACTTGGTCTGCAGGAAGTTCTCAAACGCCTCGGCAGAGTTGAGCTTCTGCAGGATGTACTTCTGCTCGGCCTGGGAGTAGCGAGGCTGACCAGCCTCGATGCGCTCGCGCAACCAAGAGCGCTCCTCGGCATCCAGGATGTGCGTGTACTCGTAGCCGACTTTGAGGGTGTAAGCCTTGCGCAGTGCTGCGAGCACCTCGCGCAAGGTCATGGTCTCGCGACCAAGGAATCCGCCCACGTTGAACGTGCGGTCGTAATCCCACAGAGTCAGACCGTGGTTCTCGATGAACAGGTCTGAGTGATCCGGCACAGGCAGACCCGGCTGGGTCCAGTGCAGGGGATCGATATCTGCAATCAGGTGACCACGGGAGCGGTAAGACTCGATCAGCTCCATCACGCGGGTGGACTTGTCCACGCCGGCGTTTGGCAGGTCCTGGCTCCAGCGCACAGGAGCGTAAGGCACCTTCATGGACTTGAAGATGTCATCCCAGAACTCATCGTTGATGAGCAGGCGGCTCATGGTACGCAGGAATTCGCCGGATTCAGCACCCTGAATGATGCGGTGATCGTAGGTAGAGGTGATGGTCACCAGCTTGCCTACACCCATTTCGCCGAGGCGATCCTCGGATGCACCGGCGAATTCGGCTGGGTAATCCATGGAGCCCACGCCGATGATAGCGCCCTGGCCCTTGGTTAGGCGAGGTACGGAGTGACGGGTACCGATGCCACCTGGGTTCGTCAGCGAGATGGTGACTCCGGAGAAGTCGTCCATCGTCAGCTTGCCGTGGCGAGCACGGTCCACGATGTCCTCGTACTTCTCCACGAATTGGGAGAAGCTCAGGGTCTCGGATTCCTTGATGGCTGCCACCACGAGGGAGCGGGTGCCGTTCTTGCCCACCATGTCGATGGCAAGTCCCAGGTTAATGTGCTCCGGGGTCACGAGGGTGGGCTTGCCATCCACGACTTCGTAGGAGTTGTTCATGTCCGGGTGAGCCATGACCGCACGGATGAGCGCGTAGCCGATGATGTGCGTGAAGCTGATCTTTCCGCCGCCGCGTGCACGCAGGGTGTTGTTGATCATCGTGCGGTTTTCGAACATCAGCTTGGCTGGCATGTCACGCACGGAGGTCGCGGTAGGGATCTCCAAAGACAGATCCATATTCTTCACCACGGCCTTGGCAGCACCACGGATGACAGACTTACCAGCCTCCGGAGCATCCACCACGTCCTTAGGTGCAGGTGGTGCCTTGCGTTCTGGAATGACCGAGCGCTTGGTGTGCTCGGGTTGCTGCTTCTTTGAATCTGGAATGACCTCAGAGGCAGCCTGGGCAACTGTTTGTTGCTGTACTGCATCCTCAGAGGACACCCGGCTTCCGGCAGATTCCTTGGGGGTTTCGGCAGAACTGACCTCTGCGTTCCCCTGAGGATTCTTCTTGAAGAAGTCGCGCCATTCTGGATCCACTGATTGTGGGTCTTTGCTGTACTGCTGGTACATCTGATCCACCAGCCATGCATTCTGACCAAAATTCGCGCTGCTCACGGCAGGTCCTCGCCTCTTTTCTTAATGACTTCAGTCTCGTCGCCCCACCCTACTACAAATCAGAGACTCCGCCGCGGGGCAGGGGGCGAGGAATTTATGTATATATGTGCAGATGAATGGCGACTTTTGCTCTCAGAACAAGTCACCTGCGTTAAGACTTAGGTGATGAGTCCCATATGGCTAGCCCAAAGGTCGGCATAGACACCTTTATGCCGCAGCAATTCGCCGTGGGTGCCGGATTCCACGATTTTTCCGCCGTCCATCACCACCACGCGGTCCGCGTGCACCGCCGTGGAGAGTCGGTGGGCAATGATGATGGCCGTTCGTCCTGCCACTGCCTTGGAAATCGCGGAGACCACCGCTCGCTCCACCTCCGAAGGCAGGGTCGAGGTGGCTTCGTCGAGCACCATGATCGATGGCCCCAGCAGTTGGGCGCGAGCCAACGCCACGATCTGTCGCTGTCCGGCCGAAAGGTTGTGCGCTCGTTCGTTCAGCGGCGCCAGGAAGCCCCCGGGGATGCTGGCGAGGATTTCTTGGCCACCAATGTCCTTGACCGCTTGTTCAATCTCCTCGCGGGTGGCATCCGGTCGCCCAAAGGCGATGTTGTGCGCCACCGTGGTGGGGAAGAAGTAGGGTTCCTGCGGCACCGTTCCTATTTCTCGACGCCACTGCCGAATATCCGCCTCTTTCACCGGCAAGACATGCGACTGCCCCGTGTCACGGAACTCCGCCACCACAGCACCTTGTTGTGGGTCGTACCAGCGGGACACCAGC
Organism: Corynebacterium dentalis; assembly: GCF_900232865.1. Lineage (GTDB taxonomy): Bacteria > Actinomycetota > Actinomycetes > Mycobacteriales > Mycobacteriaceae > Corynebacterium > Corynebacterium dentalis. Next base: position 215,193 of record NZ_OCTS01000001.1, on the reverse strand, counting down.
TTGCCCAGCGTGGACTTTCCCGCGCCCGAGGCTCCGACCACCGCCGTGGTACCCGTGAAAGTCGTGTCGATATCCAACTCAGGACGCATATTTGGGGAAGTAGAGGAATACCAGAAGCGCGTGGCGTCGAAACAAAGACGTGGAGCACTGCCGGCAGGAACGGACCGCGGCGAGGAAGAATTGACCACGCGGGGCTCGGTGCGGAGGAAATCACCAATGCGAGACAGGCCCACGGAGGCCTGCTGGAAGCTGTCGAAGATCTGTGACAGCTGCTGAACCGGGCCGAAGAAGATCGACAAGTAAAGGCTGAAAGCCACCACCGCACCCTCGGTGGTGCGGCCCTCGGCGATCAGTGACGTGCCCGCCGCCAAGATGCTGGCCTGAGCAAGTTCTGTGAGCCAGTTGATGCCGGGGAAAAATACGCTCACCGCGGCTTGGGCCTGTGTGCGTAGGCGACGGTAGCCAGCGGATTCGGCATCCAAACGCGATTGTAGCGTGGATCCATAGCCGTAGCCCTGGCTGGTCACCAGGCCGTAAATAGATTCCTGGAAGGTGGCGTTGACTTGGCTGACCTGAGTGCGGGACAACGTGTACAAGCGTGCAGCCGTGCGCTTGAATACCCACGAAGCCACCGCGATGACGGGAAGAAACGCGGCGGTGATCAGCGTGAGCGTGATATCCGTGTACAGCAACATGCCCAGCACGCCGAGCAACACGGTGAGGCTGACGATGGTCTGGGATAGGCCGTTGTAGAGGAATCGGGACAGCGAATCGATGTCCGTGGTCAGGCGTGTCATTATGTGGCCGGAAGAGTTGTTCTCGAACCAACTGATGTCCATGCGATTGAGGTGCCGGTAGCAGCGCAAACGCAGGGCATACAGCAGGCTTTCGCCCGCGCGCATCGTTAGCACGGTGTTGGCGGCCAGGGCAGCCCAACAGAGCAACACCACCAGTAGGGCGACCGCGGCCGTGGAATAGACCACGGATTCGTTGCCCTGAGCGATACCCGCATCGAGTGCGTAGCGAATGAAGCTGGGCAGGGTGATGTCTGCCAGGACGGTGACCAGCAATGTTGCCACCACCGCGATCAGCGGAACGCGGATCAGCGCGATCAACGAGCGCAGACTGAAGGCCGCGGTGTAGTCAGCTACCGCGGGTTCTGAGCCGTGGGGATCGATCTCCGTGGCGCCGGGCGGAATGTCTTGGGCGGGTTCGAGGGGAGCAGGAGGGTCTGCGGGCCAGAGCTCGTGCTCGGCTGCCGGGGAAAGCTGGACAGTGTGCGCGGGAGTAGAGCTGGGGGAGGCCAGAGTTTCCTGACGATGGGTGATCACCACCAGAGTCATCGGGCCAGACTCCGCCACGGCAGCCATGATGCGGCGTTCGGTGACAGTGTCGATGGCGGAGGTGGCGTCGTCGAGAATGAGGAACGACGGCCGGCGCAACACCGCACGCGCTAGAGCGATGCGCTGGCGCTGACCGCCGGACAAGGTGAGCCCGCGCTCGCCAACCACCGTGTCCAGTCCGCCGAGCTCGGCGACGAAATCCAACGCACACGCCACGGCGAGAGCATCCCAAATCTGCTCGTCGGAGGCGGCGAAGCCAAGCGCGACGTTGTCTCGGATGCTGCTGGAAAACAGGAAGGGCTCGTCCACCACCAGTACCGGGCGAGCGGACTCGGGGACGTCCAATAGTGGGGTGCGGGTGCCGTCGGACAAGACTGCCGTGAAGTCCCGTGCGGCCTGCGAATTCAAGCCCGCTAGCGCTTGCGCGAGATACGTCTTTCCCGTTGCCGGATCACCGTTAATGACCGTGGTCTGGCCTGCGGGAACGGAAACCTGAAGGAGGCTGCTATCAAGCCCGTCAAGGCAGCCCTCGATAGCCACCACGCGGTGTGACGTGCCGGACGGAGTGGGACGAGCGTCCATGGCCAACAGATCCTCGATCCGTCGCATCGAGGCGCGAGCCACAAAGACTTCCACCAGCATCGCCGCAGTCATGCGAGTCAACCGTGCGAGCATCGTGACAAACGTCGCGGTGGCAAGGAACTCGCCCACCGACAAATGCCCGCGCATGGCCATCCAACCACCTACCACGATAATTCCCACCAGCATCACGTTGGGCAGCGTATTCAGCAGCGGTTGGAACGTAGCAGTGATACGGCTGACCACCATGCGCAAGCCAAACAACTCCCGCGCGAGCACCGCAAAGCGCTCATACAAGCGCTGCTGCTGGCCAAAGTTCTTCACCACGCGGACGCCCGCCACGGACTGCTCGATGTGGGCGGCGATGTCCGCTGTCTGTTGCTGAGCGCGCCACGTGGCGGGATACAGCCTGCGGCGGGAACGCGCGGCAACCACAAACATGAGCGGCACGTGGGCCAGCACCAGAAGCCCCACAGGGACGGACATCCACAATACGATGCCGATGATCAAGACCACCTCGAAGAGCCCCGAGGCGATGATGGGCAGAGTGGCAAGCATCGACTGGACCTGATTGAGGTCAGAGATCGTCCGCGACACCACATGACCCGTGCGCAGAGACGTTGCCTGGATGGCATCGATGTGTAGAAGCCGACGCATCACGGACATGCGCAGCGTGTGCTGCACACGCACTGAGAGCGTGCCGGCGAGGAAACGCCTCGAACCGTGAACGGCGAAGCGGACGGTAGCTGCGATTAACAGCCCACCGATGGCACCCTGCTTCCCATCGATCGCCGCACCCGCAAACAGTGGCGAGGCCACCGCAGCAATGGGAACCAGTGCGCTGAATATGGTAACGCACGCGAACAGCCACGGATGCTGCTTGAGGTAGTCCAGAAGGGTGCGGGTCACAATGGAAAGACGTTACATGCAGCTCTAGGCAGCAGAGGAGTCCAGCTCGCTCATCAAGCGACGGACCTGGGAAATCATGCCGTCGGCGATCTTACGATTAGCGCGTGCACCCAGCACAGCACCCACACCGAATGGCAGAATCTTGCGCACCAAGGCACCGCCGAAGCGCTTGCGCATCTGCTTGAACGCGATGCGACCGAGCATGGAGTTCACCGCAAGGAGATCCTTGCCCGAGGCGTTCTTCAGTCCGCGCAGCGACTTGATAGAAGTAAGGGCACCGTCCTCCGTGAGCGCCTGGACCAGCTCGTTGCCCGAGGCGCCGGATACTGCGGTGAGGATGATGGTGCGTCGGCGCTGTTCGTCATCGATGTTGATTCCGTGCAGCTGTGCGGAAGCCAGAGCGTAGAGGCCACAGGCCTCCAAAAGAACCACGGACTCGCCAGCGATACTTCCCAGAGAAAGCAGCGTGCCGATTCCCGGCATCGCCGCAAGACCACCCGTGCCCAGGCCAGAACCGGTGGCCAGGGTGCGGAAGTGCTTATCCAGGATCTGCTGCTTTTCCTCTAGCGACTTTGCAGAGTGCTTGGATTCCAGCTTCTTGACATACGAGCGCACGGCAGGACCCTGGACGGACGCCGCGCTATCAACGGCCGAAAAGAAGCGACCGGCGATGGGGCCGCTAGGGTAATCCGAGCGATCCGCCAGGTTCGTCGATTCCTGCTTTTTGTCCTTCTTGGAAAAGATCCCCATGAGTCCTATATTCCTTGTCTTATTGCCAGTGAGCTGACCACCGAATGGTGCTGGTCTATGCATTGCAACACTAATGCAACAATCGAATGCGTGTGAAAAGGCTGAAGATAGCTGCGTTGGAGGCGCGGTGGACTTACTATCGACTCTCATGAACACAGTCGACGGGCGCGCAGAGGGGGATTTTATCGACGCCACCGTGGACGGAGGAGCCCTCCGCGGTCTGGTTACCGAGGGCGTGCGTACCTGGCGGGGCGTGCCCTATGGAGTGGCAGACAGGTGGAAAGCACCGCGCCCCGTGGAGTGGGAGGGGGTGTGGCAGGCAGACGAGTACGGCAACGTGGCACCGCAAACCACTTACACCCTGAAAGATGATGTGGTGGGGGACGAAGACTGCCTGAACCTGGATGTGGTGCGTCCGGACACCGAGGAAACCTTGCCCGTGGTGGTCTACCTGCATGGCGGTGGGTTCTTCGCTGGTGCCAGCCACACAGCCGTGCTGCGGGGCTTTTCTTTTGCCAAGCGAGTCAATGCTGTTTATGTGGCGGTGAACTTTCGCCTGGGTGTGTTTGGGTACCTGGACATGTCTTCACTGGGAGTGGAGGGCGCAGAGGACTATGAGCCAAATCCCGCGTTGCGCGACCAAATGTTGGCGCTGCGCTGGGTGAAGAAGAACATTGCCGCGTTCGGTGGGGATCCGGATAGAGTCACGCTAATGGGAGAGTCCGCTGGGGGCTCGGCCATTGCGGCGCTGATGGCAACTCCTTCCGCGAATGGCCTGTTTCATCGAGCGATCCTGCAATCTGCCCCCGTGCTGACGGTTCACGGCAGAGAACAATCTCGCATTTGGTCTAAGAAGCTGGTGCAGTACGCAGGACTTACTCCCCGCACGGTGAAGGTTCGGGACCTAGAGAGCATGGCGGCAGGAGACTTGGTGCGCGCCGGGCAGCAGATGCTGTGGCGAGGCAGAGGGCTGTGGGAGCTCAACTCTTGTTTCAGCAACGCGGTGGACGGGGATTTGCTTCCGGAACATCCTTTGACCGCGTTTGAAAACGTGCATCAACATCGCGTTCCCATGCTCATTGGTACTAACGACGACGAGCTCAGCGCTGCCCAAGTGTTGTTCTTCTCCAAGGGCAAGCGTGCCAAAGCGGTGCGAAAGATGCTGAGTGCGCACGATCCAGAGCTGGCCGAGAAGGTGGAAGCGGCATACGGCGATGTGGGATCCAGACAGGCATTTGCCCAGCTGATGGCGGATGCAGTCTTTTGGGCGCAGTCGGTGCGGCTAGCAGACTTGCACGCTCGAGCGGGCCTGGACGTGTGGATGTATCGCTTCGATTACGCCCCCGCGTTGCTACGCAGGCTGGGTGTGGGCGCGATGCATTCCATGGAGCTATCCGCGGTATTCGGCGATGCGCATGCCTCCAAGGCCCGGGTGCTGTTGGGCGCGGAGATGGAGCAAGTCACTGAGGAAATGCAGGAAGCATGGGCAGGCTTCATCTGGGGCGACTCTCCAGGTTGGGAGAAGTACACCGAAGATACCCGGGCCACGCGCATCATCGAACGCAGTTCTCACACGGAGAACGATCCGCGCCGGGAACATCGCTTGGCGTGGGAGAGTTTTCGCATGCAGGGTTGGATGGGCACGCCGGAGGGGATCCCGCTGCCTCGTCCTGGCCGGTAGTCATACTCAGGGGCACTAGCAGCGGCGGGCTAGCGCGGTTACGATGAGGTCGTAGCGTCGGTGCTTGCCGGGGTGACTGTCACAACACACGGAATTGACCCGTAGGAAGGGACCTGTTGTGGGTTTCTATGAAGACATTGCTGATGCGCTAGATCTAGAGGGCATCGAGTCCAGGATCGCGGAGGACACGCTGTTCGTCCCGATCGCTCCGGAGTTGGAAATCCAGTTTGTTCAGATTCACGGCGTGGGGGCCGCCCAGTCCATTCAGGCTGCCAATGTTTTTGTGGCCATGGCTGATGTCTCCGATGAGGATGAACAGTTCGATGCCGCGCTGGTGGGCGTGGTCTTTTCCGTGGAATCTGCCATGCAAGAAGTGGCCAGTTACATGGCCACTGACCATGTGATCAGTGTGCTCAACGAGTTGCTGGAGGGCGAGGACGAGCGGCTCGAAGAGCTTGAATTTGAGCAGGATCCGTCTGAACCTTTCGTGGTCTACGCCTCGGTGGGAGAAGGCTCCGTTCTGACGGTGGAATTGGATCCCGAGGGAATCGCTCCCACTGGCAACGTCAGCTTCGTGACCTATGGCGATGATTTCGACGAGCTGCTGGAACAGGCCACTGAAGAGCTGATCGAGGCCGATGATGAAGTCACTGAGAGTGAAAAGCAGGAGATTTTCCGCTCAGCAGTCGCAGACGTGGGGGAGCAGACCCGTGAGGTCTTGGAACTGGGCACTTTCGACGATTTCGAATTGATGTTTGACGCCCTTGCCGTGGCTTCTCAGCAGGCCTACGAGTGGGAGGAGATGCTGGTTCCGTTGGACGACGGCGCGCGTGGCATCGTCTATTTTGACGAGGACCTCGACGAGGAAGATCTCGATGACGATGACTACTTCGAGGACGAATCAGAAGACTAAAACCTGGGTGAGTGACTAAGCGACGTGCGGCTGCGCGTGTTTTGTGTCGGCATCGAGGTCACGTTGTGTCATCAGGCTGTGCCACGTCCACGTCAGGTTGTCTCCCACGTGTTCGCGCTGCGTCCAGCTTTCTCCGGTGACCGCGCGAAACAGAGAATGGATTTCCGACGTCACGCTCGCGAGGCTTCCCGAGACGGAATCCGCATCCACCGTGGCGCTTAGAGTGACCAAAAACATGGGTTGCTCACTGGGGGCTTCAACTCCGTTGAGCTTTTCCCACAACACGGGTGTGACGCGGTGGCGAGATACGTGAACCAGAGCGTCCGCAGAGTTGAGCTCCGCAGAAATATAAGGTGCGCGCCAACCGGGAGTGATCCGGATGCGGCTGCGGGGATGCCGCAACAGCGCCTTCATCTGCTCTCCGTATTCGCTGATCAGCGAAGTAGGTGCCAGGTTGGACAACGGGAAAGCCTTGTGGGACACAGTGGGTATACGAAGGTTCAACATCGGCTATCTCCTATCAATGTAAGTGGTGAGCTAGGCCCGGTAGGCCGAGTGACGAGTGTCAATCTAGGACAGGGGTGAGACAGGGAGAGGGTGGCGTCGGAAAATAAATCGAACAATTGTTCTAAACATACCGGGAGGCAAACAACTACCGCAACCGACTGCGGACAATTAGCATGGCTTATGTTTAAAGCACTAAGAAGCGATCAAGGTGGACAGCAATGAGCGACGTGGCGATCATCGGCGGAGGACTGCCGGGCCTGGCAGCTGCCCGCACACTCCGAAACGCGGGAGTGAGGTGCGCGCTGTTCGAAGCCTCGGATCAATTGGGTGGTCGAGCGCGCTCCCAGCACTTCGGGGACATCACCGTGGACAACGGTTTCCAGCTGTTGAACTCCTGGTATCCGTCCTTGAAAGAATTGCTCAGCAATGGCGAATACGCTGCGCTCAACCAGTGCAACTTCGAATCGGGATTTCAAACGCACACGTCGCAGGGCCAGGTGTTCATTGGTGACCCCGTCCGCACCCCACGTCTACTCGGTGAGCTGCTGAGCAAAAACTCCCGCTCAGCGATGAGCTTCCGAGACATCATGGGTCTGCGCAAGTGGTTCGGTTCCGAGCTGTCCCATCGTTCCTCGTTGGAGATGCGCAAGATCAGTGAAAAGCGGCGAGCCAAGGACTCGAAGGTGTGCGAAAGCCTTGATAAGTCCGGTGTGACCCGCCAGATGCGCACGGCGGCTGCGGACCCTGCGATGCGAGCATTCTTGCTGGACACGGACGGTGAGACCTCCGCGATCACGGCGAAGTGGGTCTTTGCCACCTTGCTGCGTGGAGCACCGACGGTTCCAGCGCAAGGCATGGGCGATGTGGCTAACCTGTTGGGGCGGAACACTGGCGTGATCACGGAGACGAACGCACGGGTAACCGCGCTAAAAACCAATCCGGGAAATTCCACGGAATCCGCTGGGGTGACCCTGCACTTCGGTGAGCATGACCGCACAGAGACCTTCCGCTATGTCGTGTTGGCTCTGCCACAGAAGATGGAAGCAGAATTGCTGGACCGACCAGTATTGCCTGCTCGGGGCATGGAAACGTTTTGGTTTGTCTCCGACGAGCCAATAGGAAAGCGGCCGGTCATCACCGTAGACGGCACCGGCAGGACACCGGTTGCCAGCGTGGCCGAACTCACCGCCGCAGCTCCCTCTTATGCGCCCGGCCGTCACCTCATCCAAGGAACTGTTGCTTTTGGCGGAAGCCAACGTGCGCTGCAGCCGGGAGCGATCCCCAACGAGGTGGAGATGCGCAGGTACATGGGCGAGATTCTGGACGTACCCACCAGTGGATGGGAACTAGTGACTCGTCAAAGAATCACAGATGTTTTCCCCGTGCTGACCCCAGAGCGTGCGGCGCATAGCGCCGAGGAGGATCTGGTGGTGGATGGTGGTGTCATCCTGGCCGGGGCACAACATGCCACTCCGTCCATCGACGGCGCCCTGCGTAGTGGGCAGCGCGCGGCCCAAAAGGTCATTGAATTAATGGGCTCATAGCTTAAGTGATCTAGCACTCACTTGGGGGCTGTGGGATCAGTTTGCTCACTCCCGGACGCTGCAAAATCGCTTTTAGCTGCGCAATCGCGTAGGGTAAGCAGGCAATGAGTGATACTGAAAACGTCGCCGGCGACGTAAACCAGCCGGTGGAAGACGATAAGTCGGTATCTCAGAACAATCTGCACGGTGAGGACAATGGCGCAAAGCCATTGGACGTGGTCGATGTGCTCGGGCGAGAACCCGAAGCAGTTGTGCCTTCTGAGGAAGCACACAGCACCACGGAGCATGTGAACGCAGGAGCATCTGAGAAAGCCGAAGAAGCTGAAGATGTCCAGGAGAAGGCCGATAAGGGCCCTCGTTTCGAGGGTCTGGGTCTTCCTAAGGAAGTCCTGGCAGCGGTGAAGAAGGTTGGATTCGAACAGCCATCACCTATCCAGGCGGAGACCATTCCAGTTTTGATGGATGGTCAGGACGTAGTGGGACTGGCGCAGACCGGTACGGGTAAGACCGCCGCATTCGCACTGCCCATCTTGTCCCAGATCGATCCGAAGGACCGCCACCCGCAAGCGTTGGTGCTGGCCCCAACCCGTGAGCTCGCACTGCAGGTCGCGGAATCTTTCCAGTCATTTTCTGAGCACCTGGGCGGCATTTCTGTGCTGCCTATCTACGGTGGTCAGGCCTACGGCGTGCAGCTGTCCGGGCTGCGCCGTGGCGCTCACATCGTGGTGGGCACCCCGGGCCGTGTCATCGATCACCTGAAGAAGGGCAGCCTGGATATCTCCAAGCTGCGTTTCATGGTGCTGGATGAGGCCGATGAAATGCTCAACATGGGCTTCCAGGAAGACGTGGAGCGCATTCTGGAGGACACGCCAGAGGACAAGCAGGTTGCTCTGTTCTCCGCGACCATGCCTAACGGCATTCGTCGCCTGTCCAAGCAGTACTTGAAGAGCCCCGTGGAAGTCACGGTCAAGGCCACGCAGCGTACCTCGGAGAACATCACGCAGGACTACCTGCTGGTGAATCACCGCGAAAAGCTGGACGCTTTGACCCGCATCCTCGAGGTCACTGAGTTCGACGCGATGATCATGTTCGTGCGTACCAAGAATGAGACCGAAGAGCTGGCAGAACGTCTGCGTGCTCGTGGTTTCAACGCTGCAGCGATCAATGGCGATATTGCCCAGGCGCAGCGCGAGCGCACCGTTGACCAGCTCAAGGATGGCCGTCTGGACATCCTGGTTGCTACCGACGTGGCAGCCCGTGGCTTGGACGTGGATCGCATCACCCACGTGTTCAACTACGACATCCCGCACGATACCGAGTCCTATGTGCACCGCATTGGCCGTACCGGCCGTGCTGGCCGTACCGGTCGCGCCGTGCTGTTCGTTACCCCTCGTGAACGACGCCTGCTCAAGGCCATTGAGCGTGCGACCAAGTCTCGCTTGAACGAGATCCAGCTGCCTTCCGTTGACGAGGTCAACGAGTCGCGCAAGGAAAAGTTCAACGATCAGCTGACTGAGTCCCTCGGTGACCCGCAGATGCAGGTCTTCCGCGAGCTCGTTACTCAGTACGCGGCTGCAAACGACGTGCCGATGGAAGACATCGCTGCAGCGTTGGCTACCCAGCTGCAGGCTGGCGAGAAGTTCCTGATGAAGGAGCAGCCCAAGAGCGAGCGTCCGCAGCGCCGTCGGGACGATGATCGTTACGGCGATGACCGTCGCAACGGTGGTGGATCTGCCCGCGACTTCAAGGAGCGTTTCAACAAGGAAGCTCCTAAGGTTGCGGATCGCAATGGCAACGAACTGGCCGTCTACCGCCTCAGCGTGGGACACCGCCAGCGCGTTCGCCCAGGTGCCATCGTGGGCGCTTTGGCTAACGAAGGTGGCCTGAACTCCCGCGACTTCGGACGTATCAGCATTTTCGCTGAGCACTCCCTGGTGGAACTGCCTGCGGATCTGCCGGAAGACGTGTTCCGTCAGCTGGATGACACGCGCGTGTCCGGTCAGCTGATCAACATTGAGCCGGATCCGGGGGCACCGAATGGTCGCCCTGCCATCCACCGAGATCGTGGTGACCGAGATCGTGGTGACCGTGGCGGTAAGCGTGGAGATTTCCGCGGCGACCGTCGACGCGATGGCGACCGTAACGATCGTCGTGACGACCGCCGTGGCGGTGGCCGTGGTGGTCGCTTCAACGATCGTGATGACCGTCGCGATGATCGCCGTGGCGGTGGCCGAGGCGGACGTTTCAACGACCGTCAGGACAACTTCCGCGGTGACCGAGGTGGACGCGGCCGTGGAAAGTGGGATCGCTAAACAGCGAATCCCCGCACAATAAACGCCCCGCACTTGGTGCTCGCTCTCGTGGAGAGTGGCTGCCGGTGCGGGGCGTTTGTGATGAAAGTGGACGCTAGATTACCATCAGGATCGCGATGATGACCCACAGCAGGTTGAAGATGCCACCGAACATTGCTGCTTGACCAGGCAGCTTAGTAGCATCGGTTTTCTGAACCGCGGCAGTTTCCTTCTCCGTGGCGGGGTCGTCAGCTGGCTGCAGCGCGTTGGCAGCAACCAGGCCCAGGCGCTGGCGAGGGATCACCAGGAAGACCAGCAAGCCCCATGCGATGACGGCCAGCAGGATGGAAGCGTGGAAGCGACCGTCCTTCAGGGCACCTTCAGAGGTAAACATGGCGATGACGCCCAGAACGGGCACGATGGCAGAAGCCAAGCCGTAGACGCGAGTGATCTTGTGCAGCAGGCGCAGAGTGCCTGCAGATTCGTTACCTGCAGTGACCTTGCGCAGTTGTGGGGCGAACATTGACGTGGCCACCATCACGGGGCCCATCAACATGATTGCTGCTATAACGTGCAGTCCGACAACAATTGTTTCCATACCCATACTCAATCAGAGTTGCCTGGCTTTGTCAGATCGGCACATCTACAGCCCACAGACATCCCGAGCTACTTGTGCGTCCGCCGAGCTGATGGCGAGGCGGTAGTGCAGCGCCACCGTGAGAAACTGCGAAACGTAGTGGCAGTGCCCGCCCGCTGGGGGAGGCAGCCATAGCCCTGGGGTGCTATCCGATTTGTCCTGGTTAATCGCCCCCGCCGTGGCCACCAAGTTGATGTCCACGTCATTAGCGAACCGGCGCCGCTGCTCTGCCTCCCAACTCCACGCGCCCATGTCCCACGCGGCAGCCAGGGGGTAGACGTGGTCGATCTCCATTGTCGACGCCAATTCCGTGGCTCCCGTGTATCCGTCCGTAGCCTCGGCAGGATTTTGCCTAGGCTGTGCACCCACTGCGGCCTGACGCAGGACGATGTCTCGGGTGTCCAGATAATCGCCGTCTGAGGAAAGCCGCATGGCCCATCCGTTGCCGAACTGATCTCGGGAGTAGCCCAGCACGCGCGGCCGATAGGCCACCACCTGCAGCTGGCTCAAGGCGGAGGCGACGGAGTTGGCGTCGGGAAAAGAGGACAAAGACCACGGCAAACGCACGCACGTAACCAACAACGAGGCGGCGATGACGGCATAGAAAAAGGCCCTCCGGCGATGGGCGCTGACGCTCAATAACAACACATGAGCATCAGACTCCGCCGAGGGGCCGAAGGTTCTTGGGGAGACTAGACGGTGCCAGCCTGGCGAACCTCGTCGGACTTCGCAGCTTCCTCGAAGTCCGTTTCTGGATCCTTCTTCGCAGCGTGGGACAGAGCCACGGCCTTGTCGAAGGTGGAGGTCACTGCCTCAGAAGGCTCCTTGGTGGCGTAGGTGACAATCACCATGGCGATGATGTTTGCTGCCACGCCAGGGATCATCTCGTACAAACCAAATGGCTTGTCAATGATGCCGAAGGTTGGAAGACCGCCCCAGATGAACGCCACGACCGCACCAGCGAACATGCCGGCTGCAGCGCCTGCAGCGTTGAGACGGCGCCAGTACAGCGCTCCGACCACGATAGGACCGAAGGCCGAACCGAAGCCAGCCCATGCGAACTCCACCAGCTTGAGGATGCCGGAATCTGGGTTCCACGCGATCACACCGGCCAGCAGAGCCACGACGATCACGGAGACGCGGGACAGGTTCTTCAGGGAAGAGTCGTCGGCATTCTTGTTGATCAGGCCCTTGTAGATGTCTTCGATCAGCGCGGAGGAAACCACCAGCAGCTGGGAGGAAACGGTGGACATGATCGCAGCCAGCACAGCGGTCAGAACCAGACCAGCAATCAGTGGGTGGAACAGGATGCGTCCCATATCTAGGAAGATTGTCTCGAAATTCTCTTGGTCAGTGATCGCGATGCTTGGATCCATTCCGAAGAATGCAGGTCCGATGATCGCCACGGCGATGGCGCCGATCAGGCACAAGAACATCCAGGTCACGCCGTAGCGCATGCCGGCCTTGGCATCCGATGGGGTACGCAGTGCCATGAAGCGCACGATAATGTGTGGCTGGCCGAAGTAGCCCAAGCCCCATGCGAGGTTGGAAACGATGGCCACGAAGCTCACACCGGTGAACAAGGAGAACCAGTGTGGGTTTGGCTCGATGGTGCCCACGCCGTAGGCATTCTCGGTCTGGTAGGTCCAGATGGCACCGGGATCGCTCATGTGCAGCAGGGCCATGATTGGCACCAAGATCAGCGAGATGAACATGATGATGCCCTGGACGGTATCCGTGTAGGACACAGCCAAGAAGCCGCCCACGAAGGTGTAGGCCACGGTGACCGCAGCCACCACGATCAGGCCGGTGATGTAATCGCCCTCGAACGTGGACTGGAAGTAACGACCGCCAGCTACCATGCCGGAGGAGACGTAGAAGGTGAAGAACACCAGAATCACGATGCCGGCGATGATGCGCAGCGTATGGGTGCGATCGTTAAAGCGGTTCTCGAAGAACGAGGGCAGGGTGATCGAGTTGTTCGCGACCTCGGTGTAGGCGCGCAGACGTGGGGCGGTCAGCCACCAGTTCAGCGTTGCACCCACCAGCAAGCCCAAAGCCATCCAAATCTCAGAGAAGCCGGAGACATACAGGGCACCGGGGAGACCCATGAGGAGCCAGCCGGACATATCCGAGGCTCCGGCCGACAGTGCGGCGGGGAAAGGGTGAAGATTGCGTCCGGCGAGCATGAAATCTTCGTACTCGTCAGTTTGCTTAAAGGAATACAAACCGATGAGGAGCATAGCGATCAGATAGATCACCATGGCTATGACAAACCATGTTAAGTCTGACACGTTCTTGACACTCCTTGAATCGTCAATTGCGCAGCAGCTGAAAATTCCCTGTGTGGGGTTCAGCTAACTCCAATGAATATGTGTGCCATCCCACCGTAGCTAAAAGAGACTGCCGTCACAGCCACATGGTAAAACCGACACATGGAATTCGACTGTCGGCTGCACATCTTGTTGCCGCCTCAAGGCGGCGTGCACTTATGGGTCGAACGAGTGGCCGGACACGTGGTCATCGCTGATGCGGGAGATCTCACTGAAACCGACTTGCCTCGCGAGGTGCTTCGATTGGTGCAGGTCAGGCCTTTTCGTCATCGGGGATCGGTGAGTCTGGCCACGCCGAAGGGCAAGCTGAAGAAGATTTCTGTGCCCACCGTTGCGTATACGCCAGAGCAATCTTTGGCGGTTTTGCATCAGTTAAATGAGTGGGCCGTAGAATCGGTGGAAAATAATTCTGAGAATTTCTCCGATGCGGGCGTGGTGTGGGGCGCAGACGTTCAATTTCTTCTTACTTTGTATCGTTTGGCGTTCGATATTGTCCGCGCCGGCCGTGTGATGCTGCGGATGGATCGGGTGGATCAGGAATGGATGCCGCGATGGATGCCGTCCACCGCAGGCTCCCACCACGGAGTGATCCAGCAGCTCCGGGAACGTGTGCCGCAGGTGCTGGAGCTCAACGGCAGTAGCGATGTGGTGGGGGATGCCGTTGATGAGCTGGTGCATTGGATGACCGTGCGCATCCTCCGTGACCACTTGGGGGCCAGCGACGAGATCGATACTCCGTTCATGCGTGCAATCCTTGCGGGAAAGCCCGCGCGCCGGGTGACAGCAGACACGGTGTCCATGCTGAATCGGTGGCGAGTCTCCGCCGCCGACGCCGCCAGCAACGTGGTCCTTATTCTTTCTTCTCCTTCCGACGCCACACTCGCCTCCTCCGGCCACTCCGAGACCCTCGCCCAGTTGGATGCTGACGAGGTGGACCTAGACGACGTGCGTTGGCGCTTGGACATTGGCCTGAGCATGAATGACGGGCCAGTCGAAGTACTAGTCCCCGCGGAAGTGACAGAAGCACAGTCCACGCGCCTCTACCGCGCGCTGAGCCACATGCGTGCCTCGTGGACGCCGCTGGCGGAGATGATTGCGCCGGTGGAGCAGTGGTTTGCCACCGGCGTGTGGCAGCCGCAGCTCTATGCCACCCGAACGATATCCCTGGCGCTGACGATTCGCCAGGTGGAGCAGCTTCTAGCCGAGGGCGTGCGGACCCTGCGCGGAGCAGGAGTACAAGTGATGGTCCCCCGTGGTTGGACCAGGGCGGTGCCCCGGGTGAACGTAGCGGTCAATCCCGTGGGAACCGGACCGGGCTCGGGCAAGCTGGGGATGGACCAGCTGGTGGACTTCGAATGGGACGTGTCCGTAGAGGGCGCCAGCCTGAGTGAAGAAGAACGACAAGGGCTATTGAATTCCGCAAGCAATATCGTGGCGGTTAACGGGCAATTCGTATTTCTAGACACCAGCTCTCTGACTCGTGCTCGCGGGTGGATCGAAGCAGTGCGGAAAAAGCAGGAAGGGGATAAGGACTCGGAGGAGTCCACCGACGGCGAATCCCAGGTGACACTGCGGGACGTGATGGAGGCGGACGCCTTGGCGTCGGACTTCCAAGAAAAAAACGGCGACCACCACTTCCGAGTGGAGGCTGGCGGATGGATGCAACGGCTGATGTCCGACCAACCCGTAGAGCCACCGCAGTCGGTGACGGTGCCGGACACAGTGGTCACGACGTTGCGCGATCATCAGCAGCGCGGCGTGAATTGGCTGGCGTGGATGAGCCAGCACCAGCTCGGCGCGATTCTGGCCGACGACATGGGTCTGGGTAAAACGCTGCAGATCTTGACACTGCTGGCATGCGAAAAGGCCGCGGGAAAAGCCGTCGACCCCATGTTGGTGATCGCACCGACTAGCGTCTTGGAATCCTGGCGCAGGGAAGTGCAACGGCATACGCCGTCACTGACCGTGCTGGTGGACCACGGTTCCGTTAAGGTCGCCGATGCGGAATTCGAAGAGAATGCGCGGAGCCACGATGTGGTGGTGACCTCGTATGGAACGGTCTCGCGGAATCCGGAGCGCTACCAACAGCTGGAATGGCACCGGGTGGTTGCCGATGAGGCACAGAACATTAAGAATCCGGGAACCAAGCAGTCCAGGGCAGTGCGGAGTTTGCACGCTCGAAATCGGATCGCGCTGACAGGAACGCCTGTAGAAAACCGGCTCTCGGACTTGTACGCGATCATGGACTTCGCCAACCCGGGCATTCTGGGCAGCCCCGCGGCATTCCAAAACCGGTTGGCTATCCCCGTGGAGCGCTACCAAGACGAGGCCGCGCGGGATCGTTTACAGCGCGTGGTGCAGCCGTTTGTATTGCGTCGACTAAAAACCGACGAGGGAGTGGGCCTCAACCTGCCCACCAAGCGCGACCACGTGGAATTGATCCCACTGACCAACGAGCAGGCCGCGCTGTACAAGGCGTACACGGACAACATGGAACAGAAACTGCGGGACCGGGAGGAATCTCGACGCGGGCTAATCCTTGGGGCTTTGGTCAAAATCAAGCAGATTTGCAACCACCCCGCGCACTTCGCCGGGGATGGTTCCGCGCTGTTGCGGTTGGGCAGGCATCGCTCGAACAAGGTCAAGCGGATGTTTGAAATCATCGACGAGGCGCGAGCCTCCGGGCGCAAGGTGCTGGTATTTACGCAGTTCCCGTCCTTTGGGCGGATGCTGATTCCGGAAATGAACCAGCGTTACGAGGTGGACGTGCCCATGCTGCACGGCGGGCTGACACGTACTGCGCGCGTGAAGATGGTGGAGGATTTCCAATCTCCGGAAGGGCCGCCGATCATGGTGCTGTCTGTCCGTGCGGGTGGTACCGGCATCACGCTGACGGAGGCCTCGGTGGTCATCCACATCGACCGCTGGTGGAATCCGGCGGTGGAAGACCAGGCTACGGACCGGGCGTATCGCATCGGGCAGGATAAGGACGTCACCGTTTATAAGTTGGTGTCCAAGGGCACATTGGATGAGCGCATTCATGACATCATCGTGGGTAAACGAGAGCTCGCCGGCGCCGTGATTGGGGCGGGTGAGGGCTGGATCGCCAACCTGGACGATGCCGATCTGCGTGAATTGTGGAGATTGAAGTCCGCATCCGAAGAGGCGAGCGAGGGGCAACCATGAGTGAGAAGAAAAAGGGACGTAAGTACGCCACCTGGGGTGACAACGTTGTCCTCGCAGATTTTGGTGCCCGACGCAGGCGCGAAATGGCCGCAGGAAAAGCCGAACCAAAGTTTCCCCATCGGGACACGGAAAGTTGGGCGGCGAACCTGCTCATGGAAGCAGTGGCGGAGAACGCGGACTCGGGAAGGCTGGCGCGTGGGCGCGAGTACTACCGCGCGGACAAAGTGCTGGGTGTCGAGCTACTGGCCAACATGATTAGCGGGCTGGTGGCGGGCACGCAATTAGAGCCTTTCGATGTCACTGTGCGTCTGCGGCCGTTGGGAGATAGGCAACGGGAGTTTGTGAAGCAAGAACTGCTGATGGATGCCTCGCACATGCGCAGCTTGGCCCGAGGTAGCGCGCCGGGCGATGACGTGGCGTCCATCCTGTTGCGCCGGGATCACATTGGGCAGCTTTCCTGTACCTGTCCGGACAAATCTGCGGTGTGTAAGCACGTGGTCTGTGTGATGTACGCGGTGTCTGCGCGGTTGACTCGCTACCCGTTGCACATTCTGCGTCTGCGGGGGATTGACCCGGCGCCGTTGCTGCAGCAACTGGGGCAGGCAGATCATGCGGCGGGAGTGGTGCCGCTGGCACGCGGTGCGGAGACGGAGAAGCAGCAATATTCACTGAAGACAGATGCTGCGGATGAAACCCCGGAGATCGTGGACACGAAGGCGTTTTGGGGCGAGGGTGCTGACGATGTGACCTGGGAGCCGTTCGCAGAGGAGTGGGGGATGGAAAAGGGCGACGAGCAGGCGTTAATGGGTGCACTGCGGACTGTGTCCTTCACTGGCGTGGATCAGCTGTATATCCGCCATGAGCTGGAGCGATGCTATGAGACGCTGACTGATTCACAGCTGGTGTTCGATAATCCCCCGTGGAGCGAGGATCCGCTGTCTGGGCTGGATGCTAGAAATGGTCAGCATGACTGAGAACCAAGGCGCTACCGCCACGTTCCGCTTCCTCCACACCTCCGACTGGCAGCTGGGTATGCCCACGAAATACCTAGATCATGAAGCCCGCGCTCGTTTCGCCGAGGCGCGCCTCGCTGCGGTGGAAAAGCTGTTCGCGCTAGCAGTTGAGCGTGAGTGTGAGGCGATTGTGGTGGCAGGGGATGTCTTTGATGACAACCTCCTGCGCCCCGAGGTGTACCGCCGCGCCATGGACGTGCTGCGCCGCAGTCCGGTTCCTGTGTTCTTGTTGCCGGGCAATCATGATCCATTCGACGCCGCCAGCATCTATCGCAAGCCCGAGTTTGCAGAGCTCGCAGAAGGCAGCGGCAACGGTGCTGCCGTGGTGGTGCTGGATGACAGCGCTCCGCGCGTAGTTCGAGACAGTGAGCAGGGTCGCGTAGAGATTGTGGGGGCTCCGTTGTTGACGAAGAAGCCCAACGAGGATTTGGTGGCGAAGGCTATTGCCGAGTGTGCACAACGGGATGATGAAGCTGACATCCGCGTACTGGTGGGACACGGAAATGTGAGTTCCTTCGGCGACGTACTTGACCTGAGCCAGATTGACGTGGCCGCCGCGGAGCGCGCATGTGCAGACGGAGTCATTGATTACGTGGCCCTCGGGGATACACACTCGGCGATGAAGCTGGGCACCGAAGGGACCGTGTGGTACTCGGGAGCGCCCGAAGTCACGGCGTTTCTGGAGCCACACGGGGGAGGCGAGAACAATTCCGGAAAGGCACTGGTGGTGGATATCACCGCCGGTGATGGCTCCGACGCAGCCGAAGTACAGGTAGAAGAAGTGCATGTGGGCCAGTGGGCGTTTATCGCACTGGAGGCGGAGATCAATTCGCGGGAAGATGCGGAGGCTTTCGTCGAGAAATTGAACGATCTGCCGCACAAGCGCACCACAGTGGCGAAGTACGCGCTGCGGGGGACGGTGGACTTGGACACTGCCGCGTGGATGGACGAGCAATTAGCAGATATTTCACTCGGATTTGCGCGGCTTTACGCGCGAGAACGGCTGATGGACTTGCACGTGGTACCGGAGATGGATGAATTGGCCGAGGCCAATTTTGGTGAAGGATTCGTAGATGCGGCAGCGAGGGAACTGCTGGAACGCGCGCGCAATGAGGAGCAGGCGGCATCGGATGCACTGCGCTTGCTGTACCGGCTGAGCTCATCTGTGCGAAAGGAAGGTGCATGAGGCCATGCTGATCTTGCACAGTTTGACCCTGAAGAATGTGGCCGGAGTGGATGCAGCCCGGATTGAGCTAGCCGAGCGCGGGGTCTCAGTGATCTATGGTCCCAATGAGGCGGGAAAGACCACGCTTCTCAAGGCCTTCGAAACCCTGCTGAGAGACATCAAGGTGGGCAGTAGCGCCAAAGCCGTGCAGTGGATGTATCCCCGGCAAGCAGATGTCTCCCCGGAGATCAGCGCCGAGATGACGGTGGGCGACTATGAGCTGCGGGTAACCAAGATGTATAAGCAGCGTGCGGGGCAAGCCACTCTGCAAGTCAGCGCACCGCAGGTGGAAAACCTGACGGGACGCCAAGCAGAGGAACGTTTACAGGAGATCTTGTCCGAAGGGATGGACCGGACGCTGCGCGATGCCCTGACGATCCGGCAGGGCGAAAGCCTGGAGACGTTTGTAGCTGCGGACGTGGACTCCCTTGCACAGGCCTTGGAAGACGATGACGCCGTGGACAGCGCGCCACAGTCTGCCGATGCTTCTTCGGAACTGCTGAACCGGGTGTACACGGAATACAAACGATATTTCACCGACGGTGGTGCAGAGTCGAATAAGGGCGAGCTGCGGACAGCGCGCCGGGCAGTGGAAGAGGCCCAAGAGGTAGCCGACGTAGCCCAACAAAACTATGCAGCGGCGCAAGGTCACATTGAAGCAATTGATCAACTGACCCAGAGCATCGAAGAGCAAAAGGCTAACATTCCGGCTGCGCACCAGGAGCTGGAAAAGCGGAAGCTGGAACTTGCAGAAGCCGAGGCAGTGGAACAGAAGCGACAGAAGTTGGAAGCCATTGCGCGAGCAGCGGAGAGCCAGCGGGAAGTTGCAGAATCCAGGGTGGTAGCTCGGCGGGAATTGATTGCCGACGTGGGTGCACTCGGCGAGAAGATCAGCGAGTTGGAATCTGGGCTCGTCGCTTCGCGAGAAAGGTTTGATTTTGAACAACAATCAGCTCGCGAGCAGGTGCAACGGCGCGAGGCTAAGATGCGTGAGCTGGATGAGTCCGAGCTCCTGCTAGCAGTGGTATCTGGTGTGGAGGAAGTGCAGGAGCGCGCGCACCAGGCGATTGCAGCGCATCGCCTATCTGTGGAGATTGCCGAACTGATGGAGCAGCGCGCGAAGGTTAAGGAGGCATTAGACGGAAACCCTGCAACACCCAAGAAGCTGGCGTCTTTCCGGGAAACGGTGGCTCAGCTGCGTACAGCGGAGCGTTTCCGAGATTCTGTGGCCACCAGCGTGCACATTGATGGCCCGTCCGGAGCGACGATCGGCGATGAAGCAGGTGAAGACTTAGAGCTAGCGGAAGATGGAGTGCAGATTCACGTCACTTCTCGGAGAAAGCTCTCGCTGGGCGAATACACCGTGACCGTCACGCCTTCGCAGGACTTGTCTCAGAGCGAGACCGACGTGCAGCGCGCAACAAAGGACGTGGACAAGCTGTGCGCGGAATTGGGGTTGGAATCTCCAGAACTCGGACCGGCGGAAAGCAAAGCTGCGCTCCGAGAAAAGGCAGCCGAAGAGTTACAGCAACTGCAAAACAAGCTGGCTTCGAAGGTCGGTGACCGAGGAGAAGAGAACGTCGGAACTAGGGCTGAGGATGCAGCGGAGTCGATGGCGCGTTCGCTCGATTCACTGCAGGAGTTGGTCACTGAGTATGACGAGCTGGAGGTAGAGAAACCGCACGATCTTCTGAAGCATGCAAGGAAGCTGTACGCCGTAAAGGACACGAACACTGATCCAGTCGAGCGGAGTGCAGCTATCACGCAGCTGTCCGAGGAGTCAGGCTTTGACGTGAACGCGGCTCGCGAGGAGGTTCAGCGATGGAACGCCCAGGTCAAAGACTTTGTGCGGAGCCTTCCAGAACGTGACGGTGGAATGTCCGAAGTGCAAAAGAAGTACTTCTCTTTGGAAGCGGGGTTGGAACAGGTTCAAGCCTCGCACCATTCCAAGGCGGAGACTCTCTCCATTGCACGAGAAGACTCTTCCGACGAGGATCTAGAGCAGGAGCACAAGGCCGCGGCAGAAGCTTTTGGCCAAGCCAAACAGGCACTTGAGCAGGCAGAACAAAGCGGTGGCGCGGACTCTGTGCAATTGGTGCGGGAGAAGTTTGACGGCGCGGAAGCTCGAGTGCAGCAAATCGACAATCGGATTCAGCAGCTGAAGCTGGATCGCGCGCAGCGGGAGGGCCAACTCGAACGCGGTTATGGTGCTGCCTCGGAGAAGGAAGAAGCAGACAGGGAACTGAAAACTCAGGAACTGGCGCTGCAGAAAGTTCAAGCTCAGGCTGCGGCGGCGAAGTTACTCCACGAGACCATCGAGGGCGCGCGGGCAGCTCTTCGCGCGCAGTACGAAAAGCCCTTCAAGCAGGCCTTCGAGAGCTTGGCTGGAGCGGTGTTCGGCAATGGCACAAGCTTCACTTTTGGCACGGATCTGAGCATTGAGAAGCGCGTGCGAGGCGGCGTGGACATCGAGGCGGACGCGTTGTCCGGCGGTGCCCAAGAGCAGATGATGATGCTGGCGCGCCTCGCTGTGGCGACCCTGGTTGGTGGGGGAGACAGCGTGCCGATATTCATCGACGACGCGCTCGGCTTCTCGGATCCACACCGTATGAAGAGCATGAACGCGGTGCTGGGACGCCTAGGCAGAGATCATCAAATCATTGTGTTGACCTGCGATGTTGATCGCTTCGATAGTATCGCCGGGGCTGCCCAGCACTCTATCGAGAGCGTGAAGTCCGTCTAGGAGACGCACGCATAAAAATGTGCCCTCGAGAGGATTCGAACCTCCGACCCCTGGTACCGGAAACCAGTGCTCTATCCCCTGAGCTACGAGGGCGCGCACCCACATCCAAGTGAGTACGAGGGCAAAGTCTAGCATTCGGGCGCGGGCCGCCAATAAATCGCCATCCGCTATCCCAAACCGCCGTGCATATACCTGCCTTGGCGCTTGCTAGGCTAGCCCGTGTGACTCCTGCAGAACTTTCCTCACTGATTACCGATGTTGCCCGTAACGTGCTCGAAGCCCAAGGGCTGGATAGTGACGTCGTCGAAAAAACGGCAACCGTAGAGCGTCCCCGCAACTCTGAGCACGGCGATTACGCCACCAACATCGCCATGCAGGTAGCCAAGCGCGCCGGAACGAATCCGCGGCAGCTGGGAACCTGGCTGGCAGAGGCCCTCGCCGAAGAAGAGGCCATCGACGAGGCCAGCGTGGCTGGACCCGGCTTCATCAATATCCGTTTGGCCGCTGCGGCGCAGGGCAAGATCGTCGCAGAGATCCTCGCCACCGGTGCGGACTTCGGTAAGGGTGAGGAGCTCGCAGGACAGAAGATCAACCTGGAGTTCGTCTCCGCCAACCCCACCGGCCCCATCCACTTGGGCGGCACCCGCTGGGCTGCCGTGGGTGATTCCCTCGGCCGCGTGCTGGGACACCGGGGCGCAGACGTGACCCGCGAGTACTACTTCAATGATCACGGCACCCAGATCGACCGTTTCGCCAACTCTCTAATCGCCGCAGCCAAGGGCGAGCCCACCCCAGAAGACGGCTACGGCGGCGCCTACATCCACGATATCGCCCAGCAGGTCACCACCGCGAACCCGCAGTGGAGTGAACTGCCGGAAGAGAAGCTTCGGGAATTGTTCCGCTCCGAGGGCGTGGAGTTGATGTTCGCGCACATCAAGCGCACGCTCGCTGAGTTCGGCACGGAGTTTGACGTGTACTTCCACGAAAACTCGCTGTTCGAGTCCGGGGCAGTGGACAAGGCGATCAACACTCTCAAGTCCAACGGCAACCTCTACGAGGCCGACGGCGCGTGGTGGTTGAAGTCTTCCGAGTATGGAGACGACAAGGACCGGGTGGTTATTAAGTCCGACGGCAATGCCGCCTATATTGCGGGTGATATCGCTTACATCGTGGACAAGATCGAGCGCGGGCATAACCTCTGCATCTACATGCTCGGAGCCGACCACCACGGATACATCGCCCGCCTACGCGCAGCTGCCGCTGCCTTGGGATATGACCCGAACCAGGTCGAGGTTCTCATCGGACAGATGGTCAACCTCGTGCAGCACGGCAAGGCCGTGCGCATGTCCAAGCGCGCAGGAAACGTCATCACTCTCGATGACCTGGTGGAAGCCATCGGTGTGGACGCGGCTCGCTACGCGCTGATCCGCTCTTCTGTGGATTCTTCGCTAGATATCGACATGGCTCTCTGGTCTTCCAAGACTTCTGACAACCCGGTGTTCTACGTCCAGTACGGTCACGCCCGCCTCGCGTCTATCGGCCGCAAGGCCGCAGAGCTGGGCGTGACCTATTCCGATCCAGATCTGTCACTGCTCACCGATGGGCGCGAAGGTGATCTGATCCGCACCCTGGGTGAGTTCCCGAAGGTGGTGGGAACCGCAGCTGAACTGCGCGAACCACACCGCATTGCTCGCTACACCGAGGAGCTGGCAGGCACGTTCCACCGTTTCTACGATGCGTGCCAGATCCTGCCGAAGGGCGAGGAACCCACCGGGGAGCAGGCCGATCCACTGTTCCGGGCTCGCCTTGCTCTGGCGGCTGCTACCAAGCAGACTCTGGCCAACGCGTTGCAGCTGGTGGGCGTCAGCGCACCGGAGAGGATGTAATTCCGCATGGATATTGAAACCAGCCTCCGCCCCGTCCCGTTGCGTCACCGCACGGAGACCACCGCGGAGTTCAACCAGATTCCGGCACACGTGTTCTCGGAGCACACCACCCGCGAGGATGACGGCGCCGTATCTATTGCTGGCGTGAAGCTGACGGACATTGCGCAGCAATACGGCACCGCCGCGTTTGTACTGGATGAAGCTGATTTTCGAAATCGCTGTCGTCGGCTCGCTACCGCGTTTGGCGGCGGAGAACGCGTCCACTATGCGTCCAAGGCGTTTCTCTCCAAGACCGTGTGCAAGTGGGTCGAGGATGAGGGCCTGTCCCTAGACGTCGCGAGCCACGGCGAGCTGCAGGTCGCTCTGGCGGCTGGGTTCCCTGCCAACCGCATCACCGTGCACGGCAACAACAAGTCCCGCGAGTTTCTTACCGCCGCCGTCGAGGCCGAGGTTGAGCTGATCGTCGTAGATTCCCTGCAGGAAATCGGCACGCTTTCTGAAGTGGCGACCAGCTGCGGTCGCACGCAAGATGTGCTGGTGCGCGTCACCCCGGGCGTGCACGTGGATACGCACGAGTTCATCGCGACCAGCCACGAGGACCAGAAGTTCGGTTTCTCTTTGGCCTCCGGCGCCGCGCGTCGTGCTGCTCTTTCGTGTGTCGACGCCACCTCTGTCACCTTGCGCGGATTGCATTGCCACGTGGGTTCCCAAGTCTTCGAGGCCGATGGCTTTGTTCTGGCAGCGGAGCGTTTGCTTAGCCTGTGGGCGGGGCTGCTTCAGGAATTGCAGGGGGAGCAGGCCAAGGCCTTGGACACTCTGGACTTGGGTGGCGGTTACGGCATCGCGTACATGCCGGATCACGAAGCGCTTGATGTGGAAGCTGTCGCTGCAGAACTGCTGGAAAAGGTCGCCGAGGCCGCGTACAAGATGGGCGTTCCTCGCCCCGTGGTGAACGTGGAGCCTGGCCGGGCAATTGCTGGCCCATCGATGGTCACGTTGTACACAGTGGGCACGGTCAAGGACGTAGAAACGTCGGATCGTGCAGTGCGGCGGTACGTCTCGGTAGACGGAGGTATGGCGGATAACATCCGACCAGCTCTCTACCAGGCGGAATACGACGTGCGCGTGGTTAACCGTGAGCTAGCTGGCGAATTGGTGCCCTCCCGAGTTGTGGGATCGCACTGTGAGTCCGGCGATGTTTTGGTCAATGACGTTCCGCTGCCGAATGACCTCGTGCCCGGCGATCTGCTGGCCATTCCAGCCACGGGTGCGTACTGCTATTCCATGGCGTCGCGCTACAACATGATGCTGCGTCCGCCCGTGATTGTGGTTTCCGAAGGGCAGTCGCGCGTGATGATTCGTCGCGAGACGATCGAAGATGCTCTGGCACTGGAGGAGTAGCGCGCCCCTCCCGCTTGACTGCATGAGATGGGGATCACGCTAGACTACGGAAAGCACCTGCTTAACAAACTCTCAAAGAAAACGGAGAAGAAACATGACTGAAGCGTCGACTTATTCTTTCCGCCCAGGCAAGGGCGCAGGCTCCACCGTTGGTGTGGCTCTGCTGGGTATGGGCACTGTCGGCGCGGAAGTCATGCGCTTGATCGAAGAGCGCGGCGATGAGTTTGCCGCCCGCATTGGCGGCCGTTTGGAAGTTCGCGGCGTGGCCGTTGGCGATATCAATAAGCCTCGTCCAGGCGTTTCTCCTGATCTGCTCACCGACGATGCCCTGAGCTTGGCGCAGCGCGATGACATTGATTTGGTCATCGAAGTTATCGGTGGCATTGATTACCCGCGCGAGGTCGTGCTTGCTGCTCTGCAAGCCGGTAAGTCCGTAGTGACCGCGAACAAGGCGTTGATTGCAGCACACGCAGACGAGCTCTCGGCTGCCGCCGATGAGTCCGGAGTAGACCTATTCTTCGAGGCTGCTGTGGCCGCGGCGATCCCACTAGTCGGTCCGCTGCGTCGTTCGCTGGCTGGCGACAAGGTGGACGCCGTGATGGGTATCGTCAACGGAACCACCAACTTCATCTTGGATGCCATGTACAACCGTGGCGCTTCCTATGACGAGATGCTCGCCGAGGCCACGGAGCTGGGCTACGCGGAAGCGGATCCCACCGCCGACGTGGACGGCTTCGACGCTGCCAGCAAGGCAGCAATCCTGGCCTCCATCGCCTTCCACACTCGTGTGTCCAGCGACGATGTCCACACCGAGGGTATCCGTGAGATCTCTATCGATGACATCAAGGCGGCCAAGGCAGCGAACTCCACGATCAAGCTGCTGGCCATCTGCGAGCGTCTCAAGGACGAGTCCGGACAGGAATCTGTGTCCGCTCGAGTGTACCCCGCTCTCGTTCCTCTTTCTCATCCACTGGCTTCCGTCTCCGAGTCCTACAATGCGGTATTCGTTGAAGCCGAATCTGCAGGCGGTCTCATGTTCTACGGAAATGGTGCCGGTGGAGGCCCAACTGCCTCTGCCGTGCTCGGCGATGTTGTTGCCGTGTCTCGAAACATTGTCTTGGGCGGACGCGGCCCCGGTGAATCCACGTACGCCGAGCTGCCGATTGCGGACTTCGGCGAAGTAGAAACTGCCTACCACGTGGACATGGAAGTCGAAGACCGCGTGGGCGTTTTGGCTGAGGTGGCAAACGCCTTCTCGGATAATGGTGTCTCTCTCAAGACGGTTCGCCAGGAGGGTCTGGCAGACGGCGCTCGCCTCGTGGTGATCACGCATGTGGCCAAGGAGCGCAACTTGGAAGAAACGGTCGCGCACCTGAAGGAACTGGATGCGGTGAAGTCCGTACGTTCCGTCATCCGCATGGAAGGCTAGGAAGGGCGCGTAAGAACCATGAGTGTGGAAATTCCAGTCGGAAAGTCCGTTCACGTCTCTGTTCCGGCATCGTCTGCCAACCTCGGCCCAGGGTTTGACACTCTCGGGCTGGCAGTTGGCCTCTATGACCACGTTGACGTGGAGGTCATCGAATCTGGCCTGGATATTGAGGTCACCGGTGAGGGCAGCGGGGAAGTTCCACTCGACGAGCGTCACCTTGTGGTCCGCGCGATCCGCGAAGGTCTCCGTGCAGCCGATGTCACCGTGCCTGGATTGCGTGTGCGGTGTAATAACTCCATCCCGCAGTCCCGCGGCCTGGGTTCTTCTGCAGCTGCGGCTGTGGCGGGAGTTGCCGCGGCTAATGGACTGGCAGGTTTTACCTTGACCGATGCGCAGCTTATCCAGCTGGCATCAACGTTCGAAGGCCACCCAGATAATGCGGCGGCCTCGATCCTGGGCAACGCCGTGGTTTCATGGACGAATATCCCCGTCGATGGTCATACTGCCCCTCAGTACGCAGCAGCTCGCATCGATGTGCACAAAGACATTTTGATCACGGCGTTTGTGCCAGATTTCCATGCCTCCACCGAAGCCGTGCGGCGCGTGCTTCCCACAGACATTAGCCACCGGGACGCTCGGTTCAACGTCTCCCGTACTGCTGTCATGACCGTGGCATTGCGCGATAATCCCGAGTTGCTCTGGGAAGGCACCAGGGATCGCATGCACCAGCCGTATCGTGCGGAAGTTCTTCCCGTGACCTCGGAATGGGTCAATCGTCTGCGTAACCAGGGCTATCCCGCCTTCCTTTCCGGAGCGGGCCCTACCATCATGGTTCTGTCCACGGAAAAGGTTGATAAGTCACATGTTGAAGAGGCGAGGGGACGAGGTATCAAAGTGATGGAATTCGAGGTCGCGCAGGCCGTCGAGGTCACTGTCAACTAGACGATGTGATCTGCGACCTTCCGCTGGCTGTTCGCCTATCGCTCAGCTTTACCTCAGTGTAAGCTGAGCCTAAGTTTTCAACTTCTATTTACGTGGCTGTTGCCTTCAGAAGGGCGCTCTCGTGTTCCAGCGGAAACTGCCTTCTGTGGCAGTCAGTGCGGTGATGGTGTTTTCCATCGTCGTGGCTCCGCATGCTACGGCGCAGGAACTTTCGGAGACCACCGCTGATACCACTGCGGAAACCAGCACCCCCGAAGAAGCTGAGCAGCCACCAGAGGTCACGCTCTATCAAACTCCGGAAGAGTCAGAAGACTCGACCGAAGAGACCCCTGTGGATACAACCGAGTCCGAACGTCCAATGGACGAGGAGTATTCGCCCCGGTACTCCAACTCCACGGTGATAGCCGGACAGTCCGCGACGTCCGAGGTGAGGTCCAGTTTTCCTGCAGGAGCCAGGTTCGAATTAGCTTCGCAGCCGCCTGGCGGATGGACCGTATCCATCGATTCGTTTTCAGGCGCCGTCACCGCTTCCACGGATTCCCGGCTCGCTGAAGGAACCTCGCTGAAGCAGCGCATTGACGTGACTTATCCGGATGGCAGCTCGGATACCGCTATCGCCGCCTTTGTGGTGGCCGCTCGTCAGCGGACCGATAGCCAGCGTTTTCAGGCGGCGTACTCTCGGGTGAGTGTTGACCCAGGTCAGGGCACTGAAATCGCCCCGAAGTGGCAAGGGCAATCGGCCCCCGAAGGTGCAACATTTGACCTGCTCAGCGATCCTCCCGCGCTGTGGTCCATCACAGTGGATCAGTCCACCGGTGCCGCACGCATTGGCGCCTCCGATCGCTTGCCCGCGGGCGATGCGGCGTCTGTTCCGGTTCGAGTGACGTTCGCCGATGGCTCGACATCCCGCCTCGAGCTGCATGCCACGGTTTCTACCGCCCCTCCCGCCAAGCCCGGTTCGGTTGCTTCTCGTCTGAATCCCACAGTGCGCGACGTGGTCATGTCACCGGACCATTTGGCGACCGCCCAGGTCAAGGGCGGGCCGTTTCCAACCGGAACGTTCTTCCGTATTATTTCGGATCGCAGAGGTCCGGTTTCTTCTGTTATCGACGCCAACACCGGCCGGCTCACGCTGATCCCCAACTCCTCCGCCAAGCCCGGCCTCCGGAAGCGCGTGATGGTGGAAGTGAGCTACCCCGACGGTTCTGCTGATGTTACTTCGGCACAGGTTTCGATCATTGATCCTTCTCATTCCATCGCGGGGCGGGTGGATCCGTCATACCCGAATGGCTACGTGCCTTTCGGGCAGAAGATCACTCTGCGCACGGAAGAGGACGTCCCGGCGGGAACTGAGTTCTCCGTCGAAGGCGATGCACCTTTGGGCTGGACCTGGACGGTCGATGAAAACTCTGGCGAGTTGGACGTGCGTGTGCACGACAATATCGTGGACGTCTCCACCGAAATTCCAGTGAAAGCCACCTATTCGGACGACAGTACGGATACGGTCTACGTGCACGTCGAGGTCACGGACCTCGCGGGACATATGCGTTTGCGCTATCCGTCCACCGCCATGGAATTCGGCGAGCAGGCACAAGCTCGAATCCAAGGCGCACCCGCGGAAACCACCTTTGACATCGTGGAGCAGCCGGGGGATGGGTGGACTGCGGAGATCGACGAGCACGGACAGCTCACCGTGGCGTCGCCTAAAAACGAGGACGCGGAAGACAACAAGGACATCACCGTACGGGTGATTTTCCCGGACCGCTCGGCAACCACCGTCGAGGCTGAGTTCGCAACGGGCACGCACGCTACGCAGTCAGCGATGGAACTAGAGCCCGCACAGCAACCGGTCGAGCAATCGATGGCGGAGGTCATCGATCGTCTGGGTCTGACTGATTACGTGGATCCAACCACGGGCAAGCTCATCCAAGAACTGCCGGATGACGTGGAAGATCGCATTCACGCGGGCTTCGGTGCTTCGGGCAATGGGCAAGCAGTCAAGCCGGAGGGTGACCGGGTGATCTTGGTGACGCTCGACGGAATGCTGGATCTAGTGGCCACCGGACTGCCGTTTATTCTGGAGCGGATTCGTTCTGGTCAGATTCGCGTCGCCGAATCCTAAGCACGTCGAACTCGCCTTCGGCATAAGCCTGTCGTAGTTCTTTCTTGTCGTATTTATCCACTGAAGTCTTAAAGATTGTCGGTACGAAGACCCAATAGTCAGGGATCATCCACCGCGGAACTTTTGCGCCGACCTCGGCGTGGAGGGACCGTGCAGTCTCCTCGGTGGGCTCGAAGCTCTTGTTGAGGCGAATCACGGCCAGGGGTCGTTGTCCCCACTTGTCGTCTGGGACTCCCACCACTGCGGCTTCCACTACGGCCTCGGATTCCATCAAATAGTTTTCCAGGGCAGGGGAGTAGATCCACTCGCCCCCGCTGCGGATGGAATCGCTGATCCGATCGTGGACGGTGAGGAATCCATCCTCGTTGATCGTGGCCACGTCGCCTGTGCGCAGCCACCCGTCCTCGGTGAAGCGCGCCGGTGCGTCTTCCACTGGTTTGCCGCGGAACTCGGACTGGACCGGGGAGTGGTAGTACTCCGCGGTCACCGCATTGCCGCGCACTTGCAGCTCGCCGGAGTTGCGGTCATTGATCTCCAGTACGTTGTCCTGTGGATCCACCAGTCGGTACTCCAAGGAGGCGGGGAACCTGCCCTGCGAGTAGCGGTAGCGGGCCCTGGCCTCACCGCTGACACCAGCAGGCGGATGGGCAACCGTGCCGAGGGAAGCCGTTTCCGTCATGCCCCACGTGTGAATCATGTCCACGCCGTAGAGCTCCTCCCATCCGTCGATCAGCGACGGGGGAACCTGCTGGCCACCCGAGTAGATTTCCTGCAAGCTCATCTTCTTGGGCGGATGCGTGGAGTAGTACTCCAGCAAGCTCGTCCACACCGCTGGCGAGCCGTGTGCCGCTCGGGGCATCGCGTCCGTGATCACGTGAGCGATGTGTGCCGGTGTTGCCGAGCGCCCGGTGAACACCAACGGCGCGCCACACATGAACGCAGCCAGCGGAACGCCCCAGCTCAAGATGTGATAGATCGGCACGCAGCAGAGAAACTTTTGTCCGTTGCGGATGCCGAACGCATCGGCGGTACGGAGATTTAGTGCATGCAGCCACAACGTGCGGTGGCTGTACACCACGCCCTTGGGTGCGCCTTCCGTGCCGGTGGAATAGCAGATTGCCGCGGGAGTAGTTTCTTCCTGCACCGGCCACGCGTATTCGGTGGAACGGCCGTCCAGCAACTCTTCGTAGGCGCGAACCTGCACGTTATGGCTTAATTCTCGTGCCAGCGCACGGGCCAGTTGTACCGAGCGTACGTCCGAGCCAGTCAGAATCACGGCGCGAACCGTGGGGCAGTGGGTCAGCATGGGGATCAGGCGCTCGCTATACGCCGGATCACAGATGATGACCTTGTCTTCGGCATGGTTGATGACGTGGATGATCTGGTCATTCATCAGATAGCGATTCAGCGGATGGAAGATCGCGCCCATCGAAGGCACCGCCAACATGGATTCCATATGCTCAGCGCAATTGGAGAGAAAGGTGCCCACTCGGTCCCCGATCTCGATGCGGTAGACGTCCCGCAGCGCATTAGCTAGTGCACCCGCGCGGGCGGCGATATGGCCAAACGTGGTGATTTCCGCGTCCTTGCCGAAATACGTGGCCACAGTGGTGTTTCTGTGGGCTGTGGCTCCGAACTCGAGGATGCGAGCTACGGAAAACGGTATCTCCTGCATGGTGGACTTCATGACTCACAAGACTACCGTTGTGATTTTGTTACCGGAGTGGTGTTAGGATGAACGCAACTTCGCAACCTTTCTTTTGGGCGAAGCGTGGCCGTGTGTCTATCTTTCTTTCTTTTTTCGACGCCACCTCTAACGCCACAGGCTCCCATTCCACTTGAGTATGGGGAGCACACAATCTGAAGATTTATCTACTCATCGTGTTGCCACGCGCTGCGACGATTTTCGTCCGCACGTTCATTGACGGCGGCAACGTGAAAGGACTTTCGTGAGCCTGTCCGATATTCTCACCCGGGCTGAAACAGGCGGCTTAGCTTCTCTCAAGTTGCCGGAGCTGCGCCAAGTTGCAGCCGCCCAGGGTCTCAAGGGCACCTCTGGACTGCGCAAGGGGGATCTCATCGCAGCTATTGAAACCGCTGGTGGTCGCAGCCGTTCCCAGCAGGAGCAGCCGCAGCCACCCAAGCAGCAGGAACCTGCGCGCCAGGAGCGTGAGGAGGCAGAAGTGGCGTCGGAAGATAACAAACGCAACAACAACGATCAGCAACGTCGCCACAACGGGGACGACCGGCAGGGAAACAACCGACGGAATCGTCGTAACCGGCGCAATCGCCGAAACCGCAACGACAATCGAGGCGGTAATCGGCACGATAACCGCAACGAGCAGGACGATCGCGGTCACGAGACCAACCACAACAATGAGCAGCAACAGCAGCAACAGCAGCAGCTGACGAACGTGGCCGGCATCCTGGACTTCGCTGATGCCAACACTGCGTTCATTCGCACCACGGGCTACCACGCGGGAGCCACGGACGTGTACGTGCCAATCAACATGGTGCGCAAGTTCGGTATGCGCCACGGAGATGCCATCGTGGGAACTATCCGCCCGCGCGGTAATGAGAACAACAATAATCACCACAACAACCGCGGCAACCGCGGTCGTAACCGGCAGAAGTACACGCCGCTGCACTCCGTGGAGTCCGTCAACGGACTGTCCCCGCAGGAGGCGAACCAGCGTCCGCAGTTCACCAAGCTCACCCCGCTGTACCCGAACCAGCGACTGCGTTTGGAGACGGAACCCAAGGTCCTCACCACTCGTGTGATCGATCTGGTGATGCCGATTGGTAAGGGTCAGCGCGCGCTGATCGTGTCTCCGCCCAAGGCCGGTAAGACCACGATCATGCAGGACATTGCGAACGCCATCGCGGTCAACAACCCCGAGTGCTACCTGATGGTGGTGCTGGTGGACGAGCGTCCCGAGGAAGTTACGGACATGCAGCGCAGCGTGAAGGGCGAGGTCATTGCCTCTACCTTCGACCGCCCGCCAGGGGAGCACACCGCCGTGGCTGAGCTGGCCGTGGAGCGCGCAAAGCGCCTGGTGGAGCAAGGCAAGGACGTGGTCTTGCTGCTGGATTCCATCACTCGCCTGGGACGTGCCTACAACAACTCCTCGCCAGCGTCCGGTCGCATCCTGTCCGGTGGCGTGGATTCCAACGCACTGTACCCACCGAAGAAGTTCCTCGGTGCGGCGCGAAACATCGAAAATGGAGGCTCGCTGACCATCATCGCCACCGCCATGGTGGAGACTGGTTCCGCCGGTGACACAGTGATCTTCGAAGAGTTCAAGGGCACGGGCAACGCGGAGCTGAAGCTGGATCGCAAGATCTCCGAGCGTCGCGTATTCCCTGCCGTGGACGTCAACCCGTCCGGCACCCGCAAGGACGAGCTACTGCTCGGTCCGGACGAGGCGCGCATCCTGCACAAGCTGCGCCGTATCTTGTCCGCCCTGGATTCCCAGGCGGCCATCGATCTGCTGATCAAGCAGCTGCGTAAGAACAAGACCAATCGCGATTTCATGTTGCAGATTGCTAGCTCCGCACCGCTCGCCGGTGAGGACGAGGACGAGTAAGGAGCTGCTGAAGAGCAATGGCTGATTCACCATCAATGGTCGATGACATCCTGTCCGAGTACCAAGGACTGGAAATGCAGTTGAGTGATCCTGAACTGCACAATGATCCCGCCGCCGCGCGAAAGGTTGGCAAGCGCTTTTCCGAGTTGCAGCCGATCATCCAGACTCACCAGCGCCTGACTCAGGCCAAGGACGACCGCGAAGCTGCCCTGGAAATGGCCAGCGAAGACGCGGAATTTGCGGAAGAGGCCAAGCGCCTCGAGCCGGAGATCGAGCAGTTGGAAGAGCAGCTCGCTGACCTACTGGCACCTCGAGATCCTCATGATGGCGAGGACATCGTCATGGAAATCAAGTCCGGTGCAGGCGGCGAAGAAGCGGCACTGTTCGCAGGAGAGCTGGCGCGCATGTACCAGCGCTACGCCGAGCGCCACGGCTACGCCACCGAGATCCTCGGCCTCAACGAGACCGATCTGGGCGGCGTGAAGGACATGACCTTGTCCATCCGCTCCAAGCAGCCGTCCCGCGACGGCGCCTGGTCCGAGTTTAAGTTCGAAGGTGGCGTGCACCGCGTGCAGCGCGTGCCCGTGACCGAGTCACAGGGACGCATCCAGACTTCTGCCGCTGGCGTGCTGGTCTACCCAGAGCCGGATGAAGTAGAAGACGTGCAGATCGATGACAAGGATCTGCGCGTGGACGTTTACCGATCCTCCGGCAAGGGCGGACAGGGCGTGAACACCACGGACTCTGCCGTGCGCATCACCCACCTGCCCACGGGCGTGGTGGTCACGTGTCAGAAGGAGCGTTCCCAGATTCAGAATAAGGCCCGCGCCATGCAGGTGCTGGCCGCTCGTCTACAGCAGATGAAGGAAGAAGAAGTAGAGGCCGAGGCCGCCGAGGGTCGCGCCGCGCAGATCCGCACCATGGACCGTTCGGAGCGCATCCGCACCTACAACTTCCCGGAGTCTCGCGTATCCGATCATCGCATCGGCTACAAGGCGAACAACCTGGACGCCGTGCTGGGTGGAGACCTGGAGGCGCTGTTCGGGGCGCTGAAGGATTCCGAGCGCGCACGTCGTTTGGAAGCGGAAGACTAGACACCGCGTTTATGACTAGCGAAAACACCCGCCTCACGGTCTCCATGGCCGTGCGTGCGGGTGCTCAACTTTTGGGTGACGCGGGGATTGAAACCGCGGCAGTGGAGGCGAAAGCGCTGATGGGCTACGCCTTGGCGTCGGAACCAAAACTCGGTGACCCACGCGTCCCAGTGAGCTCGACCGACTTGTTCATGCGAGCCGACGAACCTGCTCCCGAGCAATACCAACAGTGGCTGCGCAGGCGCATCGACCGCGAACCGATGCAGCACATCGTGGGTTCGGCCAGCTTCGATGGGCTGGATTTCCTGTCCTCGCCGGCTGGATTCATTCCCCGCCCGGAGACAGAATTGCTGGTGGAGTGGGCGGACCACTGGTTGCGTGGCTTTGAACACCCCGTCACGGTGGTGGACGTGTGCAGCGGGCCGGGAACCATCGCGCTGGCACTGGCGCACCGTCTTTCTTCCTTGTCGACGCCACCAGTGACCATCATCGGAATCGAAAAAGATCCAGCGGCGATCCAACTGGCGCGGGATAACGAAGCTCAGCTGCGGCGCCGGGGTTTGCTCGCGGACTCTGTCGTGGTGAAATTTCTGCGCATGGATGTGCGGGAGCCAGTAATACTGGGACGTCACGGTCTGGTTGCTACGGCTGATCTGGTGCTGAGCAACCCGCCGTACGTGCCGGAGACGGCGCTGGACGAGGGGCACATCAGCGTGGAAGTGCGGCAAGATCCCCACGATGCCGTGTTCGGCGGCGCGGACGGGATGAGCTTGATGCCGGACCTCGCGCGTTTCATCGACCTGCTGGCGCGGGTAGGCGCGGGCGTGGCCGTGGAGCACGATGATGCGACCGGCCCGCAGGTACAAAAGGTACTGCGCGAGGCAGGAATGGTGGAGGTAACTCAAGACCACGACTTTGCGGACCGGGACCGCTTTGTCACCGCAACCATTAGGCGAGACCCAGGTCATATCCCCACCTACGACCCATGGGCACAGCGCAACGATAGAGTGAATACAGCAACAACAGATCGTGAAGGGGCTTAGAGGCACAACATGGCGCAACGCGTAGACGCAACGAATCCGCAGGATCGGGATGCGGCCATCGCCACAGCAGAAAGTGCGGTCAAGGGTGGCCGCCTGGTGGTGATCCCCACCGATACTGTTTACGGCATTGGCTGTGATGCCTTCGATAACCAGGCCGTGGAAGCACTGCTGCGCGCCAAGCACCGGGGCCCGGACATGCCGGTGCCCGTGCTGGTGGGTAGCTGGAACACCGTCCAAGGGCTGGTGCGGGACTACAGCTTCAACATGCGCCGCCTGGTGGAGGCTTTTTGGCCAGGTGGACTGTCCGTGGTGGTCCACCAAGCTCCGAGCCTGCCGTGGAACCTGGGCGATACCCGGGGAACGGTAATGCTGCGCATGCCGATGCACCCGGTGGCCCTCGAACTCTTGGACAAGACCGGCCCCATGGCCGTGAGCTCGGCCAATATTTCCGGTCAGCCCCCTGCGACCACCGTGGATATGGCCATGGAACAGCTCGGCGAGACAGTTGGCGTGTATGTGGATGGGGGAGAAGCCACCATTGGTGAGGCCTCGACCATCGTGGACTTGTCCAGCGGCAAGCCACGCATCCTTCGTGAGGGCGCGACCACCGCCGAGAAGATCGGGGAAGTGCTCGGCATGTCCGCAGCTCAATTGCGAGGACAGATCTAGTACCCGTGTCCACCCCTGACGTTACGTACCTCGCCCAGTCCGGCGCCGGCGCTGGTGTGCCTTTGCGCGAGCTGGCTCTGGTTCTGTTCGTGGGGTGTGCCATCACGTATTTGGCCACGGGAATTGTGCGCACGATCATGATGCGCTTTGGTCAGGTCAATGCGCCGCGTGAGCGCGACGTGCACCAGGTCCCCACGCCTCGGCTTGGTGGGGTGGCGATGTTTACGGGCATGATTATTGCGATCATCACCGCTAGTCAGCTGCCCGCATTGACTCGCGGTTTTCCGCCAATCACTCCGGATATGGCTGCGGTGGTGGCCGCGGCGTTCATCATTGTGGTGGTGGGTGTGATCGATGACCTCTATGACATTTCGTGGATGTTGAAGCTGGGCGGCCAGGTGGGTGGTGCCGTGGTGATGAGCCTGATGGGGCTCTCGTGGTATCTCGTGAGCGTGCCGGTAGGCGGTGGTAGCACGTTGATTCTGGATCAAGTCCAGTCCACTGTCTTGACTGCGCTGCTGACCGTGACCATTGTCAACGCGATGAACTTCGTCGATGGCCTCGACGGCTTGGCTGCCGGTCTGGGTGCGATCGCGGCAGGGACCATCCTGATTTATTCGCTGACGATCCTGCACGATCAAGGTGGCACGGTCTCTGCGTACCCGCCCGCTATCATTTCCGCGGTGTTGCTGGGCATGTGTGCGGGCTTTTTGCCGCACAATTTCTCGCCTGCGCGAATCTTCATGGGGGATTCGGGTTCTATGCTCATTGGCCTGCTGCTTTCGGCTGCGTGCGTGTCCGCGTCCGGCCGCATCAACATGTCTCTGTATGGCACTGCGGACATGTTCGCTTTGCTTTCTCCGATGATCGTGGTGCTGGCCGCGCTGTCCATCCCGTTGTTGGATTTGTTGTTGGCTGTTGTTCGACGCCTAGCTAACGGCAAATCTCCCTTCGCCCCCGACAAAAAGCACCTCC
Source organism: Corynebacterium dentalis (assembly GCF_900232865.1). Classification (GTDB taxonomy): domain Bacteria; phylum Actinomycetota; class Actinomycetes; order Mycobacteriales; family Mycobacteriaceae; genus Corynebacterium; species Corynebacterium dentalis. The sequence continues at coordinate 178,391 of NZ_OCTS01000001.1, read as the reverse complement.
ATCACCGGCTGCTTGGTTTGGGGCATACCCATAAGCGCGTGGTTCTGGTTCTCTACAGCTGGGTGGCTGTGGTTGCCTTCGGTGCTGTCGGTTCCACTGTTCTTCCGCCGCAGTTGACGCTGCTTTTGCTGGGCCTGGCGCTGGTGATCGTCACGGCGGTGACGGTGGTGCCAATGTGGAAAGACCACTCGTGGAAGAACTTTTGAGTTTCGCGCTTTGTTGGTGCTGACCGATACACTGGTTGGCCGTGACTAGTGATCAAAACGAACTCCCAGAGCTAAACGACGTCTCCCACGCTGATGACCACAACTGGCCGCTGCGCCGAGCATTGCGCATTAGCGCGATTGCTCTGGTCATCATCGGTATCGGTTCCCTGGCTGTGTGGGGATGGGCCAAGGACACTGAGGGTATTTGGGGAGCCCTGTTGGGGCTGGCCATCGGTGGCGCATTCATGCTGATCACCGTGGTGGTCACGCTCATGACGTCGAATTCCAGCCCGGCTACCACCATGGCCGTGGTGCTGGGTAGCTGGCTGGCAAAGATCGCCGTGGTCTTGGTGATCCTGCTGTCCATTAAGAACCTGGATTTTTATGATCCAATGGCCCTTGCATGCACCGTTGTGATCAGCCTGATTGTGCTTCTAGCTGCCGAAACGTGGTCCGTGACCAAGGCACAGAGCGTCTATGTGTAGCGATCCGCAGTGCCTCTCCTTGTAGGAAGGTGGCACGAGCGTGAAAAAGTCGGGGGGACTGGCTGAAAGTCGCTTAGCGACAATAGATCAAGAACTGATAAAGTGCATGAGGGCCATCTAGGTGGATTAGAGCCACCAAGAGCGGCGCCTATCGGCATGACACAGGGACGTGCGACGGAGTCCCATTAATGCCGATAGATATCTCGACTTCAGACCTCCATCGCACCGCTTGACATAACCCATGTCCCGCGGCCCTATCACGGGAGAGAACGCTGAGCGTAACAACCTTGGCCATGAAGGGTGAGTTTCACAGCCCTTCATTGGAACACGAATTCTTCCCGGGGCAAGTGAATCCGGATAGCCTCTGGTTCGACGAGTTTCTCGGTGGAGCGTTCGCGCTTGACCGTCTGATGCTCATTCGTATCCTGATGATTCTTGTCGTCACTGCATTCTTCTTCTTTGCTATGCGCAAGCCGAAGTTGATCCCTAGTGGCGTACAGAACTTCGCAGAGCTCGCTCTGGATTTCGTCCGCATTCACATCGCGGAGGACATTTTGGGGAAGAAGGAAGGACGTCGCTTCCTTCCAATCATCGCGGCGATCTTCTTCACCGTTCTCGCAGTAAACCTGCCTACTATCATCCCGTTTTTGAATATCTCGCCTAGTGCGCGAATCGGCCTGCCATTGGTGCTGGCCCTCGTCGCTTACGTGGCATTCATCTACGCCGGTGTGAAGCGTCACGGTTTCGGCAAGTTCGTGAAGTCCTCGTTGATTATTCCTGGGCTGCCCACCTTCCTTCACTTCTTGGTGGCACCCATCGAATTCTTCTCTACTTTCGTCCTTCGTCCGCTCACGTTGACCATCCGTTTGATGGCCAACATGCTGGCTGGACACCTCATCCTCGTCATGCTGTTTAGCGCCACGAACTTCTTCTTCTGGCAGCTCAACGGCTGGACATTGCTGGCTGGCGGCACAATCCTCTTTGCGATTGCATTCTCCTTCTTCGAGCTCATGGTCATTTTCCTGCAGGCATACATCTTTGCTCTGCTGGCGGCCGTGTACATCGAGTTGTCTTTGCACGCAGACGATCACTAAGCCACCGGGTAACTATCAACCACATAACGCTCGACCAGGAACCTAACTTGACTACATATTCATCCTGGTCGGTCACCAGAAAGGTAATGTAAAACTCATGAACGACCTCATTCTTCTGGCACAGGAGTCCTCCACCACCACCCTGACCGGTCTCGGCTCCATCGGCTACGGCCTGGCAGCTATCGGCCCAGGCATCGGTGTGGGTCTGGTCGCAGGTAAGACCGCTGAAGCTATGGCACGCCAGCCAGAGATGGCCGGCCAGCTGCGTACCACCATGTTCCTGGGTATCGCCTTCACCGAGGCGCTCGCCCTGATCGGTCTCGTCGCCGGCTTCCTGTTCGGCTAATCGTGTTGTGCGCGGTGGTGGGAAATTCCACGTTCCGTGCGAATGAATTCACGACCGCATTACAACTACGACACACGCATAAGAGCGAAAGCTGGAGACTATGACGAATACGTTTTTGCTGGCAGCCGAAGGTGGCTTGCCAATGGAGGAGCAGATTAATCCGCTCATTCCGCCGCTGTACGACGTCGTCTGGTCCCTCATCCCGTTCGCAGTCATCCTGATCGTCTTCTGGAAGTTCATTCTTCCGAAGTTCCAGGAAGTTCTGCACCAGCGCGAGGACCAGATCGAAGGCGGCATCCAGCGCGCCGAGGCCGCACAGGCTGAGGCCAAGGCTGCACTGGAAAAGTACAACGCCCAACTCGCAGAGGCTCGCACTGAAGCCGCTCAGATCCGCGACGATGCTCGTTCTCAGGGACAGAAGATCATCGCTGATATGAAGGCTCAGGCTACTGACGAGTCCAACCGGATCGTGGAATCCGGAAACAAGCAGCTGGAGGCACAGCGTGCCGCAGTTGTTTCTGATCTCCGTAAGGACATGGGCGAAAACTCCATTTCCTTGGCTGAGCGCCTGCTGGGCGAGCAGCTTTCGGACGATGTGAAGCGTTCGGGCACCATCGATTCCTTCCTGGCCGATCTCGATCGAGTCGGCACCTCTAGGAAGTGATTGGTATGCACGCAGCGAGCCGAGAGGCATTGGAACGACTCAACGAGACCCTGGATCAGGGCCTTCGCGAGTCTGACAACACGGTTGAAATCGGAGCAACGACGGGAACTGAATTGTTTGACGTCGTGGACGTTCTCGATTCCGATCGCAGCCTGCGCGTCGCATTGGTCGATGCTGCAGCTGAGCCGGAGCAGCGCGTTGCTCTGATTAAGGGCCTGTTGGCAGGCAAGGTATCTGCCTCTACCGAGGAGATCGTGTCCGCTGCTGTGACCCAGACCTGGTCTGACACTCGTGACTTCCGCAATGGATTGATTGCTTTGGGCCGTCGTGCCCTGCTTCGTTCCGCGGAAGCTCAGGGTCAGCTCGATCGTGTCGAGGATGAGCTTTACCAACTCGCACGCATCGTGGAGCGCGAACCACAACTTGAACTGCTGCTGGCTGACAAGGCCGTATCTTCTGATGCGCGCCGAGATCTGCTAGCAAAGGTGCTGTACGGCAAGGTCACCTCTGTGACCGAGGCGTTGGCACTGCAGGCCGTGGGTCGCGTGCAGAAGCGTCCGATGGAAGATTTGGATGCACTCTGCGACGAGGTTGCCGCACTGGGTGGTCGCGAGGTTGCTCGCGTTCGCAGTGCTGCACCGCTAGGTGATGAGCAGCAGTCTAGTCTGGCGGACAAGCTGGAAAAGATTTACGGCCGTAAGATTGCGGTGCATTCCGAGGTTGACTCCAGCCTCCTCGGTGGCGCCGTGATCCGCGTCGGTGACGAAGTGATCGACGGAAGCACCGCAGGTAAACTGCGCAGGCTTCGTCGCTCCCTCGTCTAAGACGGGCTGAACTGTTAGTAGCAATGCTGGAAGACAACACCGAGAGCAGGAACAACATGGCGGAGCTGACGATCTCCTCCGACGAGATCCGTAGCGCGATTGCGAACTACACCTCGAGCTACTCCCCGGAGGCCTCCCGTGAGGAGGTCGGCGTGGTTACGACGGCAGCAGACGGTATCGCCCAGGTGAGCGGAATGCCTTCTGTGATGGCCAACGAGCTGCTCGAGTTCCCAGGCGGCATCATTGGTGTCGCGCAGAACCTCGATACCGACAAGGTCGGCGTCGTGGTCCTGGGTAACTACGAGTCCCTCAAGGAGGGCGACGAGGTCAAGCGGACCGGCGAGGTTCTATCCATTCCGGTTGGGGACAACTTCCTCGGCCGCGTTATCAACCCATTGGGCAAGCCCATCGATGGTCTCGGCGCTATTGAAGCCGATTCCGACCGCGTGCTGGAGCTGCAGGCTCCCTCTGTGCTGCAGCGTCAGCCAGTGGAAGAGCCAATGCAGACCGGCATCAAGGCTATCGATGCAATGACCCCTATCGGCCGTGGTCAGCGCCAGCTGATCATTGGCGACCGTAAGACCGGTAAGACCTCGGTCTGTATCGATACCATTCTGAACCAGCGTGCCAACTGGGAGACTGGTGATCCCACCCAGCAGGTACGTTGTATCTACGTTGCGATTGGTCAGAAGGGCTCGACCATCGCTTCCATCCGCAAGACCCTCGAGGAAAACGGCGCGCTGGAGTACACCACCATCGTGGCTGCACCAGCATCCGATTCCGCTGGCTTCAAGTGGCTCGCACCTTTCGCAGGTGCAGCACTGGGTCAGCAGTGGATGTACGAGGGCAAGCACGTTCTGGTGATCTACGATGATCTGACCAAGCAGGCTGAGGCCTACCGTGCGATCTCCCTGCTGCTGCGTCGCCCACCGGGCCGCGAAGCATACCCAGGCGATGTGTTCTACCTGCACTCCCGTCTTCTGGAGCGCGCTGCAAAGCTCTCCGATGAGCTCGGTGGCGGTTCTTTGACCGCACTGCCGATCATCGAGACCAAGGCAAACGACGTGTCTGCCTTCATTCCAACCAACGTGATTTCTATTACCGACGGCCAGGTCTTCCTGGAGTCCGACCTGTTCAACCAGGGCGTCCGTCCGGCAATTAACGTCGGTGTGTCCGTGTCTCGCGTGGGTGGTGCTGCACAGACCAAGGGCATGAAGAAGGTCGCAGGTTCCCTGCGTCTGGACTTGGCTGCATACCGTGACCTGGAGGCCTTCGCCGCCTTCGCTTCTGACTTGGACTCCGCTTCCAAGGCTCAGCTGGAGCGTGGTAAGCGCCTGGTGGAGCTGCTGAAGCAGACCGAGACCAAGCCACAGTCCGTCGAGGATCAGATGGTCTCCATCTACCTGGCTGGCGAGGGTGAGTTCGACGACGTTCCAGTTGAGGACGTCCGTCGCTTCGAGGCCGAGCTGTGGGAGGATCTGCACGCCAACCACGCTGGTGTCTACGAGCAGATTGATGGCGGAAAGGCATTCAGCGACGAGTCTAAGTCTGAGCTGAAGAACGCGATTGCCGACTTCAAGCGCTCTTTCCAGACCACCGAGGGCCACACCATCGTCAACGAGCCTGAGGCTGACGCCCTGGGTGAGGACGAGGTCAAGAAGTCCCAGATCACTGTCTCTCGCAAGGTCAAGTAAGCGAAAAGACAGGGATTGTGACCACAATGACCATTAACGGACAAGAAGGGAGGCGATAGCGATGGCTAATCTTCGCGAACTGAGAACACGCATTAAGTCTGTGAACTCAACCAAGAAGATCACCAAGGCCCAAGAGCTGATCGCCACCTCGAGGATCACGAAGGCGCAAGCTCGCGTTGCTGAATCCCAGCCATACGCTGATGAGATCACCCAGGTGATCCAGCGTCTGGCCTCCGTCAGCACCTTGCAGCACAAGATGCTGCAGGAGCAGGAGGACGCACAGCGAGCTGCAATCCTCGTGATTTCGAGTGACCGTGGCATGTGCGGTGGCTACAACAACAACGTGTTCAAGAAGACCGCCGAGCTCCGCAAGTTGCTTGAGGAGCAGGGCAAAGAGGTCGTCTTGTACGTCTCCGGCAGCAAGGGAATTACCTACTACAACTTCCGTGAGGAGCCTCTCGGAGGATCGTGGTCTGGTTACTCTCAGGACCCTGATTACGCTGCCATCTCTGATCTTCGTCATCATCTCATCGAAGGCTTTTTGGCTGGCTCCGAAGGATCCACCGAGTGGCGCGAAGGCGTCGCTGGTTCCGAGGGAGACAGCATCCAGGGCTTCGACGAGGTTCACATGGTGTACACGGAGTTCGAGTCCATGCTGACTCAGAAGGCTCATGCCACCCGCCTGCTGCCAATTGAGACTGTTGTGGAAGAGGAGAAGATCGAATCCGGCGATGACCTGGTCAGCGATAAGGTTGATCACGTTGGAGCTGAATACGATTTCGAGCCAGATCCAGACAAGCTGCTTGAGGCCTTGTTGCCGCAGTACGTTTCCCGTGGCATCTTTGCTGCCATGTTGGAAGCTGCAGCTTCCGAGTCTGCTGCTCGACGCACCGCAATGAGCGCCGCAACTGACAACGCGACTGACCTGGTTAAGCAGCTCTCTCGCGTGGCCAACCAGGCTCGTCAGGCACAGATTACCCAGGAAATCACAGAGATCGTCGGTGGTGCTTCGGCACTCGGCGATAGCGGAGAAAGTGACTAATTATGACTACAGCAACTCAGGAGCAGAGCACCGCTGCGCCGACTGCTGCGGGCCGCGTCGTCCGAGTGATCGGCCCGGTTGTCGACGTGGAGTTCCCACGCGGCGAGCAGCCGGCTCTGTTTAACGCCCTGCAGGTCGAGGTAACCCTCGAAGCAGTGGCTAAGACCATCACGCTCGAGGTTGCACAGCACCTTGGTGACAACCTCGTGCGCGCCGTGTCCATGGCTCCTACCGACGGCCTTGTCCGCGGTGCGGAGGTCAAGGACACCGGCAAGCCAATTTCCGTCCCAGTGGGCGATGTCGTGAAGGGCCACGTGTTCAACGCACTGGGCGACTGCATCGACGAGCCAGGCTTGGGCCGCGACGGCGAGCAGTGGAGCATCCACCGCGAGCCGCCAGCCTTCGACCAGCTCGAGGGCAAGACCGAGATTCTGGAAACCGGTATTAAGGTCATCGACCTGCTCACCCCGTACGTGAAGGGCGGCAAGATCGGCCTCTTCGGCGGCGCAGGTGTGGGTAAGACCGTGCTGATCCAGGAAATGATCACCCGTATCGCTCGCGAGTTCTCCGGTACGTCCGTGTTTGCGGGTGTTGGTGAGCGTACCCGTGAGGGCACCGACCTCTTCCTGGAAATGGAAGAGATGGGCGTGCTGCAAGATACCGCCCTCGTGTTCGGCCAGATGGACGAGCCACCAGGGGTTCGTATGCGCGTGGCTCTGTCCGGCCTGACCATGGCGGAATACTTCCGCGATGTGCAGAGCCAGGACGTGCTGCTGTTCATCGACAACATCTTCCGTTTCACCCAGGCTGGCTCTGAGGTTTCCACGCTGCTGGGACGCATGCCGTCCGCAGTGGGTTACCAGCCAACCCTGGCTGACGAGATGGGTGTTCTGCAGGAGCGCATTACCTCTACCAAGGGTAAGTCCATTACGTCTCTGCAGGCCGTTTACGTGCCTGCCGATGACTACACGGACCCTGCTCCGGCAACCACCTTCGCCCACTTGGACGCAACCACCGAGCTCAACCGTGCGATTGCTTCCAAGGGTATTTACCCTGCAGTGGACCCACTGACCTCTACCTCTCGTATCCTCGAGCCAGGTATCGTCGGCGACCGCCACTATGAGATCGCTCAGCGAGTGATCAACATCCTGCAGAAGAACAAGGAACTGCAGGACATCATCGCCATCCTGGGTATGGACGAGCTGTCCGAGGAAGACAAGGTCACCGTGCAGCGTGCACGTCGTATCGAGCGCTTCCTGGGCCAGAACTTCTTCGTCGCAGAGAAGTTCACCGGCATTCCGGGCTCCTACGTCCCACTGAAGGACACCGTTGACGCTTTCGAGCGCATCTGCAACGGCGACTTCGACCACTACCCAGAGCAGGCCTTCAACGGCCTCGGTGGTCTGGATGACGTTGAGGCTGCCTACAAGAAGCTCAACGAAAAGTAAGGGGAGACGCACATGGCTGAGATTGCCGCTCAATTGGTCGCTGTGGAGCGTGCGCTGTGGTCTGGTACCGCAACGTCCGTTACCGCGCAGACGACCGAAGGCGAGATCGGCGTGCTCCCCGGTCACGAGCCTCTGCTCGGCCAGTTGGTCGAGAACGGCGTAGTGGTCATTCGGACCAGCGAGGGTGAGAAGAAGGTGGCGTCGGTAAAGGGAGGTTTCCTTTCCGTCTCGCCGGACAAGATCACCATCTTGGCGGACTCCGCGATTTGGGCCGATGAGGTCGATTCCGCGGACGCTGAGTCTCGTGTACAGAGTGCTGAAAATGAGCACGATAAGGCACAGGCTGAGTCCGAGTTGCGCGCTGTGAAGCGACTTCAGGACTAGTAGCTCGCGCTACTTGACTGGTGGTTAAGCCCGCCGCTGTGATTCCTTGCAAAAGGATGAACGGCGGCGGGCTTTGCTTGTACCCCCTTGCCGTTTGCAATATGCGAGCGGGCGCGTAGATTTACTTTCACTGGATGCTTTTGGGACCCGATGAAGGGAGGCGTACCTGTGGAGATCGTTATGGCGATTCTGACCGTGATGGTTTTGCTTGTCTGCGCCTTGGGTCTGTGGCGATTTTTCACGCTCCGTTCTCAGGGTTACCCCGTGGTGATGCGTCCGGCTGATAGTAAAGATGGCCGGCACTGGCGCCACGGGGTTTTGGTTTATAGTGCCACGTCCGCGAAGTTTTATAAGCTGCGCAGCATTCGTCCGGAGTCGAATGTGACGTTGACTCGTTTGGGTACGGAGATTGTGCAGCGTAGGGAGATCTCTGAGCGCGAGACGCAGTTTCTGGAGCGGTCGATGCACGTGATTCGCGTACGTCATCGGGACCGTGAGTGGGAGCTGTCGCTGGATAGTGCGGGGGATACTGCGCTGGTGGCGTGGTTGGAATCGGGTCCTTCGGCACGCCGCGATAGTCATTCGGCGTACAACCGTCCGCGCCCGATCTAGCGAGCGGTATCCTGAGGTAATGCGTTTAGTACTTGCTCGTTGCAGTGTGGATTACATGGGCCGGTTGGAGGCCCATTTGCCGGAAGCTGACCGTTTGGTCATGGTCAAGGCGGATGGTTCTGTGTCGATTCATGCCGACGACCGTGCGTACAAGCCGTTGAATTGGATGACCTCGCCGTGTTCTTTAACGGAGCTGATGCCTTCGTCGCCCGACGCAAGCACGCATCCCGAGTTCGAGGATGAGCGTGTCGAGCGCTTGTGGATCGTGGAGAACAAAGCTGCGGAGCAGTTGCGCATCCGGCTTTTCGCGGTGCACTCGGACTTCGAGCACGAGCTGGGGGAGGACCCAGGCTTGGTGAAGGACGGTGTGGAGGCGCATCTGCAGGAGCTACTGGCGGAGCAGATTGAGCTGCTGGGAAATGGTTATACCTTGGTCAGTCGCGAGTATCCCACGCCTATCGGCCCTGTTGATCTGCTTTCCCGCGATGCGGATGGCACGACGGTGGCCGTGGAGATCAAACGTCGCGGTGGCATCGATGGTGTGGAGCAGCTGACCCGCTATGTGGATTTGCTGAACCGTGATGAGTTGCTCAGTCCCGTCACGGGAATTTTTGCCGCCCAGGAGATCAAGCCGCAGGCTCGCACTCTGGCCGAGGATCGCGGATTCCGCTGCGTGACCTTGGATTATGCAGCGATGCGCGGCACGGATGATTCCGAGTTCCGCCTGTTTTAGCCGGCTGGTTAGGATGGGGGCATGACTTCTCCGCAGAATCCTCAGAACTCTGGCCCTAGCTTTGTTGGAGGCGCGATTGACCTCGGCGAGCTGAAGAACCGTCCGCAGCCGAATCAGACCGAGGACAGCGGTGACGTGGCTCGCTTTGCCGAGGTGACGCCGGAGACCTTCGAGCAGGATCTGGTGGTCCGTTCCACTCAGGTGGCCGTGGTCTTGTTGCTGGGTACCGCGCGTTCGGAGTCCAGTGAGCAGCTGAAGTCCACGCTGGGCCGGTTGGCGCAGATGCAGCAGGAGCCGGTGCAGTGGGTGGCGCGCTATGTGGATGTGGACACCAACGGCGAGATTGCCCAAGCGCTTCAGGTCAAGGCCGTGCCGACCGTGGTAGCGTTGGCTGCCGGTCGCCCGTTGGCGCAGTTTGAGGGCGGTCAGCCGGAGGATCAGGTGCAGCAGTGGATCGACGCCGTGCTCGAGGCCACCGAGGGCAAGCTTGCCGGACTGCCGGGCAGCGGCGAAGCCCCTGCGGATCCGCGCATGGTGGAAGGGGAAGCCCACTTGGAGGCTGGCGATCTGGATGCGGCCATCGCGGCGTATGACGAGATTTTGGCGGAGGATCCAAGCCATGCAGAGGCCAAGGCGGCCCGCGCCAACGCGTTGCTGTTGCAGCGTGCACAGGATCCGCAGGCTCACGATGCGGACAAGTTGCTCCTAGAGGGCCGCAACGCGGAAGCGTTTGACCTGTTGATCGAGGAGATCAAGAATTCCACGGGCGACGAACGCGAGGAAGCCAAGAAGCGGCTGTTCGATCTGTTCGCGATGTTCGATGCCGGGGATCCGGACGTGATCGCCGCCCGCACAAAGCTTTCCAGCGCACTGTTCTAGTTGCGGGGCTGCCCGCGGTGTGACAACTTGGGTTTATGAACAAAATCAAACGCTTCGCGGCCTCCGCAGCGCTCGCCACTGTCCTGTGTTCCACTTCTCCCGCCGTTGCCAACGCTGATGCAGTTGACCGTGCGCTCAATGCTCTTCCTGCCGGACAGATCAGCTGCCAGCAAGCCCGCAGCTACTGGACGAATACTGCGGACTATAACAACAAGGTGGCTCAGGCCCGCGCCCTCGCGCTGGTGGATCCTCGTGGTTCGCGCATTTTGGCTGCTCTTGCCCGCATCGATGAGGCCGCTAACCGTTGCGGTCTCAAGGGCGGTGGTGCCCCAGCAACCAATCCAGCATCAGCTCCTCGCGCCGTGCAGGTCATCCCTGGAGCTCCCGTGGCTCAGGTAGTCAACGTTCCTGCCGTGGGAACCGTGGCGGTACCGGATCTATTCAAGATGTTGCAGACCTGGCTGGCAGGCTTCGGTATCCGCATCTAGGCGTCGAAAATAAACAACTGAGCGCTGTGCGCTGGCACGGTGAGCACGGCGGATTGGGCGAACCCATGCGAGCCTTGCGTGGCCGTGATGAGGTTGCACTGAGCGCGGTCGGCGCCTTCGAAGCGGGCGGCGTCTGTGCTTAAGGCTTGCCGCCAGGTGCCGGCTGCCGGTAGGCCGATGCGGTAGTTGTCGATAGTGGAGCCGGAGAAGTTGATCACGCAGGCCATCCATTGGCTGCCGTCGGCGCTGCGGCGGAGGTAGCTCAGCACGTTGTTGGCGGCATCGTCGGCGGCGATCCAGCGGAAGCCGTCGGGGGAGTGGTCGTCGGTGCCCACCGCGGGCTTGTCGGTGTACAGCGCGTTGAGCTCCGCGGTCAGTTGGCTCAAGCCCCGGTGGTATTCGCCTTCCCAACCGTCCTGATCTGCCCAGTCCACGCCGCGGGACTCGTTCCATTCTTGGATCTGGCCAAATTCTTGGCCTTGGAACAGGAGCTTCTTGCCGGGGTGGGTCCACATGTATGCCAGCAGGGTGCGCAGCATCGCGGCTTTGTCCCAGGAAGAGTCCGCGGGCATGCGCTGCCAGAGCGAGCCCTTGCCGTGCACCACTTCATCGTGGCTGATGGGTAGCACGTAGTTCTCGGAGTAGGCGTAGACCATGGAGAAGGTGATCTCGCCGTGGTGGTGGCTGCGGTGAGCGGGGTCGCGCTGGATGTACTCGAGGGTGTCGTGCATCCATCCCATGTTCCACTTCAGGGAAAAGCCCAGGCCATCCTCGCTGGTGGGCTTGGTCACGCCCGGCCAGGAGGTGGATTCTTCGGCGATGGTCAGCACGCCCGGCACATCGCGCTGCACGGTGGCGTTCATCTCCTGCAGGAATGCCACTGCGTCCAGGTTTTCGCGGCCTCCGTAGATGTTTGGCAGCCATTCGCCCTCGTTGCGGGAGTAATCCAGATAGAGCATAGAGGCTACTGCGTCCACGCGCAGGCCATCGATGTGGAACTCGCGGCACCAATACAGCGCGTTGGCCACCAGGAAATTACGCACTTCGTTGCGTCCAAAGTTGAACACGTGCGTGCCCCAGTCCGGCTGATCTCCGCGGCGGGGATCCGGGTGCTCGTAGCAGGCCTGTCCATCGAAGCGGGCCAGTGCCCACGCATCGCGGGGGAAGTGACCGGGCACCCAGTCCATGATCACGCCGATGTTCGCGGCGTGGAGGGCGTCGATAAAGGCACGGAAATCATCCGGGGAGCCGTAGCGATTGTTCGGCGCGTAATACGAGGTGACCTGATATCCCCAGGAGGGCTCGTAGGGGTGCTCGGAGACTCCCATGAGCTCCACATGGGTAAAGCCTTTCTCCGTAACGTATTCCACCAGTTCAGTGGCCAATTCTTGGTAGGTCAGACCCTTGCGCCAGCTGCCCAGGTGCACTTCGTAGACGCTCATGGGCTGGTGCAGGATGTCCTGGGATTCCCGGTGTGCGATCCACGCGGAGTCTTGCCACGCGTAGGAATCTCGTTCCACCACGATCGAGGCGGTCGCAGGTGCCGGTTCTGCGAAACGCGCCATGGGATCGGCCTTGTCTAACTGCACTCCGTCGCCGGTGGTGATTGCGAACTTATAGTGCGCGCCTGCCCGTTGCCCAGGGATGAACAGCTCCCAAATCCCCGTGGATCCCAGGGAGCGCATGGGGTGCTGGCGGGGGTTCCACCCGTTGAAGTCCGCAATCACGGACACGCCCGCAGCGTTGGGTGCCCACACGGAAAATGCGATGCCGCCGTCCATGACGCGCGCGCCGAGTGCTTCCCACAGACGCTCGTGGCGACCTTCGCCAATCAGGTGCAGATCCAACTCGCCTACGGTGGGCCAGTGGCTATATGGATCCTGCACCTCGGCGGAGTGCTGTCCCCACGTCACGCGGAAGGAGTATTTGCCCTCGGAGGCGGGCGTGACCAGCTCAAAGATGTCATCCCCGATGTTGTGCATGGGGATGGATTGTCCACCAGTGACAACCTCTACCGAGTCTGCTCCGCACTGCACCGTGCGGAAAACGGAGTGCCCATCAGCAGAGTGCCTGCCCAAGACATCGTGCGGCGCATAGTGCCTGCGCTGCACCAGGCGAGCGCGGTCGAAGACATCCAGCAGGGGTTGGTGGGTTTCGATCATGCCCACCAGCCTAGTCCGGAATGTTTAGCCTCGCGGGTCGTAGTCTTCGTCGCGGAAGGCCAAGGCAGCGCGGCGGGATTCGGGTACATCCGGCAGGCGCAGGATGTGTGCCACCTGGAAGTCCGGATCCAGGCGCACGTAGTTTTCCTCGCTCCACTGGAAGATCTGGTTGGTGGGCAGATCCAGCACCTCGTAGTTCGCGCCTTGATCCAATCCCACGACCTCCAGATCCACCGTGATCGTGCCTTCCTGGACGTTATGCGGATCTAGGTTGACCACTACCAGCACGGCGTTGCCGCTGACGGCATCGATGCGGGAATAGGCCAGCATGTTCTCGTTGGTGGTCTCGTGCAGGTGCAGATTTCGCTGCTGTTGCAGAGCCGGGTTGGTCTTGCGCCAGTTGTTCAGCGACGTGATCCACGGCTCTAGGGAATCGCCATCGGCCGCGGCCTGCGCAAAATTGCGCGGGCGGAGCTGGTACTTCTCTGAATCCATGTACTCCTCCGAACCCTCGTGCACGGGGACGTGCTCGAACAGCTCGTAGCCGGAGTACACGCCCCACAGCGGAGACATGGTGGCCGCCAGCGCAGCGCGAATAGCGAACACCGCGCGCCCGCCCGTCTGCAAGGATTCGTGCAGGATGTCCGGAGTATTGACGAACAAGTTGGGGCGGAACACGTCCGCGCCCTCGGCCACGTCCGTGGCGAACTCCTCCAGCTCTTCCTTGCTGGTCTTCCACGTGAAGTAGCTGTAGGACTGCGTGAATCCGGCCTTCGCCAAGCCGTACAAGCGTGGCGGCCGGGTGAATGCCTCGGCGAGGAACACCACGTCTGGGTCCGTGCGGTGGATGTCGTTGATCAGCCAGTGCCAGAACTCCGTGGGTTTAGTGTGAGGGTTGTCCACGCGGAACACGCGCACGCCCCGCTGGATCCACAGACGCACCACGTCGCGCACTGCCAGGTACAGGCCGTCTGGGTCGTTATCGAAGTTCAGCGGGTAGATGTCCTGGTACTTCTTCGGCGGGTTCTCCGCGTAGGCGATGCTGCCGTCAGGCAGAACCGTGAACCACTCCGGGTGCTCCTTGGCCCACGGGTGATCCGGCGCGCACTGCAGCGCCAAGTCCAGCGCCACCTTCAGGCCCAGCTCTTCGGCGGTTTTCACGAAGTGCGCGAAGTCCTCCACGGTTCCCAGCTCCGTGTGGATCGCCTCGTGACCACCTTCGTCCGAGCCAATGGCCCACGGCGAGCCCACATCTTCCTTGGTGGGCGTGAGGGTGTTGTTCTTACCCTTGCGGTTGATCTTGCCGATCGGGTGGATGGGAGGAAGGTAGATGGTATCGAACCCCATCGCCGCGATGCGTGGGAGGTCTTTTTCCGACGTCAGGAACGTGCCGTGAAGGGGATTCCCCGCGTGATCAGTTCCGCCTGTCGAGCGCGGAAAGAATTCATACCAGGAGCCGAATGCCGATTCCAGCGGTTCCACCAGCACCTGGAATTCCTGACCGCGGGTGAGCATATCGCGCACTGGGCGGCGCTCCAGCGCCGCGCGAACCTGCGGGGACAAAGCTTGCTCGATGCGGCTTTCCAGGGGGAGGGACTCGTCTCGCAGCGCGGCGATGACACTGTCGATGGTGGCGACGTGCCCACGGGAGACCTTCTCCTTGGCCCGCTCAAACAGACGGGCGCCGGTCTCTAGATCGTTGGCCAACAAGGCAGCGTCCTGCCCCGCGTCGACCTTCTTAGTGATGGCATTGAACCAGGTGGCGAAAGGATCGGACCAGGCGTCGACACGAAAGGTCCACAACCCCGGCACATCAGGAACGAACAGCGCGTGCCGCACGTCCACGTTGTCGCCTTCCTCGGCGGTCATCGTGATCTTGGCGCGCCCGCCCTCGCTGCCAGCGGGGCGGCGGACGACGAGGGTGGCGGAGATGGCGTCATGGCCTTCTCGCCAGACCTGCGCGGAGACGGGGAAGACCTGCCCCACGGTTGCTTTGGCGGGAACCTGGCCGAGGGAAATAACGGGGGAGACGTTGTCAACGCCAAGACGTCCGAGCATGGAAGGGTGGCTCCTCAAACAAGAAATGGATGGACAGCTACCCCCAAGATTAAAGGCGTGGCGTGTTTTCTGCAGGTGGTGCAACATGGAGTGCGTGACGCATCCCAACAACCCTCTGATTTCTGCACCCGCAACCGCGCCCGCCGTGGCCGAAGATCTCATCATCGACATGGCCGGGGTCTCCGTAGTGCGCGAAGGACGGACCATCCTCGGGCCGGTGGATTGGCAGGTTGAGCTGGACGAACGATGGATCATCATCGGCCCGAATGGGGCCGGCAAGACCACGCTGATGAGGCTGGCCGCCGCGCAAATGTTCCCCACCACCGGCACCGTAACGCTGATCGGCGAGCAGATGGGGCGCGTGGATCTGCGCGAGATTAGGACGTCGATCGGCATGTCCTCCTCCGCGCTGGCGCAGCGCATTCCGAACGACGAGATGGTTTCGGACATCGTGATCTCTGCTGGCTACGACGTGCTGGGGCGCTGGCGCGAGGAATACGCGGACATGGACCGCGAGCGCGTCATTGAGATCCTGGAGCAGGTGGGTGCCTACCACCTGGCTGATCAGAAGTGGGGCACCTTGAGTGAGGGCGAGCGCAAGCGCACCCTCATTGCCCGCGCGCTGATGACGGATCCAGAGCTGTTGCTGCTGGACGAGCCCGGCGCTGGCTTGGACTTGGGTGGGCGCGAGGACTTGATCCACCTGCTGAGCCAGCTGGCCGAGGATCCGGATTCGCCCGCCATCGTGATGATTACGCACCACGTGGAGGAGATCCCGCCCGGCTTTACGCACGGCATGCTGCTGGATGAAGGCGGAGTAGTGGCGCAGGGGGTGCTGGAGGACGTGATGACCTCCGAGCACCTAACCAAGGCCTTCCACCAGCCAATTAGCGTAACCCAGGACGACGGACGGTGGTTCGCCCGCCGCACCCGACGAGGCGGATCCCACCGCAGCAGGAGGAGCGCCCGATGAACATGCTTGGCCCCGTGGAGCCCCGCCATGCCTCCACCGTGATCCTGCTGCGCGATACGCTCTCCGGCCCGGAGGTCTACGTGCAAGAGCGTGCGTCCACCATGTCCTTTTGCGCGGAGATGACCGTGTTTCCCGGCGGTGGAGTGGATGCCCGCGATATGCCCGGCGACGTGGATCAGGACGGACACAATTCCCCCGGCCTGCAGTGGCAAGGCCCTAACCTGCAGTGGTGGAGCCAGCGCCTGCTGAAGGATCCCGCGATGGCACGCGCGTTGGTGTGTGCTGCGGTGCGGGAGACGTTCGAGGAGTCCGGAACGTTGCTGGCCGGCACACCCGACGGCAAGGTCGTGGCGGATACCGCTGTGTTCCAGCAGGAGCGCAAGCAGCTGGAGAACCACCAGCTGTCCTTCTCTGACTTCATGGATGCCAATGATCTGGTGCTGCGCGCGGACCTGCTGCGCCCCTGGGCCAACTGGGTGACCCCCAAGGAGCAGCCTATCCGCTACGACACGGCATTCTTTGTGGCCCAGCTGCCCCAGGGACAAATCACCACCGGAGACACCCGCGAGGCCACCTCCACCGGATGGTTCCGCCCCGCCACACTGCTGGACGGATGGCGCAGCCGGAAGATCAACCTCATGCCACCCACCTGGGCGCAGCTCAAGCTGCTGGATACCTTCCGCACGGTGGAGGAGATCATGGAGTTCAGCGCGAACCTCTCCGTTGACCCCGTGTTGGAGGAGCCCGTGGACGAGCCCTACATGGCCGAGTACTACCTCATGGAAACCAAGATGTTCGGAACCCCGCGCAGGCACTTCGCGCCGGGCATGAAATTCGCGGTGGACCCAGCGGATCTGCCGGAGCATCCCTTCAAGAGCCTTCCTGGCTCCTACCTGCAGTAGGCCATGCCGTATTCCTTAGACGAGCTGGACTTTCTGCGCAGTCACCCCGAGGCAGTGGCGGACGCGGAACAGTTGGAGCTGAGCAAGAAGACCGAGCTGGCGAACGTGACCAGCCTGCGCAACCATTACGGAGAGAACGCCCGGGGGTTGGTGGAACTGGTGAAGGCGAGGCGTGTGGCGTCGAAAAAGATCGACGGGGGAGCAGAGTGGCTGCTCGATGGCCCCAGCGCGCAGCAAGCCACGCCCAGCGCGGTGGCTCAGGTGCGCGTGAAGCACCTGCAGCAGATGGGCGCGTGCCGGGTGGCGGACGTGACGTGTTCCGTGGGCACCGAGCTGGCGCATCTACAGCGCGCCGGGATCGATGCCGTGGGCGCGGACCTGGACATGGTGCGGCTGCGGATGGCACGGGCCAACGTGCCGGGTGTGCCGGTGGTGTGCGCGGATGCTCTGCGTCCGGTGATCGATGCGGACGTTGTGGTGGCGGATCCGGCGCGTCGAGGCAGTTCGGGGCGGATTCACAACATCAATCAGCTGATGCCGCCGCTGCCCGAGCTGGTTCAAGCGCATCGCGGGCGAGAGCTGGCGGTCAAGTGCGCGCCGGGCATCGACTTCGCGGACGTGGCGGATTGGGCCGGGCAGATCGACGTGGTCAGCGTGGACGGCGACGTCAAAGAATCCTGCGTGTATACCCCGGGGCTGTCGGTGGGGAACGTGCGCCGAGCGGTGGTGCTTCGTGGCGCGGAGGAGCTGACGTTGACCTCCGCGATGCCCGATGACGTGGGTGATGGGCCCGCTGGTTCCTTTATTTTCGACGCCGACGGTGCGATAGTCCGCGCGGGACTTGTTCGGCACGTGGCCTACAAGCACGGCCTGTGGCAGCTGGATCCGCGGATCGCCTACCTGACGGGTGATGCCGTGCCCGCGGGGCTGACGGGGCTACGTGCGTTCGAGGTGGTAGAGCAGGTGCAGCTGAAAAAGTTGAAGGCTGCTCTGCACGGGTTGGGGGCCACCAGCGTGGAGATTTTGGTGCGCGGTGTGGACGTGGATCCGGACCAGTTGCGCAAGAAACTCAAGCTCAAAAGTGGGGCAGGACCGAAGCAAGCGTGGTCCGTGGTGATCACCCGGGTGGGATCTAACGCCATGGCCTATGTGTGCCGACCTGTGGATTAGCTGGCGATTATAAAAATATTGCTACTATTGTGGTGGCGGTTACTTAAACATCTATATAGTGGATTGGGAAAAATAAACCCAAGCAGGAAAGGCCAACGAATGTCGAACATCGTTGTTCTCGTCAAGCAGGTGCCGGACACTTACTCCGAGCGCAAGCTCACCGACGATGACTTCACCCTGGATCGTGACAATGCAGATGCGGTTCTGGATGAAATCAATGAAAACGCCGTGGAAGCAGCCCTCCAGCTGAAGGAAGCAGATAGCTCCCGCAACGTTATCGTTTTGTCCGTCGGCCCATCTCGCGCCACCGAGGCCGTGCGCAAGGCACTGTCTCTCGGCGCTGATGAAGGCATCCTCGTCACCGACGATGCTTTCGCAGGCTCCGACGTTCTGGGCACCGCATGGACCCTGTCCAACGCCCTGAACCAGATCGATGACATCGAGCTCATCATCGCCGGTAATGCATCCACCGATGGTGGCGCCGGTTCCATCCCTGGCCTGCTCTCCGAGTACCGCCAGATCCCTGCCCTGACCCACATGCAGACCCTCAACGTTGAGGGTGGCAAGGTCACCGGCGAGCGCGTTACCGACGAAGGCAAGTTCGGACTGGAAGCTCCACTGCCAGCCATCGTCTCCGTGACGGAGAAGGCCAACACCCCTCGCTTCGCAGCGTTCAAGGGCATCATGGCTGCAAAGAAGAAGAAGATCCAGGAGCTGTCCCTCGCCGACATCGGCGTGGACGCTGCAAACGTGGGCTTGGCAAACGCGGCAACCTCCGTGTCCGCCAACAACCCGAAGCCACCAAAGTCCGCCGGTGAGATCATCACCGACGAAGGCGATGGCGGCAAGAAGCTCGTCGAGTTCCTGGTCAAGGAAAAGCTGGTCTAGGCCAGTTCACCCCAAGTACACATTCGAAATAGGAGAGGTAAACCTCATGACCAACGTTTTGGTTCTGGTAGACCATGTCGAGGGTGAGCTGAAGAACACCACCCTCGAGCTGATCACCGCAGCTCGTGCTTTCGGCACCGTCGGTGCTGTTGTAGTGGGCAACCCTGGTACCACCGAGAAGCTGCAGTCCGCTCTGGCTGAGGCTGGCGCAGAGACCATCTACGCAGCTGAGTCCGACAATGCAGATTCCCTGCTGGTCACCCCATCCGTGGACGCACTGTCCGCCCTGGCTGCTCACCTGCAGGTTCCTGCACTGGTGACCGCCACCGCCACCGGCAACGAGATCGCTGGTCGTACCGGCGCTCGCGTTGCTTCCGGCGTGATCTACGATGCTTCCTCCGTGGACGCAGACCGCAACGCGCAGGTCAGCATCTTCGGTGGTTCCTACAACGTGACCACCTCCGCTGGTGGCGCATCCCCAATCTTCACCCTGCGCCCAGGCGCTGTGGACCCAGAGCCACAGGCTGCTGCAGGAACCGTGCAGGCTGTGGAGCTGCCAGGCGCAGGCCCAACCGCCGTCACCATCACCTCCTTCTCCCCAGCTGAGGGCGGCGACCGCCCAGAGCTGACCGAGGCGAAGATCGTGGTTTCCGGTGGCCGTGGTGTTGCAGGTGCCGAAGGCTTCGAGACCACCGTCGAGCCTCTGGCCGACGTACTCGGTGCTGCAGTTGGCGCTTCCCGTGCCGCTGTGGATGCCGACTACTACCCAGGCAAGTTCCAGGTTGGACAGACCGGTTCCACCGTGTCTCCAAACCTGTACATCGCACTGGGCATCTCCGGTGCTATCCAGCACAAGGCTGGTATGCAGACCTCGAAGACCATCGTCGCTGTGAACAAGGACGAAGAGGCTTCCATCTTCGAGATCGCCGACTTCGGTGTGGTTGGCGACCTGTTCAAGGTTGCCCCACAGGCTACCGAGGAGCTCAAGGGCCGTAAGTAAGCCCTAGCCTTCTTAAAACTGGAAACCCGCCCTTTGGGGCGGGTTTTTCGTACTCTTAGTAAGTACGAATTTCAGATTGAGCGAGGTAAAGATGACTACTGACACCGAGAAGCTACTGCAAAGCCTGGAGCTAGTTCCCAAAGACAACTTCACAAAGTATGGAGGCGGTTGGGAAGGTCGCATTTCTGTTGCGTTGATTGATGCTGTTTTCAGCATGGGCGCGCGTTATGAGACCGCTAATGGCAAAGGCGTTGGTCCACGAGTCGTTGCACTTAGCAACGGGTGGATGGAAAACGAAACTGATCCTTCAAACAATCTCGTACGTCTGTTGGAATTGGGAGAAGAGCCTATCCGAGCAGAGATGGGTGAAGGCAAAGTTGTGCCGGGGCATAATGACGAGCGCTTTAAATCCATAGCTGTTTTGGAAGCTGCGCAGAACTTTGTCGATCTAGGAATTGTTAGTGCTGAAGACCTTGAGGCATTTCGTACTAGTAGCGAGGACAACGGCAACAAGTTGATGTCTGCCTATACCGGACCTGTGGGCCTGGGCAAAGTGACTTTCGAATATTTCCTGATGTTGCTGGGAGTCCCCGGGGTTAAGGCGGATCGCATGATCAACCGCTTCGTGGAGCGTTCACTTGGAACCGATAAGGGGGCCCGTGAGCAGATCATTGCCGCTCACGAAGAATGGCTCAAGCAGGACGGCAATACCGCCTCGCTGATCGAGTTCGAGCATGCTATCTGGCGCTATGAGAGCGAACGTATTCATCCAAATACGGAAGAGTAAACCGAACCGCGCCAAACCCGGCGCTTTCGATCAAGTCCCGATTGATCAGGCGTTGTCGTCGGGCTGAAATACCGTTCGGCGAAGTGCCTAGCGCACGGGCGATCTCCGCGGTCGGCACGTCATCCTCACCGTAATTGGCCATGGCCTGCAGGAACGCGATCTCCCCGTCGGGCACCTGGGTGAGGGCGGGGCGGTGAACTTGGCTCATCATGCGCTTGATGGCGTCCGCCTCGATGGTCTGAACATGATGGTCGGTGATGGTGTCCGCTTCGTCCAACGATGCCTGCGCCCACGCCAGCGACCCAACCACCTGGATCAAGTATGGGTAGCCCTTGCACAGCGCCGTCGCGCGTGCGAGACCTGCAGGTTCGATGGTCTTGCCGCCGTCGGTGATGGTGGTGTGCAGCGTCTCAGAAACGTCGTCATCGGCCACCGCGTGCAGGTCAATGCGCGTTGCTCGGCGCATGAAGGTGGTGCCTTCGTGTTGCAGTAATTGTTCGACACCATGCGGCAGACCAGCGCACGCAATAGCTATCTCGTACTCGTCTCGGATCAGGTCCTGCACCGCGGTGGCTAGTTCATGCAGAGGCTCTGGTTGGGCGGCTTGGAGCTCGTCCAAGGTGATGAGTATTCCGGTGCTGTGTTCCGCGAGTTCGCGAAGTCTGGTGATCAGAGTGGGCGCGGACTCCAGGAACTTGGGATTGTCTGACGTGCGAATACCGCCAACGCCCGCGATGCTGCCGCCGGATATCGTCCGCTCCTTTTGTGGATCCAGGGTGGAGATGGTCTGGGGGATGGTGGTGCTGACTAGTTCTTCGATCATGTTGGAGCGCGGGTAGCTGCGCAGCGTGATCCATCCCTGTGCAGCTGCGGTATCTTCGAGCTCATTGAGCAGCACCGTTTTGCCCACGCCACGAACGCCGCTGAGCAGAAGTGCGCGGTTGGGGGAGCCGGGGCCTTCCATGAGGCTCAGCTGGAAGTCCCGCAAAAGTTCTCCGCGACCTGCGAGGAAGTAGGGTGAGGCGCCGAAGCTGGGGCGGAAGGGGTTACGCATGCCCCTCACTCTAGTAGAGATTTGATAGATCTTCGTGGGCGGAGTAGATCTGATAGATCTTCGAGCGGTTGAGCGATTCTGTAGATCCCCCGACTAAGGTGGCAACCGTGAACCGTCTGTACGTAGATAATGCCGCATCCCAGCCACTGCGCCCCGAGGCTCTGGAGGCCATGAACGCCATGGCTGCCCAAGGCAATCCCGCAGGCCAATACGCAACGGGACGTGCCGCGCGCAGCCACCTCGAAGATGCTCGCGAGCAGATCGCCGAGCTGCTCGGCGCCGATGCCGCGGAGGTTATCTTCACTGGATCCGGCACGGAGGCCAACAACATTGCCGTGCAGGGCCTAGCGTTTGGATCCAAGGCGCAACGCGGTGCGTCGGTGATTGCAAGCGCGAATATCGAACATCCCGCTGTCATGGAATCCGTCTCTTGGATATGCGACGGGCCCATCGATTTCGGATTCACACAGCAGCGATTGCCGGTGGATGCCGACGGCCGCGTCCAGCTACCCGGAGAGCTGGATCCGCAAGAGATTGCCTTGCTGACGTGCATGTGGGCCAATAATGAGACCGGAAATATCCAACCCGTTCAGCAGTTCGCAGACCACGGTATCCCTTTTCACACGGATGCCGTGCAAGCTGTTGGCCACCTGCTCATCGATTTCCACGAGCTCGGCGCGGCAACCCTCGCCGCCAGCGCACACAAGTTTGGCGGGCCGAAGTCCCTCGGTATTCTGCTGGCCCGCCGCGACGCCAAGATTCTCAGTCCAGTCCGCGGAGGAGGTCAGGAGCGCAAGCTGCGTTCGGGCACAGTCAACGTGCAGGGAGCGGTGGGAGCTGCGGCAGCGTTGGCGTCGGCATTTAAGAACATGGAGGAAGAAAACAAGAAGATGGCCGCAGCACGCGACCTCGTGCGCACCACGGCCGAAAGCATTCCCGACGTACGGATCTGGACCAACGAGCCCGCCCTGCCTGGCCACCTGCACATGAGCTTCCCCGGCGCGGAGGGCGATAGCCTGATCATGCTTCTGGACGCGGCTGGCGTGGATGCGTCCACCGGGTCGGCGTGCAGCGCGGGGGTGAATCGGGCGTCGCATGTGCTCACAGCAATGGGCGTTGACGTGGATGTGGCGCGCGGGGCGCTGCGCCTGACTTTCGGTCCACACGTGACCCAACAAGAGGCTGCTGAGCTGGCGGAAAAGCTGCCGCGCATCGTGGAGCAAGCCAGGTTGGCCGGTATGGCATCGGGGGCGTAGGGTGCCTCGTATGCGAGTTGTAGCAGCGATGAGTGGCGGGGTTGATTCCGCCGTAGCAGCGGCCCGAGCCTTGGAAGAGGGCCACGAGGTGATCGGCGTGCACTTGGCGCTGTCCCAAAGCCCTGAGGCGGTGCGTGCCGGTTCCCGCGGTTGCTGCAGCCTCGAAGATTCTGCAGATGCCCGCCGCGTGGCCGATAAGCTGGGCATTCCCTTCTACGTGTGGGACTTCTCCGACCGTTTCAAGGCCGACGTGATTGATGATTTCGTGGATTCCTACGCCATCGGCGAGACCCCGAATCCCTGCCTGCGCTGCAACGAGAAGATCAAGTTTGAAGCGTTGCTGGATCGCTCCATCGCGCTGGGTTTCGATGCGGTGGTCACCGGGCATTATGCGCGTCTGGATGGCGGGGTGATGCGTCGTGGGATCGACGCCAACAAGGATCAGTCCTACGTTCTCGGCGTGCTCACTGACGAGCAGCTGGAGCACTGCATGTTCCCCGTGGGCGACACGATCAAGCCAGAAATCCGAGAAGAGGCCAAGGACGCTGGGTTCGGGGTGGCCTCCAAGCCGGATTCTCACGACATCTGCTTCATTCCGGACGGACGCACGCAAGCGTTCCTCGGTAACAAGATCGGCCTGCGACCAGGGCTTATGAAGGACGCATCCGGGGAAACCGTGGCGGAGCACGAGGGCGTGTACGGATTCACCATCGGGCAGCGCAAGGGCTTGGGCCTGCCGCGCGAAGGGCTGGATGGGCAGCCGCGCTTCGTTACGGACATTAACGCGGCCACCGGCACGGTGACGGTTGGACGGCGCGAAGACCTGCAGGTCCGTGAGATTGTGGCGGATCGCCTCAAGCGTCTGCACCCGGCCAAGCACGGCCGCGAGTTCGAGTGTGACGTGCAGGTGCGCGCCCACGGTGGTGTGGTGCCCGCGATAGCTCGGCTGGTGGCTGACCCGGAACCAGTCACGGCAGCCGGCCGCGAGAAGAGCGAAGACGAAGCCCCATGGCGCATGGAGCTGGAGCTGCTGGAACCGTTGGAGGGCGTGGCCCGCGGACAGGCAGCTGTGGTTTACCAACGCGATCCCGAGGGAGACATCCTGCTGGGCTCCGGAACCATCCGCGCCACGGCATGATCCGCTACGGCTGGTGGGAGGATACCGTCACCACCCACACTGACCTGCGGGCTGCCTATGCCAGCGCGCTGACACGCACAGTGGACGTGGATGAAGACATCGGTGTGGCTCCGGCTCTATCGTTGCCGCGGGTCAGTGGTGGCGTCGGAAAACAATTGGCCGCAACCACCGCAGCGATGGCGCAGATTCCGCTGCACACCACCCCGCGTGGGTGGGAGTTATCTGCGCACCCGAGCTTGGAATCGCGGCGGACGGCCGGGTACCTGCGGGAGCAGTGGGACCTGGCGGAGGAAATCCTGCCCGGGCGCGTGGAGCGCGTGCTGGTGCACGTGTTGGGGCCGTGGAGTTTGGGCGCGCAGGTGGAGTACCGCGGGCATTCCGTGATTGCGGACCGGCCGGCGTTTAAGGATATGGCGCTGACTTTGGGCGACGCTGTGCACGAGTACTGCGAGCGCCTGAGCAGGGCCGTTAGCGCGGAAGTGGCGGTTCGGGTTCACGAGCCGGAGGTCAACAATGTGCTGGAGGGCCTGCCAGGGGCTACGCAGTTTCACCAGCTGGATCCGGTGGATCGGGAAATTGTGGAGGCGGTGTGGCGTCGGTTCGATGAGCAGGTTGAGGTGGACGTGTTGCTTTCTCATTCCGACGTCAGCCTCCATTCCTTGCAGGACAGTGCCATCAAGGATGCCGTGGGCGCTCGGCTGGGGGAGGGCAAGCGGCTCGGCGTGAGGGTGCCATCCGGGATGAGCTCTGACGAGCTGGCGAAGTCCATGATGAGCTTGTGGAAGCAGTGGACTTTGCCCGCCGAGCAGCTGCCGGAGCTGGTGAACTTCGTGGTTCCGGAGGCTGTCCGCACGCCTGCAGAAGCGAGTACCTTGGCTGCTATAGCACGACATGCAGCGGCGAAGCTCTGGAGGAACTGATGGCTTTCTACTATGACGGTGATTGCGGATTCTGTCAGTGGTCCGCGCGCAAGCTCACTGGCTTAGCCGATGTGGAGGTCAAACCTGCGCGCCTCGACGACTTTGCTGTCTACGAGAACGGGGATTCCAAGGAGCTTGGCCACAAGGCCATTGGTGCTGTGCTCAAGCAGCACGGGCGGGCTAGATGGTCTCGTGCGGCCGGTACCGTGTTGCTGTTCCGCCCGCTATCCCCGCTGTTCGCCGGTGCGTACCGATTGGTGGCCATCAACCGACACAAGCTGGGGCCTCTGGTGGGCGAGGAATCCTGCGCCATTCGCTAGGCTGGTGCCAATGAACCCCTTGGCTTCATTCATCGACAAGTTTCAGACCGGCCCCATCAAGCAGCGTCGACGTCACCGCACCTTGACCGCGACCGCCTTGGCCATCGCCGCAAACGCGGGCATCGGGATCGTCGCCACCGATCCGAATTCTACGTGGTACCGGAGCCTAATAAAGCCGGCCATCCAGCCGCCGAATTGGGTGTTTCCGCTGGTATGGAACCCCATTTTCCTGGCCACCGGGCATGTTGTGGGGCATAGCCTCGCTGACCTTGAGGAGCGCGAAGGCAAGGCACAGCACTTCACCGAGCTCAAGGAATCTTTCGGCGCGAACATTGCACTGAACGCGGGGTGGAGCTTGCTCTTCTTCCGCGGCCATGCACCGTTTTTATCCACCATCGAGTCCGCATTGCTCTTCGGCTCGACCATGGACCTGATGCTGCGCAGCCGCCAGGTGGAGCCTACCCGCGCCTTGGCGCTGGGACCCTATGTGGCGTGGACGGGCTTCGCGACCGTCCTCACTGGGTCCATCTGGTGGCTTAATCGGCCGGAATTCCTTCGGCGAGCAGCTTCTTAAAGCCTTCCTCATCTAGCACCGTCACGCCGAGATCGCGGGCCTTGGTGAGTTTTGAGCCAGCCTTTTCGCCCGCCACTAGGTAGTCCGTGTTCTTCGAAACACTTCCCGATGCCTTCCCGCCGCGCTCCTCAATCGCTTCCTTGGCTTGAGTGCGGTCGAACGCTTCCAGTGAGCCCGTCACCACGATGGTCAAACCTTCTAGGGAGGGGAGATCAGCGGAAGAGTCGGCGTCGGGAACAAACATCTGAACCCCAGCCTCCTCCCATCGATCAACGATCTCCTGGTGCCAATCGACGGTGAACCAATCTGCCACGGATTGGGCGATGATCGGGCCCACGCCCTCGATGCCGGACATGTCCTCGGCGGAGGCGTTGCGGATAGCCTCGATGGAACCGAAGTGCCTGGCCAGGGCTTTTGCTGCGGTGGGACCTGCGTGGCGTATGGATAGTGCTACGATGATGCGCCACAGGTCGACGGTCTTGGCAGCCTCGAGCTTCTCCAGCAGCGTCTCGCCGGACTTGTTGAGGTTGCCAGCCTTGGTGGAGTACGCGGAGGTGCGCTCGAGGTCTTCGCGGGTGAGGCTGAACAGGCGTGATTCGTCGGTGAGCACCCCTGAGTGGATGAGGTCGTACGCGGCCTTTTCTCCCAGCGCATCAATATCGAAAGCGCCACGTCCGGCGAGGTAAGTCAGGCGAGTGTGTAGCTGACCAGGGCAGAAGCGGGTGTTGGGGCAGCGCCAGTCTGCGTCGTCCTCTTTGGTGGGGGCCAGCGAGGTGCCGCATTCTGGGCAGATGCTGGAGAAGACGAACTCCAGTTCGGAGCCGTCGCGGGCATCCTCCACGGGGCCCAGGACTTCCGGGATGACCTCGCCCGCTTTGCGGATCATGATGGTATCGCCCAAGCGGATTCCCTTGCGGTGGGCCTCCGTGGGGTTGTGCAGCGTGGCCATGGACACCGTGGAGCCAGCGACGTACTTGGGCTCCATCACGGCATACGGCGTGGCGCGACCGGTGCGACCGATGCCGATGCGGATATTGCGCAGGGTGGTCATCGCCTCTTCGGGCGGGTACTTGTAGGCAATCGCCCAGCGTGGAGCGCGGCTAGTGGTACCGAGTTCGAGCTGCTCGTCCAGCGAGTCCACCTTGATGACGAGCCCGTCCATCTCATGGGCGGCGTCGTGGCGGTGCTCGCCCCAGTACGTGACCTGGTCAACGACTTCCTTCGCCGTGTGAACTTGCTTGGTATACGGGCTGACAGGCAGACCCCAGGACTCGATGGCTTTGTACGCCTCGTGCTGGCTGGAGACGTTGAAACCTTCGCGCGCGCCGATGCCATGGCAGATCAATCGCAGTGGGCGCTTGGCAGTATCTTCGGGATTCTTCTGGCGCATCGCACCCGCCGCAGCGTTGCGGGGGTTGGCGAACATCTTGAGGCCCTCGGCCTGGCGCTGGGCGTTCATCGTGGCAAAATCCTCGACCGTGATGAATACCTCGCCACGGATTTCCACGAGTTCGGGGAAGTCGCCACTGAGCTGGTCGGGGATGTCTTTGAGGGTGCGGGCGTTGTGGGTGATGTCTTCGCCGGTGGTGCCATCGCCGCGGGTCAGTGCGAGCTCGAGCTTTCCGTTGACGTAGAGCAGGTTGATGGAGGCGCCGTCGATCTTTAGCTCGGTGAGATACGTTTTCGCCGGGGTTCGGTCGAGCCAACCCTGCAGCGACTCCTTGTCGAAGACGTTGTCCAGGCTGAGCATGCGCTCGCGGTGGTCGACGTTGCGGAACGGGCTGGATTCCGGCGGGGCAGGGGCAACCTCCTCGGTGGGGCTGGTGCCCGTGATAGCTTCGGGGTGCTCTTCTTCTAGCTGCTTGAGCTGGCGCAGCAGAGCGTCGAAGTCCTCGTCGGTGATCGTGGGGTCACCGTAGTAGTAGCGGTCGCGGTGCGTGCGCAGTTCGTCCGCCAACTGCTGCCACTGTTCTGCGTAGTTAGTCACCTTTCTGAGTCTATCCGCAGCTGAATACTCGCTGGAGCTTGGAGGGGAGTGGGCCGTATTTGTCTTCGTACGCGGCGGCGAGAGCATCGATGACCTGGGAAGGTGATGTCTCGTCTGCCTTCGCATCCAACTTTGCTGCCATCCGGGCAGCACCAGCTACCCGAGAATTCCACTCCTCATTGATGACCCGCTGCTGGTTGTAATCCGCGAGTACCTTGGTGCGGCGAACCGCTCGGTGTTCAAAGGTTTCGCGTTGCAGCACGCCGCCTGGCTCGGTAACGACCGTGTGTCCATCGCCGTGCGACGTCCACTCTTCCGTACCGTCCCGGCGGAGCGTGACATCCCATTGACCAGCCGTTTTAAGCCGGTGGTGGGTGCGACAAAGGCAGTGAAGATTGTCGGTTGAGGTAACGGACTCCCAGCGCTGCACGTGGTCGAGGTCGCAGCGCTCCGCGGGGACGTCACAGCCGGGGAAGCGGCAGTGGCCGTCGCGTCCCATAACCGACGCCCGGATGCCCAGCGTGGGTTGGTATCCCTCGCATCGTGCCCAGCCAGGCGCGAAAACGTGGGTGACCCGACGCATCCAGTCTTGGGAGATAAGCGGGTGCAGCCAGTGACCAGCTATTTGAATCTGTCCGTCTTCGCTGTCTGCTGAGCGGTAGATGTTGAGCGTGATCTCCGGGCGGGACTCTCCGCGTAGCAATCGCATAAAGGCTGCGCCACGGTCGCAAAACTGCTCGCGGCAGACGTAGTCCAGCATGAGGGTCACCTCGTGCGCTTCGGCCTTGTTGAGACGAAGGATGAAATCCGTGACCGTGTCCTTGCGGGCATCGACGTGCAGAAGCGGATCTCGCTCATCCGGAGGTGGAGGTGGCGAATCCTTCTCCTCCTTAGGGCGCGCAGGTGGGCAACGTTTGTCCATGATCCGCTCGCAAATTGCACGCAAGCGGCGGCCGGTGGGGACGGACTGCTGAGGTTTCTTCGGCGCGATTTCCTTGAGTAGGTCCTCTTCAACCGTAGAAACGAGCTCGTCAGGCACGGCTTCGAGATACTCGGCTAGCCGCCGCACGGAGTCAAAGCACATGTGCCCATCAGACAGATGCTGGGCGAGGAGGGGAAAGCGGGTGAGCATGAGGCTGGCGTCGACAAAATACATGGCGACTGTTTCCGTCAGACCCATGCGGACGGCGAGACGGGAGCGCACGTCATCGACACATTCTTCCCAATCGGGAAGGCAGCTTGAGGCGATGGCGAGGTCGAGTATGTTGCGTTGGATGGTGGCGAGGCTGAGTGGATCGGTGGCGTCGCAGACGCGCCACGACGGTTGGTCTGTGTTCACGAGTCCCCCGAGGACGTGATGTGGTGGTGAATGAGGTGTTGAAAAACAGAGTATTCACGCGCGAGACAAGTCCTGAAAATCCCCCGCTAAATTAGAGCGCATGTTCGATTATAGCGCATAGAGAGGGGCTGTCATTAGGAACTCCAAAAGTGGAAGTTCCTCGTGAGGTAACCATGAAAACATCAGTTCACCAGTGGTTATACGTGTGCGCTGCGCCACAGAAGGGGGAGTGGGTGATTCGGGGAAACATAACAACTGGGGTGTCGATGATCTGGCGTGAGCTGCAAAAATGGTGCTCTACTGATGAAATTATCTGGGGGTCCAGGGTCGACGTGCGGCGCCAGTTGGTTTTAGCGTGAAAACCGTCCAACTGACACCAACCCAAACAAGGAGCACCACAATGTTTCTCTTCCCAGACACCTCCGCAAACAACTACCTCTTCGGCGACGACGAAGCACTGTTCATCGAAGCGGACAACACTGATCGTATTGCCGACGACATGCTTGTCTAAGCCCCATATAGAGTGGGGGACATGAACGGGCATTTTGATCCAAGCCACATGCTGAGCTTCGACCTCGAAACCACAGGAGTCGATCCACAAACGGCAAAAATCGTCACCAGTGCCCTGGTGAGTATTCGTGGTAAAGAGCGCGATGACCTGGAAATGCTCGCAGATCCCGGGATCGAAATCCCGAAACAAGCCTCCGCCGTGCATGGCATCACCACGGAATACGCCAGAGAGCATGGCAAGCCGCACGATGAAGTGCTCGCCGAAACCATCCGCCGCATCCGCCAAGGGTGGGAGGGCGGGGCAACTCTCATCGTCTACAACGCGACATATGACCTCAGCGTCCTACGGGCACTCGAACCCTCCTTCACGGTAGATGGGCCGGTGTTTGATCCGTTTGTCGTCGATAAGGAAAAGAACAAGTTCCGTAAGGGCAAGCGCACGCTGGAGAATGTGTGCGCACACTACAACGTGCCTCTGGACAATGCGCACGAGGCCACGGCCGATGCCGTTGCGGCGGCTCGCGTGGCGTGGAAGCTCACCCGGGAATTTCCTGAGCTTGTGGAGATGACTTCGGACGAGCTGACGCTGGCGCAATCCACGTGGTACTACCAATCGCAAGTGGAGCTGCAGGCGTGGTTCGAAAAGCAGGGGAAAAATACATCTGTTAATAACAATTGGCCGATTGCGAGTTAACGCTCACTAAGCCACGTAGCTAAGATTGTCTTCCATGACAGGCGCAGACTACTTGAAGAGCATCGTGGCAGCTCCCGTGTATCGGGTCGCCAAGCACACGCCCCTGGAGAGCATGAATAGCTTGTCCATGCGGAGCGGCAACTCGGTGTTGATTAAGCGTGAAGACCTGCAGACCGTACACAGCTTCAAGATCCGCGGCGCGTTCAACCGGATGGCGCAGCTCAGCGAGTCCGAGAAGCAACGCGGGGTAGTAGCCGCATCGGCTGGCAATCACGCGCAGGGCGTGGCTTTGTCCGGCACCGAGCTGGGCATCCGGACCATTATCGTGATGCCGGTTACTACGCCGAGCATCAAGGTAGACGCGGTGCGCGGCTTCGGGGGAGAAGTGCTGCTGCACGGCAACAACTTCGACGAGGCCAAGGCCAAGGCCATGGAATTGTCCGAAACTGACGGCATGGTCTGGGTCGCTCCTTTCGACGACGAAGCCGTCATCGCTGGTCAGGGCACGATCGGCCTGGAGATCTTCCAGGACCGTTCGGATGTGGACCGCGTATTCGTCCCCGTTGGCGGCGGCGGGTTGGCCGCAGGCATCGCCGTGCTGCTCAAGCAACTGCGCCCCGAGATCCAAGTCATCGGCGTGGAGCCGGTGGAGTCCGCGTGCCTGAGCGCCGCCCTCGAGGCCGGACATCCCGTCCCGCTGGATCATGTGAGCCTGTTCGCCGAGGGCGTGGCCGTGCGCGAGATCGGTGCGGAGACGTTCCGGGTGTGCCAGGAGTTTCTGGACGACGTCATCACCGTCACCTCCGATGAGATCAGTGCCGCGATCAAGGATATTTTCGACGACACCCGCGCCATCGCCGAACCAGCCGGCGCAGTCGCACTGGCTGGCCTCAAGCGCTACGTGCACGAGCATGGCATCCAAGGCGAGACGCTCGCCGCAGTGCTCTCTGGCGCCAACATGAACTTCCACTCCCTGCGCTACGTCTCCGAGCGTGCGGAGATTGGCGAAGGAGGGGAGGGCATCTTCGGCGTGACCATCCCCGAGCGCGAAGGCGCGTTCTTGGAGTTCTGCCAAGTCCTGGGTGGACGCGCGGTCACGGAGTTCAGCTACCGCGTTGGTTCCCGCAATTCCGCGCGCATTTTCGTGGGCGTCCAGCTCAAGCAAGGCTCCCAGGAGCGCGAGGCCATCACGAGGGACTTGGAGGCCGCAGGTTACGGGGTAGTGGACCTCTCCACAGATGAGATGGCCAAGGAGCACGTTCGCTACATGATCGGTGGGCAGCCGCCGGTAGAGGTATCAGAAAACACGCTGAGCTTTGAGTTCCCAGAGCATCCCGGTGCTCTGCAGCACTTCCTGGAGATCCTCGGCACCCGATGGAATATCACGGCGTTCCACTACCGTAGCTTCGGCATGGACTACGGCCGTATCCTCGCCGCGTTTGAGAACGTGGAGAATGATCCCGAGTTCCAACATCACTTAGAGCAGCTGGGATACCACTTCAAGGATGTCACGGACTCCCCGGCGTACCGCTTCTTTATGCGCTAGTTGAAGAACGCGCCCACGATGGTGCTCAGCTGTTCCAGTCCCTCCAGTTCGGAGAGCAGGAAGTCCGGACCACCCGGGCGGCCGATGACCAGCAGCAGGTCCGTTCCCTTTATGGGGGTCGCGGCCAAGGATGAGTCCATGACCGTCCAGTTATCCGGGATCCATTCCTCGCGCTCTGGGTTGAGCACGCGGGTCTCGGTCACGGGGGCAGAATCCAACACCTTGCCGTTATCAGCTGGTGCCGCAGCGGAAGCCGCCACGCGGGTGGTGGTGGGCTCGCTGCGCAAAACAATCGCCCAGCCCGCAGTCATGGACTTAGGCAAACCGTCCATCATGATGTCCAGCGCTTGATTGACATCGTGGCGTCGGGAAGCAACGGCAGCAAGCATCTGCACCTGGCCGCGACGATCCACCGTTCCCGAATACGGACGGATGGAATCCACGTACACACCGGCGATTTCTTGGGAGGCCGTGATCAGTGCGTCCGGGAGATGCTGGCTGGGCAGCTGGACGATGATGTCATCGACAACCACGCCGTCAGCATCGTGCCCCACGATATCCACGCCAATAATATTCGCGCCCACGTTGCCCAAAGCGACAGCCAGCAGTCCCAGGGAACCGGGGGCATCGGGCATACGAACGCGCATGAGGTAAGACATGCGCCCGAGTTTAGCCATCTCCCAGACACCCCGTGAGACCGCACCCCAACCAAGTATCGCTAAACTAAAACGCATGTCTGAGATTTCGCGCGATGACGTAGCACACTTGGCCCGCCTAGCCCGCCTGAGCTTGAGCGATGCCGAACTAGAGGAATACGCCACCCAGATCGACGGAATCGTCGACCACGTGGCCGCCATTCGGGACGTGGACACTGCCGATGTGCAGCCACTGAGCCACCCCACGCAAAACGTGGACGGCGACGTATCCGTGATGCGTGACGACGTGGTGATCCCCTCGCTGACCGCCGAGCAGGCCCTGGACCAGGCGCCCGCCAGCGACCAGCAGCGTTTCCAAGTTCCCCAGATCCTCGCCGACTAACAGGAGATTCCATGTCTGCCCAAAACCAGTATGTCGTCGGCGCACAAGATAGCGCGGACTACACCACGTGGACTGCCGCTGACCTGGCGGAAAAGATCCACGCTCGCGAAATCAGCTCCGTCGAGGTAACCGAAGCGCACCTCAACCGCATTAGCGAGATCGACGGAGACATCAACGCTTTCCTGCACGTCGGTGCGGACGAGGCCATCGCCGCAGCGACCTCCGTGGACGAAGCCCTGGCGGCGAGGGAGACCCCTACTAGCCCGCTGGCCGGTGTGCCGCTTGCGCTGAAGGACGTCTTCACCACCACGGATGCGCCCACTACCTGTGGCTCCAAGATGCTTGAGGGCTACATAAGCCCTTATGACGCGACCGTCACCATGTCGCTGCGCGCCGCCGGAATTCCCATCCTGGGCAAGACCAACATGGACGAGTTCGCGATGGGTTCCTCCACGGAGAACTCCGCATACGGCTCCACCAAGAATCCTTATGACCTCGAGCGCACCCCAGGTGGCTCCGGCGGCGGTTCGTCCGCAGCGCTGGCCGCAGGTATGGCTCCGTTGGCTATCGGCACGGACACGGGCGGTTCCATCCGCCAGCCTGCCGCGCTGACCAACACCGTGGGTGTGAAGCCCACCTACGGCACAGTGTCCCGCTATGGCTTGGTTGCTTGCGCTTCCTCCCTGGATCAGGGTGGCCCCACCGCGCGCACGGTGCTGGACACCGCGCTGCTGCACTCTGTCATTGCAGGTCATGACCGTAACGATTCCACCTCCTCCCAGCGCCCCATCGCGGACGTGGTGGGTGCCGCTAAGGCTGGCGCCTCCGGCGACCTCAGCGGCGTGAAGCTGGGCGTGGTCAAGCAGTTCGAGCGCACCGAGGCAATGCAGCCAGGCGTGCTGGAGGCCTACCATGCCAACCTCAAACAGCTGGAGTCCCAAGGCGCGGAGCTGGTGGAGGTCGATTGCCCGAACTTCGACCACGCCATGAACGCCTACTACCTGATCCTGCCGTGTGAGGTCAGCTCTAACCTGGCCCGCTTCGACGGAATGCGTTACGGCCAGCGCGTAGGCGATGACGGAACGCACTCCGCCGACGAGGTCATGAGCCTCACCCGCGCCCAAGGCTTCGGCCCCGAGGTCAAGCGACGCATCATGCTGGGCACCTACGCTCTGTCCGTGGGCTACTACGATGCCTACTACCTGCAGGCACAGCGCGTGCGAAATCTCATCGCCCGCGATTTCCAGGAGGCCTTCAACAAGGTCGACGCCATCGTGGCACCGACCACCCCGTCCACCGCGTTCAAGCTCGGCGAGAAGATCGACGATCCTCTAGCGATGTACATGTTCGACTTGTTCACCCTGCCGCTAAACCTCGCTGGAGTATGCGGAATGTCCGTTCCTGGCGGCATGGCCAGCGATACCAACATGCCAACCGGCCTGCAGATCATGGGTCCGGCACACGGCGACGATCGTCTGTACCGCGTCGGTGCTGCGTTCGAGGCTGGTCGTGGACGATAAAGTCCAGGAATTCTGGACCTGGTGGAACGGCAGTGCAGCGGAACAGCTCGCGAAGATGTTTCGCGAGGAGATCCCGCAGGATGAGGCAGTGTTCGCCGAATTAACCGACCGCGTCCAGGCCATCGCCCCGGGGTTGACGTTCGAGTTTTCCTCCGGCGAGAGTTCCGAGTTTGAGCTCACGGTGACCTCCGAAGGCGTGGCCGAGTTCCGCGGCCCCGCGCGTCGATGGTTGGACGCCGCCCCCGCACCGGATGCCACGTGGGCATATTCCGATCTACGCCTGCCCAAGGATGACTGCGGCATCCTCATGGGCGATCTCGATGTAAAATCCAGCGACCTCCGCTTCACCATCGAACCCGGCCAATCGGTACTCAACATCGGCATGCATCACCCTGCATTCGAGCAGCTCAGCGAGGACACCCAACCGTCGCTAGCACAGCTGGGATTCGTACTGTTAGATAGCGTGCTCGGCGAGCGCAACGTGGAACTGTGGGTCGGACAGATCGACTGGATCCAGCACCCTGGTCCGGAGCTTCTTGTTTCCGACGCCAAGGCCGCCGTCGCCCAGCTGGAAGCCCGCTTCCCAGTAGAAGGCGAAGGCAACTGGGTGGTATTCGAGTCCCACCAGGGCGAAGAGCATTACGTGGCGCGCGTTCGCCCACCCTTGAAGCCGCTCGCAGATCCCCTCAAAGACATTCACGTTCGTGTTGAGGTTCCTTGCGTCGAAAATGAACTCGATGACCTCTACGAACTCGAAGATCGGCTCATGGAGGTTCAGGGGGCGCGGCTCGTGGCCGTGGAGACGTTGGCAGGGGTGCGCACGTTCCATCTCTACACCTCGGGTGAACACATCGAATCGCTTCACGGCCTGACGCAGGAGCACTCTGGCGAGGCCGTTGTAGATCCCGGCTGGGTGCGCGTTTCCCACTTACATTTTTAAGTAGCTACGCTGGCGGGCATGGACAATCACGCTCACGATTATCGAGGCGATGGCTGGGCAGTCATGGCAGATGGAACGCGCTTTTGGGGCGTGCTCGGAGCCGCCGGGCTTTTTTTGGTCTCGCCGGATGACTACGTGCTGGTGCAACTTCGCGCCGCATGGACCAACCGGGGCGGCACATGGGCTGTTCCCGGCGGAGCGCGAAACCCGGGGGAGAGCGCAGCAGAGGCAGCTTTGCGTGAAACGTGGGAGGAAACGTGTGTGGAATCCGGGCACGTGAAGATTCTCGGAGAGTGTGTGACTGCGGAGTTCCCGCTCTCGCACGTGCTGCGACGGGAGCCGTTGACGGAAAAGGCACTGTTGGAGCGTGTGGAATTGGGCGACGAGGTCTTCCACCCAGACCACGGCGGTCAGGGAATCATCGGACTGGGCAACCACGGCTGGTGGGAAATCAAAGATGAGAACTTCGCCGAAGAGTGGACTTACACCACAGTGATCGCGGAGTGCGATGAGCAGCTGGCGTTCACCGCGACCAGCGAGTCTTCGGATCTGGCGTGGTATCACATCGACAAGCTGGAGGAGCTGGATCTTCTTCCCGCGTTCAAGGACGCGCTGCCCACTCTGCGCCGGGAGCTGAAGCGGCTGAGTGCCAAGTGACGTATCCCGCTCTACCTTTGGCTTTGCCCCAGGCATGGCGTTGTGTCATCGCGCTGTGCATCGGCTTTTTCATGATCCTGCTGGATCAGACAATCGTCACGGTGGCCACGCCTGCGATTCAGAAAGACCTTGGAGCTGACTACGGGCAGATCGTATGGATCACATCGGTATACCTTCTGTGCTTTGCCGTTCCGCTACTGGTCACGGGACGTTTGGGGGACAGGTGGGGGCCGAAACGCCTCTACATCGCGGGCATGACGCTCTTCACGGTGGCTTCTCTGTGGTGCGGCCTAGCGGGCTCTATCGAACAACTCATAGCTGCTCGCGCGGTGCAGGGATTGGGCGCCTCATTGTTGAGCCCCCAGACGATGAGCGTGATCAATCGGGTGTTCCCGCGCGAGCGACGCGGTTCCGCGCTGGGTGTGTGGGGTGCGACTGCCGGTCTGTCCACCCTGCTCGGGCCCATTCTGGGTGGCGTGATCACCAGCGCGGCCAGTTGGCACTGGATCTTCTTCATCAACGTGCCCATCGGTGTGGTATCCGTGGTGATGGTGTACCTGTGGGTGCCGCGCTTTAAGCCTTCGGACAAGCCCATCGATGGGGTCTCGATTGGGCTATCGATCCTGGCGATGAGCGCGTTAATCTTTGCGATCCAAGAGGTGCAGCGGGCGTGGTGGATCTGGCTTCTGTTCCCCGTTGCTGCGGTGTGTGCCTTCTTTTTCATTCGACGCCAAGCTCGTGTCATCGGCAGAGATCCCTTGGTTCCACTGTCGCTATTTGAGCGGCGTTCGTTTACCTTCGGCAACGTGTCCATCTTCACGATGGGCTTTGCGATTGCCGGAATGATGATCCCCATCATGCTCTACGTACAACAGGTGCGCGGTTTGGATCCGCTGTACGCGGGATTGTTAATGACCCCAATGTCGGTGCTGAGCTTCCTGCTTAGCCCGTTGGTGGGGCGGGCGACTGACCGGATGAGTCCGCGGCCGTTGGCGATGACTGGTTTTGGCCTAATGGCCGTCGGCGTGGCGATGATCGCAGGAATGATTGCAGCGGGAATCGACGTGTGGTGGATTTTACTGGCCAACGTGGTCTTAGGCGTCGCAAGCCCGCTGATTTGGGCACCGAATTCCACCTCTACCTTGCGGGACTTGCCCGGCTCCTTGGCTGGTGCTGGCTCTGGTGTCTATAACTCCACGAGGCAGTTAGGTTCCGTGACGGGCGCTGCAGTCATCGGTTTGATTTTGCAACTGCCCATCGGAGATTCACCTGGAATAACCTTCGCCGTTTCGCTTGTGCCTGCCGTGATTCTGCTGGGTGTTGGCATGTGGGGCGCTACAGCGAGTCGAGAAATTCCTAAGAACAACCCGCCGGTGTGAGCAGTGGAGAAGTCCAGAATGCGGTCGTGATCAGGATTGTCAATGAACATGTTCCGAAGCATCCGCTCGATGCGGCCAAGGTTCTTGGTATAGCCGATGAAGTAGGTACCGAACTCCTTGTCGCCGATGGATCCGAACGGCATGTTCGGCCGCAGCGAATTCTGGATTCTCCGAACCATCCACGACACCCAGCAGGTCTCGCCCATCGAATAACTTAAGGCCGTGCGTCTCATCCACAACCTCTGCATGGCCTTCCAAGCGTTGGCTGATCAACGTTGCCAACTGGATACACATATCCAAGTGATTGGTTCGCAAGTGGGCTAGCAGGTCACCCAGCGTGGATACGGCGGCGTGTTCGGCGTCGGGAAAAAGACGGTCCCACAACCCACTACCGATTCCCACCACGCTCAAAAGATTGTCCGCAGGAGCGCGGAACTCTACGCTACGGGTGAGACCAGGCAGAGCGCGCTGGGGCGGGGCAGGCCTTTTGCGATGGTGTGGCGGGAGTATAACTCGCATACCCAGCGAAGGCAGAGGGTTGTCGCTAGACTGAGAAGTATGCGAATTGCGACCCTGACCAGTGGTGGAGATTGCCCCGGCCTCAATGCAGTGATCCGCGGCATCGTACGAACGGCAACTGGTTACGGTGCCAACGTGGTGGGGTTTGAAGACGGTTGGCAAGGGTTGCTGGAGGACCGTCGAGTGCAGTTGTACGACGATGACTACATCGACCGGATCCTCCGACGTGGCGGAACCATCCTCGGTACGGGTCGCCTGCACCCGGACAAATTCAAGGCCGGCATTGAGCAGATCAAGGCCAACCTGAAGGACGCGGAGATCGACGCGCTGATCCCCATCGGCGGCGAGGGCACACTCAAGGGGGCGAAGTTCTTAGCGGACAACGGCATCCCTGTGGTGGGGGTGCCGAAGACTATCGATAACGACGTCAACGGAACCGATTACACCTTTGGTTTCGACTCCGCTGTGGCGGTTGCCACGGATGCCATCGACCGTCTGCATACCACCGCAGAATCCCACGACCGCGTGATGATCGTGGAAGTCATGGGGCGGCACGTGGGATGGATCGCTCTGCACGCGGGCATGGCCTCCGGTGCGCACGACATTCTGATTCCCGAAGTGCCCTTCGATATCGACGACGTGTGCCGGAAGATGGCTCGCAGGTTCCAGCTGGGCGAGAAATACGGAATCATCGTGGTGGCTGAAGGCGCACTTCCTAAGGAAGGCACACTAGATGTGGCCGAACGCGAGGTGGACCAGTTCGGTCACGAGAAGTTCGAGGACATGAGCGGTCTGATCGCCCGCGAGATTGAAAACCGCCTGGATACCGAAGTGCGGTCCACCGTGCTGGGGCACGTGCAGCGCGGTGGCACGCCCACCGCATTCGACCGCGTTCTGGCGACTCGCTTTGCCGTCAATGCCACCAAGGCGTGTATTCGCGGGGACTTCAACAAGGTGGTCGCACTCAAGGGTCAACACATCGAGATGATTGGCTTTGACGAAGCAATCGGCTCGCTGAAGCAGGTGCCGATGAAGCGCTACGAGACAGCGCAGTCACTGTTTGGCTAAAAGTTACCGGCAGTTTACTCGCGGAATCCCGTGGGCCATTACCTGCGGCAACCGCGACGAAGATTCCAACGAAGATGCAGGTACCGGCGTGTACGAACGCCACATGGTAGATTTCGTTCGCCAGTACAAGCACAACCTGAACCCGGAAGCACCTGACAGGGAATACGGTCACTCTGATGCCCAACTGCTTGTGGGTTCCTCCAGGCATGGCAACCGTGCCGCGTTTGCCATATGGTTGCTAGATTCCGGCAACTACTTGCCCGGGCACGGGCTTCGCTCCATACGGGTTGCACGACGGCACGTGGCAGCAGAACACCTTGCGCGGGGCGCGCGTGTTCGAGCTCAACGAGAACTCGGAGCGCGTTTACGAGTCCCACCCGCGTGGACATGAACCCCAAGAAGCAGCCAGTGGATAGCCCTGCGGAACTTCCGGAGTACGTGAAGCTACCCTGAGTCTCATGACGTCTTCAGGTTCTACTCAGCCCAGTATCTTAAGTTCTCTTGGTTTTCCCATCCTGGTAATCATCGGGGGAGTAATTGGTTACTTGACGGGAGACGGGGCCGCATCCCTGAGCTCGTGGGTCACTCCGCTGCTGGGACTGATCATGTTTGGCATGGGGCTAACCATCAAACCTGGAGACTTCGTGGTGGTTGCCAAGCGTCCCTTGCCGGTGCTCATCGGCGTAGTGGCACAGTTTGTCATCATGCCGCTGGTGGCGGTTCTCGTGGTGTGGATGCTGAGTTTGCCTCCGGAGATCGCCGTGGGCGTGATTCTGGTGGGCTGCTGCCCAGGCGGAACCAGCTCGAACGTGGTGAGCTACTTGGCTAACGGCGACGTGGCGCTATCGGTAGCGATGACCACCGTGTCCACTCTTCTAGCACCCCTGCTGACACCTGCGCTGATGCTCATGTTGGCAGGGCAGTACATGGATGTATCCGTGCAGGCGATGGCACTGAGCATTCTGCAGGTGGTCCTCCTGCCGGTGGTTGCAGGGTTGGTGATCGCACGCTTTGCTCCGCGGGTAGTGGAACTGGTGGGGCCGGTATTGCCCTGGGTATCCGCGCTAGCTATCTCCACGATCGTGGCGATCGTGGTGGGCGGAAGTAAGAGCAACATCGTTACCGCGGGCGCGCTGGTGTTCGGTGCCGTGATTTTGCACAACGCGATTGGTTACCTGCTGGGATACCTGACTGGCGTTGCTACCAAACAGCCGATTCCGGCACGCCGCACCATGGCTGTGGAAGTGGGAATGCAGAACTCCGGGCTGGCGGCTTCCCTGGCCAGCTCGTACATCAATCCGCTGGCAGCCCTTCCCGGTGCCGTGTTCTCCGTATGGCACAACATCTCCGGCGCGATCCTCGCGGCCACGGTTCGCTATAGCGATATGCGCAAGTAACAGTTGGGCACTGCATTACAAGATGTAGCCGACGTATTAAGATGGCTTGCATGACTGCGCCTGTCTACGACTACTCCGATGACGTGATGGACTTCGACGAAGTGCTGGAGCGCTTCGACCCAGTAATGGGTATGGAGGTCCACGTTGAGCTCGCGACGAAGACCAAGATGTTTTCCACGTCTTCCGCCGAGTTTGGCGACGAGCCAAACACCAACGTGGACCCCTGCAGCCTGGGCCTTCCAGGCGCGCTGCCCGTGGTGAACAAGCAGGGCGTGGAGTGGGCTATCAAGATTGGCCTGGCTCTGAACTGCGATATCGCGCCGTTTTCTCGCTTCGCCCGCAAGAATTACTTCTACCCGGATCAGCCGAAGAACTACCAGATCAGCCAGTACGATGAGCCCATCGCTCACGACGGCTACCTAGACGTCACCCTCGAAGACGGCACCGAGTGGCGCATCGAGATCGAGCGCGCGCACATGGAGGAAGACACCGGCAAGCTCACCCACCTCGGTGGCGCCGGTGGCCGCATTCACGGCGCTACCGCGTCTCTGGTGGATTGCAACCGTGCTGGCGTGCCGTTGATCGAGATCGTCACCAAGCCCATCGAGGGTGCTGGGGAACGTGCCCCCGAGGTGGCCAAGGCGTACGTGTCCGCGCTGCGTGATTTGGTTAAGGCGCTGGGTGTTTCCGACGCCCGCATGGACCAAGGATCAATGCGCGTAGACTCCAACCTCTCCCTCCGGGAAAATGGCACCACCGAGTTCGGTACCCGTACTGAAACCAAGAACATCAACTCGTTGAAGTCTGTAGAGCAGGCTGTGCGTTTCGAGATGCAGCGCCAAGCCGCCTGCCTGGTTAATGATGTAGAGATCATCCAGGAGACCCGTCACTACCAAGAGACGGACGGAACCACCTCCAAGGGTCGCCCCAAGGAGACCATGGCGGATTACCGCTACTTCAACGATCCGGATCTGCCACCCGTGCTGGCTCCTGCAGAATGGGTAGAAGAAATTCGTTCTACTCTGCCCGAAATGCCATGGATTCGCCGTGCCCGAATCCAGAAGGAGTGGGGACTCAAGGATGAGGAGATGCGTGACCTTGTCAACGCTGGTGCGCTGGATCTCATCATCGAGACCGTAGAAGCTGGTGCGGCTCCCGGCGAAGCTCGTTCGTGGTGGGTTTCCTACCTGGCAGGCAAGGCCAACGAGGCAGGTGTAGAGCTCACGCAGCTGCAGATCACTCCTGCGCAGGTGGCTCTGGTAATCGCTCTGGTCAGCGAAGGAAAGCTGACCACCAAGCTCGCCCGTCAGGCGGTGGACGGAGTGATTGCCGGGGAGGGTGACGTCGATAAGGTCGTTGCTGAACGTGGACTGGAAGTTGTCCGCGACGACGGCGCCATCGAGGCGGCAGTTGACGAGGCCCTCGCCGCTAACCCAGACGTGGTGGAAAAGTACAAGGCCGGCAACACAAAGGTCACCGGCGCTATTGTGGGAGCGGTCATGAAGGCAACCCGCGGTAAGGCAGACCCAGCGCAGGTCAACCAGCTGATCGCCAAGAAACTGAGCTAGACGAAAGCGCCCTTCTCATCATCGGAGAAGCTCTCTTCTGACGGGTTAGGGCCAGGCGCGGTGCCGTTGGCACCCCAGGTCTCGCCCGGGAGTTCGGTGCGATCGTGCGCCGCATAGTAGCTCGCAGGATTCGGCCCCACGGGAACCACACCCGTGGGGTTGATGTCTGTGTGGA
Source organism: Corynebacterium dentalis (assembly GCF_900232865.1). Lineage (GTDB taxonomy): Bacteria > Actinomycetota > Actinomycetes > Mycobacteriales > Mycobacteriaceae > Corynebacterium > Corynebacterium dentalis. The sequence continues at coordinate 135,953 of NZ_OCTS01000001.1, read as the reverse complement.
CCAGGAAGTAGTGGTCCTTGATCTGCTGGAAATTGGTCGTATCGCCGAATCCAGGAGTCTGGAACAGGTCACGGAGGTATCCCCACAGGTTGGGCATCTCGGCGATCTTGTTCCGATTGCACTTGAAGTGGTTGTGGTAAACCATGTCGAAGCGAATCAGGGTGGGGTAGAGGAAAACGTCTGCCAAAGTGAGTTGGTTGCCCACGAGGTAACGACGATCGCTGAGGCGCTCCTCGAGCCAATCGAGGGATTCAAAGAGCTCGTTGAATGCCTTTTCGTAGGCCTCCTGGGAGCCTGCAAAGCCTGCCTTGTACACGCCGTTGTTGACAGTGTGGAAGACGCGATTGGCTACTTCGTCGATTTCCTCACGGAGTTCTTCTGGGTACAGGTTCGGGGCGCCTTCGCGGTGGAAATGAGTCCACTCAGTGCAGAAGTCCTTGACCATGGTGCGGAAATCATTAGTGACGACTGCCTGGGATTCGATCTCCACGAGCGCCGGAACCGTGATGCCCTTGGGGTAGTCCGGGTAGCGATTGAGGTACGCGCTGCGCAGCTGGCCCATCTTCAGGACGGGATCGATGCTGTTGGGGTAGAGGTCGAAGGTCCACGACTTCCAGTCGTGAGTGGGCCCGGTCAAACCCAGGCTGATGGATTGCTCGAGGCCGAGGAGCCTGCGAGTGATAATCGCGCGGTGGGCCCACGGGCAGGCTCGGGCGCCGATGAGACGGTACGTGTCCGCTGCAGGCTGTGCGCGGTCGTCGATGTAGTTCATGTCGCGGTCGTAGCTACCGCCGGTGGCAACGTAGGCCATGGGGGACTCCTTGTGGTTGAGGTGATGTAGTTCCAGCCTACGTAGGATTTAGTTGATACGTCAACCATTTGCGAGTTTCGACGCGCCGACCTTGCTTCCTGCCACTGTACAAATGTGGCACTTAGGCTAGGGGCGTGAATAATTCATCGAATTCCCGTGACAGCAATCCGAACTCGACGCAGGCGGACAGCGAATTTTTCGATGACGCCAACTCTGACATCGATGTCCCCGTCTACCGCCGTGACGCCGAGCGCGAGAAGAAGCCGGAGCCACGCGACCCGTACACCATGACCGGACGAGCCCGTCCCCAGCGCATCGAGGCGGCGAAGCCGGAACCTCAATCAGTGGAGGTAGCGCCAGCCGCTGAACCGGAGCCAGCGCCAGAACCAGTCATCCGTGAGGATCCGGCGTTCGCGGAGCCTGCGAAGGCCGTCCCGGTCAGTGCAACAGAGACCACGGGCGAAACTCCCGTGGTACCCGCTGCTGCTGCGGAGCCAGAGGTTGCCACCGACAAGCCCGTGCGGGAAAAGCGCGGCACCCTCGGCTTTGGTCTGCTGCTCCTGCGCCTCGTTGTGGGCGGCTTGCTGCTGGTCCAAGGCTTGCAGACGCTATTCGCATTCGGCGGCAACGGCGGCCTGAACGTTTTGGAACGTCACCTGACGGATCACTCCCATGCGGATCTGTTGGCCGTGGGACTCTCCGCGGGTGCGGTGGTTGCCGGCGGACTATTGATCCTCGGCCTCCTGACCCCGTTTGGTGCCGCGATCGGGGCCGTGGTTGCCGGTTTCTTCGCCCTGCACTTCCTCCGCAAGTGGGACGGTGGCTACTGGCCATCCGCTCTCGATACAGAAGTACAGATGTGGGCGATCCTCGCTGCGGTCGCCGTGGCTATCCTATTCACCGGCCCTGGGCGAATCTCCTTTGATCGCTCCCGTGGATGGGCCACTCGACCACTGGCATCCGCTTGGCTTTTTGCCATCATCGCCGGCGGCGCGCTGGCTGCGCTGTGGTTCCTAACCGCTTAGTTAACTTCGCGGACTGCGCCGCGATCAGCAGACGTAGCCATAGATGCGTAGGCGCGCAGAGCCTTGGTCACCGTGCGCTGGCGAGTGGTAGGAGACCACGGCTTGTCGCGAGACTCCATCTCTTCCTTTCGACGCGCGATTTCCTCGTCAGAGACCTGCAGCTCCAAGCGGCGCTCGTGGATGTCGATCAGGATCGGATCGCCGTCCTGAACCAGACCGATGAGTCCGCCGTGAGCAGCCTCGGGGGAGATGTGGCCCACGGAGATTCCCGAGGAGCCTCCTGAGAAGCGACCATCGGTGATCAGCGCACACTTCTTGCCCAGGCCAGCGCCCTTCAAGAAAGCGGTGGGGTGCAGCATCTCCTGCATGCCCGGGCCACCGGCGGGACCTTCGTAGCGCACAACCACCACGTGGCCAGGCTGAACCTTTTTGTCCAGGATCACGCGTACTGCTTCTTCTTGAGATTCCACGACCAACGCGGTTCCCTCGAAGTGCCACACCGATGGATCCACGCCAGCGGACTTAATCACAGCGCCGTTTTCCGCGAGGTTGCCGCGGAGGATGACCAAGCCGCCGTCGGACGTAAAAGCATGTTCGACGTCACGAATGACACCTTCAGCTGCATCCGTGTCCAAAGACGACCAGCGGTTGCTAGTGGAGAATGGCTCAGTAGTGCGCACACCACCTGGCGCGGCGTGGAAGAGCTCGATGGCTTCCTCGGACGCCTCACCGGAACGGATGTCCCAGTTCAGCAGCCATTCCTTCAGCGTGTTGGAGTGCACGCTGTGCACACCCTCGTTGAGCTTTCCGCCCCGGTAGAGCTCGCCCAAGATGGCGGGGATGCCACCACCGCGGTGCACGTCTTCCATGTGGTAATCGGAGTTCGGGGAGACCTTGGACAAGCATGGAACACGCTTGGACAGATCGTCGATGTCCTGCAGGTTGAAGCCCACTTCACCCTCTTCGGCAGCGGCCAAGATGTGCAGCACGGTATTGGTGGAACCGCCCATGGCCATGTCCAGAGCCATGGCGTTCTCGAAGGCCTCGCGCGTGGCGATGTTGCGAGGCAACACGGAGGAATCGCCCTCGCCGTAGTAGCGCTTACACAGATCCACGATGGTGGTTCCGGCCTTACGGAAAAGCTCCTTGCGGGCCACCTGAGTTGCCAGAGTAGAACCATTGCCCGGCAGGGAAAGCCCCAGAGCCTCGGTGAGACAGTTCATGGAGTTTGCCGTGAACATACCGGAACAGGAACCGCAGGTAGGACAAGCGGCGGATTCCACATCTAACAGTCCTTGCGCATCCACCTTGTCCGATGCAGAAGCAGAGATGGCGGTGATCAGGTCAGTGGGAGCCTGCACCACACCATCAACAGCCACGGCTTTGCCGGCCTCCATCGGTCCGCCAGAGACGAACACCACGGGGATGTTCAAGCGCATTGCGGCATTGAGCATACCCGGGGTGATCTTGTCGCAGTTGGAGATGCACACCAGTGCGTCCGCGGCATGACCGTTGACCATGTACTCCACGGCGTCGGAAATGACCTCACGAGAAGGCAGGGAGTACAGCATGCCCGCGTGACCCATGGCGATGCCGTCATCCACGGCGATGGTGTTGAATTCGCGTGCCACGCCACCGGCTTCAGTGATGGCCTCTGCCACGATGTCGCCAACGTCCTTGAGGTGCACGTGACCCGGCACGAACTGCGTGTACGAGTTCGCGATGGCGATGATGGGCTTGTTGTCGAAGTCCGCGTCGGTCATGCCCGTGGCGCGCCACAGTGCGCGTGCGCCTGCAGCGTTACGGCCCTGGGTGGTTACAGCGGATCTCAATGGGATTGCGTTCATCGTTTTAGTCACTCTTCTCTACTTCGGCGCGACGCTGAGCTTCGTATTCAGCGTATTCGTCCTTGTCCATCAGCACTGCGTGGCCATCCTTGTGGACAACCTGCACCTTGCGATCTGCGGCTTCTCGTCCCGGGGTCACCGGATCGGGAATTCGGCCGTCAGATGCCACGCTGAGGGTGATCAGCGAATTAAAGGTTACTCCCGGGAGCCAGAATCGGGTGTCGTCGGCTCCGTCTTCGTGAGTAACCGCGTAGGCCTTACCTGCCTTATTAAACTGCACACCGGAAAATTTATTCCAGCTCATCTTCCGGTTCTTGCGCAGGGCGTAGCGGGTAGCGATGCCCTGAGGCCCCACCGTGGTTCGCACGTAAAAAGTCCACGCCAGGAAGATCAGCGGTAGCAGTGGAACCCAGAAGAACCAAGAGAACTTGAATCCCGCAAAGATCAGACACAGCACCACCATGAAAGCCACGCCGAGCAAATGCTCGCGGCTCGGGGAGAGGTACACCGTGTCGCCACGCCACTTCACTCCAGGCCCTGCAGTAGGTGGAGTGCTTCTTTTTGCCTTTGCGCTCATGGTTGCTATTTAAACAGGTTGGTCTGTGGTTGTTGAATCAGGTGCTATTGCGAGGGCTGGGTGTTGTCCGCCGTCGATTGCTCTTGGGTGGACGAGTCAGGCTGTTGCTGGCTCGATTCGCTCTGAGGCGTCTGTTCATAGGTCTGTTGGTTAGTTGTGTCCGTTGGTTGCTCGGTGTACTGAGGTTGTTCCTCGGTCGGCGTCTCCATTACCTCAGACTCAGTAGCAGAAGGGGTGGTCTCGGAAATCTCCGTGGTTTCCTCTGTGGACTGCCAGCGAGCTGGGTTGAGCAGGCCTGCCTGGCCGCCTTCTGGATTCGACGCCGCCAGTGCCAGCCCGCCCACGAAGATCAGCGCAATGAACAGCAGGGTAGTAGACACGCGAGTGCGACCACCGATGCTCAAGAAGTTTTTGAGCTTCGTGTCGTAATCATGGCGCTCGAAGGCTGCCTCGTCGAGGGAATCGCCGAAGTCTTCCTCGCCAACAATAATGTCGCCGCGCTCGTCACGTCGCCGACCGGGACGCTGCGGATCGAACGTGTGATTTGACGGGGAGCCTGGGCCATCGTCCTTAGGCTCAGAACCGCTTGCCTGCTCAGTAAGGGCAGCGTTCTCGTCTCGGTTGGCGGAGACGGAATCGGCGGGGGTGGTGGCGTCGGAAAAAGAAGAAGGACCGAACGCGGGCGCATGCTGCATACGCTCCCAGAACTCATTGGCCACCGCGGCACGAATAGCACGCTCCACGGCCCACTGGCGCGCAGGATTGACGTCAGCCGTGATACGGAACTGCACCGACCACGGCTGACCGGCGGTCGCGGGCTGAACCAAGCTCATGGCAGGCAAAACGTCCAGCTGATCGGTGACATCCTTGGCGACCTCAGGATCGCGGACGGCATGCTGAGCGGCCTGCTCCACGCCGCGGGTGAGCTCGGCCATGGACTCGCCGTGCTTCATTGGAATTTCGATGTCCACAACAGCACGGGACCACTCCTGAGAGAAGTTAGTGATCACGCCGGTGGTGCCGTTAGGGACGTTGACCATCTCGCCGGACGGGGTGCGCAAGCGGGTGGCGCGGAGGGTGATCGCTACCACCGTGCCCTCGACGGGATTGCTGGGTCCATCGAAGCTGACGTAATCTCCCAAACCGAACTGGCGTTCCGAGATGATGAAGAAACCAGCCAGGAAGTCACCAATAACGTTCTGCGCGCCGAAACCAATGGCAGCAGAAACCACAGTGGCGGGCAATGCCGCGCCCATGGCGGGAACGCCCAAGTTAGTGAGGCCGACCATGACGATGAAGAAGAAGGCAACAGCTTCTACCACGTAAACCAGCGCGCCAATCAGCGCCAGGCGGGTCTTGGTTGCCTCTTCGCCCTTGGAGAGCTGGCGCTCGGCCATGCGCATCGCCAAGCGTCCCAAGCGTGGGATGAGGATCGCTGTAAGCACGAGAGCAGTGAGGGGAATGCCGTGGTGGATTAACCATCCCCAGACCTCGTAGAGGAAAAACTTCACATTCATGCGCTCCACCGTAATGAAAAATTTCAGTGAGTCACACTCTTGGAATGAGCTTGGCAAACGCTGAATTTCACGGTGTTAAGTGGTCACCTAGTGGGATAGTGACGTTCATAGTTTGGGAAAGTTGTGCTCAGTGACTTGCATGACACAGCACCGCTAGTTATGATGACAACCATGATGAGCAACCTAGTTATTCGCGTACTCGTAGGCTGAGGGGCGCAACCCTCACTCGAGATCCTCGAATACACACCGCGCCCTCGGTACCGACTCGCTCGGTTACTCGGGGGCTTTTTGATTGCCGTCCTCTTCGACAAAGACCATTGACCCAAGGAGCGAATGACACGTGACTGACACATCACGCTCGCAACCCACACCAGCCATCCTGGCGAACAACTCTCGCGGCAAGCGACCCGAGCGCATTAACGGCGCAGAAGCTGTTGTCCGCTCCCTCGAAGAGCTGGGCACAGACGTTGTCTTTGGTCTGCCTGGCGGCGCAGTGTTGCCACTGTACGAGGCGCTCTACTCCTCCGAAAAGCTCAATCACATCCTGGTCCGTCACGAGCAGGGTGCAGGCCATGCAGCAACGGGCTTTGCGCAGGCGACCGGTCGCGTTGGTGTGTGTATCGCCACCTCCGGACCTGGTGCCACGAACCTGGTCACCCCCATTGCCGACGCCAACATGGACTCCGTTCCACTGGTGGCCATCACCGGCCAGGTAGGCCAGCACATGCTCGGTACGGATGCCTTCCAGGAGGCTGATATCCGTGGCGTGACTATGCCCATCACCAAGCACAACTTCATGGTGACCCATCCTGATGACATTCCTGCAGCCATCGCGGAGGCCTTCCATGTGGCATCCACGGGCCGTCCCGGCGCCGTGCTGGTGGACATCCCCAAGGATGTGCAGAACGCTGAGCTGGACTTTGTCTGGCCGCCGAAGTACGAACTGCCTGGCTACCGTCCGGTCACCACTCCGCACTCGCGGCAGATCGATGAAGCCGTGCATCTGATCAATAGCGCCAAGAAGCCAGTGCTGTACGTCGGCGGTGGCGTGGTCAAGGCTGAGGCTCACCGTGAGTTGATGGCTTTCGCTGAGGCCTACGACATCCCCGTGGTCACCACTTTGATGGCTTTGGGAACCTTCCCGGACTCCCACCCACTGCACATGGGCATGCCCGGTATGCACGGAACCGTGCCTGCCGTGGCCGCGCTGCAGCGCTCTGACCTGCTGATCACCATCGGCGCTCGCTTCGACGACCGCGTGACTGGTCATCTGGGCAGCTTCGCTCCGAACGCACAGGTTATTCACGCGGACATCGACCCCGCGGAAATCGGCAAGGTGCGCGAAGTGCAGGTGCCGATCGTGGGCGACGCTCGCGAGGTACTGCAGGCGCTCAGCGACGCGATGAAGTCCAACAAGCTGGAGGGGCCGGACACTACGGGCTGGCTGAAGTACTTGGGCAAGCTGGTCGAGGACTTCCCACGCGGCTACAGCGAGCAGCCTAATGAGAAGCTGGCGCCACAGTTCGTCATCGAGACGCTGTCTCGCGTGATTGGACCAGAGGCCATCTACGTGGCTGGCGTGGGTCAGCACCAGATGTGGGCGGCGCAGTTCGTGGACTACGAAAACCCCCGGACCTGGCTGAACTCCGGTGGGCTGGGAACCATGGGCTACGCGGTGCCCGCCGCCATGGGTGCGAAGGCCGGAAAGCCAGAGACCAGCGTGTGGGCCATCGACGGCGACGGCTGCTTCCAGATGACCAACCAGGAACTGGTGACCTGTGCGGTGGAGAAGCTGCCGATCAAGGTCGCTCTGATCAACAACGGCAACCTGGGCATGGTGCGCCAGTGGCAGACGCTGTTCTACGACGAGCACTACTCTCACACCAACTTGAAGCCCGGCGAGAACTACCTGCCAGACTTCCTGATGCTGGCGGAGGCCATGGGCTGTGCCGCATTCCGCGTGACCCGCAAGGAAGACGTGGAGCCGACCATCCGCAAGGCCGAAGCGATCAATGACCGTCCCGTGGTGATCGACTTTATCGTGGGTGAGGACGCGCAGGTTTGGCCAATGGTTGCCGCTGGTACCTCAAACAATGAGATCCAGTACGCGATGAATCTACGTCCACTGTTCGATGATGAATCCTCGGCAGGGGAGGATCCTGCGGAGATTCATGGCGTCGTCAAAGAAGAGATGGAAGAAGATCTCCAGGACCAGATCGCAGAGCGCACCGACAACGAGGAGAAGAACTAATGTCTCAAGTCCATACACTGTCCATCCTGTGTGAAGACGTAGACGGCATCATCTCCCGTATCTCGGGGATGTTTACGCGTCGCGCGTTCTCGATCCTGTCCATCAGCTCAGGCCGAACTGAGGTAGAGGGCGTCAATCGAATCACGATCGTATTAGAGGGTGAAGACCAGGTGATCGAGCAGATTACCAAGCAGCTGAACAAGCTGATCCCCGTGCTCAAGGTCTCCCGTCAGGATCCGGACACTACGGTGGCCCGCGGGCTACTGATGGTGAAGGTTTCCGCCGATGCCACGAACCGTACGCAGGTGGTCGAATCCGCCAAGCTGTTCCGCGCGCACGTCGTGGACGTGGGTGCTGAATCCGTGATCATCGAGGCCACAGGATCTCCGTCTAAGCTGCAGGCTTTGCTGGACATCCTGGAGCCATTCGGTATCCGTGAGCTGGTGGAATCCTCGATCACGGCGATGAGCCGCGGACCGAAGGCTATGTACCCAGCGAAGCTCTAGTTTTGGCGGATGGAGTGAGGTTCACTATATGGACACCCCATCCCATCAACTGAAACGCGCGGCTGGTATAAAAGAAGATATTGACGGCTGATTCATTCACGAACAGCTCGTTCCCAACGAAAGGAACTATTCCCATGGCAATTGACGTGTTGTACGACGACGATGCAGACGTGTCCATCATCCAGGGTCGCAAGGTCGCTGTTATTGGCTACGGCTCCCAGGGACACGCACACTCCCAGAACCTGCGCGATTCCGGCGTGGATGTAGTCATCGGCCTGCGCGAAGGCTCCAAGTCCCGCGCCAAGGCTGAAGAAGCTGGCTTCAAGGTGATGAATAACGCCGAGGCATCCGAGTGGGCAGATGTCATCATGCTGCTGGCTCCTGATACCTCCCAGGCGTCCATCTTCGAAAACGACATTCAGCCCAACCTGAAGGACGGCGACGCGCTGTTCTTCGGACACGGCCTGAACATCCACTTCGACCTGATCAAGCCAGCGGATAACATCACCATTGGCATGGTTGCTCCAAAGGGTCCAGGCCACCTGGTGCGTCGCCAGTTCGTCGATGGCAAGGGCGTTCCCTGCCTGATCGCCATCGACCAGGATCCAAAGGGCGAGGGCAAGGACCTGGCACTGGCTTACGCTGCTGCCATTGGTGGAGCTCGCGCCGGCGTGATCCCTACCACCTTCGAAGCGGAGACCGTGACCGACCTGTTTGGTGAGCAGGCTGTGCTTTGTGGCGGGACCGAGGAGCTGGTCAAGACAGGCTTCGAGGTACTGGTTGAGGCTGGCTACGAGCCAGAGATGGCATATTTCGAGTGCCTGCACGAGCTGAAGCTGATCGTGGACCTCATGTTCGAGGGCGGCATCGCCAACATGAACTACTCCGTGTCTGACACCGCCGAGTTCGGTGGCTACCTCTCTGGCCCACGCGTGATCGACGCGGACACCAAGAAGCGTATGAAAGACATCCTGACCGATATTCAGGACGGCACCTTCACCAAACGCTTGGTTGCCAACGTTGAGGGTGGCAACAAGGAGCTCGAGGATCTGCGTGCTTCCTACAACGACCACCAGATTGAGACTACCGGCAAGAAGCTGCGCGATCTCATGAGCTGGGTTAAGGTCGACGCCCGCGCTGAGACTGCCTAAGTTTTTCCTCAGTCGGTTCGCTTAAGCGCCGTTCACCGTTTCTGGTGGGCGGCGCTTTTTGCTTGTTTGTTTGAGGGGGATTCACAATTCTTCCCCAACTCAAATCGTGCCCATGCAAAACCCCAAGACAATGTTGCAGATGGGATTGGCGCGGAGCAGTTGGGGAAAAATTGTGAAAGTCGGTAGGCCGGCAACCGCTAATGAAAACGATTATCCGTAAGGTGTAGAGTTGCTCGCATGTCACACGAACATGCATCAACTCCCGTCACCGTTATCTCTGGGTTCCTCGGCTCCGGCAAGACAACCCTGCTCAATGATTTGCTTGCAGACCGCGAAGGCCGGCGCATCGCGGTCATCGTCAACGATTTCTCCGAGGTCAACATCGATGCCTCGCTTATCGCGGGGGAGGGGCACCTCGAAAGGGGAGAAGATCGCTTCGTTGAATTAACCAACGGCTGCATCTGCTGCACGTTGCGAGAAGATCTCATCGAGTCCGTGGGAAAGCTCGCCAAGTCCGGGAAATATGACCACATCGTGATCGAATCCACCGGCATCTCCGAGCCCATGCCCGTGGCTGCCACGTTTGAGTGGCAGTGGGAAGGCGGAACCAGGCTGGCGGATGTCGCGCCCATCGATACGATGGTCACCCTCGTGGATGCCTCCCAGTTCCTGCAGCTTATAGGCCAAAAGCAGCTGCTGCGCGAAGCAGACATGGAAGCCACACCAGAAGATGAACGCACCATCGCAGACCTGCTGGTAGACCAGATTGAATTCGCAGACAAGATCTATATCACCAAGCCAGATCTGACCACCCCTGGCCGCTACAAAGCCACTGAGGCGCTGATCAAGAAGATGAATCCGCGAGCTGGCGTCGAGAAAATGACCGAAGGAAAGGTCAACGGGCGCAGCGTCATCGAGAACATCCTCGGCGCGCACCTCTACGACGAAGACACGGCACGCGCCTACGAGGGCTACCTCGACGAACTCGCCAACCCGCACACGCCGGAGACGGAAGAATACGGCATCAGCTCAGTAGTTTTCCGTGGCGATCGGCCATTCGACCGCGGCCGCCTGCTAGAAGCCCTTCGCGGAACGGCGGGACTCATCCAAGTGTGGCACCAAGCTGGACCCGATTTGCGCATCCAACCAGCTGGTTCGTGGGGCAGTGCCGGCCTCACGCCAGCCAACGAGGTGGTGCTCATCGGCGTGAACTTTGATGCCGCCGCGGCGATAGCCAGGTTCCAGGACGCAATGCTGAATGATTATGAAGTAACAGCTATGCTGTAATGCGTCGCACGCCACACTTGGACGGCGTGGTCCCTCTCGGCGCCGGCGCGGTCGTTTCGGCGCGGACGAGGCACTACTTTTCCACTCAGGAGAAAATATCGTGAGCAGTAATCGCCCGGTAGTCCTCATTGCCGACAAGCTTTCCCAGTCCACCGTGGACGCCCTCGGAGATTCCGTAGAGGTGCGTTGGGTGGATGGCCCGAACCGCCCCGAGCTGCTGAAGGCAGTCGTGGACGCAGATGCTCTGCTGGTCCGTTCCGCAACCAAGGTTGATGCCGAGGTTCTGGAAGCCGCACCGAAGCTGCAGATCGTCGGACGTGCAGGCGTGGGCCTGGACAACGTGGACATCGAGACCGCCACCTCCCGTGGCGTGATGGTGGCTAATGCTCCGACCTCCAACATCCACTCCGCATGTGAGCACGCAATCTCCCTGTTGCTGTCCACCGCCCGTCAGATCCCAGCCGCGGATAAGACCCTGCGCGATGGCGAGTGGAAGCGCTCCTCCTTCAATGGCGTGGAGATCCTTAACAAGACCGTCGGCATCGTCGGCTTCGGCCACATTGGCCAGCTGTTCGCTCAGCGCCTGGCTGCCTTCGAGACGGACATCATTGCCTACGATCCTTACGCCAACGCTGCGCGCGCCGCTCAGCTGGGCGTGGAGCTGGTGGACAACCTTGAGGACCTGATGGGTCGCGCGGACTTCGTCACCATCCACCTTCCTAAGACCAAGGAAACGGCCGGCATGTTCAATGCTGACCTGTTGGCTAAGTCCAAGAAGGGCCAGATCATCATCAACGCCGCCCGCGGTGGCCTGGTTGACGAGCAGGCTCTGGCAGACGCCATCAAGTCCGGTCATATCCGTGGTGCCGGCTTCGACGTCTACGCCTCCGAGCCTTGCACCGATTCCCCTCTGTTCGAGCTGGATGAGGTTGTTGTTACCCCTCACCTCGGCGCGTCCACCGAAGAGGCTCAGGACCGTGCAGGCACCGACGTGGCTGCCTCCGTTCTGCGCGCACTGTCTGGCGATTTTGTTCCCGACGCCGTCAACGTCGCAGGTGGCAAGGTCTCCGAGGAAGTTGCGCTCTGGCTGAACCTGGCAACCAAGCTGGGCCGCGTGGCAGGTTCCCTGCTGGGTGCCGCTCCGCAGGCTGTCACCGTGGAGGCTCGTGGCGAGCTGTCCTCTGAGTCCGTTGATGCGCTGGGACTGTCCGCACTGCGCGGCGTGTTCTCCGGTGTGATTGACGAGCAGGTGACCTTCGTCAACGCTCCAAAGATCGCCGAAGAGCGTGGCGTATCCCTCGAGGTCAGCACCCAGGATGAGTCCGTGACTCACCGCTCTGTGTTGGAGGTCAAGGTCGTTTCTGCCGACGGACAGTCCGCGTCCGTCATCGGTGCCCTGACCGGCCTGGAGCGCGTGGAGAAGATCGTGCGCCTGAACGGTCGCGGTCTGGATCTGCGAGCCACCGGTCACAACCTGTTCCTGGTCTACGGCGACCAGCCAGGCGCTCTGGGCTCCGTGGGCACCGCGCTGGGTGCCGAGGGCATCAACATTGACGCTGCTGCACTGTCTCCCTCCGAGGGCGACGAGCAGGCAACGCTGGTTCTGCGCGTAGCTCAGGACCTGGACGAGCAGCTGGTGGAAAAGATTCAGGGTGACCTGAACGCCTCCACCGCTGTAGTCCTGGATCTGAACTAGCCGAACAGCTGCGTGCCCCAGTCCTGGCCCTCTTTGAGGCCGGGAGGGCACGCGAAGATGGCTTTGGACTCGTAGCGAACGTACTCATTCATACGGTCGTTACGAGACAGCTTCATCTGGATAGGGATGAACGTCTCTTCCGGCTTGCCAGCGAAAGCGATAAAGAACAGGCCCGCTGACAAGTGACCGAAGGTGTCCGAACCTTCGATGAAGTTATACGCGCGCCGCAGGATGCGCGCACCGCTGTTGTTCTCTGGGTGGGAGAGGAACACGTGCGAATCTTCGGGGATGACTGGTTCCCGGCCGTAGATCAGGTCAAACGGAACTTCCGCGAATTCTTGATCGTCCGTATCCTCCGTGCCTAGGGGAGCGCCGGACTTGCGGAAGCGCGCGAACGTGGCTTGCTGCTCGCCGAGGTTCTGCCGATCCCACAGCTCCAGCAGCATGCGGATGCGACGGGCGCACAAGTAGGAGCCGCCGTTCATCCATCCGGCTTCGTCCGCCCACACGTAGTCATCCACGGCTTCGGTCTCGCTCGAGTGGATGTTGCGGGTACCGTCTTTGAAGCCAAAGAGGTTGCGGGGAGTGGCCTGCTCGGTAGTCGTGGAACTAGCGCGGCCGTAGCCCAGCTGAGACCAGCGCACCTCCACCACACCACTGCCAGCACGCACCAAGTTGCGTACCGCGTGGACCGCCACCTGTGGATCGTCCGCGCAGGCCTGGATCACGATGTCGCCATCGCAGAGCTCGTCCTTGAGCTGATCGCTAGGGAAGGTGGGAAGAGGATTGAGCTGTGCAGGCTTGGAGTTCTTCAGCCCGAATCTGTCGTCGAAAAGAGAAGGACCATAACCGACGGTCACGGTGAGGTTCTTGGCGCCCAGGTCCTGCGCCTCGCCGGAATCGGTGGGCACGGCGTAATCGGACTCGCCGGATTCATCTGCGGCGGGTAAGCCCTGAGTCATGCGCTCGGCCATGGTGGTCCAGGTGGCGAGCATGTCTATGAGCTCGTCGCGATCCTCAGTGAGCACGTCCATCGCCACGATGTGCAGGTGTTCCTGCTGTGCCGTGACAATGCCCGCCTGATGCGCGTCGCGGAAAGGAATAGAAGAATCCTCGCCGGTGGAATCCGTTTCTGCGGAGTACGCCGCAACACCACCGCCACCAGCGAGAACGCCGGCACCGGCGCCGATGCCCATTCCCGCGAGGAAACCTCGCCGGGAGACTCCGGACTTGTTCTTGTTCTCAGAGGTCATGACTATTCGGAAATTACGCTTGGGACCTTGGAGACTTCCTCGGTGAGGTGATCCAAGGCGGTGGACAGGGCCTTGCGCTCGGAATCGGAGACAGTGTCATAGCTGACAAAGCCATCGCCCTCGCGGTGCTTGTTGAGTTCGTCCTGCACGGCATCGAAGCGGGAGTTGATCTCCTTGAGCATGCCTGGCTTGCGCTCTTCCAGCGGCTTTTCCAGAGAGGCGATGGCCGCGCGGCTGCCCTCCAGGTTGGCCTGGAAATCGTAGAGGTCGGTGTGGGAGAAAATGTCCTCTTCACCAGTGATCTTGGAGGTGGCGATCTCATCCAGCAGACCCTGGGCACCCGTGGCGATCTGCACGGGGCTGAGCTGGAAGTCATCAGAGTTGATGCCATCCACCAGCTCCTTGATGTCCTGCGACAGCTGATCGGCGTTCTTCTTGGTCTGGCCGGTGATCTTGCCGCCTTCCCACAGGTCCTTTTCGATGGTGTGGAAGCCGGTCCACTCGTCGCCCTCGGCGAGGTCGGCCTCGCGCAGGTCGATGCGTGGGTCTAGATCGTTAGGGAAGGACTCTGCGACGGGCTCGATTCGCTCGTATGGGGTGCGGACTTGCGGGAACAGCTCCTTGGCCTTGTCCACGTCGCCGGCCTTGACGGCGTCTACGAACTCGGCGGTGACATCTTGTAGGTTTTCGGTCTGGCTGCGCACGTAGGAGGTGTAGTTCTCCACGGCCTCGGTCAGGGCGGCATCGCCTTCTGCGGAGTTCACGGACTCGCCGGTGACCTTGATGGTCCCGGAGATGCCTTCTCCCACCATGCCGGGCTTGCACAGGGTGGTGTAATCGCCAGCGTCCTGGAACTCGACCACCAAGGTGCGGGAGGCGCCGGGGCCGATGTTTTCCACTTCGCCCAGCACGCGGCCGCCGCTGGTCATGACGTAGAACTCGTTGGTCTTGGTGCCGTTGTTGACCACCTTGAACGTGGTGGATCCGGTGCTGGTCTCAGAGCTTCCTACCTCGCAGGCGGTGTCATTAGCATTGACGTCGATTGAAGAAGCGCCTTCTTCGGCTTTATCGGCACAACCGACGAGAACCAGGCTGAGTGCGACAGCAGGGGCGAGGGCGCGAATGGAAGAGTACTTAGACATTGGCGGGGGTAGCTTTCTGTGAGGCAGGGGTAGAGGTGACGTTTTTCTTCGGGGTTGGCTTGCCCGCGCGCAGGAACAGCGCCATGACGATGATGAGGTACGCGGCCCACGCCACGAAGGAGAGAACGGAAGGGTTAGGCACGAAGTTGAACATGCCCTCGATGGCCGTGGCGTACCAGGTGCCCGGGGTCAGGATTCCGGAGATGTCGAAGGCGTGGGTGTTTAGCCCTGGCAGCACACCTGCTTCCTGCAGGTCGTGGATGCCGTAGCGCAGGATGCCCGCCGCCACCAGCACCAGCAGGATGCCGAGCAGGCGGAACAATTTGCCGATGTCTACGCGAATGGCGCCCTTGTAGATGAGGAAGCCGATGACCACGGCGATCGAGATACCTACCGCGAGTCCGATGAACGGAGTGCTGTTATTCGACGTCAGGCTGTCAAAAGCCAGCAGGATCGTCTCGATGCCCTCGCGACCGACTGCCAAAAACGCTACGAAGAAGACGGCTTTGGGGCCTACTGCAGCTTCCATGCGTCCCTTGAGCTCGGCGGACATGCTCTTGCCCGCGCTGCTCATCCACAGCAGCATCCACGTGATCATCGCGACGGTTACCAGTGACGCGATGCCACCAATGAGCTCCTGGCCTTGGGTGGTCAGGGTTTTGGTGCCGAAGTGGAGAATGGCGAAGCTGATGGCGGTGAAGATCAGTGCAGCAAGCACGCCACCGAACAGCCATGGCCGCTCGTGTTTTCTGCCGGTTTTGGTCAGGTATGCAGCCAAAATGGTGACCACCATGGTGGCTTCCAGACCTTCGCGCAGTCCGATAAGGAGGTTGGCGTAGAGCACAAGTACCCCGGTTCAGTAGGAAAGTAGGCTGGAGGCGTGGCGACTTAGGTAAGGCCACATAAAGTTACCGAAGCCTAACTTTAGTGATGATGTAAACGAGTTGACTGTAGCGGTTGAGCAGTATTTAAGGCAACCGCTTGTTGCGAAATTAGGGTGTATTGGAGGCGTGTTACACTAATCGCAATCCAACTAGTGAGACAAAGGAGTTCACACAATGAAACTCGCTGTGATTGCCGGAGATGGCATCGGCACCGAAGTTGTTCCGGAAGCGCTGAAGGTTTTGCAGGCCCTGCGCGATGACGTGGAAACGACTGATTTTGACCTCGGCGCCCGTCGCTACCTTCGCAATGGCGAGACTCTCACTGACGCTGATCTGGACTCCCTCCGCGAGCACGATGCTATCCTGCTGGGCGCCATCGGTGATCCCCGCACCGTGCCCGCGGGCGTGCTGGAACGCGGGCTGCTGCTGCCGCTGCGCTTCAAGCTGGATCATGCGGTGAACCTGCGCCCATCCAAGCTCTACCCGGGAGCTACCAGCCCGCTAAGTAACCCTGGCGAGATCGACTTCGTGGTGGTCCGCGAAGGCACCGAAGGCCTGTACTGCGGCAACGGAGGAACGCTGCGCCAGGGAACCGACCAGGAGGTGGCCTCCGAGGTTTCGCAGAACACCTATTACGGCGTAGAGCGCGTGGTGCGCGATGCGTTTGAGCGCGCACAGTCTCGACGCAAGAAGCTGACCTTCGTGCACAAAACCAACGTGTTGGTCAACGCTGGCGGCCTGTGGCAGCGCGCGGTGGATACCATCGGCAAGGAATACCCCGAGGTCACGGTTGATTACAACCACATCGATGCCGCCACCATCTACATGGTGACCAAGCCTTCAGTCTACGACGTGATTGTCACCGATAACCTCTTCGGCGATATTCTCACCGACCTCGCGGGTGCGGTCACTGGCGGAATTGGCTTGGCTGCCTCCGGCAACATCGACCCTTCCCACAAGAGCCCGTCGATGTTTGAACCAGTCCACGGTTCCGCGCCGGATATCGCGGGGCAGGGAATTGCCGATCCGTGTGCCACCATCCTGTCCGTGGCACTGATGCTGCGCCACCTGGGAGATGAAGAGAACGCGGACAAGATCGAGCGCGCCGTGCTCGAGGAAGCCGCCAACCGCGACGGTTCGCCCATCAACACCTCCGAGGTCGGCGACCGCGTGGCAGCGGCGGTGCAGAAGCTCTAAATCGCAGATGTAGAAACGTTTGTGGGCTAAACTAAGTCCATGAACGTCGAGCTAGACGAGGTGCGCCGTTTCCTCGCAGAGCATCACCCATTCCACTCCTTGGATCCGGAGATCCTCGATACAGTTCCCGGCTCCATGACGATGCGCTACGTGCGCAAAGGCACCACACTCATCAGAGCCGGCGAGCCCAACGACTATCTCTACGTGGTGCGTTCCGGCGCGGTGGACGTGATGGATGCCGACGACGTGCTGCTGGATAGACGAGACACCGGGCGCAGCTTCGGGTACTCCACCCTGGTTACGGAGTCCACCTCGAAGTACACAATCGTCACGGTGGAGGACTCCCTGTTGCTCCTGATGGAGCGCCAGGCCTTCGCCGAGCTGGCTGCCTCCAGTCCAGAATTGGTGCGGTACTACTCGGGGCTGTCCGCACGCATTCGCGCTGAGGCTCAACAGCTGCATGGTGAATCCTTTTCAGACGTGCTTCGTACCCGCCTCGATAACTTCGCCATTCCCAATCCCGCGCACATCGCGCCGGAGATCACGCTGCAGGAATCTGCCCGCATCATGGGAGACAAGAACGTCAGCTCTCTGTTGGTCATGGATAACGGCAGCTTAGACGGCGAACTGCTGGGGATCATCACCGACCGCGACATGCGCAAGGCCATCGCCCAGGCCATCGATCCGGCCACACCCGTGAGCGAGCTGATGACGCGCGAGGTGCACACCGCCAGCCCGGATCAGCTGGTCATGGAAGCCATGCTGGTGATGGCAGAGCTAAACATTCATCACATCCCCATCGTGGAACGTGGGCGCACCACCGGCATCATTGCCTCCGCGGACGTCATGCGCTTGCTGCAGGCTAACCCCATGTACTTCGCAGGGGATTTGGGACGTAAGAACTCTCAGGAGGAAATGCGAGAGGTCTACGACGATGCACAACGCGTGGCCTTGCGTTTCATCGAACGCGGCGCTTCCGCGGACGAGATCACCAGCCTGTTAACCGTGGTGGCCGATTCCATGGCGCGCCGCTTGCTACACCTGGCTGAAGAGAAACTAGGGCCTCCACCAGTGCAGTATGCCTTCGTCGTCTTGGGATCGCAGGGTCGCAAGGAGATGGGTTTGGCGTCGGACCAAGACAACGCATTGGTGCTCTCAAACGAATACGACCTTATCACCCACGGCGAGTATTTCGCGCAGCTCTCCGAGTACGTCTGCCACGGACTGGATACCGCGGGACAAGTGCTATGTCCTGGTGAAATGATGGCCAGCAATCCCGAGTGGCGGATGACCGCCTCGCAGTGGGCCGACACTTTCCACCAGTGGATCACCGCTCCTGAGCCTGATGCGCTCCTGTACGCGCAGACGTTCTTCGACATGCGCCCGATCCACGGGGACGTTCAGCTCGCGGAATCCGTGCACGCGCAGGCGGTCGCTACCGCTCAGAACTCCTCGCGCCTGCACGCCCACCTCGCGGCTCTGGCTGCCCGGCGCGAACCGCCGCTCGGATTCTTCCGCGGCCTGGTGGTGGACCGTAGCGGGGACTACCGCAACACGTTGGACGTGAAGAAGGGCGGAACGGCGGCGATCGTGCAGATGGCGCGGCTGGTCTCTATCACCGCAGGAAAAGACGCGCTGGGCACACTGCAGCGGCTCGAGCGAGCCAAGGACGCCGGGCTGTCTGCTCGCTCAGTCTCGGACCTCACAGACGCGTTCACATTCCTCAACAACATCACACTCCAGCACCAGGCAGAGCAGATTCGTCAGGGCGAGAAGCCGGACTATCACATCGCGCCTGGCCGCTTGTCCAAGATGGATCGCGAGAACCTGCGCGACGCGTTCCAGATCATTAAAAGCATGCAAAATTCCTTGAATCTCAAGTATCCCATTCGGAGCATCTGATGTTTAAGATGTTTCGACGCCATGGCACAGCGACTGGTGCGCTACGAGATTTCTACGACGCGCCGCGCCCGGCAGCCGATACCTCGCTGGAGCAGTTGCCGTTGCTGGCCGTGGATGTTGAAACCACAGGACTCGATGCCGCGAAGGATCGCGTGCTGTCCATCGGATGGGTGCCAGTCAATGGAGGGGAGATTGATCTTTCCGGCTCAGGCTACGAGCTGATCAACACCGCAGGGGCGGACAGCGTTGGGCACTCCGCCACCATCCACGGGCTGACGGACGAGGAGCTCTCCTGGGGCACACGACCGGACGTGGCCGTGGACAGGCTGCTCCGTGCACTCGCCGGACGGGCTCTGCTAGCGCACTACGCGTCCATCGAACGGGAGTTCCTCGGAGCGCTGTGCCGCGAGCATTACGGATCCGGATTGTCCGTGCCGGTGGTGGATACGTTTGCGATTGAGCGTCGGCACATGGAAAGGATGGGAACGTTCCCGCGGGGAGAAGACCTGCGACTTCCGCGCGTACGCGCCCGCTATGAGCTGCCGGAGTACCGCAGCCACAATGCCTTGACGGATGCTCTCGCGTGCGCGGAGCTCTACCTCGCGATGAAGGCGCGTGCACAGGCAAGCACCTTAAAGGCCATGCAGCCCCTGTGAGTAAGACAAGCGTGCGCTAAGATTACGATCCATGCGCATTGCTCGAATAGCTCACCCAGAAGGAATGACATTTGCGGTCCTCGAAGGGGGACAGCCGGATGGAACCGGTGCCACCTGCCGCCAAATTGCCGGGCACCCTTTTGGGCAGCCTGAGTTCACAGGCAAGGAATGGCCCATTGAGGAAGTCCGCCTGCTGGCGCCAATTCTTCCCTCCAAGGTAGTTGCCGTGGGGCGCAACTACGCGGACCATGTTGCCGAGGTCTTCAAGCAGGGCGCGGAACACCTGCCTCCCACAATCTTCCTCAAGCCACCCACAGCCGTGGTGGGCCCCGAGGCTCCCATTCGCATCCCCGAGTGGGCTACGCGCGTGGAGTTCGAGGGCGAGCTGGCCATTGTGATTGGTCGTCCATGCAAGGACGTCAAGGCAGAGAACTGGAAGGACGTGGTGCTGGGATTCACCATCGTCAACGATGTCTCCTCCCGCGACCTGCAGTTCGCCGACGGCCAGTGGGCGCGCGCTAAGGGCCTCGATTCCTTCTGCCCACTGGGCCCGTGGATCGAGACCAACGTGGGCGAGATGGAGATCGATAACCTGTCCATCAAGGCGCACCTGACTCACGACGGCGAGACCGAGACCAAGCAGGATTCCAACTCCAACCAGATGATTAAGTCCATCCCGGAGATCGTGGAGTGGATTTCCTCTGCATTCACCCTCCTGCCGGGCGATGTCATCTGCACCGGTTCTCCAGCTGGTACCGCAGAGATGACCCCAGGCGATCGCATCGCCGTGGAGATTCCAGGATTGGGAACTCTGGCCAATCCGGTGGAGCGCTACTAGCTCAACCCGCTCAACAGCTCTATGGGAACGTTCAACGCCCGTAGGGCTGTTCGCATTTTTGCGGCGGTTTCTTCTGCCTCGGCATCGGGATCAGAAGACCCCACGATGCCACCGCCAGCCCACGTGCGGGCGGTGCGCCCATCGGCGGCGATGTCTGCGCTACGAATGGCGACCATGTACTCGCCGTCGCCGTTGGCAGAACACCAGCCCACGAAGCCCGCGTACATCCCGCGGCTTTCGGGCTCCGCGGCGGAGATCACGCCCATTGCCGCCTCCGTGGGCGTCCCGCCGACCGCCGGGGTGGGGTGGAGCAGCAGGGCGAGGTCCAGCGCGGAGTAATCCAGATCCTTCAGCACGCCTTCGATCGGCGTGCCGAGGTGGATCATTTCCTTGGTCAGGTGGATCTCCGGGGTTTCGGGGATCTCCAACTCACGGCTGAGTGGCTCGAGGACGCGGCGGTAGTGCTGGACGACCAAGTGGTGCTCGTAGAGGTCCTTCTCCGAATTCAAAAGGGCATCGGCGGCTGCTTCATCCACCACGCGATTGCCGGAGCGGGGCAGGGACCCGGCCAGGGGAAACGCGGAGAACTCCGCGCCGTGGCGCTTGATAAGCATCTCCGGACTGGAGCCCGTGAAGAACGAGCCGCCCAGCTCCTCCGGCAACTGCATGCCATAGCCGTCCAAGTTGGCGGAGAGATCGATCATCCGCGCGGAGACCAGCAGGGGATCGATGGGATGGGCGAAATGAACGTCGGCGAAGCGGGCCAGCACCACCTTTTCCAACTGGGTGGTCAGGATAGTGTGCGTGGCGGCGTTGACTACTTCGGCGTGTTCTTCTGCCGTGGCGGAGGTGATGACCTCGGAGACGTTGATCCGGTCAGAGATATCGTGGCCACGGAAGAACGCAGGTGGTTCCAGCGGCCCTTCTGACCACCACGTTTTCTCAGGAATAACCAGAGCTGCGGGATCGCTGAGAGCAAAGGGAACGCAGCCGACGATGACTTCGTCCGCAGCGGAGTTCGCAGCGCTCGCCATGAGGTTGCGGATGTGCGTGGAAGCATCATACGCGCTGCTAAACAGCTCCTTTACACCTTGCGTACGCAAACTCCCCGTGGGCCGCGACAGCAGAAAATCAGGTGCTGTTGACGGCCGCGATGGGGAGTGTGGGCTGGGCTGAGTCATGAACACAGCCTAGCGAACGTCTAAGAAAACGTTACTTTTGCGTGAGGCAGTAGGTGGTTGTGCCCATACCGCGCTTCCACTGCAGCTCGAGGGTGGCTTCGGGCACGCTACGGCACGTGAAATCATCGGATTTGCCTACGCTCAACATCTCGTAAGCGGCTGCGGGATCCTCGCAGTTCAGCGACTGCGGTTTCTGCTTGTTGTCCGTATTGGTGGATTCCTGCGAGATGCAATCGCCAGTCTGCGCGTTGTGGTTAAACGGTATCCAGTCCTCATAGCGCACGATGGAAAGAAAGCCCAGCACCAGCACGATGGACACGATGATGACTTTGATCACCAGCCAAATAGCCGACAGTGCGCCAGATCTCTTGCTAGACTTCCCGTTTTTCGTCGCTGAGACAGATTAGATGTTCCGGGTCTTAAGAGTTGAGTTTCTGCAAGATGGAGGGGGTATATCCCGGTTAACCGCGCCCCAGATATGGCATGCCAGCGGCCGTTACCGTCACGTGGTCCACCGAAACATTGGCGGGAAGCTGGGCCACGGCCACGAGTAGGCGGGCGGCGTGGTTGGCGTCGAACATAGGCTCGCTGCCGGTAAACGATCCCAGCAACTCCGTGCGAGCGTTGCCAATGTCTAGTTCGGTGGCGGTAATTCCGTGATCGCGGCCATCTAGCGTGGTGGAGACGGTGAGGCTGGACACGGCCGCCTTGGAGGCTGCGTAGGCGGCGGCACCCGGGCGAGGGGAGTGGGAGGCGATGGAGCCGTTGTTGATGATGCGGCCGCCGCCGTTGTCCTTCATCCAAGCGAAGGCGTACTGCGTGCACCAGAGCGCGCCCAGGAAATTGGTGTTGATTGTGGCCTGAGCGTGGGCTGGGTCGATTGTGTCTAGCTGTCCGGTGGGGCCGGGGATGCCCGCGTTGTTGACCAGCAGATCTAGGCGGCCGAGACGCGTGGTGATGGTTTCGAATGCAGTGGCCACGGCTTCCGGGTCCGTGACATCGCAGGTCAGGGCGAGATGATGTTTATTTCCGACGCCACCACAGACCGATACGGTTTCCTCCACCGTGGCCTGCGTTCTTCCCAGCGCCGCGATGACCCATCCGGCCTCGGCGAGAGCTAGGGCGAAGGTTCGCCCTAATCCGCCGCCGGCGCCGGTGATGATTGCTACTGGGTATTCGCTGTTCATGGTGCTCATTGTTGCATGAGGCTGTCTCTGGGGATCTCTAGACTGGGCGGCATGGGAAGTATGGGCCAGTGGCTGACGGCGAAGAACTGCTCTATTGGGCGCGAGGATCTGCTGATCATGGAGAAGCTGGATGCGGCTGCAGATGAGGGATACGCGCGGGTAGAGCTGTGGTGGCCGTTCGGTACGCCCGAACCGGCTGCAGAAGAGATGGATGAGTTAGTGGCTGGCTTGGAGAAGCGAGGGCAGCAGTTGGTGGCGCTCAACGCCTGGGCGGGGGACATGGCTGGTGGGGAGCGGGGGATTTTGCACCAGCGGGATATGCCGGTGGGGCATATTGATGCGCTGGACTACCTTCATCAGCGCACGGGGGTGCGGAGGTTTAACGTTCTGCTGGGAGCGGATGGGCGCGAGGCGAGCGCGGCGCAGGTGGCGCGGTTTGGTCAAGTGCAGAGTCAGCTGGAGCGGCGGTTTGGGGGCGTGGCGATGGTGGAGCCGCTCTCCGGCATGGAGAACTACCCCGTGCAGACGGTGGTGGACGCAGAGTGTGTGATTGCCCAAGTGGGCGGCGGGCTGCTGCTGGATGTGTATCACTTGGCGGTGAATACGGGTGTCTCGGGCGTCGACGAGATTGTGGATTCGGTCCGCCCGGAGCATGTGCAGGTGGCGGATTCGCCTGGGCGTGGGGCTCCGGGGACGGGTGAGCTGCCATTGGGTGAATGGATGCGCAGGTTGCGCGATGCGGGCTATGCAGGGGAGATCGTCGGGGAGTGGTTGCCGAGTTGAGACGCGCCGAGTCGGAAATACATCCCTCGCGCAGCAGCTATTGTGATTAAAGTTGCCTGTGTGGCTCCTGTGACTTATGTTAGAGCTGTGACGCGCGCACACGCCGTCCGATTCCGCTACGTCCTCGGCCTATTGTTGGCTCTGCTACTTGGGCTTGCGGCCAGCCCTGCGGCGTCGGCTCAAGACGCTCCGCCGCCACCGCCCCGCTCTTTGGCAGCATTAGCGCCCGGCCTTCCCGGTAATCCCACCAACGTGGAATTTTTCCGCCCTAACCAGGAGATCCGCAGCGCGATCATCAGCGTGACCTCCAACTATGACCCGAACCATCCCATCCCGGTTCTCTTCGGCTTCGGCGGTTGGCACGATTCCCCGGAGAACTACCGCAACTACTCTCGCTTCGCGAACACCGGTGCCGCACAGGAAGCCATCGTGGTCTACCCGCGCGGGCGGGAAAATGCTTGGGAGGGCGCACCCTATGCACGCACACTCCGCGGGGGAGACGTGGCATTTGTCCGACAAATCGTCGCCGAGCTGCAGCACCACTTCAACGTGGACATGAACCGCATTTACGCGGCCGGCATGTCCAACGGCGGCGGGTTCGCGGCCAACCTCGCGTGCCAGGCCCCAGATCTCATGGCGGGTGTGGTGGGAGTCTCCGGCGCGTATTACAACCCCGTCAACGAGGGTTGCGCGCTAGGTAGCGTGCCAACCTTCTTGGTTCATGGTGCCGACGACAAGCTCACCCACTACAACGGTGGTGCTCTCCACGAAGCCCCATACCTTCCCGTGATGGACCTCATCCACAATCGCGCTCAAGCCAATGGCTGCGCACCCCAGCCTGTGGTGCAAAACCTGCGGGGCGGGGTAGTCACTCAGTTCGGCTTCCCAGGATGTCAGGACGAGGCCGTGCACTGGCGTATCAACGGACAGGATCACAACTGGTTCTTCTCGCCAGATATTGCCAATGAGACTTGGAACTTCCTCGCCCGGCAGAACAAGGCTTTGCAGGGTCCGGCTGAGTAACAACGGGGAGAGTTTGGCGTCGAATAAAAAACAGCCGCTAAACTGGGGCGTTATGAGTGAAATTCGCGTACGATTCTGCCCTTCGCCCACCGGAACGCCGCACGTGGGCCTGGTGCGCACCGCACTGTTTAACTGGGCGCACGCGCGCCACAATGACGGCAAACTCGTGTTCCGCATCGAGGACACGGACGCCAAGCGTGATTCTGAGGAGTCCTACCAGGCGATCATCGACGCGCTGAACTGGCTCGGACTCGGCTGGGACGAAGGAGTGGAAGTCGGGGGACCACACGAGCCATACCGTCAGTCTCAGCGCATGGACATCTACGCGGACGTGCTGGCCACGCTGAAGGAGGCCGGCGAGGTCTACCCGGCATACTCCACCGCCGCTGAGGTGGAAGAGCGCCACAAGGCCGCCGGTCGCGACCCAAAGCTGGGCTATGACAACTACGACCGCGACCTGACCGACGAGCAGATCGAAGCGTTCAAGGCCGAGGGCCGCGAGCCTGTGTGGCGCCTGCGGATGCCGGACGACCGCATCTACGAGTGGACCGACCTGGTGCGCGGCGAGATGACCGTGGACGGCAAGACCATTCCGGACTTCGTGGTGGCGCGCTCCAACGGGCAGCCGCTATACACGCTGGTCAATCCGGTAGATGACGCGCTGATGGAGATCACTCACGTGCTGCGCGGCGAGGACCTGCTGCCGTCCACTCCGCGCCAGATCGCGTTGTATGAGGCTTTGGAGCGCATCGGTGTGGCCAAGCAGGTTCCCACCTTCGGCCACCTGCCGTTCGTGATGGGCGAGGGCAACAAGAAGCTCTCCAAGCGAGATCCGCAGTCTGACCTGTTCCTGCACCGCGAGAACGGCATCATCCCCGAGGGCATGCTGAACTACCTCTCGTTGCTGGGATGGTCCTTGAGCGCGGATGAGGACATCTTCGGCATGGATCAGCTGATCGCCAACTTCGACGTGGCGGACGTGAAGCCGAATCCGGCGCGCTTCGACCAGAAGAAGCTGGAGGCCATCAACGCCGACCACATTCGCCTGCTGGAGCTGTCCGACTTCACTGAGCGACTGCGCAGCTACCTAGAGGAGTACAAGGGTTTCCCAGTGGACTACCCGGCGGACAAGTTCGCGTTCGCTGCTGAGCTGGTGCAGACGCGCATCAAGGTGCTCGCGGACGCCGACGGCCTGCTGAAGTTCCTGATCACCGCAGATGAAGACCTGGTGCTGGACGAAAAGTCCGCCAAGAAGAACCTCAAGGAAGACGCGGTGGAGGTGCTCAACGTTTCCATCGAGGAGGTCGAAGGGATCGACGCCAACTCGTTCACTGCCTCGGCACTTGAGACCGCCCTGCAGGGTCGACTGATTGAGCAGATGGAACTGAAGCCTCGTAAAGCGTATGGAGCGCTGCGCGTGGCTGTCTCCGGCGCTGCTGTGTCGCCTCCGCTGTTCGAGTCCATGGAGTTGCTGGGTAAGGAGTCCACGCTGGCACGCCTGCGTTCTGCCCTGGCGCAGACGCCTTACGCTGCTGCGGAGTAATGGGGGTGTCGGGGAGAGTCTCAGCTAGTTACACAGCTGTGATTCGCCCTCGCTCCGTGATGGCCGCGGAAAGGTGCCCTGAGCAGGCGATTTGCTTGTGAACAGGGCATCTGGTTATATTACATTCCGTTGCGAGCGAGGTTCACCGCCAAATGAACCTTGAACAAGCGAACAATGGCCTATGGTGTAATTGGCAACACAGCGGTTTCTGGTACCGTCGTTCTAGGTTCGAGTCCTGGTAGGCCAGCGCCCCGTTCGTCTAGCGGCCTAGGACGCTGGCCTCTCACGCCGGTAACACGGGTTCAAATCCCGTACGGGGTACAACTAAAAGCGGGCCCTCCCGTCACATTGAGTGATTGGGAGGGCTCGCTTTTTGCTGCGTGGATTTTCGGCAGCCTCGGATCCGACACTTGCACAAATATCCCCAACCACCGCATCGGCCATGACCTTCTGGCCCAGCGCAGTCGGGTGCATCGAGTGGGAATTGGTGAGGCGTCCGGATCCATCGACCCAGCGCTGGGCGGGATCAGCGCACGCGGTGTGCTGATCAGCATTTGCTGGCAGGACGAATTTCGCGCCGTGGCGAGAAGCGGCGTCGGACATAAGAACGTTCAAACGATCGGTGAGATCGACAATCCACGCCCTATCCGTCAACGACATCGCGCCTGCCTCAGAACACGCACCCGAATCCGTGACCAGGGTGTAGTAGCCCGTCACGATGACCTGTGCGTTGGGGGAGCGGCGGTCGATCTCCGAGTGCACCGCGTCCAGCTTGGCGGGCAGCGCCGCGTACCGCTGGTTGATGTCATCCTCCAGGCGGCCCTTGCACGGTGTGGCGTTTGGATCCTGGGCGACCTCGAAGAAGCAGCTGGCGATGGCGCTGAAGTTGATGTCGTTGCCACCGATGGACAGCGTGACCAGATCCGTGCCCGCGTTCAAGCTATCCGCCTGCGCCGGAATCACCAGGCCGCCGCCACGATCCCACGGGCGCAGCACGTTGTCCGTGACCGCGCCGCCGCACGATGCGTCCGTTCCTTGGATGTTCGGTTGGCTGAGCACGCCAGATGGGTAGTTGTCATTTGCCCGACGACACGGCTCAGGGCCAGTAGTTGGAGCCGTGACCGAACCGTAGGCGGCGTAGGAATCACCGAGTGCTACGTAGTCGACTGCATTCTCGTTCGGCGCGGAGGAGCCAGGAAGGCTGGATCCCAAGGAGCCGAAGATGTCGAGGGAACCCATCGACGTTTGAGCGGCGGCCTGACCGACGCTGAACATGGCGGCGAGCAGCAGGGTGGCAGTGGCGAGCGTGTTGTGTTTCATAACGCTGATACGACGGGTAGGGAAACTATCGGCCTAGATAAATGCGCAAACCCGCGCGATTCTCCCCGCGGCTAGCCCTGGTGCACGGCCGCCAGCACCGCGGTGCCCATCGCCTTCTGCCCGGCCGCAGTGGGGTGCATCGGGTAGGAATCCGTTTGGTCGCCGAGGATATTCACCCAGCGCTGGTCGGGACTCACGCATGCGGTGTGCTGATCGGCATCAGCTGGCAGAACGTATTGAGCGTTGTGGCGAGAAGCGGCGTCTGAAACAATCTCATTAATACGGTGCGTCACATCAATCGACCACACACTATCCGCATGGCTGATCGCACCCGATTCCGAGCATTGGACGTCCGGTTCCAGCATCGTGAAATAACCCGTGGCGATGATGCGTGCATCGGGTGAGCGGCGGGCGATTTCCTCGTAGACGGCGTCCAGCTTGACGGGTAGGGATTGTAACTCGCGATCTGTCACGGCGCCGAGTTCACTCTCGCAACTGGGGCCGGCATCCTCCGAAAGTTTGCCGTAGAGGCAGCGGGAGATCGCACCGAAATTGGTATCGTTGCCGCCGATGGACAGGGAGACCAGGTCAGTGTCCGGGCGCAGGCTATTGGCCTGGGCGGGGATGTTCGTGCCATTGGCCCAATCGTGGATGATGTGCCGTGATTGCGCGCCCGAGCACGACGCATCCACGCCCTCAATATTGGGATCCTCCAGTACCACCGACGGGTAATTGTCCGCCGAGCGCACGCACGGCCCAGGCCCCGTAGTGGGCGCGCTTTCCGATCCCATCGCTGCATAGGAATCGCCGAGCGCCACATAGTGCAGAGGTTGTTCTGGAGTTGCAGTCTGCGTGCTGGTTGCGGGAGCGCTTGCTGGCTCTGGTTCCTCGTTTTTCGACGCCGAACAGGCGGCTAGCAAAGCTGCTGAGAGGAGGGTCGAGGTGGTGAGGGCAAAACGCTTCATGGAGTTGAGTCTACGAAGTGACGAGACATTTATTCAGGAACTGGGCAAAGTGGGGCGACGCGGGAATGGCGCGGATTTTAATCCAACAGTTCGTTTCGGCGGAATCTCAGTTCGCGCTGGGCGCCATGCAATGGAGAGCCTGAGAATGGAAGATCTGCGAGGTCTATCTTTGTGGCGATGGAAAGAGCTAAGCTCATGACACTCCGTGCTGCTGATTGTGGAAGGCCAATTGAGTCTGCACACTCGTCCCAGTGCTTCTTCCGGACCCTTTTAGTTCTTCCCGCAATGGGAAGTGCGAGTGAAAAGTCCCTGTAAATCGCAGTGCACGGAATATCGTAGACCGGTGAAACTCCCCAATGCGCGGAGGGATCTTGCAGGATGGCAACATTTTTCGCATGCAGATCTCCGTTGCCGGTCAGCCATGCGAACAGAAACTGAAGGTATAGATTCCTCTTGGCGATCATGGGAGCCCTCGTGCGTTGTGCAAGCCCCATGATGACTTCTTCGGTATCTACTGCGTATTTCCTCCCTGGGTAAATTCCAAGTACTTGGCCGGCATCTTCCATTGCGAGCCGTGAACCGTCTTTTGTCCGATCAAATCTCGAGACGAGTAGCCCCGGAATTCCGGCGCTGTCTTGGACTATTGAGAAATCGCTGATTGGTATCCCTAGCGAACGTGCGTGGCTCAAATGAAGAGCTTCGTTCTTTACTAAATGAGGGTGGTCTGGCGGATCAATCTTCAGAATTGCAGCATGGCCCTGAGTGCTTACAGGGGTATTGATCATGGAAGCAGAGGCTTTGTCTTGCACTCCGGGAATGCCCGTGCGGTCCACGCTTTCCGTAATCATCTGAAAGTCCGTTGTTCCGCTGTCCAAATCTAGTTCGGGAGTGATGTTTTTTGGTGTGCGTCCTGCTGGGACAATTTGGACGTCTCCGGGTGTGTCTTCTCCGATGGCGAGAAGAAGCGTGAGTTCATCATCGAAACTAGATTTTGTTGCCCGAGATAACAGGGTGAGGCGGTGGCCTTCGGGAAGTAGTCCGCTGAAAAATGGTGGCAAGCTACCGCCTGCAGACGCAATTGGCTCGGTGATTTCGGTCTGGGGGAGAGTGGTCGCTATGTCTGGTCCGAAGTAACCATCCGTATATCTAAATTCAACTAGTCCGTTATCGAGCCTTTTTAGATGGCCGGCAATGTTGCCTCCTTTGTAAACATCTGCGTGGGTCGTGTTCTTGAGTGATTCAAAATCCATCGTTAGTTGACTCCGATGTCTAGCCCGAGCA
This sequence comes from Corynebacterium dentalis, assembly GCF_900232865.1. Lineage (GTDB taxonomy): Bacteria > Actinomycetota > Actinomycetes > Mycobacteriales > Mycobacteriaceae > Corynebacterium > Corynebacterium dentalis. The sequence continues at coordinate 106,130 of NZ_OCTS01000001.1, read as the reverse complement.
CGTCAAGGGTGTGAAGTACACCAGCGAAGCTAGGGGAGCCCGTCCCGTGCTCGATGTCCCGAATCGTCTTATCGGAGAGTTCGGCCAATTCTGAAAGTTGGCGCTGCGTGAGGTTATAGCGCTTTCTGGCAGCGCGAACGTGCTTGCCGACTTCTACGGCTACTGGATGGTGAGGCGCAACGCTCATCGGAAGAATCCTTCGGAAACGGGGCAATGTTCTGACTATTCTACCCAATTTCAGACCAAAAGCGCACAATAGTTCGGATTTTCCTTGAAGTTGGCCACCTGCTCCTCCGGAAGCGATTAAATGCGAACTATTCTTCGTTTTTCGACCCGGATAAGACCTGTTGGAATACCCCCGGGCCTCATCAGTTGAAAGTAGTTGACATGACAACTACTTGTGGTTAGATGGAGACCATAAGCACAGAAAGGATTCCGCCATGCCGCGCTTCCTGCAGCAACTTCACCCCGATTATGTCGCTGACCGCCCTGCCGATCAGCTCCTCGCTCCGGCAACTCAGATGGGTGCCGTTGAGTTGCTCGTTCGCGACCTCGACAAGGTCCTTAAGTTTTACATCGAAGGCGCTCTGCTCGACGTCCTAGAGCACCATGGCACCACGGCCACGTTGGGCAAGCATGGCGTTCCAAGTGTCAAACTCGTGCAGGTCGGAGACTTACCGCCATTCAATCCGCGCGGCGCGGGCCTCTTTCATACCGCACTGGTTTACTCCACCAAGGCCGAGTTGGCTTCAGCGTTGTATAGCGTGGCCCGCAATTACCCTCACTCGTTCACCGGCGCCGGAGACCACATCTTCTCCGAGGCCTTCTATTTCGATGACCCCGAGGGCAATGGCGTGGAATTGTATGTCGACCGTCCGCGTGAGCAGTGGGAAGTTGAGCCTGACGGCAAGCTCTACTCTCAAGCCACTCTGGCCCTGGATCCGAATGAATTCCTTCGCGCCAATCTCCGCGAGGACAGCGCGGACCAGGCAACCTCGACTCTGGGCCACGTACACCTCCAGGTCGGCGACATCGATACCGCCCGAGATTTCTACGCCGGCACCCTGGGATTTGAAATCACCGGCGAGGTCGGTCCTGCGCTATTCGTTTCCGCAGGTGGCTACCACCATCACATGGCGCTGAACGTTTTCCGCTCCCAAGGCGCTGGTCCTCGTGCTGCTTCCTATGGATTGGGACGCGTGAACATCGACGTACCTAATGAAGATGATCGTTTGGCTCTCGCCGCGCGACTCGCTGAGCGGCAGATCTCCATGCGGGATGACGGTCGGGCTCTGGAGTTCAACGATCCATGGAACTCTCTGATCCGCGTGAAGGTCGGCGAGAAGTAGCCACACTGAGTAGCTGAGCACAATGCGTGACAGATCACGTTTTGGTAGCGATTTGATATAGATTCCGCAGGGGCAGTGCACCTGAGTAGAGAATTCGGTACATAGGAATACGTAGTTGACAATTCTTCACGAGGAGATTGAACAATCATGGCTTTGAATAAGATTCTGACCCGTCGCTCTGCTGTTGCTGTTGCAGCCGGAACCGCACTCGTTTTCGGTGCCGCAGCGTGCTCCGACGCTGAAGACACGGCCAACAACGCAACCTCCGCTGCCAACGATGCGACCGACGCTGCGGGTTCCGCAGCCAATGATGCAACCGATGCTGCCGGAAGCGCTGCTAACAACGCTTCCGAGGCTATGTCCAGCGATGACGACTCTGAGGACGATTCCCAGGATCTGCCTGCAGACATCCAGACCCTGTGGGACAACGAGGGTGGCGAGTCCGGTGACTTGGGCGCGCTGAAGAACGTTGAGAAGACCGACAAGGGCACCCTGGCAACCTTCGACAACGGTTGGGTTACCCACTCTGACGAGACCGGCGCCGTGAAGCTCGTCGGCAAGATCGGCGAGACCTGGGCTAACGATGGTGCTCTGGACAACGAGATCGGCCTGCCAACCGCTCCTGAGCAGGGCGATGCGATGAATGGCTGGACCCAGTCCTTCCAGAACGGCACCATCTCTTGGACTAAGGACGACGACGGCGAGTTCGAAGCCGACGTTGAGGACAACTAAGTCCTAGCCCATAGAAAGCTCTAGTTCTTAGAACTTTCACTGCCGTCCGCGCTCACAGTGAGCGTGGGCGGCTTTTTTAATGCTCGCGGAGCGCGGCGATCAGTTCGTACTTGTTCATCGTGGAGCGACCTTCGATGTCCAGTTCGGAGGCCCGTTCGTGTAATTGGTCCACGGTCCAGTCTTGGTAGTCGCCGGATTCCCCGCCCTTCTTTCCGACGCCACCGCGGCCCGACTGCGCCGCAGCATTCGCGATGCGCGCAGCTTTTTCCTTGCTTGCGCCGTCCTCACGGAGCGACTCGTAGAGCTCGCCGTCTTTCACGGATGCGCCGCCCGGAGTGTTCTCTGGATGCTTATCTTTAGCCATGCTTCTCGAGTGTAATAAGAGCCTAGACATGTCAGCTGGATCCCAACGTATGGGACAAGGGGGTGGCAATTTTCTCAAAAAGTGGGACTTTTGCGGGTTCTTCGCCTATGGTTTTAGAACTAATGAAAAATTTCATTGACTTGCCCATATTTGCTGGCTTTTCCAAGTACTAGTCAGCATCCGCACAACCCTCAGTGAGGAGCCAAACGTTGCTCATCGGCATCCCCAAAGAGCCGCTCGCACTGGTTTCCGCCACTCCAGACACTGTATCCAAGCTCATCAAGCTCGGGTACGACGTGTCAGTGGAATCCGGAGCCGGCGATAACGCCAATTTCCCAGACAGCCAGTATGAAGAGGCTGGAGCCAAAATTGTCGGTGACGATGTATGGACAGCAGACATCATCACCACTCTGGACCCTCCCACGGCTGCACAGCGCACCGCGATGCAGCCCGGCGCCACCATCATCTCCCGCCTGGCACCAGGCCGGAATGAAGAGCTCATCGAAGAGCTGGCAAGCCGCAACATCACCTCGGTAGCAATGGACACCGTGCCACGCATCAGCCGTGCACAGTCCATGGACGTGTTGAGCTCGCAGGCCAATATCGCCGGCTACCGCGCTGTCGTGGAAGCTGCGAACACGTTTGGTCGCCTGTTCACCGGACAGGTCACCGCCGCAGGCAAGGTGCCACCCGCCGTGGTCTATGTCATCGGCGCTGGTGTGGCTGGTCTGGCCGCGATTGGCACGGCAAACTCCATGGGCGCCATCGTCAAGGCAACCGACCTGCGCCCGGAAACCGCCGAGCAGGTGGAATCCATGGGTGCGGAGTTCGTAGAGATCCCCGTGGCCACCGAAAAGTCTGAGGATGGCTACGCCAAGGAGATGACTCAAGACCAGGCCGAGGCTGCAGCAAAGCTCTACGCTGCAGAATCTGCCAAGGCTGACATCGTCATTACCACCGCGAACATCCCCGGCCGCAAGTCTCCCGTCCTGCTCACCGCAGCAGACGTGGCAGCGATGAAGCCCGGATCCATCATCGTGGACATGGCCGCCGCCAACGGTGGCAACTGTGAACTTACCGTGCCCGGAGAGATCACCACCACGGATAACGGCGTGAGCATCATCGGCTACACCGACCTCGCAGGCCGTCTGCCCGCACAGGCTTCCCAGCTCTACGGACAGAACATCGTTAACCTGCTGAAGCTGATGACTCCGGAAAAGGACGGACAGATCGCCTTCGATCTCGAAGACGTGATCGTGCGCGGAATTACCGTCACCAAGTCTCAGAATGACACTGCCGGCGCAGCTCAGGCAGATATTCTCTGGCCTCCGCCGCCGGTGAAGGTTTCGGCGGCCCCGGCGTCGAACCAAAACAACAACGCGGATGCCGCGACCGCACAACCTGCCACCGAGGAAGAAGTAAAGAAGCCTTCCGGTGCATGGAAGTGGATCGCTGGTGCCCTCGGCCTGGCACTGATCCTGGCCAGCCCCATGCAGGTGGCAACCGAATACATGCTGCTCATGCTGGCAATCGTGGTGGGCTTCTACGTGATCACCTCGGTGACCCACAAGTTGCACACCCCGCTGATGGCAGAGACGAACGCGATCTCCGGCATCATTCTCGTCGGCGCGATCCTGCAGGTTGGTTCGTCCAACATCGCCGTGGCAGCGCTGGCGTTCCTGGCCATCGTGGTGGCCTCAATCAACATCTTCGGTGGCTTCTTCGTCACACGACGCATGCTGACCATGTTCGACGGAGGTAACTAGACATGAACACTCTGTACTTGGCTAACGAACAAGCCATCGTGAATCCCAACGTCCTGGAATGGACGGACAAGATCACCAACCTGGCCTACATCGTCGCTGGTCTGCTATTCATTTTGGCTCTGGCAGGACTGTCTAAGCAGCAAACCGCCACCCGCGGCAACAAGTTCGGCATGGCAGGCATGGGCATCGCCCTTATCGCCACCATCGCCAAGGCTGTGGTCAACTCCATCAACGCTGGAGACGATTCCAACGGCCCGTTGGTCACCGTCCTGTTGATTGTGGTGGCTATGCTGCTGGGCGCGGCCATTGGTATCCCGCGCGCCAAGAAGGTGGAGATGACCGGCATGCCGGAGCTCATCGCGATGCTGCACAGCTTCGTGGGCCTGGCCGCCGTGCTGATCGGCATCAACTCCTTCATCGCTCCGGATGAAGAGTCCGAAGCTATCGAGGCCTTCCACATGGGCGAGGTCTACCTGGGCATCTTCATCGGGGCCGTGACGCTGACCGGTTCCATCGTGGCGTACCTGAAGCTGTCCGGAAAGATGAACGGCAAGCCACTGGTGCTTCCTGGACGTCACCTGCTGAACCTGGCCGTGATCGTGATCTCGCTGGTGGGCATGGGTGTCTTCATTGCCGCTGGTCACGAGAACACCACCGTGGCGTGGATCGCGCTCGTTGTAATGCTGGTGCTCGCACTGTTCCTCGGCTTCCACCTGGTGGCGGCCATCGGCGGCGGCGACATGCCGGTCGTCGTATCCATGCTGAACTCTTACTCCGGTTGGGCCGCGGCGGCCGCTGGCTTCATGCTGGCTAACCCACTGCTCATCATCGTCGGCGCGCTGGTGGGCTCCTCCGGCGCCTACCTGTCTTACGTCATGTGCCAAGCCATGAACCGTAGCTTCATCTCCGTGATCCTCGGCGGCTTCGGCGGAGACGCCGCAGTCAGCGAGGATCGCGAGTACGGCGAGCACACCGAAGTGTCTGCGGAGGACACCGCAGAAATGCTCAAGAACGCCAAGACTGTCATGATCACCCCGGGCTACGGAATGGCCGTGGCTCAGGCGCAGTACCCAGTGGCATCGCTGGTGTCCAAGCTGCAGGAGCAGGGCGTGGAAGTCACCTTCGGCATCCACCCAGTGGCCGGACGCCTGCCAGGACACATGAACGTGCTGCTGGCGGAAGCTAAGGTGCCGTATGACATCGTTCTGGAACTGGACGAGGTAAACGATGACTTTGCTGACATCGACGTGGTGTTAGTCATCGGCGCAAACGATACGGTCAACCCCATCGCCGAAGAGCCCGGCTCACCTATCGCGGGTATGCCCGTGCTCAAGGTCTGGGAGGCTGACAAGGTCGTCGTGTTCAAGCGCTCCATGGGCTCCGGCTACGCGGGCGTGCAGAACCCACTGTTCTTCAACGAGAACACGGACATGCTGCTGGGCGATGCCAAGAAGTCTGTCGACGAGATCATCGCCGCGCTCTAACTCGCTCTAGCTTGCTTTAACTCGCAGCCCATCCCACCGTTAAGAAACGGCAGGGGTGGGCTGCAACTTCCATACCTCGGTGGCGTAGTCGCGAATAGTGCGATCCGAGGAGAAACGGCCGGATTCGCAGATGTTGATCCACGCCATCCGCGCCCACTCCAAAGGATGAGAAGCGTAGTCCGCGGCCATCCGATCCCGCGTTTCCCGGTAGTCGGAGAAATCGCCGAGCACGTAGTAGGAATCGCTGGCATCCTCGCCGTAGCCGTCCAACAAGGACCGCTTGAGATCGTAGAACCAGCCCGAGTGATCGTCATGCAATGTGCCGTTATCCAGCGCATCGAGCGCACGCTTCAGGCCCGGCACCGTCTCGTAGAGCTGATACGGATTGTATTTACGCCGCAGCTCCGGCAGATCTTCCACGCGAGCGCCGAAAATGTACGCGTTGTCCTCGCCGACGGAATCCACGATCTCCACGTTCGCGCCGTCCATCGTGCCCAGCGTGAGCGCCCCGTTCATCATGAACTTCATGTTCGACGTGCCCGAGGCCTCTTTGCCAGCCGTCGAGATCTGCTGCGAGATATCCGACGCCGGAAGGATGTGCTCAGCAGGAGAGACGTTGTAGTTTTCCACGAACACAACCTTGAGCAGCGGAGAGACAACCGGATCATTGTTGACCAGCTCTGCGATCTGATTGATCAGCTTGATGATCGCCTTGGCCCGCGTGTATCCCGGTGCGGCCTTCGCACCGAAAATCACCGTGCGTGGTGCGATATCGCGCAGTCCGTCCTCCTTGATGCGGAAGTACAGATCCAGCACATACAGCGCGTTCATCAGCTGTCGCTTGTATTCGTGCAGTCGCTTAATCTGCACGTCGAAGATGGAATCCGGATCCACCTCCACGCCCTGTCGCTCCACGATCCACGCCGCGAAGTCCCGCTTGTTCGCAGCCTTGATGTCCATCAATTCGCTCATCGCGGCATCGTCTTCGGCGTAGTGGCGCAGGGTCTTTAGTACGTCCAAGTCCGTCACCCACGAATCATCGCCCACCAGGCGCGTGAGCAGCGACGACAGCCGCGGATTGATCATGCGCAACCAACGCCGCGGGGTCACTCCGTTGGTCTTGTTGTTGAACTTTTCTGGCCAGCGATTGTGCCAATCCGCCAGCGTTTCTGCCTTGATGATCTCGGTGTGCAGCGCCGCCACTCCATTGATGGAATACGCTGCGTAGCAGGCGATCCATGCCATGTGGACGGTGCCGTGCTGGATCGGCGCGGTGCGTTGAATCGTTTCTTCGTCGACGCCAGCAGCGGCGCTTTCCATGCGGAATCGACGATCAATTTCCGCGATGATCTCCCACACGCGCCAGAACAGCTGTTGGAAAATCTGCTGATCCCACTGCTCCAGAGCTTCTGTCAGCACCGTGTGGTTGGTGTAGGCGAAGGTCTGGGTGACGATCTCCCATGCCTGTTCCCATCCCATGCCGTGCTCGTCCATCAGGATGCGCATGAGTTCCGGGATGGCCAGCACCGGGTGGGTGTCATTGAGTTGAATACTGTTGAACTCGCCGAACGTCGACAGGTCACCGTGGTTGGCTAGGTGTGAGGCGATGATCGCCTGCAGGGAGGCTGAGGTGAAGAAGTACTGCTGGCGGACGCGCAGCTTCTTGCCCTCGTAGGTGGTGTCATTGGGGTAGAGCACCCTACAAATATCGGAGACGCGCTCGCGCTCCACGATGGCCTCGGTGAATCGTTGGGAATTGAATGCGTCGTAATCGAACTCCTCCCACGGCTCGGCCTTCCACAGGCGCAGCGTGCCTACATTGTTGGTGCCATAGCCGGTGATGGGCATGTCGTAGGGAATGGCACGAGCTTTCATGTCGTCGAAATGAACGACAAGCTGATCCGATGCACGGCGAATGGTGAAGGGATACTCTTCCTCATGCCACGGATCAGGGCGCTCGATCTGAAAGCCGTTATCGAAGGACTGGCGAAACAGGCCGAATCGGTAGAGGATGCCGTAGCCGGTCACGGGGTAGTCCTGGGTCACGGCGGAATCGAGGAAACAGGCAGCCAGGCGGCCCAGGCCACCGTTTCCCAGTGCCGCGTCATTTTCCACCTCGAGGATGTCCGTGAGCTCCTGGCCGAACTCGCGGGTGGCGGCGGATGCATCTTCCACCAGACCTAGGTTGGTGAGGTTGTTCAGAAGCGCGCGTCCCATGAGGAACTCCGCGGAGAAATAGTGCTGCTGGCGGGTTGCGACGTATGCCTTACGGGTGGATTCCCAATCATCGGAGATACGGTCTTGCACTGCGCGGGACAGACCGGTCCAGAATTTACGAGGGGTGGCGTGTGGTGCGGGGGCGCCGGCGGCAGCCCTCACGTGACTGCCGACGGTGGTGGACGTGAGTGGATGCTCAAGGCTCATAAAAATGAGTCTAAAACCCGCCGAGACAAACTGCTGGTTAGGCAGTTAGGACTTGCGGCCGAGACCTTGGACGAAACGGTAACAACCTGCCACGGCCAGCACGAAGACGATCGGGCCGAGCCAGTTGGCGGCGGTAGACCAGGACTCGGGGAAGACGGCGAGGGCGTCGCCGTCACCGGCGGCAGCGATGATTCCCGCGTTCAGCACGCCGAACAGGGACTCACCGACGATCAAGCCCGTAGCCACCAAAATGCCCAAGCGCCTGGTGGATTCTGGATTGCGCTGCTTGCCAGCCCAACGGTCGTAGTACATGCCCACCACGGCACCCAGCGGAATAATGAGAGTCAGGGTGACTGGCAGGTACATGCCCATGCCCACGGCCAGCGGCGGCAAGGAGAAGCTGGTGGTTTTGCGGAGGATTTCGTCGACGAGGATCACTCCCACACCAATCAGCGCGCCCAGCCCGATCAGCGACCAATCCAGAGAGTTACCAAAGATGCCCGAGGCCACTGAGGATAGCAATGCCGCCTGTGGTGCGGCGAGGGCGTCATCGCCAGCGCCCGGCGCGCCGACGAAGCCGAAGCTGGTCATCATCAGTTGCAGCACGGGCGGGATGATCGCGGAGCCAAATAGCACACCGATGATCAAAGCGACCTGCTGCTTCCATGGGGTGGCGCCGACGATCTGGCCGGTCTTGAGGTCCTGCAGATTGTCGTTCGAAATGGTGGCGATGCCGAACACCACCGCGGCGGTGAACAGCGTGAATGCGACCAGTGCCTCTGGGTTGGACTGGGACTCCGTGCCGGTGATGGCCTTAATGAGCAGGGCAGCGGAGAGCACCACGATGATGCCCACGCCGGAAATAGGGGAGTTCGAAGCGCCGATCAGACCGGCCATGTAACCGCAGATGGACGCGACAATTAGGCCCACCAACAGTACATACACGATGGAGACAATGACCAAGCTGGTGGCGTGGTGCATGATCGACGTGTCCTTGACGAATAGCCACAGCAGAATACCCACGGGCAGCATCGATGCCACCGTGACCCCGGCGACGACGGGGAAGGGGATATCGCGCTCGGTCAAGGCAACCTGCTGGCCGTCGTGGCGGGCGCGGAAGGAAGTCAGCGAATCCTTGATGCCCTTGATGATGGGACCGATGATCTTCAATAGTGTCCAGACGGCCGCCACGGCCATCGCGCCGGCGCCAATGAAGCGCACTTCGCTAGAGAAGGACGTATCCACGATGTCCGCGAGAGCGTCCGAGCCGCTGAGTCCGTCCACCAATCCGGAGGTCTTCAGAGGCAGAAGAACCACAAAGGAGATGATCAGGCCCACGATCATGGCGATGCCCACGGACATGCCCACCAAGTGGCCCACACCAATCAACGCCAGCGAGAGGGAACCGCCGATGGTGGTGGCACCTGCGCCCACCTTGAAGTAAGTGGACAACGAACCTGCCACACCCTTGAGCGCCGCCAAGAGGGCGAAACCGGCAGAAGCCACAGCGCCCACCACGATGGCGTGAAGGCCGCGCTTGTTCTCTTCGGCGGATCCTTGCTCATCGCCGACTTTCAGCACCTCGCCGGCAGCGCGACCCTCTGGGTATGGAAGGTCAGAGCCCGTGACCAGTGCACGGCGCAGCGGGATGGAGTACGTCACGCCCAAAATGCCACCCACGGCGCAGACAAACGCTGTGGTCCAGTACGGGAATCCTGACCAGAAGCCGATCATGATCAGGCCAGGAAGCACAAAGATGATCGCGGACAACGTGCCAGCCGCCGAAGCAATGGTCTGCACGATGTTGTTTTCCACGATGGTGTGATGCGCGAACCGGCGCAGAATCGCCATGGAAATGACGGCTGCGGGAATCGACGTGGCGAACGTCAGACCAACCTTCGGCCCAAATAAACGTTTGCTGCGGTGAAAACCAACGTGATGATGCCGCCCAAAATGATGGCGCGGACAGTCAACTCTCGCATGGACCCGGCACCCGGCGGAGTGCTGGGAGTGTCGTGAAGCGGGGAACTGGCAGAGCTGGCGGGTTGGGCCGGTTCGGTCATGATGTGAACTTTCTAGCAGGGGATCCCAGCAGTGTGAGCCGAGATGAATGTAACCAAAGGAACGTTACTCCTTGTTTCGCGCAATTCGGCCATTTTCCCCGTCATTTTGGTTGTTAGGGCTGGACTTGTTGGCGTCGAAAATCTTGATGACGACCGTGAACCACCACGTACAGCGCGCTGGCAACCACCAATACCGCGGCCAAGAACACGTACATCGCGCCGTAGCCAGCCGTACCCACGAGCATGCCTAGGAACACCGGACCCACACCGAGGCCTACGTCCATGAGCAGGAACATTGTGGAAATGCCCGTGCCTAGCTCGTGCGCCTGCACCAAGCGCACGCTGATGGCCTGGCAGGCGGGCATTAATGTGCCATAACCCATGCCCGTCAACGCGCCCGCGAGCACGACCATCCAATCCGCGCTCGCTACTGCCAGCAGAAGCAGTGCGCAGCAAAAGGACACTAAGCCCAGTGCGATGACAAGGTTATCTCCGCGTACATCTTGAATGCGCCCCAAGAAAAAGCGCATGATCAGCATGACCACCGAGTAGGCCACGAAGAACAACCCGGCGCCCATGGTCAGCCCGCGATCCACCGAGTAGCCGTTCAGGTACGTGATTACGCCCGAGTAGCACAGGCCCACGAGCAGCATGAACAGGCCGATCGGGAGCACCGAAGGATGGATGATGGACGCCAAGCTGAACTTCTCCTGCGCTCCCGCCGAAGGGTGGGCAGGGATGCGCAAGAACAGGGCGAGCAGTAGACCCGCCAGGGACGTCGCGAGTGTCACGCCGAACAGCACGGCGTGGGAGTATGAGTCCACCAGGAATAGGCCAGCTGCCGGGCCTAACGCAGTGGCGAGCGTGGAGCTGAGAGCGAAGAATCCGGTACCTTCTGCGCGCCTGGATGAGGGCATGCCGGTCTGCACGACCGCCATGATCGCGGTGCTGGCGAAGGCATACGCGAAGCCGTGTAGGATGCGCACGGCAATGAGCAGCGGCAGCGAGTTAGTGGGGAAGTAGAGCGCCGAAGCTACCGCCACGACCGCCACGGCGGTGAGCAGGATGGGGCGCTGGCCGAGCAGATCAGTGAGATAGCCGGAGAAGATACGGGCGATGGTGGCGCCGATCACGAAGGAGCTGGCGGCCAGGCCGCTGGCGGCCTCGGAGGCTGCGAATTCCTCGACCGCGTACAGTGCGATGGTGGTGATGAGTAAGTAGAAAAGTAAATATTGGATGAAGTTGATCAGCCAGGCCACCACGAAGGTGGGGGTGATTAGTTGTGGTTTTTCGGAAGATTTCGGGGTCAATAGATGTCCTTCCGGGTTGAGTCTTCTGGGGACGGACGGGAGATTATGCACCCGGCCTGCGAATTTGCATAATGCAAACTGTACGCTTGGTGGGGTGAAGAGTCACATCGCCACCCAAGATTTCGTGCACAATGGAGCCATGGCATCTGACAATCACACTGAACGTCAAACTCCTCGCGGGTCTTTTGGTTCGGATGCACGGACCGATGACTCTGTAGGGGCAGACATGCGGGTCCCCATCGACATGATGGTCTACGAGCACATGCTGCTGTCTCGAATTCCCCTGCATGGAGTGGAGCCTTACGGCCGCCAAGCGCTGATGGACCGTAGCGCCGCTGTGTTGCTCTCCCGGTTGACCGCGGAAGGACCCATGTCCGTGGCGGAACTCGCGGAAGCCTTCGACGTGGATGTCTCCACGGTCCACCGGCAGATCGCTGCCGCAATGAAACACGGACTCGTGGAAAAGATTGCAGACCCGGACGGTGGAGCCGCGAAGAAGCATCAGCCCAGCAAAGAGGGGGCAGAACTGCTGAAGCAGGAGTTTGCCGCACGCAGGGATAGCGCTGCCACAGTCATGGATGACTGGAGCGCTGAAGACGTGGCTACCTACGCGCGGATGCTGCGCCGCTTTAACCAAAGCGTGGAAGAAAAGCGCGGAAAGCCCTGGCCGCGGGCGTGATATCTGCTCGCGGGAATTCTGACCGTCTGTGTGCGTTGTAGAAGCTAGAGGCTCTTGTGGCCGAGTCGAACTTCGGCGAACTAAAACCCGCGTCAAGACGACGAGAAATGGAGATTTATCACCATGTCAACAGTCACGATCGTTGGTGGACACGGCAAGGTCGCCCTGCGTGCGGCCCCACTTCTAGCGGACAACGGCCACACCGTGCGCTCCCTGATCCGCAAACAAGAGCAGGCAGATGACGTGCGTGAGGCGGGAGCGGAGCCTGTCGTCGAAGATGTCACGCAACTCGATGAAGACCAGATCGCCGACGTCTTCCGCGGCTCCGACGTGGTGGTATGGAGCGCCGGCGCGGGCGGATCCGGCGAAGAAGAAACGTGGGCAATCGACCGCGACGCCGCCATCCGCACCATGGAGGCAGCCAAGAAGGCCGGAGTGCAGCGCTACGTCATGGTCTCCTTCTTCAACTCGCACATGGTGGACGGCGAATTCCCTGGCGTGGACAAGAGCGAGGGCATGTACGCCTACTTCAACGCGAAGGTGCAAGCTGACGAGCACCTGCGCAACAGCGGGCTGGACTGGACAATCGTGGGCCCATCCGTGCTGACTCTGGACGAGCCCACGGGCAAGATCGACGTGCAAGAGGGAACGGAACTGTCCGATACGGACGTGCCTGCCACGTCCCGCGCCAACGTTGCCCAGGTGGTTGCGGCTGCAGTGGATGAGGACAAGACGATTGGCAAGCAGATCAACTTCCACGACGGTGAGACCCCCGTGGCTGAGGCGCTGGCTGCGGTGTAGTTGCGAAGAGGTGTCTCGCTCCTCACTAGAGTGAGGGGCATGACAAACAGCAACGAGAACACTGAAGCTAATACTAGGGAAACTGGGAGCGGAGACTCCCGGTTCGATGACGGTATTCAGGTGCGGCGCGAAGTAATGGGGGATGACTTTGTCGATGCTGCGCTCGAGCGAGCAGCAGGTTCCGACGGCGAAGAACTGCAAAAGCACGTCACGGCCACCGTGTGGGGATCCGTGTGGACCCGTGATGGCTTGTCGCGCCGCGACCGGAGCCTGCTGAACATCGGCATGCTGGTTGCCCTGCGCGCCACCGAAGAACTGCGCGGGCACGTGCGCGGTGGGCTGAACAACGGGCTCACCCGGGAAGAAATTACCGAGGCAGTTATCCACTCCTCGGGCTACTGCGGCGCCCCGGCCGCACTGTCTGCGATGAAGGTAGTGCAGGAAGTCCTCGAAGCAGAACTTGAACCTAAGGCGCAGTAGCTGGTGATTCACTAGCTGGCGGAACCGTATCGCCATACCGCTTGCGGTAGCGGGCGGCCTGCTCGACCAACTGCGCGTTGAAGACATTGTTGACGTTCGCGCCAACCGACGAACGTGGAGGAACCTGAATCAGCTCCTCTGAGTGCATGCCAGCTTGTAGTTCGCGGACGCGGGTGACCTCGGCGTCGATCTTGAGACCACACAACAACAGTGAGTTAATCAGGACCAGCCCCACGCAGCCGGCGATGAGTCCGCCAAGTGCGCCGTACATGCCGACGTGCAGGAAGTTGTTCAGGTAAATCCGCACACCGATGCCCACCAGCGTCATCGTGATCAGAGCGAATATGGAACCGCTGGTCAGCCACCGCACTCGGCCGTATTTTACGTTCGGGGCACCGTGGTAGAGCAGGGCGATCATCACCATGGACATGCCGAAAATCACCGGCCAGCGCACGTACTCCCAAATCGGCAGGAACGTATCGAGGAAGAAGCTGGTGAAGCCCTCCCAGCCCAGCGGCTTGGAAATCGGGTTGAGCAGCGGCGTGAGGATGTCATAGCGCAAGAAGAACCCCAAGGCAATCAGTGATAGCCCCATGACCAGCAGGATCGTTAGCCCCCACATCGTCAGCCACGTCCGCGCGAGGCTGCGGCCTTCCTCTCGTCCGTACATCAGGTTCGCCGTACGGGAGAATGCGCGCACATAAGCGGAAGAAGAAAACAGCGCGATCAGAACGGAAATCAGCAGCGTGACTACCGATTGCTCCGTGGAGCCGATGATCGTATCAATGAACTTGCGCGCCTCATCAGTGAAGTTTTCCGGGATGTTTTCGTTGATGAACTGGTCGGTGATCTCGACGACCTTGCGTCGATTCTGATCCAGCACCAGCGTGGTTATTGCGTAGAACGCCATGAGGGTGGGCACGGTCGTGAGCAGGGAGAAGAACCCCAGCGTCGCGCCCCGGTCCATCAGGCCGCGGAAAAACGTCTCCACGTACACGCGCTTGAAGATCAGCTTCCACGCAGAGATGCGGAGGAAGCGCTGCTTGCGGCTGACCTCGCGGTAGTACTCGCGGTACGGCAGCGTCTGAACTGGGTCCCCACCGGCGGCGGGAACCACAAAATCTGTCACGGGGAGGGCGCTGTTCTTGGACATCGCCTTTAACCTACCTGTTTGCCAGCTTTTCCCAAGGTTTCACGCGCGGGGAATGTGGAATGTGGTGGGCGCGACTAATCCGACGCCCGACCCTGCACCACGCCAGCGTGCACGACGAACGGCCAACACATCCCGTTCTTCGACGGTCCGACTTCGGGGATCAGTGCGGCGTCCATGACCTGGGAACGGTCCTTGTAGCCCAGGATGTACTCGTCGAACGCGGGCAGGCGGAGCGTGAGTGTGAGGGCGTGGGCAAGCTCTTCTTCCGTGACCGTGGACTGCCACGCACCCATCGAATAGGTGATGTTCTCGCAGGTCACCTCGATGGGTGGGGTGCTTGAGTTCTGCGCTTCTGTGAAGCCGGCCTTGGCCTCCCTGACCGTAAGCCCGCTCCACCACGCGAAATCTTGAGCCGTGGCTGGGCCGTGCGAGTTGATGTAGCGCGCCGCCAACTCGCCGATCGCGCGCTCCCGCCCCAATTCCTTATCGACGTCACGCGCCTGACCAACCACCTTGTCATGCAGCACAAACGAGTCCATATTGCCGTGGGGAGGGCCCTGGATAATCTCGCCCTCGCCGCCAAAGTGCCGCAACATGTGCGGGCCGCGCTGTTCATCGGGATCCACACCAGCTTCACGGAAAACCTCGTAGCACTGCGTTCTAGATAGCGGTTGTTGTGCATGTTCGAGGGCGGTGATGAGGGCATCACGTGCCGTGTCAACTGCTTCGTCCGTAAGCCCTAATCCTGCCCGACGCTTACTCGAAGCCGCCTGTACCCGTGGCGTGCACACACGCGTGACCCAGCCGACATCCGGCGCGAAAAGCGCGTGATGCGTGCCGCGCTGGGACCAGCTGCGTACAACTTGGGCTTGCTTGATCGCCTCTTCTACGTGCTGTTTGTCCGTGTTTGCGCGGATGGCGAGGGCATCTAATCCGGAATTGCGGAGCTGGAACTGGGTGGCGACCATCCACTCGGTGACAGCTGCGACTGTTGTGGCTGTTGTGGCTGCCGCTGCGGTTGCGACGGGATTATCGGTGCCGTTGATTTGGAGAGGGTGGGCCTGGCTGGGGGCCAGTAGCTGCGCGATCAACCGGCGTGCGCGGAGTTCATCGGGGGAGATGGTCTTGGTGGTGTTGTGCGGCATCGATGACCTCCTGGTGCGTGGGCTTATTGGTTTGTGAGGGGAGGGGAGAAGTGTTGTGTGTGGGTGAGTTTGGCGTCGGCGAGGAAGAAAGGGGACTGGCTACCGACCGTAATGGTGGACGAGAAAAATTTTTGAAGAAAGTTGGCGGTAGGGGTTGTAGATGCTAGATCAGGTGTTCTAAAATGTAGATAGGAAATATACGGGAAGCAAGTTGGGGATGCGGCAGCAGGGGTTTGTTGTCGTGGTGAGACATAAGAGGGGATTTGGGGGTGATGAACGTGAGTAGTCCTATATGTCATGGCGCGGAGGGGCCGAGTGTAGCGGCTGATTTTGGCGCGGGGCACGTCGATAGTTTGCAGGACTTTCAGGCGGATCTGGAGCTTTTGGCAGAGGTAACGGCGCGCGTGGCAGGGCGTAACGCTGATATGTGGGAGCGGATCAGTGCAGATGAGCGTCCGGATTACTATGCGCTGGTCACCACCTCAAGAAGGATGCTGACCAATGCCGATGTGGGGTTGGTGTGCGCTCACGAGGAACATATGCCGTTGGGTAAACATAAGCGTCCGCAGTGGCTGATGATGGAGTTTGGATTTACCTCGCTGGAGGCGCGCGGGATTATGGCTGCGGTGGAACGCCTGGATGATCGGCCAAAAGGGCCAGATGTGCGACCGTCGAAGAAATATATGCCCAAGATCCATGAACTGGTGAAGAGTGGAACCCTGAATGAGGAGGGGGTTCGGCGGGTCGATAAAGCCATTAAATCTATGCCGGATAGAACGCATGATCTACTTGTGGAGCGTGGGGACAAGATCATTGCGGACCTAGCGGAACAGTGTGGACCGGAAGTGTTGAACGAGCTGAATGACTTGCTGTGGGCGCTACTTGGGGAAGAAGAACCCGAGTATGAGCCCAAAGATCACGCTCGCAAGCGAGGAATCAAGATCTCCCGCCAAGGCGCGGATGGAATGAGCTCCATCAAAGGTTGTCTGACTCCGCGATGCGCTGCCGTGTTCCAGAGGTTGCTCGCTGACCATGCGACGGCTGGTGGATTGCTCAAAGACGGCGAATTGGGTGATCACGGTTTCAACGATGATCCACGGAGCCCTTCGCAACGTGCGCATGACTGCTTGGAGTCTGCGTTGTTCAATAGCTTCTCCAGGGAAGAGCGCGAGATTATGCGCGAAGAGTTTGGGGACACGTTCGGAGAAGAGTTCGGTGAGTCGGGCTCGCAAGGGAACGGTTGCTCTAACTACGAGGAGGAAGGGCTGAGGGAAGAGGGGCTGAGACGACGCGACGTTGAAGAGGGGATTGAAGAGGAGAATGAATCGGAAGGCGATGAGGAATTTACCCCGCCATTACGCGAATTTGAACTGAAACCGCGGCGGGGCAGTACCTCGATAGTGGCCGTGGTGAACCTCCGTGAGTTGTTGGAGGGGCGCGGGTTCGGACTGACTGACACGAACATGAAAATCGGTATGAACGAGCTGATCGAGGGGACTTTGGCGCAAGATTTCTATCTGCAAGTTTTGGATCTCAGCGGCAGAACTCTGTGGTTAGGCAGGTCGCAGCGTCTGGGCAGTCTGGATCAGTACCTCGCGCTGTGCGGAGAGGAAGGAGGCTCGACGGCACCTAGTTCCACTACGCCCCCTGCCCGCTGCCACATGCATCACATCAATGGCTGGGAAGAAGGTGGTGTGACGGACCTAGAGAATCTGACCTTCGCTGATCCTCGCATGCATGCCCGAGTGGATGACTCGAGGAAGAATCGAGATCGTTGGTGGACCCTCAGCACTGATCCGAGCACAGGGGACAAAGTGATATGGATTCCGCCGGGATCTGACGATCCACAAAGACGGCCACGGCGAAACTTGAATCCCACCACTTCAAGAACACCTGGACGAAAGCTGCAAGACGGAGCGAGGCGAAGGTGGAGGGGTGCAAAAGCAGAGCGGAAGTGGGTGTGTGTGGGAGACTGACTTTTGGGGAGTGGAAGTAAGAAAGTGAGAGTTGGGAAGTAAGGCTGGAGGGGCTGAGGGCAGAAGTAGGCTGGGGACGAAATGGGGCAAGTTGAGGAACGCGCGATAAAGCTGCCCTCACCTGCGGATTAGGTGCGGAATGAAGAATCTGTGTAGAGTTACCTCTCGTTCCTAACGAACATTTATGTCTGCATAGGCATGCCCCGTTCGTCTAGCGGCCTAGGACGCTGGCCTCTCACGCCGGTAACACGGGTTCAAATCCCGTACGGGGTACCAACCGAAAAGTCCCTCTCTCGTCAACGTTGTAAGCGTTAACCGGAGAGGGACTTTTCTTTGTTTAGCCCCTACTTAACCTCAGGTTGCTGCAGCAGCGCGTGAACTTAACCCAGCTGCTCTTCGATTTGGCGAGCTGCTTCCTTGAGTTGGCTTCCGAACCGCTCCGCAGGAGCGCCCCCAATTCGGCCAACCGGTCCGGAAATGGACAGGGCTGCGATCAGGGCGCCGCTGGCGTCGAAAATGGGTACGGACGCGGAGGCAAGTGAGGGGTCGCGCTCGGCTGAAGACTCGGACACGCCGTCGCGCACAATTCGTTCCAGTTCCTTAGCGTCGAAGGCTGCGGTAGGAAGAACGTCTTTTTGCAGAGAGGCAGAACCGTATGCGACCAGGATCTTCGCGGCGGAACCTGCCTCGAGTGTCATGCGTGTGCCCACGGGGACGGTATCGCGCAAACCTGCGGTTGGTTCTGCGTTGGCAATGCACACACGCTCCATGCCGCTGCGCCGATACAGCTGCACGGATTCGTTAGTCTCCTGCATGAGGCGCGGCAAGATGTGCTCTGCGGCGTCCTCGAGGCGGGAACTAGAATGAGGAGCAAGTTCAGCCAACGCAGGGCCGGCAGTCCACTGACTATCAGGCATGCGCTCAATCAGTCGATGCTTCTCCAAGGCCACGGCGATACGGTGGGCCGTGGCACGGGGGAGTCCGGTGATTTCGCACAACTCGGCGAGGTTGCGCGGCTCCTTGGCGATCACGCTGAGGAGGAAGATCGCGCGATCGAGAACCTGGATGCCACTTACGGCGGGCACGTCTTTGTTTTGTCCCATGATTTGATACTATACATTCCATCCAGTGGAACAAGCCATGTGAGACGCAACTGTGGTCACTCGGCTGGGGCAGCTTTGGAAACCATCCAAGCCCCGTGCATTGTGGGCAACCACTAGGTCACCGCAAGCAATCCACTAGAAGACTTCTGCAACAGAACATGCAGCAGACTCTGCATGAGACAACGAGGAGAGATCGTGACGGACAAGCCTTTAACTCTCGCCGAAAAGGTGTGGCGCGACCATGTAGTCGCCGAAGGTCAGGATGGCGGGCCAGATCTGCTGTTCATCGACCTTCACCTCGTCCACGAGGTCACCTCTCCGCAGGCATTCGATGGACTGCGCCAGGCCGGCCGCAAGGTTCGCCGTCCAGACCTGACCATCGCCACGGAGGATCACAACGTTCCTACCATCGGTGTGTCCTCCGGCAACCTGCTGGAGATCCAAGAGCCAACGTCTCGTCTCCAAGTCTCCACCTTGCGTGACAACGCTGAAGAGTTCGGCATCCGCCTGCACTCCATGGGTGATATCGAGCAGGGCATCGTCCACACCGTGGGCCCACAGCTCGGCCTGACCCAGCCCGGCATGACCGTGGTGTGCGGTGACTCCCACACTTCTACTCACGGCGCGTTCGGCTCCATCGCCATGGGAATCGGCACCTCTGAGGTGGAGCATGTCATGGCCACCCAGACCCTGCCACTGAAGCCATTCAAGACCATGGCCATCGAAGTTTCCGGCGAGCTGCAGCCCGGTGTCACCTCGAAGGATCTGATCTTGGCCATCATCGCCAAGATCGGCACCGGCGGCGGCCAAGGCCACATCATCGAGTACCGCGGCGAAGCTATCCGCAAGCTATCCATGGAAGCCCGCATGACCATGTGCAACATGTCCATCGAGGCGGGCGCCCGCGCAGGCATGATCGCACCAGATGAGACCACCTTCGAGTACGTCAAGGGACGCCCGCACGCACCTCAAGGTGAGCAGTGGGACGCCGCAGTAGAGTACTGGAAGTCCTTACAGACCGACGCCGACGCAGACTTCGACACCGTCGTTCACATCGACGGCGCAGCCCTGACTCCTTTCGTGACCTGGGGTACCAACCCCGGTCAGGGCCTGCCGCTGGGAGAGAGTGTCCCCGCTCTGGAGGACTTCACCAACGACAGCGACCGTGCCGCCGCCGAGCGTGCATTGGAGTACATGGATCTCGAGCCTGGCACCCCATTGCGTGAGATCAAGATCGATACCGTCTTCCTCGGTTCTTGCACCAACTCCCGTATCGAGGATCTCCGCGTGGCAGCAGAGGTTATCAAGGGACACAAGGTCGCCGATGACGTGCGCATGCTCGTGGTTCCATCCTCGGCTCGCGTAAAGGTGCAGGCCGAAGAAGAGGGCCTAGACAAGATCTTCGAAGAAGCTGGTGCCGAATGGCGCACGGCGGGCTGCTCCATGTGCCTAGGTATGAACCCAGATCAGCTCGATGTGGGAGAGCGCTCTGCGTCCACCTCCAACCGCAACTTTGAGGGCCGTCAGGGCAAGGGATCCCGTACCCACCTGGTCTCGCCTCCTGTCGCAGCGGCAACGGCCATCCGTGGCACCTTGTCTTCACCAGCTGATTTGGAGCCGGCGTTGGCGTCTGCACAAAACTAGGGCAACACAGCGGGGCCTGCGGCGAACAACCTCGCCGCAACCTACGCACGGCCCGCTCAGCGCCTCATAGCTCAACACACGAGACCTCATTTCCAACTTCCCACCCGTCAGGAGTTAGCCCATGGACAAGTTCACTACCCACACCGGCGTGGCAGCACCGCTGACCCGCTCAAACGTGGACACCGACCAGATAATCCCCGCCGTCTACCTAAAGCGCGTGAGCCGCACCGGCTTTGAAGACGGCCTGTTCGCCGCATGGCGCAAAGACCCCACCTTCGTGCTCAACCAAAAGCCTTATGAGAATGCGTCCGTGCTGGTCGCGGGCCCAGACTTCGGTACTGGTTCCTCGCGTGAACACGCAGTGTGGGCGCTGATGGACTACGGTTTCCGCGTGGTTCTCTCCAGCCGCTTCGCGGACATCTTCCGCGGAAACTCAGGCAAGGCGGGCCTGCTCGCGGCGCAGCTGGAGGAATCGGATATCGAGCTGATCTTCAAGCTGCTGGAGCAGAACCCCGGCCAAGAAATGACGATCAACCTGGAAGAGCGCACCGCAACGCTGGGTAATCACACCTTCCAGATTGAGGTGGACGATTACACTCGCTGGCGCTTGATGGAGGGCTTGGATGACATCGGCCTGACTCTGCGCCAGGAGGACAAGATCGAGACTTACGAGAAGTCTCGTCCGGCGTTTAAGCCACAGACCCTCTAGGGTCGCAGCTACTTCACCGGCAGGGGGCTGGCCAGGTAGTCCAGCCCCAGCAGCTGGTCGCCCCTGAAGTGCAGCACCCAGATGCTGGATTTCTTCACGCGCATGTCCTCGATTTCAATATCCTGATCTGCGCAGATGCGTCCCATAACTCCGGGGATTGCGGTACCTTGGCCAACCACCACGGAGATGGGGGCAGCGGTTGCAGCGTGGAAGGCATCCACGGCAGCATTGGGATCTTCGCGCCATCCGGAATCGCCGAGCTGCGGGTTCACGTTCAGTTCCAAGCCGAGGTCCTGAGCGGTGGGCTCAGCGGTGTGTACGCAGCGCTCGGGGTAGGCGCTGGCCAGCTGGGTGGGGCGGTAGCCCTCCACAGTGGACACGAGCATTTCGGACTGGCGGCGTCCCTTCTTGGTCAGCGGGCGCAGGTTGTCGTCGCCGGCCCACCCCTTACGGTCGTGAGCCTTGGCGTGGCGGATGTAGAGCACGCGGCGGTCGCAGCCCAGGGAAAGCAATCCGCGGGCAGCGTCGATGACTTCGCGGTCAACATCGTAGGTGAGCAGCTCGGCGGCTTCGTCGAAGCTGACCCAACGGAGTTCATCGACTTCCTCGTTGGCCACGAAGGTTCCCGAGGTCACCTCAGCGGTCCAGTAGTAGACCACCTTGGTGCGGGAGCTGACTGGGTAGTGCACGTAACCCAGCAGCCAGCCGAGGGTGGCATCGAGTCCGGTTTCCTCTTTGATCTCGCGGAGCGCCGTGCCAGGCAAATTCTCGCCGGGGTCAACTTTGCCCTTGGGTAGGGACCAGTCGTCGTAACGAGGGCGGTGAACCACTGCGATCTCAATGCCTTCGTTTCCACCCAAGCCAGCGTCCGTGAAGCCCTCGCCCTGGCCGGCAGGGGAGCCTTCTGGTCGACGCCACAGCACTGCGCCTGATGCGAAGGTAGGACGCGCGAATTCCTCAGCCGGGCGGGATCCGATGCGGCTGATGTGTCCGGTGCCGTGGTGAGACAGCGCGAGGGACGTGGACAAATCGCCGATTCCAGAATGGGAGATCACAGAGTCAATTCCTCACAAAGCAGGTGTTTAGTGCAGTTTTTCATTAAGCTGCCGTCACAGGAACAAAAATTCGCTCACCGTATTCGCGCATTTCCAGCTTCGCGCGGGTGTTTGGTCGTCATCGAGCGGTAACTAGCAGTTATCGTTTCAAAGTATCGCATAATGAGCGCACAGAACAGGATTGAGGAAGGAAGCGGATGGTACAGGTCGCAGTGATGGGGGCAGGATCCTGGGGCACCACGGTGGGCAAGGTTTTCGCAGACGCCGGCAACCAGGTTTCCGTGTGGGCCCGGCGCGAGGAAGTCGCCGCCGACATTCGCGATAACCACCGGAATTCTTCCTACCTCGGGGATATCGCGCTTCCGGAGTGTCTCTATGGAACTTCCGATCCCGCCGAGGCACTCCAGGATGCGGAGATTGTTGTGTTTGGCGTGCCGTCGCAGTCGTTGCGCAAGAACCTGGAGCAGTGGAAGGGGTTGATTTCTTCCGACGCCTCGCTTGTGTCGCTCGCAAAGGGCATCGAGCACAGCACGGGGCTGCGGATGAGTCAGCTGATCGCTGAGGTGACGGAAGCAGATAGTGACCGTATTGCAGTGTTGACTGGCCCGAACCTGGCGAAGGAGGTGGCGGCGGGTCAGCCTGCGGCGACTGTGGTGGCGTGTGAGAACACAGACCGTGCGCAGCTGATCCAGGCTGCGGTGGCGGCACCTTATTTCCGTCCGTATACCAACACGGACGTGGTGGGTTGCGAAGTCGCGGGTACATGCAAGAACGTGATTGCGCTGGCTGCGGGCATTTCGGCTGGCATGGGCTTTGGCGATAACACTGCGGCCACCGTGGTGACGCGTGGTTTGGCGGAGACGACTCGTCTGGCGCTGGAGCTGGGTGGCGATCCCCGCACGCTTGCCGGGTTGGCGGGAATGGGTGATTTGGTGGCCACATGTGCCTCCAAGCTCTCGCGTAACCGCACGTTCGGTTTCCACTTGGCCCAGGGAAAAACGGTCGAAGAAGCCGCGGAAGAGACGAAGGGCCAAGTGGCAGAGGGCGTGGTCTCGAGCCAGTCCGTTGCGGAGCTGGCGCGCAAGGTGGGTGTGGAGATGCCTATTACGGACGCAGTGGTGGAGATCTGTCACAACGGTGAGGATGCGAAGGCTGCGTTGCAGCAGTTGTTGGGGCGTTCTCGTAAGTCTGAGCTCTAGCGGAGCTCAACGGGTGGACCCGGTCCAGGAGCACCGCTCAGTGTCCCGTTCAGTGTGTCGTAACACTGTGCCGTATTCAGTGTGTCCCAGTGAGTGACGTGTCTTCTTGATCGGTAGAGTTGGGTGCCGTGAATAATTTTGCAGCCCCTACCTCAGCAACCGTGTCCGCTAAGCAGTCTTCGGCGGGTTCCTCGCCGTCGGAGGCACGGGCATCGTCCGAGGTAAACGCAGCGAAACCCCGCGATGGAAAAGTAACCGTCGCTATTTTGTTCGGTGGCCAGTCCACGGAGCATTCGGTGAGCTGCATCTCTGCGGGGGCCGTGATGTCTCATCTGGATCCCGATCGCTACCAGGTAGTGCCTGTGGGCATCACCCAGAAGGGTGCGTGGATCCCGCAGAATCCGAATATCAGCGAGCTCAGCGAGCAGCTCAAGGCTCAGGGGGCCACTATGCCGCGGGTCAGCGATAGCGGCGAGCACGTCCAGCTGGTCTTTGGCGGTCAGCCTGGCCACATGCGCTACACCACGGGGGATAACGCCGGTGAGCCGTTTGCGGACGTCGATGTCATCTTCCCAGTCCTGCACGGGCTCAACGGCGAGGACGGCACTATCCAGGGTCTGTTCGACCTCGTAGGCGTCCCGTATGTGGGTAATGGCGTGCTGGCCTCTGCGGCGGGCATGGACAAGGTGTTCACCAAGAAGCTGGCCCGTGAGGCGGGCATCCCGGTCACTCATGAGCTGGTTATTTCCGAGGAGCGAGAGCTCACCGAGCAGGAGCAGCAGGAGCTGGGCCTGCCGGTATTCGTGAAGCCAGCCCGCGGCGGTTCGTCGATCGGTATTTCCAAGGTGGACGCGTGGGAGGAACTTCCCGTTGCCCTGAAGGAAGCGTTTAACAACGATGACAAGGTGGTCATCGAGTCCATGATTTATGGCGCTGAGGTGGAGTGCGGCGTGCTGCAGCAGCCATCCGGTGAGCTGGTCGCGTCCGTCCCGGCCTTGTTGCAGGGAACCGGAGATGGGTACGAAGGTTTCTATGGTTTCGACGCCAAGTACGTGGATAACACAGTCAGCGCCGCCATCCCCGCCCCGATCGATCCAGCGATGACCACGCAGGTGCAGGACTGGTCGATCGCCACGTTTGAGGCTTTGGGCTGCGAGGGCCTAGCTCGCGTGGACTTTTTTGTCACGGATAAGGGGCCGGTGCTCAACGAGATCAACACCATGCCCGGCTTCACGCCGATCTCGATGTACCCCAAGATGTTCGCGGCTTCCAACGTCGCCTACAGAGAGCTTCTGTCCACGCTGATTGAGAGGGCCTTGGAGCACCCAGCGCACTAGAGCGGGAGGTTGGGCAGCGTTACTTCTGTTCCAGCTTCATGGTGGAGCTGATGGCCTCGGTCACAGCGTCGACGGCGGCGTTGCCCACGTTGTTCGGCATAGACACGGCCACGATCTGTTCGTGGCTCAGCGCGTACCACACGCCGGTGGTGGAGCCTTGTGCCACGGATGGCTCGGCGAACCACGCCACGTCGTTGACCTGAGTGATGTTCTCGCCGGAGCCGTAGCTCTCTGGCAGCTCGGCGCCGCAGCGAACCACCACGGGTTCGGCGGAGTCCGTACTGAGGTAGGTGGCGCTGCGAGACGGTGCTCCTTCGCGTTCCTCGCGTGCATACCCGGCAAAGGAATCAGGTAGGGCGTTGAGGAACTCGGAACAGACGGAGTTTGCGTCGGACGAAGAGACCATAGGAATCTCGGACAGAGGGTACGGGCCAGGTTCGGGAGCCTCGCCGGGGAAAGACTTGGTGGCGTGGCCGAGGGAACCCAGTTGTTCGGTGATGTCATTGCTACTGGTCACGGCCACCGCGGGGCTGGAGCCGACGGAGTACCAGGTGCGTAGGTCGGAGCCTGGGGTGGCGTCGACGACTTCCAGCCACTTCGAGCCGTCGGCCTCAATGGTGGGGGACAACACGGTGTACTGGTCCGGAAGGCGCACGCCGCAACGAACAGTCAGCTCGTCCTTGGCCAGGTTTCGGTAGCCCGCGGCGCCTGCGGGGGCGGGGTCAACCAGGCCAACGTTCTTGTAACCGCCGAGCTCTTGGGGCAGGTCGGAGATGTACTGCGAGCAGGTCTGGCTCTCGGCGTCTGGGGCATCCACGGGACCCATCGCGATGGGAACCATGCTCTGGCGTTCCATGACGATGCGCGCTCCCACCACCACGGCGATCACAAACAGCACGGCGAGAACCAGCGCGATAATGATCGGCAGGCGCGAGGAATCCCGTGAAGCATCCGCGGATGAACCAGTGGCAGTGCGCGGTGCGGGAGAAGAAGAGTCAGTGACAGGAGACGACATAGTGGAATATTTTAGGTCGGTGTTCGCGCAGCTGTTAATAGGGCAGGTAAGTAGGGGTGCAGATTCGGCATGGTGTAGTTGTGTCACGTATGTTGAACTGTTGATACGCGTCTTTCGGCCTTGACATTGCTTGAGGTAGAGACAGACACACGCACTGGTGCGCACACACTGACGTACACATGAAACACCGAGGACGGTTGAGGACGGCTATGGCACGAAACATCACCGTGGAACAGGCGGGCGAAGCCGGAACCATCGCGGCGATCCGCTCCGCCGCACCTAGCTCCCTCAACGGTGATGATGCAGCCGTGCTGGATTCCACCACGTCGAACGCTCGCCAAGTCTGTACTACGGACATCCTGGTGCGGGGTCGGCACTTCCGTTTCCGCTACTCGTCTCCCTATGAGGTGGGCGTAAAGGCAGTGATGCAGAACTTCGCGGACATTCAAGCGATGGGCGCACGTCCCACCGCTTTGCTGCTGGCGATCGTGACCCCGGGGGACATGCCCCTGGAGACCATCTCGGAGCTAGCCCGCGGCATTAACGATGCAGCCACTCCGTGGGGTGCCGAGCTCGTAGGTGGCGACGTGGTGCGGGCCGAGGATCTGGTCTTGTCGCTGACTGCACTCGGAGAGCTGGGAGGACCAGCGCCAGCCTTGACTTTGGACGGCGCGGGAGTGGGGCACCGAGTGATCGCCTCGGGCAACATCGGCTATTCGGCAGCAGGACTGGATGTGCTGCAGTACTTCGGATCTCGCAAGTCCGTCCCACAGGATGATCCGATCCTGCAGGAGCTCGTGTCTTGGCATTGCTCACCGAAGCTTGAGGTGGGGCGCGGCACCGTCGCGCGTGCGGCCGGGGCGAGCTCCATGACGGATAACTCCGATGGCTTGGTGGCGGATCTCTCTGTGATCGCGCAGCGCTCAGGCGTGTGCATTGACGTAGACGTGGAAGCCGTCGCGCCCGATAGCAATCTGTTGCACGCAGCAGAGCGCACCGGATGCGACCCGTGGAAGTGGGTGCTTACCGGTGGGGAAGACCACACACTGATCGGCACCACAGATTCGCGCTTGCCTGCTTCGTACCGCCCAATCGGCATGGTGCGCAGGCTCGACGAAACCGATCCGGACGCCCCGTTTGTGACCATCGGTGGAAACCGACCCACGTACACCACCGGGTGGCAGTCGCTGTGAACGCACCGGGGAACGAGCAAATGAATATCCCCCAGCTGGTGGAGCAAATTCACCCGGGCTGGCAGGTGCATGGCGTCGAAAATGTTCTGCAAGACGTTCTGGCGGAAGCACAACATGAGGAACAGATCCTGCCGGAACCGCATCTGATCCTGCGGGCGTTGCGCATGGCGCCGGAGGACGTACGCGTGTTAATCGTGGGGCAGGACCCGTATCCCACGCCCGGGCACGCGGTGGGGCTGTCGTTTTCTGCGGACCTGCCCGCGCAGGCGAAGTTACCGAAATCGCTGGCCAACATCTTTGCGGAATACCAAACGGACTTGGGGTTTGATCGCCCCACCAGTGGAGATTTGTCCCCGTGGGCGGAGCAGGGGGTGATGCTGCTCAACCGTGTTCTCACGGTGCGCGCCGGGCAACCGGGAAGCCACCACAACCGCGGATGGGAGCAGATCACTGAATCGGTTGTCAAGCAAGTGGCTGAGCGCCCGGACACAGTGGCGATTCTCTGGGGGAAGCCAGCACAGAAGTTCGCGCCATTGTTTGGACCGGATCGCGTCATCGCCTCGCCGCATCCGTCTCCGCTGTCCGCATATCGCGGGTTTTTCGGCTCGCACCCTTTTACCGGAGCGAACCAACTGCTGGCCTCCCTGGGTGCCGATCCCGTCAACTGGTCGCTGAACAGCTAGGCTGGTGCACATGGCAGAAAACCTCGACGGACCCTTGATCACTCAATGGGCGCGCCGGGCAGCAGCGGGGTTGCGGGAGCGTCAGGCGGAGATCAACCGTCTGAATGTTTTTCCGATTCCGGATTCCGATACCGGTTCCAACATGGCCTACACCATGGCGGTCGCTGTAGATTCTGCTGATCAAGCCGATTCTGAGGACGTGCAGGACGTCACCACGGCTCTGGCTAGCGGTGCGGTGCGTGGGGCGCGGGGCAACTCGGGCATGGTGCTTTCGCAGGTGTTGCGGGCGCTGTCTGATACGGCGTCCCGGGGGAAGATCGATAGCCAAGCCGTGGTGAAAATGTTGCAGCTGTCTGTCGATTTTGTGAAGACGTCTATTTCTTCGCCCGTTGAGGGCACGATCCTCACGGTGCTTCGTGCGGCTGCCGAGGGTGCGGCTTCGGGGCGTGCCTCGCTCACTGAGACGGTGGGTCAGGCCTTGCACGCTGCGGAAGTTGCGTTGGAGCAAACCCCCACACAGCTGGACGTGCTGGCCAAGGCGGGCGTGGTTGATGCAGGTGGGCGCGGTCTCGTGGTCATCTTGCAGTCCTTGTACGACACCCTGAGCGGCGAGTCTGGTGCGAGCCGAGCCATCGAGGGAGCTGCCGGGGAAAACGCTGGAGCGGAGGGGGAAGCGGATCCTACCGATGCAGCAGCTTCGGGCAGCACTCAATCCGAACCAGCTTCTGCAGACAATTCCAGCCCGGAGAAGGACCCCGCCACCGATCCTGAGATCGGCGTGCATGGCAGTGGTTCTGCGGAGCTGGAGGTCATGTTCATGTTCGACGCCAGCGCCGACCCTTCCTCCTTTGCCGCACTGCGCGCTTTTCTCGATCGCAACGGCAACAGCTTGGTCATCGCCCAGGCAGGAGACAACCTGGTGCGAGTGCACATTCACACTCGTTTCCCAGGGGCCGTCATCGAGCGTGCTTATGAGCTTGGAGGTGTCTCCGACCTGCGGCTGGAAGTACTGCCGGATTCGGAGTTTCCCTCGTCACCGATCATCGCGCTGGCTCCCACAGGAGGGGTCGCGAGCATCTTTGAAAATGCCGGAGCAATCACTTTGGACGTAGAGCGCGCCTCTGCCCAAGAAGTTCGCGATCTGCTGGCGATGTCCGGAACTGGGTCCTTGGTGGTGCTGACCAACGGCCGAGATGCCTCATCGATCCTCAACCAGGGCTTTGATCTCAGTGCCATTGATACCAGCTCTTTAGTGGGTGGGCTGGCGGCTCTGGCCGTGCATGATCCTGCCAATGATCATGACGATGATGTGGAAGATATGGTCGACGCTGTTTCTGCACAGCGGTTCTGCATGTCCACTGGGGATGCGATGATCGCCGACTTGGACGAGATGTTGGCTGAGGGCGGCGAGCTGGTTACCTTGCTGTGGTCCACGCCGGAAGTCAGCGACGACGAGATGGAGAAGCTGCGGGCGCATATGCAACGGCAGCATCCAGATATTGAATTCCACGATTACCCAGCGGAGGGCATGGCTGCTGATTCCGTGGGGCACGTGGTGGAGATCGGAGTGGAATAGATGCTCGGGTGGGAAGATCAGCGGCCTCTCTCGCAGGTCATCACTCCGGATCGGGCCCGCAAGCTGGCGGATAGGCCCAAGCTGCGCATCATGACGGACGCATTGTTGAATTTCCCCACCAAGTACGTTCGCGCGGGCAGTACCGAGGCTCTCGACCTGCTGGAAGAGGGGGAGATGTACACGTGCGTGGCAGAGATCATCAACGTCTCTGAGCGGGAAAACCGTTCCGGTCGCGGCCCTCGCACCATCGTCTCCTTCACGTTTACCGACGGCGCGGCGATGATGGAATCCGCGCTGTTTGGCAATCCGGGTCTGCATAAGGCCTGCTTGACCGCCGGAACCATCGTGCTGCTCTACGGAAAGCTGGGGCGCTTCCGTGAGGCGTGGCAATTGAAAAACCCCAGCTACGTCACCGTGCATCCCGGGGAAGGTGCTAAGTTCGGCGCGTTCGGGCCGCTCAAAACGATCGTGGACGTGGCGGGTTCGGGCGAGCAGGCCCAAGAGCTGTTGAGCAAGCCGTGGCTGCCGAGCTACCCGCGCCGTCCCGGCACGTCCACCGCCGAGCTGATCGGCGTGATGGACAAGGTTCTCGCGGCTGTGGACCAGCCCGCCGAGGTCCTGCCTGCTGCGTCCACAGACGCGCCTGCTCCGGCCTGGCCGATCGACCCAGAGGGTGAGCCGTTGATTTCCTTTGCCCAGGCCGTGCGGGAGATCCACCAACCTCCGGTAGAGGGGCCGTTCGCCGCGCAGAGCCGCATCAAATTCAACGAAGCGCTTGAGCTGCAAGTGGTGATGGCGCTGCGTCGCGCGGATGCGGAGAAGCGGACGTCGGTGGCGATGGCTCCGCAGGACACGGGTGTGGCGTCGGAGGTAAAAAAAGCCTTGCCGTACACCTTGAGCGAGGGGCAAACCCACGCGCTGGAACGCATCAGCGAGGCCCTTAACAGTACGAACCCGGCGCAGCTGATGCTGCAAGGAGACGTGGGCAGCGGCAAGACTGTGGTGGCGCTGCTGGCGATGATGCAGGTGGTGCAGGCTGGTTTTCAGTGCGCCTTCATCGCGCCGACCGAGGTGCTGGCAGCGCAACATGCGCGCACGCTGACGCAGCTGCTGTCCGGCACCACCGTGGGCGTGACCCTGCTGACTGGCTCGCAGAAAACGGCCGAGAAGAAGCTCAGCCTGCTCAACATCATTAGTGGTCAGGCGGACATTGTGGTGGGTACGCATGCACTGATCCAAGACGGTGTGGAATTCGCGGATCTGGGTTTGGTTATCGTGGACGAGCAACACCGTTTTGGTGTGCGGCAGCGCGACAAGCTGCGAGAGATGGCGCCGATGGATCGCACGCCGCACACGCTGGTCATGACGGCCACACCCATTCCGCGCACGGTGGCGATGACGATGTTCGGCGATCTGCAATCGGTGCGTTTGGAAGGTCTACCGGCTGGTCGCGGAAAGATTTCCACCTCGGTGGTGCCTGCGTGGAAGCCCCGGTGGGTGGAGCGCGCGTGGCAGCGTATGGCCGAGGAAATTCGCGCGGGCAGGCAGGCTTATGTGGTGGTGCCGCGCATCGATGGCGACGACGGCGTGGAGGCCTGGGGCGAGCGCATTGCCACCCAGATCCTGCCCGATGCCACCGTTGCAGTACTGCACGGGCGCATGAACGCCGAGGATAAAGACGAGGTCATGGGCCTGTTCTCCCGCGGCGACATCGATGTGTTGGTGGCCACCACGGTCATTGAGGTGGGCGTGGACGTTCCCAATGCGACCATGATGTTAATTCTCGACGCCGAGAACTTCGGCGTATCTCAGCTTCACCAGTTGCGCGGACGGGTGGGCCGCGGAAGCGCTGATGCGGTGTGCTTGTTGCATACGGAAGCGGAAGAGGGCAGTCCCAGCTACGCGCGGCTGGAGGCTGTGGCGGGGACTCTGGACGGCTTTGTGCTGGCGGAATTGGACCTCAAGCAACGCACGGAGGGGGACATCCTGGGCGAGAGCCAGTCCGGGGCGCGCGTGCGCAGGGCCACGCTGCTGGATCTCACGGAGGACGAGGAGATCATCCTTGAGGCGCGGCGCTATGCCACGGAGCTGGTCAGTTATGACGAACAATTGGCACGGAATTTGGTGGCCGGCCTGGACGTGGATGAGCAGGATTACATCGAGCGCAACTAGTTTGCTCTCCCGGCTGCGGAGTGGGATGTACCGCGCCGGTTAGGATGTGGGACATGAAGATTTGCGCACCATTCGCGGGGACGGCTCGATTCCTCGTGGCAGATGGGGATGAGGTGGACACTGGTGCTGCAGTGGCAGTGGTGGAAGCAATGAAGCTGGAAGCGCCCGTGCTGGCGCCGGGGCCGGGAGTGGTGCGGCGGAGCATACACGAGGACTTCGTGGCAGTGTCCGGGGGAGATGAGCTGCTGGTGATTGAGGCAGTGCGAGGAGAAGACTCATGACACGCATCATTTCTGGAACTGCTCGGGGCAGGAAAATCAAGGTTCCGCCGGCTGGCACGCGTCCTACGTCTGACCGCGCACGCGAGGGACTGTTTTCCTCGCTGCAGGTGCGCTTCGGGTTCGAGGGCGAGCGCGTGTTGGATCTGTTCGCGGGCTCGGGTGCGCTGGGGCTGGAGGCTGCCTCGCGCGGGGCGGCCGAGGTCACGTTGGTGGACTTCAACCACCGCGCAGCCGAGATCATCAACGCGAACGCGAAGGTGGTGGGGCATCCGTCAACCCACGTGGTGGAGGCCAAGGCATCCACCTATTTGCATACCGCTCCGCAGAACCACTTCACGATGGTGTTTGCTGATCCTCCGTACGAGCTGACCGATGAGGCCACGGACGAGCTGGTCGCAGCGCTTCCTCGCGTGCTGGCTGAGGATGCGGTGGTGATTATCGAGCGGCCGTCCGATGCTCGCGAAGTGGTGTGGCCGGAAGGCTTTGAGCGGACCGACCAGAAGTTGAAGAAGCGGACCTACGGCATCGCGCGCTTCGACATGGCGATTTGGCGCGGTTAGGCACGTAGACTGTGGGGCATGCATGTAGTTTGCCCCGGATCCTTTGACCCCGTGACCCTAGGCCACCTGGATATCTTCACCCGCGCTGCCTCAGATTGGGAGCAGGTGACCATCTTGGTGACGTACAACCCCAACAAGAACGGGCTGTTCACGGCCGAAGAGCGCGTGGAGCTGATTGAGAAATCCTTGCAGTCCCTGCCGAATCCTCCGCAGAACGTGCGCGTAGATACGTGGGACAAGTTGCTGGTGGACTACCTGACACAGAACAACATCACGGCGATGGTTAAGGGTCTGCGCAGCTCATTGGATTACGAGTACGAACTGCCGATGGCGCAGATGAACCAGCGCCTGTCCGGGGCGGATACGTACTTCCTGCTTACCAGCCCGGAATATGGATACGTGTCCTCGACCTTGTGCAAGGAAGTGGCCAAGTACGGCGGAGACATTGATGGATTGTTGCCGGAGCCTGTCGTCGAGGCTGTGAAGGCCAAGTACGCGAAGTAGGGCGCGGGGGCTGAGCTCAACGAGCACCCAGAGCATTCCACCGCAGCCTGTTTACCTCCGTGTTACCCAACATTCCCTCTATTTTCTTCTGTCACATGAATTAACACGCGTGTCTTTGAGCAACACCGTGGAGTAGAGGTGCCATAGTGGATGCCATGTACAAGACATTCCAGGGTATGGACGATCTACAGCAGATGGTGGAGCAGGCTTACGGCGTGCCCATGACCGCAAACTGCATGGTGCCGCGCCGTGAGGTGCTCGACATTCTCGACGAAATGCGCAATGCCATTCCAGTGGAGCTAGACGACGCTCAGGATGTCTTGGACCACCGCGATAACATCATCTCGGACGCTCAGCAGCAGTCCGATTCCATGATCGGGGACGCGGAATCAGAGCGGGATGCGATCCTCGCAGATGCCACAGTGCGGGCGGATGAAATTCTGCAGGACGCTCAGGATCGTGCGACCGCCACCGTGGCTCAAGCTGAGGCAGAGGCCGACCGCCTGGTCTCCGATGCTCGCCGCGAATACGAGCAGGTCACCGGCCGCGCAGAGGCTGAGGCCGGGCGCCTCATTACCTCCGGTAACGAGTCTTACCAGCGCTCTGTGGACGAAGGCATCGCCGAGCAGCAGCGCTTGGTCTCCGAGTCTGAGGTCGTGCGCAACGCAGAAGCAGAGGCACACCGCATCGTCGAGTCCGCTCACGCAGATTCCGATCGCCTCCGCACCGAGTGCGACCGCTACGTGGACTCCACTCTCTCTGAGTTTGAGAA
The DNA here is from genome assembly GCF_900232865.1 of Corynebacterium dentalis. GTDB lineage: Bacteria > Actinomycetota > Actinomycetes > Mycobacteriales > Mycobacteriaceae > Corynebacterium > Corynebacterium dentalis. The sequence continues at coordinate 72,601 of NZ_OCTS01000001.1, read as the reverse complement.
CTCCCTGAATGAAACGCTCCGCGTGGTCAACCGCGACCGCGCTGCGCTACGTAAGGGTGCGGGTGCCGCAGGTTACCGCCCACAGCAGGCACCGTCCCACGGACAGCCACAGGGACCAGGTAACGGCGACTATGCGCTGTAGTTACCGGTAAGTGCCCGAAAGCGGGTACAAACTAGGGTATGAGCAACCCTTTTGTCATTCACGTTGGAGACATCGCCAGCGGAGCGTCGGAAACGATCAACACCACCGGACCGTCTCCCGTTCGGTGGGGTGCGCAGATGCTGGCGGTGGAGGAAAACACTCCCGTCAGTGTCACCGCGACAATCAACAACCTGGGCGAGGCGTTCATGGTCAACGCAGAGGTCGACGGCGAAGCCACCGGCACCTGCGCCCGCTGCTTGCAGCCACTGAACCCAGAGTTCACCGTGCGCGTCAACGAAGTATTCGGCGCGAACCCAGATTTCATCGAAGGCGATGAAGCAGAAGAGGGCGAAGAGCCGAACCTGGTGGAAGATAACGCCATCGACATCTCCCAGCTGGTGATCGACGAAGCCGGCCTGAATACGCCGTTTTCTCCCACCTGCGAGACCTACGGCACCGCCTGCCAGGAATCCACCCCGGAGCCGGACGGCATTTCCGAAGATGTGGAAGCAGAAGACACTCCGGACCCACGATGGGCCGGCTTGGAGAAGTTCAAGCTTCAGGAGGATGAGCAGTAACTCATGGCTAGAAAGCGTCGCCTGACTGGCGAAGCAGCCCTCAACGCGGCGTATAGCAAGTCCGATCACCAGCCACTGCTGGACGCGTGGGGAATCACGCTCTCGGAGGACAATCTGCGGCTGGCGCTGACTCACCGCTCCTTCGCGCATGAGAATGACAATCTCCCAGACAACGAGCGCCTGGAATTTTTGGGCGACGCCGTGCTGGGTGTGTCCGTTGCGGAGCAGCTCTACCGTGAGTTCCCCAACCGTTCTGAGTCTGACTTGTCCAAGATGCGCGCAGGCGTGGTGAACAAGTTCGCGCTCGCCTCCGTGGCTCGCGAACTGGGCATTGGGCCTTACATCTTGCTTGGCCGCGGTGAAATGCTTACCGGCGGCGATGACAAAGATTCCACGCTCTCGGACACGGTCGAGGCCATCCTGGGCGCGATCTACCTGGAGCACGGCTTCGCCACGGCTCGCGAGACCGTGCTGCGGATCTTCGCCAGCCGCATCAGCGAGGCGCCTGCTACCGGCTTGAATATGGACTGGAAGACCGTGCTGCTGGAGCGCCTGAGTGACATGAAGCTCCCGCTCCCGGAGTACAGCACCTCGGCGTCGGGTCCAGAACACGATCAGACGTTCTCCGCCACGGCGACTGTCGGCGAGGACCACCGCACCGAGGGCACCGGCCACACGAAGAAGGAGGCCGAGCACGCCGCCGCCAAGGCGATGGTGACCCTGCTCAAGGGCGAGGTCTCGCAGGCTGGGCGGGCCTCGAAGCAGGCCTCTTCTTAAACCCATGCCCGAATTGCCCGAGGTCGAGGTTGTCCGTGCTGGTCTGGAGCAGCACGTGGTGGGGCGGACGTTCGTGGGGGTGGACGTACTGCATCCCCGCGCCGTGCGCTCGCATGTGGGTCAGGATCTTTCTCTTCTTCTCGACGCCGCCCTGATTCGTTCGGCTCGTCGCCGCGGCAAGTTTCTCTGGCTGGAACTGAGCCGGAAAATCCCTGGCACAGGCGATCAGTGGGCCGAGCCGACTGAAGCTCTGGTGGTGCACCTGGGCATGAGTGGGCAGATGCTGGTGACCGAGCCAGATGCGGTGACCTCCACCCACTTGCGCATCAGGGCCAGGCTCTCCGGGGGCGTGGACTTGAACTTTGTGGATCAGCGGACGTTCGGGCGCTGGGAGTTGGTGGCCCTGGTGGATGACTCGCATGGCGAGTATCCGGCGGGCGTTCCAGCCTCGGCGGCGCACATTGCGCAGGATCCGCTGGAATCTTCCTTCAATGCACAGGCGGTGGCCAAGGACATTAAACGTAGGCAGTCGCCTATCAAGCAGGTGCTTTTGAACCAAGAGGTAATTGCAGGGATTGGCAATATTTACGCTGATGAAGCCCTGTGGGCTGCTGGTGTGCGGCCACGGAGGAAAGCTGCTGGTTTGAGCGGGGTTGGCGTCGAAAGAATCATTCACGCTGCCCGCGAGGTGATGGAACGGGCCCTGGAAGCCGGCGGAACCAGCTTCGATGTGCTGTACGTGAACGTGAATGGCGCTTCGGGGTACTTCTCGCGCTCGCTCAACGTCTACGGGCGCGAGGGGCGGCCGTGCGTTCGGTGTGAGACGCCTATTCAGCGTGTTGTTGTGGGTGGACGGAGTTCACATTTCTGCCCCGAATGTCAGCGATGACGATGCCGGTTGCTCCTCGAATCATGGCGAGTTCGGCATTAGGAGCGATTGGTTGAATTTGGTGCGAGGTCCACGCGACGGAGTAGTTGTGCATTAAATGCCACAACGACGGTTGATAGAGACATCAGGATCGCGCCGACGGACATGGGCATCACGAATCCAATCGGTGCAAGTACACCAGCAGCGAGTGGAACCGAAATTATGTTGTAGCCCGCAGCCCACCACAAATTCTGCTTCATCTTTCGGTATGTGGCCTTGGATAGCCGAATAACTGAAAGGACGCTGCGCGGGTCAGAACTGGCCAAGATGACTCCTGCCGAAGCGATCGCCACGTCCGTGCCGGCCCCAATAGCAATGCCGACATCCGATTGGGCGAGTGCTGGAGCATCGTTGACGCCGTCGCCGACCATCGCGACCTTCTTGTCCTCCTTCTGCAGAGATGCGACCTTGGCCGACTTGTCTGCCGGCCGCACTCCAGCGAACACGCGGTCGATCCCCAGCTCTTGACCAACTTTGTTGGCCACGGCTTCAGCATCTCCGGTGATCATCACAACCTCGATGCGCCGTTGGTGTAGAGCATTCACAGCCTCGCGAGACTCGGGACGTATTTCATCAGCGAGCTTGAGTCCGCCAATGACTTCTCCTTCTCGAACAACGTGCAGGATGATGGCGCCTTCTTCACGCCAGTTGGCGGCAGCTCCGATTTCTTCCTGTCCAGATTCTTCGAGCAGACGTGGACCACCGACTCGGACGTTCTGGCCATCCACTGTTGCGCTTACGCCGACAGCGGGGGAAGAACTAAAATCGCTGGATGTTGAGAAACGTAGGCCCTTATCTTTTGCTGCTTTGACTATCGCTCGAGCTAAAGGATGCTCACTATCAGCCTCAGCAGCCGCAGCCAGTGCGAGCACGCGGTCAGAATCGAGGTCTACGACGGATTCGATATCCGTGACGGTAGGTTCGCCCTTGGTCAGTGTGCCGGTCTTATCGAATAGAACGACGTCGACGTCACGCATGGATTCCAACGCGAGGCGATCCTTGATCAACACACCATTGCGGGCTGCGCGTTCGGTTGCTATGGACACCACGAGTGGTATTGCAAGGCCGAGAGCGTGGGGGCAGGCGATAACCAACACCGTGATGGTGCGCTCTACTGCATCGGCAGGACTACCGAAGATCGACCACACAGTAGCGGTAATGAGAGCAGCCCCGAGTGCGAACCAGAAAAGGAGCGCAGCGGCACGGTCAGCGATTCTCTGAGCACGCGTGGAAGAATCTTGGGCATCAGATACCAGTCGGTTAATCCCCGCCAAGGCAGTGTCCTCGCCAATGGCAGTAATTTCTACGTGCAGGCCGGAATCGGTGGCGACAGTACCGGCTGTCACCGAGTCTCCCTCAGCGCGGGAAATGGAACGGGACTCTCCTGTGATCATGGACTCGTCCATTTCCGCGTGGCCTTCAACAATGGTGCCATCAGCAGGAACGCTTCCGCCTGGTCGGACAATGACGATGTTGCCCACTTCCAGTTCAGATGGGTCGACCGTTACTACATCTTCACCTTCGATGCGCTCGGCCTTCTCGGGCAGGAGAGCCGCAAGTGAATCGAGTGCCGAGGAGGTTTGCGCTAGAGAACGCATCTCGATCCAGTGACCCAGAAGCATGATGACGACCAGTAGTGCCAGTTCCCACCAAAACTCGAGTTGGTGATTCACCAAACCGAGCGTCGCCGCCCACGATGCGAGAAACGCGACGGTAATTCCTAACGCTATGAGCATCATCATCCCCGGTTGGCGGCTCTTCAGCTCTTCCCACCCACCAGTAAGGAAGGGCTTGCCGCCCCAGAAATACATGACGGTTCCGAGTCCGCCAGCAACCCAGCCGGCCCAGCTGGGAACTGAATAGCCTATGAGCATCGCGAACATGGGGGAGAGTAATACAACAGGTAGTGCGATGAAGAGATTTATCCAGAACAGCCGACGGAACTGCATCACGTGATCACCGTGCCCTGCATGACCTGAGTGGCTATGGCTGTCATGTTCACCGTGGTTTGTATGACCTCCATCGGGCTCTGTTGCGATGTCATGCCGGCCGTGCTCGGAAGTGTGATCGTGGGAGTGCGCTTGTCCGGTCATAGATGTTCTCCTTTGAATCTGTTTGGGTGATGTTCCTTGATGTAGGCGTCCTGGTAGCGAAATTCTGATTCTCTAAGGTTCTACGCAAGATTATATACCCCTAGGGGGTATATTGCAATGGGGTTTGAAGAGTGAAGAGTGTGTGCCGATCAGAGGCCTGTGCGGCTGACGCACCGGAACGAAGCCCGCGTACCGATGACGATGTGCCCACAAACTGCTGCTTCGATGAATCGTGTCGTCGTGGCCAAAGGCCAAAATTCCTGCTGCCACTGAAGTGAGCATTTTCCCAAAATGTCAGCAATAATGCACCGGATCTGCTGTCCATAGGATACGTTTTGCGCTATGGATCTCACTCAGATTGAAACCTTCATCACTGACGTGATCAACAACAACGTGTGGAAGGTTATCCCTTTTCTGTTGATCGCCGCCGGTGTTTACTTCGGGCTGCGCACGGTCATCGTGCAGGTGCGCATGTTCCCAGACATGCTCCGCTCCTTGCGCGACAAGCCGGATAATGGCGACAGCCGGGACGACATCTCCGCGTTCAAGGCCTTCACCATTTCTGCGGCCTCCCGCGTGGGTACTGGCAACGTGGTGGGCGTGGCCATCGCCATTTCCTTGGGTGGACCTGGCGCAGTGTTCTGGATGTGGATGATCGCCATCATCGGCGGCGCAACTGCATTCGTGGAGTCCACACTGGCGCAGTTGTGGAAATCACGTGGTGAAGAAGGGTATGTGGGTGGACCTGCGTACTACATGACGCGTGGTTTGGGTCTGAAGCCGTTGGCGGTCATCTTTGGCATCGCCATCACCATCACCTATGGCTTCGTCTACAACGCGGTGCAGACTAACTCCATCGTGGAGGCCACGGCAACCTCATTGGGCGGTGACGTGTCCACAACCACCCGCATGATCATCGGCGGAGTGATTGCCGCGGTGACGGCCGTGATCATCTTCGGTGGTGTGCGCAGCATTGCGAACGCCACGCAGATCATCGTGCCGTTCATGGCCGGAATCTACATCGTGGTCGGCGTGATTGTACTGCTGCTCAACATCACGGAAGTTCCGGCGATGATCGGCAGCATCATTTCCCACGCCCTCGGTTTCAAGGAAATCGCCGGTGCCACCATTGGTGCAGCGTTCATGAACGGTATGCGCCGTGGTTTGTTCTCTAATGAGGCTGGCCAGGGCTCCGCTCCTAATGCGGCCGCTACTGCCGCAGTATCGCACCCCGTCAAACAGGGGTTGGTGCAGGCCCTGGGCGTGTATTTCGACACTCTGGTGGTGTGTTCCATCACCGCATTCATCATCTTGCTGTCTAACCCGGTGTTCGGAGAGGACATGGAATCCGCCAACCTCACCCAGAACGCGTTGGCTTCTCAGATCGGCGACTGGGGAATTCACCTCGTCACGTTCATCTTGTTCTTCCTGGCGTTCTCCTCCGTGTTGGGCAATTACTACTTGGCACAGGCCAACGTGGAGTACTTCACCAAGTCCAAGCCAGTGATGATTACTTTCCGCGTCCTCGTGGTTGCTTGTGTGTTCGGCGGCGCCGTGGGCACCGTGCCGCTGGTGTGGTCCTTGGCGGATACTTTTGCGGCCATCATGGTGGTCATTAACCTGATCGCCATCTTCCCTCTGGGTGGGGTAGCAGTGAAGCTGTTGCGTCATTACTCCGCGCAGAAGAGGCAGGGCTTGGAGCCGATCTTCCACCGCGACGATCTTCCAGAGCTGAAGAACGTGGAGTGCTGGGACGGTACGGATCCCGTGACCACCCGTGCATATTGGGATGAGCGAGCTTCCCGCGCCTAATCCGGACGATGTTATTCTGAACCGATGTATTTGAAGTCGCTGACCCTCAAGGGATTTAAGTCCTTTGCATCTGCGACGACCTTGAAACTCGAGCCGGGCATTTGCGCGGTGGTGGGGCCTAATGGATCGGGCAAGTCCAACGTGGTGGACGCACTGGCGTGGGTGATGGGTGAGCACTCAGCCAAAACATTGCGCGGTGGCAAGATGGAAGATGTCATCTTCGCCGGAGCGGGCGAGCGCAAGGCGCTGGGGCGCGCCGAGGTCACACTGACCATTGATAATTCCGACGGTGCCCTTCCCATCGAGTACTCGGAAGTCTCCGTGACCCGTCGCATGTTCCGCGACGGTGCCAGCGAGTACGAAATCAACGGCGCCAAGGCTCGCCTCATGGACATCCAGGAATTGCTCAGCGATTCCGGCATCGGCCGCGAAATGCACGTGATCGTGGGACAAGGCAGGCTCGCGCAAATCCTCGAGTCCAAGCCGGAGGATCGCCGCGCATTCATCGAGGAAGCCGCGGGAGTGCTGAAGCATCGGCGTCGAAAAGAAAAGGCGCAACGCAAACTGGTGAGCATGCAGGCCAACCTCGACCGCCTGCACGATCTCACCGACGAACTGCGCAAACAGCTAGGACCACTGGCTCGCCAGGCTGAGGCAGCACAAAAGGCATCCACGGTGCAGGCAACCATTCGCCAGTCGCGGGTGCAGCTGACCGTGCACCGCGTGCAGACGCTGTCCGAAGAGTTGAACTCGGTATCCGGCCGGGCCAGCTTGGTAGCCGAGCAAGTCGAGGAGCTGCAAGACCAGTTAGAGGAGCACTCCGAGCGACTCGCCGTGACCGAAGAAGAGCTGAGCACCGCGATGGAGAGCGCAGAATCCGCCCGCACGCTGTGGTACCGCTTGTCCGCCGTGGCGGAGAAGAACTCGGCGACCATCCGCATCGCCGCGGACCGCGCCGAACAACACCACTCGGCGCAATGGTCCGGCCAAGACCCTGACCAGCTCATGGAACGCGCCGCGCGTGCTGAGCAGGAGCAGGAAGAGCTGGACGAGGCCGTGGAGATGGCCACCGAAAAGCTCGAGACCGTGCGGGAAGAAGTCGCCGAGCGCGAGGATGCGGCGCGGCAGGCAGAAAAAGAACACTTCGCCCAGGTGCGTGCTATCGCCGACCGTCGTGAAGGCGTGGTGCGCCTGCTCAGCCAGCACGAGGCCGCCACCGCCACCGTGGAATCCGCCCGATCCGAGGTGGAGCGTCTTTCCCAAACTGTTGAGCACCACCAGGAGGCCGTGGACGCTGCGGCCGAAGAGCTGGAACTGGCATCGGAGACCTCCATGGAGGCAGAGACTTCAGGTTCTGACCTTGACGACCAGCTGGAACGCGCCGAACGGGAAGCCGCTACCGCCGAGACCCGCGCAGACGAGCTGCGTGCCCGGCAGCTGGGTCTGGAGCGCGAAGTGGCCACCCTGCGCGCCACCATCAGCGCGTGGAATGACCAGATGCGCCCCACCGACGGTGCCGAGGTGGCTACCCGCGTGGCCCAGGAGCAGGACACGCAGGCCACCGCGCTAGCCGAGGTCATTGAAGCCCGCGAAGGGTGGGGCACCGCCCTGTCCGCCGCGCTGGGTGAGGCCGCCGCAGGCATGGTGATCGGTGATTCCGAATCCCCCAATTTTTCTATTTCCGACGCCATACTCCGCGCCCTCAGCTCCGAATCTCAGGGCCGCGCGGTGCTTCTGGAAGGGGGAAGCACGAAAGGCTGGCGATTGGACACAGCTCCAGCTCACGGACAATGGCTGCTGGATCTCGTGGACGCACCGGAGGCTATCGGTGGCGCGCTGAGCTCGTTGCTGGTGGATGTGGTTGCTGCAGACGACGCGACACAAGCTCGCAAGGTGGTGAGCGAAGATCCGCGCCTGCGCGCCGTCACTAAGGACGGGATGATCTTTGGCGCTGGATGGGCCGCTGCGGGTACCGGAGGCACGACTGCCGTGGAGCTGGCGGAGCGTGTGCACGAGGCGGAGCGTGGCGTCGAAAAAAAGGAAAAGGATCTCGCGGACCTGCACGCCGCACTCGATGGTGCCTTGGAGGCGGCCTCTGAACGCAGAACTGCGGCTGCCAGTGCGCGTGCGGCGATGCAGGCGCACAAGGCCACGTTGGAAGGCAAGCAACGCCACGCGGCGGCCACACAGAAGGCGTTTGAGGCGGCCAGCCGGCAGCTGCAGCGCGCAACGGCCGAATCCGAGGCTGCGCAACAGCGCCTGGATAAGGCCGAGGCACAGGTCGCGGAGTTGGCTGATCGTGTGGCGCGGATCGACGACGAGGGGGAGGAGCAGGAGCCCTCAACGCATGAGAAGGATGCGGCTGCGCAGGCGTTGTCCCAGGTTAAGGCGCTGGAAATGGAAACTCGCCTGGCCTTGCGCACCGCCGAGGAGCGCGCCGGTGCCACTCGAGGCCGGGCGGAGGGACTGCGGAAGCAGGCCCGCCAGGAACTGGCAGCGCGCGAGCAGTTTGAGAAGGCGCAGCAGCGGCGCATAGCAGCACAGCAGACAGCGGCAGCCGTGTTGCAGCAGGCCCAGCGCGTAGGCCAGCGCATCGAGGACGCGCTGCACAGAGCGGAGGATGCCCGCCAGGCCACGGATGCGCAGCACAAGCATTGGCAGACCACGATGAGCCAGCAAAAGGACAAGGTCTCCGCATTGTCTGCACAGCTCGGACGGCTGACGGACTCCGCGCACCAGGCAGAGCTGGCCCGCAGTCAAGCTCAACTCAAGATTGAACAAGCACTGGATAACGCGATGGAGCAGCTCAGCATGACCGCCGAGCAGCTATTCGCCGAGGAGCTGCCGGAGGACTTTGACGCCACCGAGACGCGCGCAGAGCTGAAGAAGGCGGAAAAGGCGCTGAACTCGCTGGGTAAGGTCAACCCGCTGGCCTTGGAGGAATATAAGGCGCTGGAAGAGCGCTACTCGTTCCTAGCGCAGCAACTGGACGACGTGGAGCGTGCCCGCGAGGACCTGCAAGGCGTGATCAAGGACGTGGATAACACCATCCTGACGCTGTTCACGGAAGCCTGGGAGGACGTGGAAGCGGAGTTCCCTAAGGTCTTCAACACCCTATTCCCGGGAGGTGCAGGACGCCTGGTGCTCACGGAGCCGGAGGACATGCTCACCACCGGCATCGAGGTGGAAGCGCGCCCACCAGGCAAGAAGGTCAAGCGTCTGACGCTGCTCTCCGGCGGTGAGAAGTCCCTGACTGCGCTGGCCATGCTGGTGGCCATTTTCCGCGCGCGCCCTTCGCCGTTCTACGTCATGGACGAGGTTGAAGCCGCGCTGGATGACGTGAACCTGCGCCGCCTCATCGCGCTGTTTGAAGAGCTGCGTAAGGATTCGCAGCTGATCGTCATCACGCACCAAAAGCCCACGATGGACGTGGCTAACGTGCTCTACGGCGTGACGATGCGCGGCGATGGAATCACTCGCGTGATCTCGCAGAGGATGCAGCCGGCGGGCGCCTAGCGCGTGCAAAATCTCACAGCGTAGGATTGTCCGCGTGACTGACAGCCCCATCGCAGACGTGAATGACACACTCCTACCTTGGGCTTCCACAGCGGAAGCAGCGTTAGCCGCCCGGCTTCACGATGTGGAGCTCTTTGTGGATCTTGATATCGCTGGTGACCAGCTGGAACGCTATTCTCGATTCTTCGGTACCTTCCTCTCCCGTCAGCTGGCTGCGGGGGCGGATCCGGCGGCGCTGTTGGCAGCTTGCCCGGCTTTGACCGCAACTGCGCTGATCACGCGCGCGGCTCGTTTCAACCGTGTGGGCGAGCTGCCTCGCGAGTTCTGGGCAGGGCTGGGTCTGGAGCCTACGGACGAGCGCTTGACCTGCGTTGAAGGCCGTTTTGCGGAGATTCTTTCGGCGGCTGGCTTGGATCCATTCGATGAGGCCGTGGGCGGTCCGGATGGAGAGAACGGTCGCCTGTTCTTGCACGTGGGGCTGGCCACGGACTGGATCCCGGAGGTGGTTGAGGCCTTTGATTCTCGACGCCAAGACGCAACCGCAGTAGACGATACCGAACAGGAAGCCGCCGCAGTGGTGCAGCAACTCGCAGGGGGCGAGTTGCAGGCCGGTCCGCTGTGCACGCTCAAGCCGCAGATTGCGCAGCGTCTATTCACGCCTTTGGTGCAGGTGATCCGCCATGCGGAAGCACACCCGGAGACGTGGGAATACACTCTGCCAGCGGTAAAACTTCCTCGGTTGATCTTGGAAGACGTGATCGAGGAGCTGCGCGAGCGCCCGGTGGGCACCGAGGATCGGCGTTACGCCGTGGGCGTGGCTCACCGTGAGGACCAACCGCGGCTGCGGTTGGATGTGGATCGCAATCGTGTGGTGCTGCGCTTGCCTGCGCAGAGCTTGCCCTCCGTGGAGGAAGAACCTGCCGCAGAGATCCGCTGGCGCGTGGATACCGACGGGCGCCCGCATGCATTCCGCACGGGCCGCTCCGAGCACCTGGGCGGTTCCGATTCTGAGGTGGTGGATCTGCCGATTCGCCGCCCGCTGCGCGAGTTGCACGTGCACAGCATGACTCACGGCGAGCACTGGACATTGCCGGTGATCAACCGGCCGGAGCCCGCGCTGATCTTCTCTGTCCGTGGCGCGGAGCTCACGGAGCTGGACACGCTTCATCGCGTCTCGGTGATCGTTGTGTGCCCGGAGGATACGACTGCGGTGGATCCGGTTCAGGATCGTTCGATCCCCGTGGTGTGGGAGCGTCCCATGAAGCTATGGGATGGCTGGGTGATCCGTCGCCTGGACCTCTCGGATGCGCTGAGCCTGCACATCGAGCGTTCGGGGGAGCGACGTCCGTCTATGGACACGATGCGCGCCGTGGATCCGCGCCAACGCGTGCTGTTCGTGGAGCCGGATCAGCCGGAGCCGTCGATCGAGACTGCCAGTGGCAAGCCCATATTCTCTGAGAGCTTGCGTGTGGAGTTCCCGCCGACGATCTCCGGCGATACCGAACTGTGGCACGTATCCGTCTCCGCCTACGCTGGCCCCGGCGTGCCCGGCGAGGCGGTCTCTGAGGAGGAGCCCCTGGAGGTCTCCGCCGAAGGTGGAGTCTTTGATGTCTTCGATCCCGAGGCCTATGACAGCCCGTGGGTCGGCGAGTACTTGGTGCGCTTGCGCGGTCCGCGCTACGAGAGCTTCCGCCACGAGTTCGCGCTGGTAGAAGGCATGAACGTGGAGGTCGAGATCGATGGCGCCTCTCCACATACTCGCCTGCCACTGACCGCGGGGCTGAGCCCCACTACGGTCCGGTTGCGATCCGGAGACAAGCCGTTTGAGCGCATCGCACCGCTGCATCTGAGCCCGTCAGATCGCTTTGCCACGGCTGTGATCGAGACAGATGCCGGTGACGCTCTGCCCGTGGTAGTCAATCCACCGCGCATTCGCTTCCAGTTGCCCATGCAGGGCGAGGCACCCGTGTGGCGTACCGAAGCGCTGCGGATCGCGGCGAATTGGCTGGACCTGAACACGCGTTTCCGCGTACGCCCGGAGGCCGCCATTTCTGATGCCCGTCTGGTGGTTCGTGATCGTCACGGCTCTCCGGCACGCTCCGCGAAGTTGCAGACCCAGGACAACGTCACCTGGTGGGTTAATCTGCAGGCCATTGCGCCATCCGTGCAGATCATGTCCGAGGGGTCGCTGGAGCTGGAGTTCGTGGATGCTGCTGCTGGTCGCCGAGTCAGCGTGCGCATGGCGCGGATCGTCCCTGGTTCCGAGGTCACCGTGACCTATATGGAGGATCACACCCTCGATGTCCAGTGCGATGATCCCGATCGCTTGACGGGCAAGGCGCTGTGGATCTGGCCTCTGACCGCGCCGTGGGAGCCAGCCCGCAGCGTCAAGATCGGAGCACCCCTGCCTGCAGAACTTCGCGACGCCGGCCCTTTGGCCGTCCAACTGTTCTCCACGGATCGTTTCAATTTCCTGCGCGCCCCCGAGTTCCCCGGCAGCCGAGCCGTGCGGGTGGATCACCCTGGTTTCTTCGGTGGATCTCTGGTCGACGCCGCCTCACCTTACACTCAGCTCTCTGCCTTCCTGGCGGGCGAGACCGACCAGCTGCCGCAGGACACAGAGATCCTCCCGACGCTGTGGGATGTGCTCGCCGGTGGTCTTAAACACCGTGTCAGCGCGGAGGCGGGTTCTCCGGTCATGGGCGATCTCCACGCCAAGCTCCGCGAGGCCCTATCCGTCAATCCTGCGGCGTCCATGCATGCGATGAGTACCTCGCTGGTGCCTGCCAGCGACCGCCCCGCGCAGTTCATTTCCTCCGGGTTGGTGCAGGGCAAGGTGGCGTCGGAGAATACCGACGGTGAGAGCCACGACAAGAAACGACGCGGCGATGCGCCCTGGATCGCGGCGCTGGAGGTCCTCAGCGACCTTTTCACCGAAGAAGATGACACGGCGCACGCCAAAGCGTTGCGCACGGAGCTGGCTGAGATCGCCGGTCACACACTGGTGGAGACGATGGACACGGGTCGCGACCGCACGCTGGAGACGGCGTGTATCGATGCCACGACCGTGCAGATCGCCCATCTGGATCCGGCGCAGCAGAAGGCCGTGCTGGACTCGTTCTTCAATGGAGCGGGAGTGGTCCCGGGTGCGCTGAGCGAGGAAAATACGCGTCTGATCAGTGTGTTCGAGACGTTCACGCAGCGCGAGCAGCTTAGCGAGTTGCTGGGCGACCCGGAGCTGATGACCACCGCGGTGAAGATTCTGCGCAAGGTCAAGAGCTCCAACCGCCAGCTGTACTTGTCCGCGCGCGTGCGCTTCGAGCGACTCGACGGCGTGGACACGGACGATCCCGCCAACCGGTGGGCGCTGGTGCCGGTCCTATCGATGATGTTCGCGCTGGCTGCCCGCATGTACGCCCACGGCCGATTGAGCAACCTGGGCAAGCTACCCAACGTCTACGGCGCATGGTCGGAGATGGCTCGTTTAGTGCCGGATCTGGTCACCGGGGACATCGTCAGCGCGGAGGCCATGGTACTCGGTGTGTTTGGTCCCGACGCCGAACCTGAGGAAGTCGAAGCCGAAGACTAACCCTGTAGTTCGAGCCTGCCGCGCTGGGCGACGTAGGCGAAGTCCTCGGCGATGGCGTGTCTCCACGCCCCGAAATCGTGGCCTCCGGGGACCATTCGGTAGGTGGTGTCCGTGCCGGCTATGCGGGCTTTGTTGTTGAGTGTGCTCAGGTCCTGCTGAGCAAACTTTTCTGACTTGCCTGCGACGAACCGTCCGCTGATTCCGTGGAATGTAGAAATTTTGTCATTGGTGGCGTGGTGCAGAATGTCTAGCGGGTTGCGTTGCTGGAACAGTGCTTCGCTGTCCTCGTAGAAAGTCTTGACGGTGGTTTCGCGAGAGTAACTGTCATTGGGGCGCAGCTCGCCGGAGTAGTCCACGAATTTTCCGTAGCTGGTAGAGGAGTTGGTGACCACCTGGAGGGCGCGTGCCACCGTAGGAAAAGCCACCGATGGTCCACGTCTTCTGGTCTGGGTTGGGGCTGAAACGATGTATGATCGAGTCGGTCACCTCCTGGGTCAGATAGGTCATTACCTTGTCTTTTGGACTGTCCGTGCATACGGGATTGGCGGCGACGTCTCCGGTGACATCGATGGCTACCACGATCGGGATAATGCCGTTATTTGTGGCCTGGTAGTTGTCCACCACATTGGCTAGGCCGCCTTCCCTCGAACCACTGCGTGGGTCCGCCGGGGGATCCATTCATCAGGGTGAGCACTTGAAGCTGGGGGGCGGGGAGTGGAGAACCCGGCCGGAGGGAGGAAAACTAATGCATTGCGAGCTTGGAATCCGGAGTGCGGTGTGGGCACCGGCATGCTGACCCGAGTTCTCTTTGCGGGGAGATTTGCAGATTGGAGCATTCCTGCAGTGCGCAGTTTATTCCATTCCGCCAGCGAAATGGAGGCGGGCTGTTGATCGGGTTCGGGGATCTGCTCCGCAGACGCTTGGTTGTAATGACTGGTGGGTAAGAATGAATCGAAGTCCGGGTACAAGTTGCAGGATTGATTAGCTACCAACAACCCGGCGGCGAGGTTGACGATCAGAGTCAGCAGGCTGACAAGTGAGCGCCACTTGAAAAACTTGCGGACGAGCACGCGGACGAAAAAAATACACTGCTGAGGCCTACAGATAAGGCAGCAAACGAGGCGGGGCGTAACTCGCTGGCGGGAGTTTGCGCCAGCCGCAGAGCGGCGCCAACTGCGACACCCGTGAGTACCAGGGAAATCCCGCAGGAGAACAGTGCTGATCGTGTGCGGGTACGAGAAGGCACAAGCGCGATGAGTGCAGCGAATGTCAGCAGAAGGAGAGCCCAGGCGATAACCATGGGGATCGTTCCGGTGAGGGGAAGCGATCGCAGGGAGTCGATCATGCTCAGTAGTGGTAGACCGGTGGTCTGAGCCCACCAATACCAATTTTGGTTTACTGGTAGTCATGGAACTTTCACTGCTCACGTGGATCATCATTGGCGTCGTCCTTGTTGTGATCATCGCCATTTTGCTCATCGTCTTCGGGCTGCGAAGGAATAAGGCCAAGCAGGTTTCCTTCGAGAAGAAGGAGGAGATCGAGAAGCCGAAGCCATCGTCTGGCAATTACCAGGCGCAAAGCGGCTTCAATTTCACCTCTGGAGGTGCCACGAAGGAAGCTGCTCAGGAAGGCACGGACGAGGGACAGACCACCATCGGTGGAGTACGGATTAACCGTCCGGCAGATTCCCTCCGGCAGCCGGAGGCGCGGCCAGAACCAAAGCGGGCGGAACCCAAGCAGCCTGAGCCTGCCAAGGAAGAAGCTCCCGCACCAGCCAAGCCGGTAGAGAAGCCGCAGACTCCGGAGCCAAAGACGCCAGAGCCAGCGCAGTCAGACAAGTCTGAGCCAAAGCAAGCTGAGCCAGAAAAGAAACCGGGGAAGGACTCAGAAGAGAAGCCGGAGCAGAAGGCCGATTCCGCGCCAATCGTGCCACCCGTGGCCGCACCGCCCGTGACTGCACCTCCTGTAGCGGACAAGGCCCAGGACAAGCCAGAGGCTGAAGAGGCCGAGGTTGGCGTCGAAAAGGAACAAGAGCAACCCGAACAGCCCTCCGAGACCCCGGAAGATCAGCTCAACGATGCCGCTGTCGCTCGGGCGGAAGAGCAGAGCCAACAGGTTGAACAGGCCACTACCCCGGAGACAATCCAGGAAGAACAGCCGACTGCGGACCCGGCGGATGACATTGCT
The DNA here is from genome assembly GCF_900232865.1 of Corynebacterium dentalis. GTDB lineage: Bacteria > Actinomycetota > Actinomycetes > Mycobacteriales > Mycobacteriaceae > Corynebacterium > Corynebacterium dentalis. The sequence goes on along the minus strand of NZ_OCTS01000001.1, from coordinate 56,979 downwards.
CCCGTGGATGGACGCATGGGCAAGCTGCGTTCGCGCATGGCAAAGTCCCAGAATGTCATCGGTAAGGGGGTGCTGGGAATTTTGTCCGCTGGCGACCTCGACGAAGATGCGTGGGAGGAGATCGAGGACACGCTGCTGATGGCAGACCTTGGCACCAAGACCACACTGGCGGTGGTCGATGACCTCCGCGGAAGGATCGCTACGCAGGGTGTTTCCAGCGAGGCAGAGGCCCGTGCGATGCTGCGCGCTGCTCTGATCGATGCGTGCAAGCCGCAGATGGATCGCTCCATCAAGGCCATGCCGTATGAGGGCAAGCCCGCCGTGATCATGGTAGTGGGCGTGAACGGAACGGGTAAGACCACCACCACCGGCAAGCTCTCCCGTGTGTTGATCGGCATGGGCCACTCCGTGACGCTGGGCGCGGCGGATACCTTCCGCGCGGCAGCAGCAGATCAGCTGGAGACGTGGGGTCGGCGAGTCGGCGCCAAGACTGTCCGCGGTGATGAGGGGGCGGATCCTGCATCCGTCGCTTTCGATGCCGTGTCCAAGGGCATCGAGGATTCTTCGGACGTCGTGTTGATCGATACCGCAGGACGTCTGCACACCTCCGTGGGACTGATGGACCAACTGGGCAAGGTCAAGCGTGTTGTGGAAAAGCGGGCCAAGGTTGACGAAGTCCTGCTGGTGTTGGATGCGACCGTGGGACAAAACGGCCTGACCCAGGCGCGCGTGTTCCGCGAGGTTGTGGACATCACTGGCGTGGTGCTCACCAAGTTGGACGGCACTGCCAAGGGCGGCATTGTCTTCCAGGTCCAGGAAGAGCTGGGCGTACCGGTGAAGTTGGTGGGTCTCGGCGAGGGCGAGGATCACCTGGCTCCGTTTGAGGTGGAGAGTTTTGTCGACGCCCTGCTCGGTTAAATTCCGCCGTGGTTATCTGGCCGCTGGGAAACATTGCGGAAACATTTCGGGCTTCCGTTCACGAGGTTGTAAAAAAATAACCGAGTAATGGACACATCGGCTGTCTTAGATAGCTAATGACAGAAGTGTTGTCCCGAGAAAGAGATTGACCAATGACCCCCGACCAGCTCGCCGCCACCAGCGGCAATGCCTCTTGGATGCTCATGAGCGCCGCCTTGGTGCTTCTGATGACCCCCGCGCTTGCCTTGTTCTATGGAGGCATGTCCCGCCAGAAATCCGCCATCAACATGATGATGATGTCCTTCGGCTCCCTCGGAGTGGTCGGGGTTGTCTACATCCTGTGGGGCTGGTCGATGTCCTACGGAACCGAGTCCTGGCTGGGATTGTTTTCTAACCCTTTCGAATTCTTTGGCTTGGAAAACGCCATAACCGATGAGGCGGGGAATTACATCGCGGGTGCAGCTGGATACGCCAATGTGATTGATATCTGCTTCCAGGTCACCTTCGCCGCCATCGCGGTAGCCATCATTTCTGGCTCGCTGGCCAACCGAGTGAAGTTCAAGACGTGGCTGTTGTTCACCGCACTGTGGGTCACCTTTGCGTATTTCCCGATGGCACACATGGTGTGGGGTGGCGGACTGCTGAGCCACGCAGAAGATTCCTTCGCTTCCTGGATGTTCGGCACCATCGATGAGGCTGGCGAGACTGTCGCCGCAATTGCTCCCATCGACTTCGCTGGCGGCACCGTGGTGCACATCAACGCCGGTATTGCAGGTCTGATCTTGGCACTAATCATCGGCCACTCCCGTGGCTTCATGGAAGAAGAGACCAAGCCTCATAACATGCCGCTGGTGATGTTGGGCGCAGCACTGCTGTGGTTCGGTTGGTTCGGATTCAACGGTGGCTCTGCTTTTGCTGCCGATGGTCTGGCCGGTTTGGCCTGGATCAACACCACCGCCGCTGCGTGCGCTGCGATGCTCGGCTGGTTGCTGGTCGAGCGTGTGCGTGATCACCGGTCGACGTCACTGGGTGCAGCCTCTGGCGTGGTGGCTGGGTTGGTGACTATCACCCCGGCCGCTGGCACGTTCACGCCGCTGACGTCACTGATTGCCGGGCTCATCGGGGGCATTCTGGCTGCCTACGGCGTGGGCCTGAAGTTCCGTTTCCGTTTCGACGATTCCCTCGACGTGGTGGGTCTGCACTTGGTTGCAGGACTATGGGGAACGATCGCCTGCGGGCTGTTTGCTAAGGATATCGGGCTGTTCACGGGTGGTGGTTCGGATGGTTTCAAGTTGCTGGCCGTGCAGATTGTCATCGCGCTTTTCGCTGCGCTGTGGTGTGCCGTGGTCACCTTGATCATTGGATTGGCGCTGAAGTACACGATGGGATGGCGCATCAAGGGCATCCACGAGGAAGCCGGTATTGATAGTGCGCTGCACCGTGAGACCGCGTATCACTACGAGAACACATAGCGGCGTGCGCCAAATACCGCGCTGGAAAGCAGTGGTTGTTCAGCTCCCCTGTAAGGTAGGGGAGTTAGACATTGGCTCTGGTGGTGACCATATTCCCGCCGAGCACCACAAAGTGCCTGTTTGAGCAGGAACGAGACGCGAAGAAGGAGACAGACACAGCGTGTTTGAGTCGCTTTCAGATCGCCTTTCCGGCGCCCTCCAAGGGCTCCGCAGCAAGGGTCGGTTAACCGAGCAGGATATTAATGCCACAGCCCGCGAGATCCGCTTGGCGTTGCTGGAGGCTGACGTCTCCCTGACTGTTGTCCGTGGCTTCATTAGCCGCATCAAGGAACGTGCGGCGGGCTCTGAAGTTTCCGAGGCTCTGAACCCTGCCCAACAGGTCGTCAAGATCGTCAACGAGGAGCTCATCCAGATTCTCGGTGGCGAAACCCGTCGCTTGAACCTGGCGAAGAATCCGCCGACCGTCATCATGCTGGCAGGTCTGCAGGGTGCGGGTAAGACCACTCTGGCCGGAAAGCTCTCCAAGCACTTGGCAGAGCAGGGCCACACTCCGATGCTGGTGGCCTGTGACTTGCAGCGCCCTGGTGCAGTGCAGCAGCTGCAGATCGTCGGTGAGCGTGCAGGTGTTCCTACCTTCGCTCCGGATCCTGGCACCTCGATGGATTCGCTAGAGCACCAGATGGGCACCAGCCACGGCGACCCAGTGCAGGTCGCCCAGTCCGGTATCGAAGAAGCCAAGCGCTCTCAGCATGACATCGTGATCATCGATACCGCGGGCCGATTGGGTATCGATGAAGAACTCATGACCCAGGCGCGCAACATCCGCGATGCCGTCCAGCCTGACGAGGTCCTGTTCGTCATCGATTCCATGATCGGTCAGGACGCGGTGACCACCGCCGAGGCCTTCCGCGACGGCGTGGACTTCACCGGCGTGGTGCTCACCAAGCTCGACGGCGATGCCCGCGGTGGTGCCGCGCTGTCCATCCGTGAGGTCACCGGCAAGCCGATCATGTTCGCCTCTACTGGCGAGAAGCTGGAAGATTTCGACGTCTTCCACCCTGATCGCATGGCCAACCGCATCTTGGGCATGGGCGACATGCTCACTCTGATTGAGCAGGCCGAAAAGGTCTTTGATCAGGACCAGGCGGAGTCCTCCGCTATGCGCATGGCCTCTGGCGAGTTGACGCTGGAGGACTTCCTTGAGCAGATGATGATGATTCGCCGCATGGGCCCGTTGGGCAACATCTTGAAGATGATGCCGGGCGGTTCTCAGATGTCCAAGATGGCGGACATGGTCGATGAAAAGCAGCTCGACCGCATCCAGGCGATCATCCGGGGCATGACTCCGGGCGAGCGTCAAGATCCCAATATTCTCAACGCTTCCCGGCGCAAGCGCATTGCTAACGGTTCCGGCGTGGAAGTAACGGACGTCAACCAGCTGGTGGAGCGCTTCTTCGAGGCGAAGAAGATGATGGGCAAGATGGCCGGCCAGTTCGGCATGGGCGGTGGCTCGGCGACGAAGAAGCAGAAGAACCACCGCAAGGGCAAGAAAGGTAAGAAGGGCAAGAACGCTAAGCGTCGTGGCCCAACTCAGCCGAAGATGCCTCCGGGAATGGGCGGCATGCCGGGAATGCCCGGGATGCCCGGTGGTGGCGGAATGCCGGACATGGCCGAGCTGCAGAAGATGCAGGAGCAGATGCCCCCTGGATTCGAGAACATCGATCTATCTAAGATGGGCTTCGGCAAAAAGGGCAGGTAGCTGGGGTCCTTACGTGCCGCAGAATGTGGTGTAGGGTCCGAAGCCTTCCGGAGCAGGGTGTGCGAACTTTTCGTCGTGCACCCTGTTGTTTTTCTTTTCGACGCCAGACTCTTCGCTTCCGGTGCTGTCGAAAGGATCAGTCACGGCCGCAAGTAGTTCTTCAAAGGCTTCGAAGTCTCCATATGAAGCAGCTTGGAGTGCTTCCTCCACCAGGTGATTGCGGGGAATGCGCACGGGATTGGTGTGCCTCATCAACGCGGCATCGGGATTGAGCTCGTGCCAGCGATGCAGCCACTCTGCGGGTGGTAGTGCGGAAGCTTCCTCATCGCCGCTCGCACTAGCTGACACGGTGAGGTTCGTTGACTCTGCCAGCGTGGCGAGGCTCCGCAGGACTGAAAGCTGATCGGGTTGTGCCCCGTTGAGCCACTCCACAAACTCGTCGCACAGGGCACGCTGTTCCGAGCTAGGGGAATCGGAACCTGCCGTCGTGAATCCTAACGCGGGCACCATCGTCCGCGTAAACGCATTGCGATACATCGACGGGAATTCCTGCAAGACCTCCGTGGCTGCGGCGACTGCCCCCTCGGTATCAGTATCCAACTGCTCCTCAATCACAGGAAGCAGAGATTCCGCGAGACGTTCCAGATCCCACAGCATGATGGCTGGTTGGCGTCCGAATGCGTAGCGCCCTTGCTGGTCAATAGAGCTAAACCAAGTGTGGGGATTGAATGAATCGAGGAAGGCACAGGGACCGTAGTCAATCGTCTCACCGGAGATGGTGATATTGTCCGTGTTCATCACCCCATGGACAAACCCCACGTGCATCCACCGCGCCACGAGCCGCGCCTGCTTAGCGCAAACTTCTCGAAGCAACCCCAGGTAGTCGCTATCATCCAAAGGCGTGTCGCTGTCGGTTGCGTGGTGGCGTTCCAGCGCGAAATCTGCGAGTTCCTGGAGGAGCTCCGGAGAGCGCTGCTGCATCATCCGGGCGTATTGAAAACTGCCGACCCTCAAGTGAGAGCTAGCTACGCGTACCAGTACTGCCCCTGGCTCAGGAACGTTTCGTTGAACGGACTCGCCAGTGAGGATCACAGCCAAAGAGCGGGTGGTGGGGATGCCCATCGCGTGCATCGCTTCGCTGATGAGGAACTCCCGCAGCATCGGGCCCGCCGCTGCACGGCCGTCTGAACCACCCCGGGAGTACGGTGTGCGTCCGCTGCCCTTTAGATGAATATCGCGCGGTGCGGCAGTCTCGGGTGAACCTCCAGAAGTCACTTCGAGTTCGCCGAGTAGGGCCGCGCGACCATCGCCCAATAGTGGATTGAACTGGCCAAACTGATGGCCGGCATACGCCTGGGAAACCGGAAAGGCATCCTCCGGAAGCTCTTCTCCCAGTAAAAACCGCAAGCCATTTTCCGTGCGCAGCCACCCTGGATCAATACCCAGCTCGCGAGACAGGGGTTCGTTGAGGAGGAGAAGGTTGGCGTCGGAAAAAGGAACGGGGGACCACGGCGCACACATGGCGGGCAGACTGTTGGCGAAACGGGAGGTGAGGCGAGGGGAGGAGGACAACATGCTCGCCACTGTAACGATGAAACGTACAACGACGCGAAGGGTTTTGGTGAAACGAACCCCATCAACTAAAATGTGCAAGGTTGCTGCGTTACACCGACACCGACTCCGGTCGGCCGGTGGTCACCCGCAGCTAAAACATCAAGGGTTGAACCGGCCTTTTGCATCCGGCATAAGGTGACTGAACTGCCCCGTGACCAAATAAGGAGCCATCATGGCCGTAAAGATTAAGCTGCAGCGCTTGGGTAAGATCCGTACCCCTGAATACCGCGTGGTCGTCGCAGACGCCCGCACCCGTCGTTCCGGCAAGGTTATTGAGAACCTCGGTATCTACCAGCCAACCTACAACCCATCTGTGATCCGCATCGATTCCGAGCGTGCACAGTACTGGTTGGGCGTGGGCGCACAGCCAACCGAGCCAGTGCTCGCACTGCTCAAGGTGACCGGCGACTGGCAGAAGTTCAAGGGACTCGAGGGCGCCGAGGGCACCCTGAAGCCACAGCCAGAGAAGAAGTCCAAGCTGGACCTGTTCAACGAGGCTCTCTCCGAGGCTGCTGACGGACCAACCGCAGAGGCCATCACCGAGAAGAAGCGCAAGGCAAAGGAAGAGGCAGAGGCTAAGGCTGCTGCTGAGGTTGCCGCTGCTGAAGAGGCTGCAGAAAAGGAAGCAGCTGAAGAGGCCGCATCTGAGGAAGCACCAGCTGAGGAAGCTGCTTCTGAAGAGTCCGCAGAGTAATTTCGCGCTGCGATTCTTCTCGCTAGGCTTGGGATAACCGGGTATAAAAAGTGAAAAAGACCGACCTTCGGGTCGGTTTTTTGTATGCGCAACTAACCCTGCAATCACCCCTCGGTGGTAGTTGGTTGTCTCGCACCTCACTACAGTTGGGAAGGCACGAGGAATTTATGATGAACAACACAACTTGGAGGTAGCGCCACCGTGAACGTAGATCAGACCGTAAAGACCTATTACGAGCAGATTCTGCAGCGCAACGCCGGAGAGCCGGAATTCCACCAAGCAGTCTCCGAGGTATTGGAAAGCCTCAAGTACGTACTGCAAAAGGATGATTACTACGCCGAATACGGTCTGATCGAGCGCATGTGTGAGCCGGAGCGCCAGATCATCTTCCGCGTGCCCTGGACCGATGATCAGGGCAACGTGCAGGTCAACCGCGGTTTCCGTGTGCAGTTCAACTCTGTGCTGGGTCCTTACAAGGGCGGCTTGCGCTTCCACCCATCGGTGAACCTGGGCATCATCAAGTTCCTCGGTTTTGAGCAGATCTTTAAGAACTCCTTGACCGGCCTTCCCATCGGTGGCGGCAAGGGTGGTTCTGACTTTGACCCGAAGGGTAAGTCAGACCTGGAAATCATGCGTTTCTGTCAGTCCTTCATGACTGAGCTGCAGCGCCACATTGGCGACAAGATCGATGTGCCTGCCGGTGACATCGGCGTGGGAGGACGCGAGATCGGCTACCTCTTTGGCCAGTACCGTCGCATCAACAACGTTTACGAATCCGGCGTGCTGACCGGCAAAGGCCTGCAGTGGGGTGGTTCCTTGGTGCGTACCGAAGCTACGGGTTACGGCGCGGTGTACTTCACGCAGGAAATGATGAGCGCCGAAGGTGAACGCCTGGACGGTGCCAAAGTCATCGTTTCTGGTTCTGGCAATGTGGCAATCTACGCGATCGCCAAGGCGCAGGAATTGGGTGCCACTGTGGTGGGCTTCTCTGACTCTTCTGGTTATGTCTCCACTCCCGATGGCGTGGACGTGGAACTGCTCCAGGAAGTGAAGGAAAAGCGACGCGAACGCGTCTCCGAGTACGCCAAGGAAGCCTCCGAAGCCGAGTTCCATGAGAACGGTAATATCTGGGAGATCGAGGCCGACGTGGCTTTGCCGTGTGCCACCCAGAACGAGCTGGACGGCGAGTCCGCAAAGCTGCTGGCAGACAACGGCGTGAAGTACGTGGCAGAGGGTGCCAACATGCCGTGTACCCCGGAAGCAATCGAGGTCTTCCGCAAGCGCAAGGTTCGCTTTGCGCCCGGTAAGGCTGCCAATGCTGGTGGCGTGGCCACCTCCGCTCTAGAGATGCAGCAGAATGCTTCCCGCGATTCCTGGAGCTTTGAGTACACGGATAAGCGTCTTAAGGGCATCATGCGCAATATCTTCAAGTCATGTGCAGAGACCGCCGAAGAGTACGAAGTGGAGCGGGACTACGTCACCGGCGCAAACATCGCGGGCTTCCGCAAGGTGGCAGACGCGATGCTCGCACAAGGCGTGATCTAGCCGGATCTGTATTCGTTGTCACTGTCCTACCAGGCCTTCGGCTTATCTGCCCCGTCAGTATGATCTGCCACCCCCTGTGAATTACACTGACCAGCATGGTTGAACTGCAGATCGGACGCGTTATCAAACCCCACGGCGTGCGTGGGGAACTCGTGGTGGATGTCACCACTGACCAGCCCGAGCTGCGGTTCGCGCAGGGCACCGTTTTGCAGGGCCGGCAAGCAGGACGCGATATGGAGCTGACTATCCGCTCCACGCGTCCGCACCAAGGCCGCCTGCTGCTGACCACAGAAGAGATCACCGACCGCACGGCCGCTGAGAGCCTGCGTGGCCTGCGCTTTTTCGCCGATCCCATCTTTGACGAGGATGAAGAGGGATACTACGACCACGAGCTGGAAGGCCTGCGCGTGCTCAACGTGGGCGCCGTGGACGAAGAAACTGCTCACGCTCGCGCCTACGAAGGTGCCGAGCCAGAACCCGAGGACATCGGCGAAGTCACCGGTGTGACGCACGGCCCAGCGGGCACGCTGCTGGAGGTCGCGCTCGATGCTAAGCCCGGCAAGATCGTGCTGATTCCTTTCCGCACCGCCATTGTTCCCATCGTGGATCTGGACAACGAAGCCCTGGTCATCACCCCGCCCGAGGGCCTGTTGGATCTCTGAGAGGAACGCTAAGAGCCGTGCGCCTAGACGTCATCACCATCTTCCCTGAGTACCTCGAGCCACTTCGGCACGCGCTGCTGGGTAAAGCCATCGAGTCCGGAATCTTGCAGGTCGGAGTGCATAATCTCCGTTCCTGGACCAAGGGCGTTCACCAAGCCGTGGATGATTCTCCCTACGGTGGCGGCCCCGGCATGGTCATGAAGCCAGAGGTTTGGGGCCCAGCGTTGGACGACGTTGCCGCCGGCACTGGTGTAGTGGCCCAGTCCACGGATCTGACCTCCTCGGTCCCGCACCGTCCGTCGGCTTCCTCGTCTATCGTTTCCGACGCCAAGGATGAGCGACCTGGCGTCGAAAATAACAAGACCCCACTGTTGATCGTGCCCACCCCGGCGGGCATTCCGTTCACCCAAGACATGGCCGAACGATGGTCGCAGGAGGACCACCTGGTGTTCGCGTGCGGCCGATACGAGGGCATCGATCAGCGTGTGGTGGACGAAGCGGCGCGGACCTACCGGGTGGAGGAAGTATCCATCGGCGATTACGTGCTCATCGGCGGGGAGGTTGCGGTGCTGGTCATGGCCGAGGCCGTGGTCCGGCTCATCCCCGGTGTGCTGGGAAATCAAGCCAGCCACCAGGAAGATAGCTTCCAAGATGGGCTGCTGGAAGGCCCCAGCTACACCAAGCCTCGTCTGTGGCGCGAGCACGAGGTGCCGTCGGTGCTGCTGAGCGGCAACCACAAAAAGGTGGACCGGTGGCGCCGGGATCAGGCACTGCTACGCACAGCACAAAGGCGGCCCGAGCTGCTGGAACAGCTGCGAGCCGCCGGGGAACTCAGCCCCCGCGACGAGCAAGCCCTAGAAGCAGGCTGCTCGCCGGAGGGCTAGGTTCCCAGAGGGCTAGGTTCGGTCTGATCCGAACCTAACGCTTCAAATCTAGTGATCCGCACCAGGGATGGCGTGCCTGTGATCGCGCACTGCTTCGCCTTCGGCGTACAGTGGCATATCCTTCTTCGCCTGGTAGAAGGGGGCGTTATTTGGCTCCAGTGGCTGCTTGCCACGAATCAGGTCCGCGGCCTTCTCCGCCAGCATCATCGTGGGCGCGTAGATGTTGCCGTTGGTGATGATCGGCATGACTGACGCGTCAACCACGTACAGGCCCTCAGTGCCGTGGACTTGCATGGATTCAGGATCCACCACGGCCATCTCGTCTTCTGCCGGGCCCATCTTCGCCGTGCAGGAAGGGTGCAGAGCGGTTTCGCCATCGTTGCGCACCCACTCCAAGATCTCTTCGTCGGACTGGACGGCGGGTCCTGGGGAGAACTCCTTGGTGCCGTGCTCAGCCATCGCATCGGTGGCCATCAATTCGCGCGCCTTGTGTACGGCCTCCACCCACTCGCGGCGGTCCTGCTCCGTACGGAGGTAGTTAAACAGCATCTTTGGCTTGACGTGCGGATCCTTGGACTGGATGCGTACCCAGCCCTTGGTGTCCGAGAACATTGGTCCCACGTGCCACTGGAAGCCGTGCTTGACCTTGGCTGGGGTGCCATCGTAGCGCACGGCCATGGGCAGGAAGTGGAACATCAGGTTGGGGTAGTCCTCGTCGTCATTGGAACGAACGAAGCCGCCCGCCTCGAAGTGCGAGGTGGCCACCGGCCCCTTCTTGGTGAGCAGCCACTGCAGGCCCATCAGCGGCCAGCGCCACTTGTGCAGGAAAGGCTGGGAGGAGTACTCGGTATCCACTTCGTACTGGATGTAGACCTCGAGGTGATCCTGCAGGTTCTCGCCCACGCCTGGCAGGTCCTTGACCACGTCGATGTCGTGGTCTTCCAGCAACTCACGTGGACCCACGCCGGACAGCTGCAGCAACTGCGGAGTGTTGATGGCGCCGCCGCAGAGGATTACCTTGTCTGCGAACACGCGGTGGGTCTTGCCCTTCCATTCGTATTCGACGCCAACCGCCTTGGTTCCCTCGAACAGAACGCGGGTGGTGAATGCCCTGGTACGGATATCGAGGTTCTTCCGATCCTTAACGGGGTGCAGGTAGGAACGCGCAGAGGAGGCTCGAGAGCCGTGCTTAATGTTGCGGTCGAATGGAGCGAACCCCTCCTGGCGGTAGCCATTGACATCGTTGGTCAGGTGGTAGCCGGCTTGCTGCACAGACTTAAATAGCGCTTGGAACAGGGGAGTGGTGGCCGGTCCGCGGCTCAAGTACAGAGGGCCGTCATGACCGCGGCGAGGATCCTGTGGATCTGCACCCTTAGCGGTTTCCATCTTGTTGAAGTACGGCAGGCAGTGTGCATAATCCCAGTTGCTCATGCCGGGAAGCTGGCCCCACTTTTCGTAATCCATGGGGTTGCCACGCTGGAAAATCATGCCGTTGATGGAACCGGAGCCACCCAAAACCTTGCCACGCGCATGAGGTACGCGCCGTCCGTTCATCTCTGGCTCTGGTTCGGTCTCGTACATCCAGTCGTAGTGCTTATTGCCGATGGGGAAAGAGAACCCAGACGGCATGTGAATGTAGAGATCCCAGATGGAATCCATGCGGCCAGCTTCCAGAACCATCACGGACTGATCTGGATCCTCACTCAATCGATTGGCCATCACAGATCCGGCGGATCCGCCACCCACGATCACCGCATCACGTCGGCGGTCTTCCACCACCTCACCCGCGGTGTCGTTGGAATTAAATAGGGAACGCACAACGCTTGTGAACGCCATATATAGGACCTCTCTGTGTCGGTTCTCATTCGGATCTGCGACGGCTCGTGTGGCATGTCTTGCCCGAGTCATTCTTGGCTCGACGCTACCAGAATGCCGTTTTGACGTGGATCTATGCTGCCTCCGGCTGCAAGTTTGGAGGACTGATCTAAAGCATCAAAAGACAACTTCACTCCTGTGTAGGGTGAAAACGTTGCGTGTTGTTGGCAGTCAATCCTTGTGAATCAGGCGCCAGGCACGTGGGTCGCAACTCGACCAGATTGACGTTTCATGAACGTAAAAGCTGCGGAAGCACCATGTCTGCAGCGAACGACATTTGAGGAGATAACTGGATGAAAAATTCAGAGAACTCGCACGACCCCACCGACGAAAGACGAGCGTCAGAGCAGATCCAGCCAGAAGTGGTGATCGGGTCGTACAACGTGGGAAGCTCGGAGCCATACCTGCCGGGAAGCGTGGAGAGCCCGCGCATTAATTGGCCGGTCTTTCTCATTTCCGCAGCTGGCGTGTTGGCTGTCACGCTCTACGCGGGTATAGGCAAGGATTCTGCGGCCGAACAGTTGGCCACGGTGACCGGTTGGATCGCCACCAACCTGGGTTGGTTCTATATCTTGACCAGCACGATCGTCGTGGGTTTTGTCTTGTGGGTGGCGTTCTCCAAGGCAGGTACGATTCGTCTGGGGCCGGATCATTCTCGCCCTCAGTTCCGCTTGTTCTCGTGGGCGGCCATGTTGTTTGCCGCGGGTATCGGCGTGGATCTCATGTTCTTCTCGGTGGCGGAACCCGTCACTCAGTACTTGGCCCCACCTGAGCTCACTCCGGAGTCCCAGGCGGCCGCCGAGCAGGCCGTGGTGTGGGCGCTGTTCCACTACGGTGTCACTGGTTGGGCAATGTATGCCCTGATGGGCATGGCTTTTGGCTACTATGCCTACCGCCTCAATATGCCGTTGGCGATCCGCAGCGCTTTATCGCCTATTTTCGGCAAGCGCATTCATGGCCCTATCGGCGATACCGTCGATATTGCTGCGGTGTTGGGAACGGTCTTTGGTATTACGGCATCGCTGGGTATCGGCGTGGTGCAGTTGAACTATGGTCTCAGCCTCATGTTCGGGATCGAGCAATCGCTAGCTGCGCAGATTGCCCTCGTCGCCATCGCCGTGGTGGTTGCCACCATTTCTGCAGTCTCGGGCGTGGATAGGGGAATTAAGCTGCTCAGTGAGCTCAACGTGGTGCTGGCGCTGGGTCTGCTGGTGTGGGTCGTTGCCACAGGCAAGACCGCGTTTTTGTTCGACGCCTTCGTGATGAATATCGGCGACTATGTCTCGTCTTTCCCAGGCATGACCATGGAAACCTTTGCATTCGTCGAGGATCAAGCCGCCGTGAAGGAATGGATGTCTGGTTGGACTCTATTCTTCTGGGCTTGGTGGGTGGCATGGGCGCCATTCGTGGGTCTTTTCTTGGCGCGTATCTCCCGTGGCCGTTCACTGCGTCAGTTCGTGGTGGGCGTGCTGACCATTCCGTTTTTCTTCATCTTGGCGTGGATGAGCTTCTTCGGAAACTCCGCGTTGGATCGCATCATCAACGGCGGAGATTTCGCATTTGGAGAGACCACGGCGGCTGCCCCGGAACAGGGTTTCTATGACCTTTTAAGCACCTACCCCGGTGCGACTTTCCTCATCGGTTTGGCCACACTCGTTGGCCTGTTGCTGTACATCACGTCTGCCGATTCTGGTGCGCTGGTGCTTTCCAACTTCACGTCGAAGATCACGGATAGTAGGCAGGACGGCGGAAAGTACTCCCGTATGTTGTGGTCCGTTCTGGTGGGGGTGCTGACCATTGTTCTTCTGCAAATGGACGGTGTGACCACTGTCCAATCCGCCACCGTGGTGATGGGATTGCCATTTGCCGTGGTGATGTACGGCGTGATGTTGGGACTGGTCCGCTCGTTCCGGTTGGAGAATTACCACACCAACGCCCGGGCAATTTCCTTCCATGGTGCGATCTCCGGACGAACTGGTTCGGGTTCCCAGAATGTGGGTTGGCGCCACCGCCTGAGCCGAGCCTCAACGTGGCCACACAGTAAGCGAGCACAGGAATACCTAGACGCTGTGGCTCAACCTGCGTTGGAACAGGTCACCAGAGAGCTGGAGAACAAGGGACTGAAGGCCGTACTTATCAGCTCCGCGGTTTCTGGATTGCCAGTATCGCAGCTGGATCTCACGGTAGATATGGATCAGGAGCAGGATTTCCGCTACCAGGTCTATCCGATGGAGCATCCTGTGCCGTCGTTCACGCGAAACACCAGCGATGGAGAGGTTTATTACCGCCTCGAGGTCTTCGATCGCACTGGTTCTTTGGGATATGACGTGTTTGGCTACACGCAAGATCAACTGATCAATAATGTGCTTGACCTCTATGAACGCCACTTGGAGTTCTTGCACATTCAGCGTGATCTGCCCGGAACGTCAGATATCACGGACGGTTCGGAGCCCGCTCGCGAATGGTCAGAGGACGCCTAACCGCCAGTCCTGCCACGTCGCGGAAGCGCCAACAGATTCCGTAGGCTGGCATCCAGACAAAACCCGCACCAGAGGCGATTGGCTCATTGGCCCACACTCTGCCGTTGCATTTTTTCGCCTCTGAGAGATTTATAGGAGCTCGACAACCTTGACTACCTTGTTTGACCCCACCCAGTGCGACATGTTGCGCGGAGCCACGGACGGATCTACTCCGTCGACTCTGTTTATCGATGGTAAGTGGCAACCCGCAGCGTCGGCAGAATCCCGCACCATCATCAATCCAGCAGACGGTTCCACCGTAGGAACGGTCTCTGAGGCGGGGGAGGAGGACACGATTCGTGCGATCGAGGCTGCGCGCAAGTCCTTCGATTCTGGTGTCTGGTCGTCGGTTCCCGCGATGGAGCGCGGCAAGTTGTTGCTGAAGGTCGCGGATATTATCCGCGAGCGCAAGGACACGTTTGCCGCCGCCGAGTCCGCAGATACGGGCAAGCGTCTCGAAGAGTCGCAGGCGGACATGGACGATATCGCTGGTGCTTTTGACTACTTCGGCACGTTGGCTTCGCACGAGGCAGGCCGCGTTGTCGATCCTGGCAACCCGGATGTGCGTTCTCGTGTCGACGCCGAACCCGTGGGCGTCTGCGCGTTGATCACCCCGTGGAACTACCCGCTGCTGCAGGTCAGCTGGAAGGTCGCGCCCGCCTTGGCCGCCGGAAATAGCTTTGTTCTCAAGCAGGCGGAGCTGACCCCGCACACCGCCATGATGCTGCTGAGCATCCTCAAGGAAGCCGGACTGCCGGACGGCGTGGGCAATCTGATCACCGGCGCCGGTGCTAGCTGCGGTAATCCACTGAGCCAGCACCCAGACGTGGACATGGTTTCCTTTACCGGCGGACTGGTCACCGGCCGTCTGATTGCGAAGAACGCCGCAGAGTCCGTCAAGCGCACAGCATTAGAGCTGGGTGGCAAGAACCCCAATGTTATTTTTGCCGACGCCAACTTCGACGCTGCCGTAGATAACGCCATGTCTGCTGCGTTTTTCCATTCCGGTCAGGTGTGCTCCGCGGGTTCCCGCATCGTGGTTGAGGAATCCATCCATGACAAGTTCGTGGAGGAATTCACCAAGCGCACGGCCAAGATCAAGGTGGGTGGCCCCGTCGATTCCGTGGCGGAGACAGGCCCTCTGATTTCCGAAGAACATCGGGAAAAGATTGTTGCTTACGTCGAAAAGGCAAAGGAACAGGGCGCGAAGATCACCACGGGCGGCCGCATTCCTACTGCGGAAGACAATCAGGGTGACCACGGAACGGGCGAGACCGATCTGACTGCGGGGGTGTACTACTTGCCGACGATCTTGGACGAGTGCACCCAAGACATGGATTGTGTGCATGACGAGGCCTTCGGCCCAGTGGTGACCATCGAGACGTTCTCCACGGAGGACGAGGCAGTCGCCATTGCCAACGACACGGAGTACGGGCTCGCTGGAGCCGTCTGGACTTCGGATGCGGGCACGGCCGAGCGAGTGGCGCGCAAGCTCCGTCACGGCACCGTGTGGATCAACGATTTCCACCCTTACCTGCCGCAGGCGGAGTGGGGCGGTATGAAGCAGTCCGGCAACGGACGCGAGCTGGGTCCCACCGGTTTGGCGGAATACCAGGAGCACAAGCACGTCTACACCAATCTGTCCCCGGCAGTGACCGGGCAGTTCAAGGGATAAGGCGATTCCGCAATGACTCAGCAGCTCACGCATCCCGTGCTCGCCGATATCAACGCGCTGCTGCGCGCCGCGGATACTGATGCGGTGGCACGCAGGATCGCGGAAACGCTGAGTCAACGCGGGGCGTGTGACATCCAGGTGCATATCGCAGACGTGGCCGCCGGGTGCGAGCCGGACAACATGCTGGTTACCGAGTGGCAGCAGCGATTCGAAGCCCCTCCCATCGCGGAGAGCTTGCATCGGATCGTGGTGGGAGCCACCGCCCCGGAATCTTTGCCGGATGCGGATATCACGCAGACCGTTGCAGAAGCGCTACCGAAAGCACCGGACGGGTCCCAGGGCCTGTGGTACGGCTCCACTCGCCGCGCTGAACTGCAGAAAGCGGATCTGAGCATCCCCATTGCGTGCCGAATGAACTAGCCACGCACCCGCTTTATTAGAGTGATCCAGATGATTAGCCAGACTATTGCGCGCGAACTTGGCGTCGGAGAAAACAACGTCAAGGCGACGATCGCCCTGTTGGATGAAGGAAACACGGTGCCTTTCATCGCCCGCTACCGCAAGGAAAAGACCGGCGGGTTGGATGACACCCAACTGCGAACGTTGGAACACCGGCTGAACTACCTGCGAGAACTCGAGGACCGCAAGGCTACGGTCATCGAGGCCATCGAGGCGCAGGGCAAGCTCACCGACGAGCTACGGGCGGAGATTCTCGGCGTAGACACGAAGGCGCGCCTGGAAGATCTCTACCTGCCGTACAAGACCAAGCGCCGAACCAAGGCGACGATCGCCCGCGAGGCCGGTCTGGAACCTCTAGCCAAGCAGCTGGTTGCCCCAGGAGTCACGGTGGATCCGGCCGAATTGGCCGCCGAGTTCGTGACGGAGGGTTTTCCCGACGCCACCTCCGTGCTCACCGGCGCCCGGCACATCGTGGTGGAGGACATCGCCACCGATGCGGACGTGGTGGGCCGTGTCCGCGACGAGTTCTACTCCCGGGGCAGTGCCATCGCTGAAGTAGTCGAGGGGAAAGAGGACGCAGGTGCGAAGTACCGGGACTACTTTGAGTTCTCGGAGCCGTTCACCGCGCTGCCCAGCCACCGCATTTTGGCACTGCTGCGAGGTGAAACCGAAGGCGTGCTACGCGTGAACTTTGCCGCTGGTGACGGCTCCGATGAGGATGCCGATAATGCCTACTTCCAGCAGCTCATTGCGCGGGACGCAGAGCTGGAGCCACAAGGCGATGTGGCAGACAAATTCCGCGCGGAGTGCGTGCGCTTTGCATGGCGGACCAAGTTGGCCGTCAGCTCCGCGGTGGATGTACGCATGCGACTCAAGGAGCGTGCCGATGAAGGCGCCGTGGAGGTGTTCTCCCGCAACCTGAAAGATCTACTGCTGGCAGCACCGGCTGGTCAACGGGCGACGCTGGGGCTGGACCCCGGCTACCGCAATGGCGTGAAGTGCGCCGTGGTGGATGCCACGGGCAAGGTGCTGGATACCGTCATCGTCTACCCGCACCAAGGCGCGGCGAAGTGGGATCAGGCTAGGACTGTGCTGTCTGAGCTCACTGCCAAGCATGGTGTGGAGCTGTTGGCCGTGGGCAACGGCACAGCTTCTCGCGAGACAGAAAAGCTGGCGCGGGAGATCGCGGATCTGATTGCGCAGGCCGGTGGCGCTAAGCCGCAAGCAGTGATCGTGTCCGAGTCGGGAGCATCGGTGTACTCGGCATCGGAGGTGGCGGCGCGCGAGTTCCCGGAGATGGATGTCTCTCTACGTGGCGCGGTCTCGATTGCCCGCCGCCTGCAGGATCCCTTGGCCGAGCTGGTCAAGATCGATCCGAAGTCCATCGGCGTGGGCCAGTACCAGCATGACGTGAACCAGAATCTCCTCAGCGCGGGATTGGATTCGGTGGTGGAAGATGCCGTGAACTCCGTGGGCGTGGACGTTAATTCTGCTTCTGCCCAGTTGCTGCAGCGCGTGGCCGGAGTCACCCAGACTCTGGCGGACAACATCGTGGCCTACCGCGATGACAACGGCGCGTTCACTTCTCGCAAGGAGTTGCTCAAGGTTCCTCGTCTCGGACCGCGAGCCTTCGAACAGTCCGCTGGATTCCTCCGTATTCATGGCGCGAAGGATCCTTTGGACGCCTCCGCTGTGCACCCAGAGGCCTACCCGCTGGTGCGTCGGATGAGCGAGGAGTCCGGGCTGTCCGTGGATTCCCTCATCGGCAACACCCGCGTGCTGAGTACCTTGCGGCCGCAGCAGTTCGCCGATGAGCAATTCGGCGTGCCGACGGTGACGGACGTTCTGGCTGAGCTGGACAAACCCGGTCGCGACCCTCGCCCTACCTTCAAGACCGCGACATTTACCGAGGGCGTGGAAAAGGTTTCAGACTTGACTCCGGGCATGATCGTCGAGGGAACGGTCACCAATGTGGCTGCCTTTGGAGCGTTCGTCGATGTGGGCGTGCACCAGGATGGCCTAGTCCACGTCTCCGAGATGAGCACCAGCTTCGTCAAAGACCCCCACGAGGTTGTCTCCTCGGGGCAGGTCGTCAAGGTTCGTGTGGTGGACGTTGACGTGCAGCGCAACCGAATTGGTTTGTCGCTGGTTCTTGCCGCTGACGCCAACTCCAAACGATCCCACTCGCGTGCCGGTGCACAGCAGGGTGCTGGCCAGGGAGGAAAGAAGCAGGGAGGCAGGAAACAGAGCGGCGAGAAGCCAGGCGGTAACAATCCGGGCGGCCGCGGAAACGGCAAGAGCCCACAACAGCAGGGGAGTGCGCGACCATCTGCTGGCGGCGGATCTTTGGCCGACGCGTTACGTAAGGCCGGGTTTGGCAAGTAGCCGTGTCAGATTTGCCTGATCAGCTTGGGTACTGGCATACTACTCGGGTTAATCAGTTGTGGGTACGAACCCGTAGGCGCACCAGTGAGTGAAAAGCCGCGAGGATCCTCTATCCAGACGAGCACGAAGGATTATATCCATGCATATTCTTGACAAGGTCGATGCAGCACAGCTGCGTTCCGACATCCCAGATTTCCGCCCAGGCGATACCCTCGACGTTCACGTCAAGGTCATCGAGGGCACCAAGTCCCGTATCCAGGTGTTCCGCGGCGTTGTTATCCGTCGTCAGAACTCCGGTATCCGCGAGACCTTCACCATCCGCAAGGTGTCCTTCGGCATCGGCGTGGAGCGTACTTTCCCAGTGCACTCCCCAAACATCGATCACATCGATGTTCTGTCCCGCGGCAAGGTTCGTCGCGCGAAGCTGTACTACCTGCGCAACCTGCGCGGCAAGGCAGCCAAGATCAAGGAAAAGCGCTAAGCTTCCCCTTCTTCTCACTAGCCCCCATCGTCACCACCTCGCGTGGTTGCGGTTGGGGGTTTTGTGTTGGGCTCATCGTGGGACGTGGGGCGGAGTATGGCGTCGGAGAAAAAGAACACCGCACGTCAACCGCTACACAGACACGGACAGCACGTGACTCACCAGAGGTGACAGTTCCCGCTGGTACGCTGTCACCTTGTGACTGAACAGCGTGCTCAAGATTCCGATCCGACCGGCCAACAGGCCGCTACCGGTGCCGCCATGGCCCGCAAGAAGGAAAAGAAGGAAAAGAAGACCTACCCGTGGTGGGTAGAAATGCCGATCATCATCGTGGTGACGCTGCTGCTCCTCGGTGCGTTCAACACGTTTGTTGGGCGCTTGTACCTGATTCCCTCTGAGTCCATGGAGCAAACCCTGCATGGCTGCAACGGCTGTACTCCAGACCGCATCTTCGTCAACAAGCTTGCTTACGGAGACGACGAAAGCCCCGAGCCGGGCGACGTGATTGTCTTTGAAGGACCCGATTCGTGGAACGGCAGCTACGTCTCCACCCGTAACTCCAATAAGGTCATCCGCGGCATCCAGAACGCGGGTACCTTCATCGGCCTGGTCGCGCCGGACGTGAACACGCTGGTAAAGCGAGTGATCGCCACCGGTGGGCAGACGGTGCATTGCCAGGAGGGGGACAAGGGCATCATGGTGGACGGCAAGCTGCTCAATGAGCCGTACATCAATGACCCTCCGGCCTTCCCCATTGCTTCTCCGACGGGCTCAGAGGCTTGCGGTGGAGAGTACTTCGGCCCCGTGACCGTGCCGGACGATCACCTGTGGATGATGGGCGATAACCGCACCAACTCGCTGGATTCCCGCGGACACATGGGCGATGAGCTGCAGGGCACGGTGCCAGTCAGCAACGTGGTGGGACGCGTGGAGGCGATCGTGCTGCCCGTCAGTCGCATTGGCCGCGTGGAATCCGTGGACAACCAGGCTGCTTAAGCGCTGAATTTTTAAGCCGAACCCGTGTTATCTACTGAACACCCAGCCACCTCGGCGCGCCCGCAGGTCCGTGAGATGTCGCATGCACGCACTCTGGAGCACGCGTTAGACGTGGCGGGCTTGGGGCCCGTGGCGGGAGTGGATGAAGCCGGGCGTGGCGCATGCTGTGGGCCGATCACCATGGCGGCCTGCATTCTTCCGTCGGGCCCGATTCCGGAGTTGGATGCCTTGACGGACTCGAAGAAGCTCTCGCCGAAAAAGCGTGATCAGCTGTTCGGGGTTATTCAAGACAAGGCCGTGGCGTGGTCCGTGATCCACGTGACCGCCGCAGAGATTGATCGGCGAGGCATTCAGCCCGCCAACGTGGATGGCATGCGACGCGCGGTGGCCGTGCTCGATGTCAATCCCGGCTACGTACTGACCGATGCGGTGAAAGTGCCGGGGCTGATGCAACCGCACTTGCCGATGCTCAAAGGTGATCAGCTCTCGCGGTGTATCAGTGCCGCGAGTGTGCTGGCCAAAGTCTCGCGGGACCGGCTGATGGTGGAGATGGACGCGGAATTCCCGGGCTATGGACTGGCAGGGCACAAGGGATATGGCACTGTGGATCACATGCGCGCGGTGAGTCTCCACGGCGGAACCCCGCATCACCGTTACACTTACAAAAATGTGGCGGCGGCTCGTGCTGAGTACGAGCAGCAGCGCACGTAAAGCCTGATTGAGCTGCGGGACACGCCTGGGCGTGGACTGTGGCGCGCGATTTTCTTGGAAGGTGTGGAGGCTCAAGTGAGCGCTGAAGAGCTAGACGACTACGAGGCAAACGTCGAGCTGTCCATGTACCGCGAATACCGCGACGTGGTTAGCCAGTTTTCCTATGTGGTGGAGACCGAACGCCGTTTCTACCTGGCTAATGCCGTGGAGCTGATTCCGCGTAATTCTGGCGGCGAGGTCTACTACGAGGTTCGCATGTCCGATGCGTGGGTCTGGGACATGTACCGTCCCGCCCGCTTCGTGCGCTACGTCCGCGTGATCACGTACAAGGACGTCAACATTGAGGAGCTGGACAAGCCGGAGCTGCAGCTTCCGGAGAACTAGCGTTCTTTTTCTTTTCTTCCACAGGCCAGGGGTTGTCCACAACCTCCTGGTCTTTTGTTGTTTTCGTTCCCTTTTTCCCGACGCCAAACTCCTGCCCGTAGTGCACCGTAGCCTGCATGACAACGAGACACCTGGGCAATGCAGGCGAGGATATGGCCGTGGCCTATCTGACAACCTTGGGCTGGACAATCCTGGAGAGAAACTACACGTGCCGCTATGGGGAACTGGACATAGTGGCACTACCAGATAATCAGCGAGCCGACGTGCTTGCGTTTATCGAGGTGAAATACCGGGCCCGAACGTTTTTCGGCACTGGGCTGGAAGCGGTGACTGTGACGAAGCAGCGGAAGGTCTCGTTGGCAGCCACGCACTGGATGTCTGAGCGCAGGAAGCAGCTTGATGCGGCGGGTGCTCATAGGCCGCACGTGCGCTTCGACGTCATGGATATCGGTCCTGCTGGCGTGCGCGATCACGTGATGGGGGCGTGGTGAACCATGGGTGTGGGATACGCGTGGGCTATGGCATTGGAAGGTTTGGAGGGACTGGCGGTACGAGTCGAGTGCGACTTGGGAATGGGCTTGCCGGGCATCAGCGTGATCGGCATGGGGGATGCGGCGGTGGTGCAGGCACGGGATCGCGTGCGGGCTGCGCTGAATAACTCTGGTTTGCAGTGGCCGGGGCAAAAGGTGGTGATGAGCTTATCTCCCGCGGGAGTGCCCAAGCACGGTGCTCGGTATGACTTGGCGATGGTCTGTGCGATGTTGGCTGCGCGAACCACTAGGGCAGGGATGCAGGAGAGGCTCAAGAGCGCTGTGCTGGTGGGCGAGCTTGGTCTGGACGGAAGGCTGCGTCCTGTCTCTGGTGTGCTTCCCAGCGCGGTGGCTGCCAGCAGGCGAGGATTCCGCTGCATGGTTGTGCCGGAAGCCAATTATGCCGAGGCGGCACACGTGGCAGAGCTTGTCCAGGATGTGCGGATCTGGGTGGCGGGTGCACTCGTTGACGTGGTGCGCTGGATGCGCTCAGGGGAGGGACTGATGGAGGCGCGGGAGTTCGCGCAACTGATGGGTCAGGATGCAAACAGTCAGGGTGTTGGCGGACAGGGCACTGACAGACAGGGCGCTGAGGGAATGCACGCGCAAGAGCCAAATAGGAGCGCGAGCAGCTGGAGAGGACACACTGATGACGCACCGGACATGGCCGACGTCGCCTCTCAACCGGAAGCTCGTCGCGCACTGGAAGTGGCCGCAGCCGGGCGGCATAACCTCATGTTGTTGGGCCCTCCGGGAACGGGAAAGTCGATGCTCGCTCAGCGCCTTCCGGGAATCTTGCCGGAGTTGACCACCCACGAGTTGTTGGAAAGCGCTGCGCTGCACTCCATCGCCGGAGGCAACAGCCAGATGCACCAGATCTTCTTGGGCAGGCGCCCTTTTATCGCCCCTCACCACACAGTCACTCAGGCAGGATTAATTGGGGGTGGTGCACGCCCCAAACCCGGCGCGGTGAGCTTGGCTCATCACGGAGTGCTGTTCCTCGACGAAATCCCAGAAGTGGCGCGAGCAGTGGTGGATACCCTCCGCGTACCGATGGAGACCCAGTATGTGGAGCTGACCCGGCAGCAAAGAACGTGGAAGTTTCCCGCGAAGTTCCAATTAGTGTGTGCGGCCAATCCGTGTCCGTGTGGAGCGGAGTTCGACACACAGTGCACCTGCGCCTCGGGGATTCGTGCGCGCTATCAATCGAAACTCTCCGGTCCGCTGCGGGATCGAATCGACATCTTCGCGCGAACCCGAAGTAACAAGCTGGCGTCTCTCCGCCCCGGTGGGGAGGAGAGTTCTGCCTCAGTGAGGCAGCGCGTGGTGGAGGCAGATGGACGGGCGCGAGCGCGATGGGCAGGCGTCGATAAGGAAGGAACCTACAAGCACGCCGTCAACGCGAACATTCCGGGAAAGGTCATGCGCAGGGATGCGCCGGCGGAGGACGAGGGCATGTGGGCGCTCCAGGATCTTCTGCGGCGAGGAACGCTTTCGCAGCGCGGAGTGGATAGAGCGCTGCGGGTCAGTTGGACGCTGGCGGATTTGCACGGCAAGACGCGCCCGGGGGCAGCGGAGATTCTCGATGCAGTGGAGATGTACAGCGATGACTCTGAGTGAACATCAGCGCACCGAACTCGCGTGGATCTACCTGCGACACGTGGTGGAAGGCAGTAGGCGGGATGTGCTCGATCTTCTGTGGCCGGACGGGTGGGAACTGAGACGGATGAATCAAACCCCAGGAGATGCCATTCGGGTGGCGGGGATGATTTTGCGCCGGGATGAAGCTCTGCCGGAGTCTTTGCTTAACGCGACAGCGCACCGCTATGACTTTGACCCACGTGCTACCCAGGAGCGGAGCAAGCGGATGGGGATGCGCTTGCTGGCCTCGGACTCGGAAGAATGGCCCACGGAATTCACGGATGCCTTCGTGAGGATGATGGGAACCGGGGCAGATAAAGACGCGGGAGTCAGGGGACAAGCTGAGGCGCCGTTTGCCGTGTGGGTGCGCGGGGAGGCGAGCCTGGCGGAACTGGTGAAGCATTCCATCACCGTGGTGGGCACGCGCGCGGCCACTCGCTATGGGCGCGCTGTTGCCTACCAGTTCTCCACGGAGCTGAGTATGCAGGGCTACACCATGGTCTCTGGAGGGGCAGATGGGATAGATAAGCAAGCGCACATGGCCGCGCTGGAGGCGGGAAGCCACACGGTGGCAGTCATGGCCTGTGGGGCGGATGTCAGTTACCCCGCGAAAAACCATGAGCTTTTTACTCGCATGGTGAATTCCGGTTCGTTGATCGTCAGTGAGTACGCGCCGGGAACGAGTGCCGCTCGTCACCGGTTTCTTACGCGCAACCGCCTAGCGGCAGCCCTGGGAAAGGGCACAGTCATGGTGGAGGCACCTGTGCGCTCGGGGGCTATCAACACCATGAACTGGGCCGAATCAATGCTCAAGCCCACGCTTGCGGTTCCAGGCCCAGTGGACACAGCGGCGAGCCAAGGCACGTTGTTGCGTATCCAAGAGGGCAGAGCGCAGATGGCAATAACATCCCAAGACATCCTGGACGCGGTGGAACCGCTTGGCAAGCAACTGGAGTTGGATGTCTGTACTTCCGGTGGAAGCGAGAATAATCGGGGCGAAGGGAGAGGGGCCGAAGGTGGTTTTGATCAGCGAGGAACCGGACCGAAGTTGAGTTGGCAAGAAACCGCAGTGTTCGACGCCGCGGGAATCGAGAACGATGACAGCGGCAGTATGACCGAGATTCAGCGAGACACGGGTTTAGACGGGGTGCTGGTGATGAAGTTGGTCAGAGACCTAGAGGCAGGGGGACTTTTGCGAAGAATGGGAGATCGGTGGGTCAAAGTTCGTGACTAGGCGCGAGGCCGGTCTATCATTGGCCACATGAGTCCCACTGGTAACTCCGGTAGCCCAGCGGAGGAGAAACGAAGCCGAGTCGACCCGAACTCGCCGCTGGGACAAGCAATGCGGGACTACGAAGAACACCTGCAGCTGGTGCTAGGGCGCTCGGACAACACCATTCGCGCCTATCACCAAGATCTATCGACGGCTCTTGAGGGCAAGACTCAGATCTCCGAGCTGACCCTCGAGCACGCCCGTGACGTGCTGGGATGGGCAGTGGAAAGCGAAGCCAGCCGCGCGAGCATCGCCCGCATGGTCTCCTCACTGAAGGGGTTCGGCGGATTCTTGGCACACCGCGAACTGGTGGAGGCCAATCCTGTTTCCTCGCTCAAGGCACCGAAACCGCAGCGCCATCTTCCACGCGTACTGCGGGTGGACCAGGCTAAAGAACTGCTGGATGCTGCTCGGGAACGTGCGAAATCCGAAGCCAACGAGGCGGAAGATGCGAAGAATTCCCGCCAGAAAGCGCTCGCCATTCGTGACTGGGCGATCCTCGAAATGCTCTATGCCACAGGTATTCGCGTCGGCGAACTAGTCAGCGCAGACGTGGCCGACGTTGACCTGAACAACCGCTACCTCCGCGTGACCGGTAAGGGCAACAAGACTCGCGTGGTGCCCTTTGGCTCCCAAGTGATTCAGGCGCTATCGGCGTGGATGGACGCGCGCCCGGAGTTGCTCACTACGGGCGGTCCAGCATTGTTCCTCGGCTCGAGGGGTGGCCGTATCGACCAACGCCAAGTACGCAGTCTGGTCCAGCGCGTCACTTCTGAGGCCAGTGGTCCCACGCTTTCCCCGCACGGCTTCCGCCACTCCACGGCCACTGCAGTGCTGGAAGGTGGGGCGGATCTGCGTTCCGTGCAAGAGCTTCTCGGACACTCCAGCATGGCCACGACCCAGATCTACACCCACGTGGGAACCGAAAGACTGCAGGCCGTCTTCCGCCAAGCTCACCCCCGCAGTGGAGCAGACGACTAGCCCTCGCCCCCTCACCGCTCGTCCGGGTACAGCCGCACATGGGGAGTGCCCAGCAACGTCATCGGGTCAATATAGCGCTCGTCTATCTTCGCGCCCCAAGAAAGCCCAGGAGACTTTCGCGCATGCTGTCCAAGTAGGGAAGCGTCCGCCACAGTGCCGATCTGTTCGCCTCGACGCACCGCCTGACCTTTGCGAACGGTGGCGGTAACTGGCTGATAGGTGGTACGAAGTCCGTCAGAATGCAGAACCGAAATCGTCGGCGTTCCCACCACGACCCCCGCGTAGTAGACGGTTCCTCCTCGTGAGGCCAGCACCGCGTCGCCTGGGTTGGCCTTTAAGTCGACGCCACGGTGGCCCCGATTCCAGTTCTGGTCTGGAATCTCCGCGGGAAGCAGAACTGCGTCAGTTGGATCACTCGAGGGGGCGTGCGCGATGGGGAGACGATGAGTTGCAGAGATCGTAGGCGCGTCCGAGGCTGGAATCGGGTGTGGTGGGGGAGCTTGTGCGGCATCCACAGTGGTGTTGAAGCAGGTCAGAAAGGTGATCAGTGTGAGTGTGGTGAGGAAAGCGCAGAAGCGAACGGCCATGCGGTGCGTTACGGTGAGCGTGCCGGAGGGGTGAGAGTTCATGAGACAAATGTGACGTCGGAAAAGATGAAGAACAACCACCCACTCCGCCAGCCTGAGGATAACGAACTTTATCCACAGACACGCTGCTCAACGAAGTTGTTGAGTAAGCGGCAAACGGGGTAGAGTTGTGCGCAGCAGTGTGCCAAGACTTGGCTACAACAAACTGAAAAACGAGCGGGACGTATTACCGCTCGCCAAGCCGGACATGCTGACTACGCGTAGACGCAATACGACCTCACATTATGGTTCAACCACTACGGTCCTCACTTCACGTGGGGCACAGGTTGGACACGGCCTTGAGGATGTCTGCCAGGACGTCGCACAAACCTCAACCACAACCGGATGAGCGTGAGTGAGGCGAAGAAACCGTAAGAACCCTAGACTTTTGAAAGCGAGGAAGGGGCAGCACTTCAAACAGAAGCGCTGATACAGCGAGACTGCCCCTGTAACACCATGGCTGTTGTTACTATGCGCGAGCTGCTCGATGCCGGTGTCCACTTCGGTCACCAGACCCGCCGTTGGAACCCGAAAATGAAGCGATTCATTTTCACCGACCGCAACGGCATCTACATCATCGACTTGCAGCAAACCCTGACCTACATCGACGAAGCATACGAATTCGTCAAGGAGACCGTTGCCCACGGCGGCAACGTGCTCTACGTGGGCACCAAGAAGCAGGCACAGGAAGCCGTTCAGGTTGAGGCTGACCGCGTGGGCATGCCTTACGTTAACCACCGCTGGTTGGGTGGCATGCTCACCAACTTCCAGACCGTGGCAAAGCGCCTGCACCGCCTCAAGGAGCTCCAGGCAATGGACGCTGCAGAGGACGGCTACCAGGGTCGCACCAAGAAGGAAATCCTGATGCTGACCCGCGAGCGCAACAAGCTCGAGCGCGTTCTGGGTGGCATCTCCGACATGACCAAGGTGCCTTCCGCACTGTGGATCGTGGACACCAACAAGGAGCACATCGCGGTTGCTGAGGCTCACAAGCTCAACATCCCCGTGGTGGCAATCCTGGACACCAACTGTGACCCAGACGTGGTTGACTTCCCAATCCCGGGCAACGACGATGCCATCCGCTCCGCAAACCTGCTGACCTCCGTCATTTCCTCCGCAGTAGAGGCTGGCCGCGCGGCTCGCGCCGAGCGCCAGGAAGCTGCAGCTAAGGAAGCAGCGGGCGATGCAGACAACGCTGACAAGACCGAGGCTCCAGCAGCTGAGTCCACCGAGGCTCCTGCCTCCGAGGCACCAGCAGCAGAAGCTTCTGAGGACAAGTCCGCAGAGTAGGCCCAACGTTCGCCCACCCCGTATGGAACGCCGTCACGGTATCCAACGGGCGTGGGCGATCGTCTTCACTTAGGCTGTTGTTCAAACGGCCACTTAGACCTTTCCACCAATAAGGAGGAACGCCACACATGGCGAACTACACCGCAGCAGACGTTAAGAAGCTCCGCGAAATCACCGGCTCCGGCATGATGGACTGCAAGAAGGCACTCGAAGAAGCTACCGGCGACTTCGACAAGGCCATCGAGATCCTGCGCATCAAGGGTGCCAAGGACGTGGGCAAGCGTGCTGAGCGCTCCGCTTCCGAGGGCCTGATCGCTGTTTCCGGAAACACCATGATCGAGGTCAACGCAGAGACCGACTTCGTGGCAAAGAACTCCGAGTTCATCGACTTCGCTAACAAGGTTGCTGAAGCTGCTGCTGCTGCAAAGGCAAACTCCCGTGAGGAGCTGGAGAACGTTGACGTTGACGGCCAGACCGCCAACGATGCACTCCAGCAGCTGTCCGCCAAGATCGGCGAGAAGCTGGAACTCAAGCGCGCCGTCACCATCGAGGGCGACAACGTTGCTGTGTACCTGCACCACCGTTCCGCTGACCTGCCTCCAGCAGTTGGCGTTCTGGTTGCTTACACCGGCGATGACGCCGAGGCTGCACGCGCCGCCGCAATGCAGGTTGCTGCACTGAAGGCTCGCTACCTGAGCATCGAGGACGTCCCAGAGGAGATCGTTGCCAAGGAGCGCGAGATCGCTGAAGCCACCGCTCGCGAAGAGGGCAAGCCAGAAAAGGCACTGCCAAACATCGTTGAGGGTCGCGTCAAGGGCTTCTTCAAGGATGCTGTTCTGCTGGAGCAGCCTTCCGTGACCGAGTCCAAGAAGACCGTCAAGCAGGTAGCCGAGGAAGCTGGCATCCAGCTGACCGGTTTCCAGCGCTTCGAGGTTGGACAGGCCTAATTGAGCGCATAGCTCACACCACTGCCCGCCTTCTCCGGTGGGCAGTAGGCAAGCCGGCGAGACAACGCACTGTTGTTCTCGCCGGCTTTGCCCATGTTTGGGTGGCTACTTCGCACATCCACAGGTGCCCACGGTAGGCTAGGCAACCGGATAAAGACCTCAGATATGCGCAGCAACTCTGATATTCATATTGCTCTTGCTCAACCACTCTCACACCTAGGAGACATCCGCGTGACAAGCACCAATGACCGCACTGCGTACAAGCGAGTAATGCTCAAGCTGGGTGGTGAGATGTTCGGCGGCGGAAACGTGGGCATCGATCCTGACGTGGTGCAGAATGTCGCGCGACAGATCGCTGAAGTTTCTAAGACTGGCGTGGAAGTGGCGGTGGTCATCGGCGGCGGAAACTTCTTCCGCGGCGCACAGCTGCAGCAGCGCGGTCTGGACCGTTCCCGCTCGGATTACATGGGCATGCTCGGCACCGTAATGAACTGCCTGGCGCTCCAGGACTTCCTCGAGCAGGAAGGTGTGGATTGTCGTGTGCAGACCGCCATCCAGATGACTCAGGTGGCGGAGCCTTACTTGCCGCTGCGTGCGGACCGTCACCTGGAAAAGGGCCGCGTGGTCATCTTCGGTGCTGGCATGGGAATGCCGTACTTCTCCACGGACACCACCGCAGCACAGCGCGCTCTGGAGATCGGCTGCGACGTGTTGCTGATGGCCAAGGGTGTAGACGGCGTGTACTCCGATGATCCCCGCACCAACCCAGATGCAGAACTATTCCGCGAGATCACCCCGCGCGAGGTCATCGAGAAGGGCCTGAAGGTGGCGGATGCCACGGCCTTCTCCCTATGCATGGACAACAACATGCCAATCCTGGTGTTCAACTTGCTGACCGAAGGCAACATCGCCCGCGCAGTATCCGGCGAGCGCATCGGCACGCTGGTGGAGTCCTAAACTGCCCACGGCACGCCTTCACAACCACCCTCGAGCTCAACTGGTAGATTCATACACATGATTGATGACGTTTTGCTCGAGTCCGAAGAGCGCATGTCCAACTCCGTGGAACACGCTCGCGAGGATATGACCACGATCCGCACCGGTCGTGCCAACCCCGCAATGTTCAACGGTGTTCACGCGGAGTACTACGGGTCCATGACCCCTATTACCCAGATGGCCACCATCAGCGTTCCCGAGCCCCGCATGCTGCTGATTAAGCCATACGAGGCATCTTCCATGGGCCTGATCGAAAACGCCATCCGCAATTCGGATCTGGGCGTCAACCCCACCAACGACGGCCAAGTTTTGCGCGTTACCATCCCGCAGCTGACGGAAGAGCGTCGTCGTGACCTGACCAAGCTGGCTAAGTCCAAGGGCGAGGACGGCAAGATCGCCATCCGTAACATCCGCCGCAAGGGCATGGAGCAGCTGGCCAAGATCCAAAAGGACGGCGAAGCTGGCGAAGACGAAGTCAAGGCTGCCGAAAAGGAGCTAGACAAGGTCACCCAGACGTACGTCGCCCACGTTGATTACTTGGTTGAACACAAGGAAAAGGAGCTAATGGAGGTCTAATCCCCATGGGAGCTCCGAAACCGAAAAACGGTGCTGGTCGTGACCTCAAGCAGGCGATCGGCGTGGGCGTGCTACTCGGTGCGCTGGTGCTGCTCTGCCTGCAATCACCGTTGTTGTGGTACCCGCTGGTAGCCACAGCGATTGGCCTGGCCACCTATGAGGTCTGGCGCAGGCTGTATGAAGCGGGCTATGTGCTCCCGCTAGTGACGCTGGTGCTGGGTAGCCAGCTGATGGTCTATCTCTCTTGGCCTTTCGGAACCACGGGCTTGGTGGCAGGCTTTGCGCTCAGCGTCCTACTGCTGATGATCACCCGACTTTTCCACCACGGTCGCAAGTCTCCTCCGCACAATTACGTGCGAGATACTGCCGTGGGAATTTTCATTCTAACCTGGATCCCGTTGTTCGGTGCCTTCGCCGCGATGCTCTCCCGTATGCAGAATGACGAGGTCGCGGGATCATCCTTTATCTTCACGTTCATGTTGAGCGTGGTCGCCTCTGATATCGGCGGCTATGTCTTCGGCGTGTTCTTTGGCACGCACGCTATGGCGCCAGCTGTGAGTCCAAAGAAATCTTGGGAAGGTTTTGCCGGTTCGGTGATATTCTCCACTGCCGCGGGCATCGCCTCAGTGGTCTTCCTTCTGGGCGGTCCGTTCTGGGTCGGCATCCTCTTGGGCGTGGGCTTGGCGGCATGTGCCACCCTCGGAGACTTGGTGGAGTCTCAGTTCAAGCGAGATTTGGGTATCAAGGACATGTCCGGGATGCTCCCCGGCCACGGCGGCTTGATGGATCGTATGGACGGCCTGCTACCGGCGGCGATGATCACCTGGGTGGTTCTCAACATGCTCAGCGCCGTGTAACAGTCGCTTTAGTTGTGGGGGATTAGCGGTTGGTGTGAGTGACTTGGCGTCGGAGTTGAATGATCCGCACGCCACCCACCAGCGCCATGATGAGGGCGCCGGCAATCGCGGCGATCAACATGCCCGCACCAATGGGGAAGGTCATCTCCCAAGCGAACAGCTGCAGCTGGACGTTCTCCTGGTTTTGCATGATGAACACCAGCAGCAGGATCAGCAGAATGGCGCCCACGATCAGCGCAACCCACGTGCTGCCCGCGAAAGACCTCTTGACCTGTGGCTTTTGTTGCGAATCGGTAGTCTGGTCCAGCGTGGAGTTGGTGAAGTCCTCGTTATTTGTCGACGCCACCTCTCGGGATCCCGCGTCCGTCCCCGGGGTGTAGGGCTGGGTGCCGTTGGGCTCATAGGTTGGGTCTTGATTAGTCATGGATTCAATTTAACGTGAAGTGGGCTGCATGCGCTACTACGCAAAATGGGTAAAATGCCATTAACGTGCAATAATGGCTGGCATTATGGCTACACCAGTGCAACTGAACTTCACCGCGCCCCGACGAGGCATGCCGCCGACGCACATGGCGGATCTAACTCGGGAGAAGCTGCAAACCACGATTCAGGATCTTGGCCTGCCAAAATTCCGGGCGGATCAGATTGCGCGCCAGTACTACGGGCGCCTGCAGGGTGACCCGCGGGAGATGACGGACCTGCCGGAATCCAAACGCGAGGCAGTCAGCGAGGCCTTGTTCCCGCAGTTGATGGCTCCGCTGAAGGACACGGAGGCCGATGACGGAGAGACCCGAAAGACGTTGTGGCGCTTGCACGATGGCACGCTGCTGGAGTCCGTGCTCATGCGTTACCCGGGTCGCGCCACGCTGTGCATTTCTTCACAGGCTGGCTGCGGTATGGCATGCCCATTCTGCGCCACTGGGCAGGGCGGGCTAGACCGCAACCTTTCTACCGGCGAGATGGTGGAGCAGGTTCGTTTGGCTGCGGCAACGATGCGAGATGGGGAAGTGTCCGGCGAAGAGGGCCGGTTGTCCAACATCGTGTTCATGGGTATGGGCGAGCCACTGGCCAACTACAAGCGCGTGGTGGAAACCATCCGCAAGATCACCAACCCCGCACCGGAAGGATTCGGGATTTCCCAGCGCAACGTGACTGTCTCCACCGTGGGGCTGGCTCCGGCGATTCGGAAGTTGGCGGATGAGGAGATGTCCGTGCGTCTCGCTGTGTCTCTGCACACCCCGGATGACGAGTTGCGCGATGAGCTAGTGCCGGTGAACAACCGCTGGTCCGTGGAGGAGGTGCTGGATGCTGCCCGTTACTACGCGGAGAAGTCCGGCCGTCGTGTCTCCATCGAATACGCGCTGATCCGCGATATTAACGACCAGGCATGGCGTGCGGAATTGTTGGGCAAGAAGCTGCATGGAGCATTGGGCTCCAAGGTGCACGTGAATGTGATTCCGCTGAACCCCACTCCGGGCAGCAAGTGGGACGCTTCCCCTAAGGAGCGCCAGGACGAGTTCGTGCGTCGCGTCATCGAGCAGGGCGTGCCGTGTACCGTCCGCGATACCAAGGGTCAAGAGATCGCTGCAGCCTGCGGACAGTTGGCAGCTGAAGAGCGCTAATTTGCGTATATGCTCAGCGTATGTTGAGTGCTATTTCCGCAATTCCGGCGCACCCACTTCTTGTCCACTTGCCTGTGGTCGGAATTCCGGCCGCGGCGTTGCTCGCGAGCATCGCAGTATTTTTGCAATCGCCCCGCTTCGGGCGCTTCCGAGTGGCCACCACCGCGGTGGCCACTATTGCTCTCATCCCCAACTTCCCGGCCCGTATGTCTGGCGAGGAACTGTTGGCCTCCAAGGGCTTCACGGAGGAGGATCCAGGTCCCGTCGTCGAGCACGCTCAGTTCGCCGATTACTCGCTGGCTGCGATCATCGCGCTGGTAGTGCTGTTGGGTCTATTCACCGTTGTGTTGAATCGACGCAAGGCTCAGGGCTCTAGTGCTCTGAGCGGGATCCTTGGCGTGTGTATTCTTCTCTCGAGCATCGTGGCCATTGTGAGTACGGTGCTCACCGGCCACTAAGGTGCCTTGTTGGTGTGGAATGAAATGGTGCCCTGATAGATACAACAAAAAGCCCGTGACCATGAATATGGTCGCGGGCTTTTACCTGAGAAAGAGCAGCGGATTAACCCTCGGAGGTGCCGTCCATGTTCAGGGCGATGCGCTGCTCCTTGGACAGGTTGGCGTACACACCGGTCATCTTGATCTGCTCAGCGGTCCACTCTGGCTCCACGTGACCCAGTGGCTTGTTGTGAGAGGTAACGGTCTGGCGCTGAGTCAGCTTCGGCTGGAAGGTGACGATGGCAGTTCCGAGGAACACGATGACAGCCAGTGCGATCAGCCAGTAGTTTTCAACGTTGCCCTTGTGGTTGCCGAAGAGCATCATTAGCAGAAACAGCCCGCCGCAGACACCGGAGATGGCAACGGCGCGACGTGACAGCGCACTCCATCCCCAGGCTGCAGATGGCACGTCTTCAGTAGAGACGTTGTTGTAGATTTCGACCTTCTTAGCGTGGGAAGCCATCGAGTCCTCCAAGTGTTGTTCTCAAAACGAGCGACAAAGCGTCAGGGATGTGTAGTGCCTCATATGAATCTCAAGTTGGCGTTCACATGATTGACTACACAGGTATTTCTATCTGTTGTAGTTTCGCACATTTACCGACGAAAGTCGCCATCGCCACCCAATAGGGGTTAGGGTGTGTCAGCATCATTGGCAGGGGTTTCACAGCAGCCCCGTATCTCTGTGTCAATGCAAGCGTGGAAAGATGGTTCAGGTGAAAAAGCGCGTCGTCCTTCTTGGAAGCACAGGTTCTATCGGTACGCAGGCTCTGGAAGTCATTGCGGAAAATCCTGATCGGTTTGAGCTCATTGGTCTGGCTGCCAGAGGCAGCGATCCGGAGTTGATGGTCTCTCAGGCGCGGAAGTTTGCTCTTTCCGCAGGTCAGGTTGCTGTGGCCTCGGAGCGTAGCGCCGATATTTTGGATGCCGAGTTAGGTGGGCGCACCATCCGCGGCAACGATTCTGCTCGCCAATTGGTCCAAGCCGTTTCTGGCGATCTTTCCGAGGATGACGTGGTGCTCAACGCCCTTGTGGGTTCTTTAGGTCTCGACGCCACACTCGCCACCCTGTCCACTCCGGCCAAGCTCGCACTGGCGAACAAGGAGAGCTTGGTAGCGGGTGGGGAATTGGTGCTGCGCGCTGCTGACCCAGGCCAACTCATCCCTGTCGATTCCGAGCACTCCGCAATGGCGCAGTGCCTGCGTTCTGGCACGGAACAAGAAGTCGCCCGACTGCTGTTGACCGCCTCCGGAGGCCCATTCCGCGGATGGACACGCGAGCAGCTGGAGCCCGTGACCCCCAGCCAAGCGGCGGAGCACCCCACGTGGTCCATGGGGCAGATGAACACCCTGAATTCGGCGACGATGGTGAACAAGGGGCTGGAGCTCATTGAGGCTGCGCTGTTGTTTGGAATTCCTGCCGAGCGCATCGACGTGACGGTTCACCCGCAGTCCATCGTGCATTCCATGGTGACGTTTGTGGACGGCTCGACTATTGCTCAGGCCTCGCCGCCGTCGATGAAGCTGCCTATTGCCCTGGCTTTGGGTTGGCCAGAGCGCGTGCCGGAAGCTCAGCGCAGCTTAAATTTCTCGCAGGCATCGACGTGGGAGTTTGAGCCACTAGATGATGAGGTTTTCCCTGCCGTCGAACTTGCACGACGTGCGGTGACGATGGGCGGCACCATGCCCGCGGTCTACAACGCGGCCAACGAGGAGGCTGCGGTGGAGTTCCTCAACGGACGGCTGAGCTTCCCCCGCATCGTGGACACCATCGCGGCGGTCATGGAGGACTGCGCGGATTTGCAGGCCGTGCCAGAGACCGTCGAGGACGTGCTGGCGGCAGAGAAGCGGGCGCGCGCCCAGGCACATGAGAGGATGCGCGCATGGCTTTCTTAGTTGGTGTGGTGTTGTTTGCGCTGGGCATCGTGGTGTCCATTGCGCTGCACGAAGCAGGACATATGACCACGGCGCGCATGTTTGGAATGCGCGTGCGTCGGTACTTCATTGGTTTTGGCCCCACGCTGTGGTCCACCAGAAAGGGCCACACGGAGTACGGTTTCAAAGCCATTCCACTCGGTGGCTTCTGCGATATCGCGGGCATAACCAAGCTGGACGAGATGACCGAGGACGAGCGGCCGCACGCGATGTACGATCGGCCTGCCTACCAGCGCATCATCGTGATGCTGGGTGGCATCATCGTCAACATCGCTCTGGCGCTAGGGATTATCTACGGCGTGGCGCTGGCATGGGGCTTACCAGATACCAGCCAGGTGTTCACCCCGACTGTCAAGGCCACGCAGTGTGCCGCACCTGCACAAAACACTGACGGCACGTTGGCTACGTGCGAGGGGCCAGGGCCAGCGGAGCGCTCCGGCGTGCGCCCGGGGGACACCTTTGTTTCTGTCAACGGCGATCGCACCGAAACCTTCCCCGATTTCCAGAAGGCCATCACCAAGGTGGGGGACAACGCGGACGGTCAACCCGGTGAGGTGGTGACTGTGCCAGCCGTGGTCTCTCGGGACGGCAAGGACGTCAACTTAGACCTGCAGGTGGAGCTGGTGGAACGGCTCGCCACTTCAGGAAACACCATGGTGGTGGGCGCTGTTGGTGTGCAATCAGAAGTGCCACAAACCCAGCTGCTGAACTACAACCCGCTGACCGCTGTGGGCGGCACGCTGAAGTTCACCGGCGTGATGGTAGAGCAAACTTTCCACGGTCTGATCCAATTGCCACAGCGTTTCCCTGGTGTGGTGGAGTCCATCTTCGGTGGCAACCGCGAGGCCGATTCGCCCATGAGCGTGGTGGGTGCTTCTCGGCTCGGCGGAGAGCTGGTGGAGCTGAGCATGTGGCAGAGCTTCCTGATGGCGCTGGCCAGCCTCAACTTGTTCCTCGCTGCATTCAACTTGGTGCCACTGCCACCGCTGGATGGCGGGCACATCGCCGTGATCATGTTTGAAAAGATTCGAGACTTCTTCCGCAGGTTGCGAGGCCTCGAACCCGGCGGTCCGGCCGACTACACCAAGCTGCTGCCACTGACTTACGCGGCGACGCTGGTGCTGATGGTGTTTGGTTTCACGGTGATCGTGGCGGACATCGTCAACCCGATCAAGATGTTCTAACGCGAGGTAGGGATGTCCCTGTGGCACCTGTCCCGGGGACGGGTAAGGTGGACGCGGAATGCACGTAGTGTGCGAGAAGTATTCGTCAGCTGCAGCTTGACCTTGTGAGTGAAGGCTTAATACCAGGCTTATTCACCCGGTCAGGCACCGCCGCAGAAAGAGGTCAGTAGTCCACATGTCCGGAATTTCTCTCGGAATCCCCGACGGCCCGCCGCCCACCCTCGCGCCGCGCCGCAAGACTCGCCAGCTGATGGTCGGCGGTGTGGGAGTGGGCAGCGAGCACCCGATCAGCGTGCAGTCTATGACCACCACCAAGACCCACGATGTCAATGCCACGCTGCAGCAGATCGCGCAGCTCACGGCATCAGGTTGTGACATCGTCCGCGTGGCTTGCCCCAAGACAGTCGACGCTGAAGCACTGCCGATAATCGCGAAGAAGTCCCCGATCCCAGTGATTGCGGATATTCACTTCCAGCCGAAGTACATTTTCTCCGCAATCGATGCTGGCTGTGCCGCCGTGCGCGTCAATCCCGGCAACATCAAGGAATTCGATGGTCGCGTGAAGGAAGTGGCGAAGGCCGCAGGAGATGCGGGCATTCCCATCCGCATTGGCGTCAACGCTGGTTCCTTGGATAAGCGCATCATGGAGAAGTACGGCAAGGCCACTCCAGAGGCGCTGGTGGAATCCGCGCTGTGGGAGGCTTCGCTGTTCGAGGAGCATGGCTACGGCGATATCGCCATCTCGGTGAAGCACAATGACCCGGTGATCATGGTGGAGGCTTACCGCCAGTTGGCTGCGAAGTCCGATTACCCGCTTCACCTCGGCGTGACCGAGGCCGGCCCTGCATTCCAGGGCACCATCAAGTCCTCCGTGGCTTTCGGAGCACTGCTTGCCGAAGGCATCGGCGATACCATCCGCGTATCTCTGTCCGCTGATCCTGTGGAAGAGATCAAGGTGGGCGATCAGATTCTGCAGTCGCTGAACTTACGACCGCGCAAGCTGGAGATCGTGTCCTGTCCTTCCTGTGGCCGTGCCCAGGTGGATGTCTACACCTTGGCCGAGGAGGTCACAGCTGGCCTGGAAGGCATGGAGTTCCCGCTGCGTGTAGCCGTCATGGGCTGCGTGGTCAACGGACCTGGCGAGGCTCGCGACGCTGACTTGGGCGTGGCCTCAGGTAACGGCAAGGGCCAGATCTTTGTCAAGGGTGAGGTCGTCAAGACCGTTCCCGAGGATCAGATCGTGGAAACC
The DNA here is from genome assembly GCF_900232865.1 of Corynebacterium dentalis. Taxonomy (GTDB): domain Bacteria; phylum Actinomycetota; class Actinomycetes; order Mycobacteriales; family Mycobacteriaceae; genus Corynebacterium; species Corynebacterium dentalis. Next base: position 19,746 of record NZ_OCTS01000001.1, on the reverse strand, counting down.
CTCATCGAAGAGGCCATGCGCATTGCTGACGAGCAGGGCTTGGAGGCCATCGAGGGCGCCAAGGCTGAAGTTCGCGTCACCAAGTAGTTCCGCCTAGAGACAAGCTCCTGACTGTGCCAATGTCGGCTCAGCAGGGGCTTTTTGCGCTAGGATGCCGTCCCGCAGCGTGACCACGCGATCCAACTCCGCTAGCTGTTCGGTATCGTGAGAGACATAGATCGCAGGGATCTGAGCCTCTGAGACCAGCCGGCGAATGAGCTGGGTGACGGTCGTTGCGGCTTCCGAATCCAGTGCTGCGGTGGGCTCGTCGATGAGCAGCAACTGCGGATCATTCATCAGCGCTCGCGCCACGTTCACACGCGCCTGCTGGCCTCCTGAGAGCTGGCCCGGCATCCGATGCCCGAGCTCTCCCAGACCCACGTGCTCTAGCAGCCGGTGGGCCTTGTCCTTTTCTCCGCGCCTTGCCTTACCTCCCAGAGGCACAACCCGATCCAATCGCTTCATCACCAACAGCTGATCCAGAATGCTCAGGGAGGGAAAGAGGTTGGCCTGCTGAAAGACGATCCCTAGGTAACGCCTACGCAGTGCCGCCGCTTGTCGTGAGCTGGGGGAGTATTCGGTTAAGTCAATGGATTTTCCGCTGCTCGGCAGCAGAGTCACACTCCCTGAGGTGGGCTTCTGCAAGGCCCCGGCGATAGCCAGCAACGTGGATTTGCCGGAACCCGAAGGCCCGGTGATGCCCAGCAGCTCACCGCTGTCTACCTGCAGAGATACGTTGTCCAGAATGCGCCGATGAGTGGAGCCATCGGTGACGTCCAGGGTGATGTTATTGATGGACAGATGCGTGTTCAACGTGGAGATCTCCTCAATCGTGGGTGGGTGGTTAGTGGGTGAGTTCTTAAACGTTGGCCAGCGCGGAACGGGGCTCCACGCCCAGTACGGGTTTGAGAGAGACCGCGGAACCGGCCAGCCCCGCTGCGCCCAAGATCACCGCGGGCAGCGCGAGGGTGGCGGCGGAAATCTCGATGGGAATGCTTCCGCCGATCAGCATGGACGCGCCCCACGTCAGCAACACACCCGCTCCGATCCCGGTGAGAAGTACCAGGAAGGCCTGGCCCATGGCGTCGGAAATAAGGACCCGACAGGAGGCACCCAGCGCGGCGCTGATGACCACCCCGCGCAACCGCTGCAACGTCCATACGGTGAAGAACGCGCCGAGGACGAGGGCGGAGATGACGTAGAGGAGGTTGATCATCAGGTTCAGGCTCATCTGCTCGCCGGCGTAGGAGGAGCTGGCATTCCACCGATCCTTGCCCTCGAGGACGGTGAGGCCGTCGGTGTTTACATCCGTGCCTGCGGGGAGCACTCCGGCCGACGTGGCACCGGGGAGCGCAGAGACGTCCGCGGCGGATTCGAAGCGCGCGGGTTGGTGGTCGAAGTACAGGTCATCTGGCAGAGGCGTGGAACTGGAGAGCACCACGGTGGGTTGCTCGTCGATGCGCGTGCGGGCCATATAAAGAATCTCGCCACCGGCGTTCGTAATCTGTTGGGTTTGCTCGTCGGTGAGGCGAGAGGAGGCGAGGGTGGAGGTTCCCGTGTCTTCCACCGCCAGGGATGTGTTCGAGCCGAGGCGCTCCTGCAGCGCGCTGACGGACTGATAGCTCAGGCCCGCCGCCAGCGACGATAGAAACGTCACGAGGACGGTGATGAGTGTGATGGTCGCGATGATGAGTGCCGCACGGCCGCGAGCCGCGCGCAATTCCCTGATTCCTTGGAACATACTTCTATGCTCTGCTGATCTGCGCGACTGCACATCGGGCAATAGGCTAAACATGGCCTCCTACTAAAGTTGCATGGCATGGTTCACACTCCCCAAAAATCGCGGCCGCTCGCCAGCGCTGATGCGATGGAGCGTATATGGCTTCTGTGGCGGATCAGCATCCACGTGCTGGTAACGCTGTTGTCCGCGGTGGTGTTTGTTCGTGACGGTTTTAGCTGGCCACTGGCGGCATTCATCGTCACGTACGCGGCCGGCCGTTGGGTCCCCGTCAAGCAGCTGTGGGTGCTTGCGGTGTTGGTGTTATGGGTGGTTCTTTTAATGGACGCCACGAGCGCCGGCTTCCTTGCCTTTGCCCTGTATTTCATGGTGATCAATACCTTGCGCCCGGCGTTGGCCGTGCCATCGGTGGGGGTGATCGCGGGCATCGCCGTGTACGGCCTGGGCCGGCATAACGGATGGAGTATCGGCGGGGTGGTGGGACCCATCGTGGGCGCACTGGTGGCATGCGTACTGGGCTATGGTTTTCTGCAGCTCCGGCGCGAATCCTATGCACGGGTAGCTGCCAGCAGACAAGCCGGTGAGGCGGATGAGCGGGCGCGTCTGGCAGGCGAGATTCACGACACGATTGCCCAAGGGTTGAGCTCCATCCAAATGCTGCTGCACTCCGCGGAGCGGCGCGTTACGGAGCATCAAATCGATGACCCGGATTTGCTTCGTGAGCTGCGGTTGGCCCGAAACACAGCTGCGGACAACGTGCTGGAGGCGCGACAAATCATCGCGGCGCTGCAACCGCAGCCGTTGGTGGGCACACAGTTGCCGGTGGCGCTGGCTCGCGTGGTGGCCAGCAGCCCGCAGGGACAGGCGATCGCTTTTGCGACAGATGGTCAGCCGCGGCAACTTCCCGAGGACGTGGAGGCGGCGTTGATGCGCGTCACGCAATCGCTGGTCTCTAATGTAGTTCGGCACGCTCACGCCACACGGGCGCAGGTGACGCTGACATATCTGCCGGATCAGGTGAGCGTGGACGTGGTGGATAATGGCGTGGGGTTTGATTACGACGCGCAAGTGCAACGGGCGGTGAGACGAAAGTCCGGAGCCGAGGGAATTCTCGGCGTGCGTACACGAGTGGCCAAACTCGGCGGAGACGTGCACGTGGAGACCGCACCCGGGCAGGGATGCGGCGTATCAGTGATGATTCCGACATCGCAGGAACGAGACACAGACAGGGGCGCGAAGCATGAGTGAGACAACGGACGGGACCCCAGGTATTCGGGTGCTGATCGCTGATGATCACCCGGTGGTTCGCGCAGGACTGGAAGCGATGATTTCCGCTTTTGTGGGGATCGATGTGGTCGCTACGGCTGATACGGCGAAGGCAGCAGTGGATTACGTTGCAGGAAACCCACATGCGGTGGATGTGGTGTTAATGGATCTGCGCTTCGGGGATGCACCCCACGCTCGATCTGAGCACACTCAGGATGGTGTGTGGGCGACATCTCAAATCAGAGCAAAGGGACAGCGCGCGCCACACGTTGTGGTGGTGACCAACTATTCGACTGATGCCGATGTGGTGGCTGCTATCAGTGCTGGCGCGCAAGGCTATCTGCTCAAGGACTGTCAGCCTGCGGACTTGCGCGAGGGCATTAGAGCAGCCGCGCGCGGGGAATCCATCATGAACCCGCGTGCCATGGACGCACTCATGGGCAGTATGCGCACCCCGACGGTGACACTGACCGCCCGCGAGGTCGAGGTCCTTGAGAGGGTGGCTTTGGGAGAATCGAACCGGCAGATTGCTAGGGCATTGGTGCTGACGGAAGCCACGGTGAAGTCTCACATGGGCAACATCTTTTCCAAGTTGGGCGTGTCCAACCGCACCTCCGCAGTCAATAGCGCGCGAGAGCGCGGGTTGGTCTGAGCTGCAACGCAATCTCACAGATAGGGGTTTGCTGAAAGGGCGGGTGGCGCAGAGTGTCACAGCCATTTCGCGTGCATACGCGGTGCTAACGTGACCGGCATGCGCCGAAGCATCCTGTCTGCAGTCACCATTTCTTCACTCATGTTCGCCTTGGGGGCGTGTACCCCCAAGCCGGACCAAGCAGATGACGCAGTAGAGTCCTTCTTGGAATCGCTGAGCAGCCACGCAGAGCCTGGAGAATTCACGGATAGCCCGGGCAAGGCGCAGGAGGAGATCAATAGTTCCTGGGACAGCCTGCAGGCCGAAGGCTTGAATACCAGTCTCAATAACGTCCGCACGAACGGCAACGTGGCCACGGCGGACTTCACGATGGATTGGGATCTGCCTGGGGAGCGGAATTTCCAATATCAATCGCAGATGACGCTGACCAAGACTCAGGACGATTGGACGGTACGCTGGCAACCGACCGTCATGCACCCGGATCTGGGTGCCAACCAGCACTTGGAACTGCGCACTGTCCCCGCGGAAATGGCCACGGTAGTGGGCTCTGACGGCGCTGCGTTGCTGCAACCGGGAACGCGCTATCGGGTGTTCGTGGATACCTCTACGGGAGATCTACAGTCCACGATGCGACAAGTGGCCATCGAGTTGGATGCGATGCGTGCCAACGATGAGTCCGTGCCCAGCATCGATGCTGAGGAAAAGGCCAAAGAGGCAGAAAATGTCGAAGGTGAATTCTCGCTGTTGACGCTGAACCAGCAACAAGGGCTGGATTTGAAAAACCGCATGTCCCGGGTGGAAGGCCTGCGTTTCAACGAGGAGCAGGCCATGGTTCGCCCAGACCCGAACTTCGCGCCGGACATCATGAGTCGCGTGTCATCTGTCGTGGAAAAGGATCTGGAAGGATCCAACGGATGGAAGGTGGTGGCTGCCACCTCCGAAGGTGCGGAGATCCGGGAACTGGGCGGGCAGGATGCGCAAACCGCTCCCAGCGTTGACGTTTCCTTGTCGAAGAAGGTTCAGGATGCGGCCCAAGCTGCCGTCGATACACGCAGCGATGCCAAGGTGATGATGGTGGTGATGCAACCATCCACCGGCGGCATTCTGGCTGTTGCGCAGACCCAAAAGGCTGACGAAGATGGCGATGCTGCGCTGATGGGTCAGTACCCACCGGGATCTACATTCAAGATCCTCACCGCGTTTGCGGGCATGCAGAATCAGGGGCTTACGCCGGATTCCATCGTGGGATGCCCTGGTACCCAGGACATCGGCGGCCGTATCGTGACCAACTACAACAACTTCTCGCTGGGCAACACGGCCTTGGAGAATGCCTTTGCGAAGTCTTGTAATACGACGTTCGCACAAGTCTCCACCGATCTGCAGCCCGGCCAGCTGCAACAGACCGCCAAGCAGTTCGGCTTAGGCGTGAACTTCAACATTGAAGGTCTCGATACCATCACGGGATCGGTGCCTCGTGGTGATGTCATGCTGGAGCGTACTGAGGCCGGTTACGGCCAGGGTCTGGACTTGGCCAGCCCCTTCGGCATGGCGATGGTGGCCTCCACGGCAGCCTCGGGTCGCATGCCCACTCCGTACCTGATCGGGGGTCCGGAGCACCGCACGGAGGCGCAAGGCGAAGACGGCAATCAGTTGCCTAAGGAACAGCTGGACAACCTGCGTCGGATCATGCGCTCGGTGGTGACCAGCGGTTCCGGTAGCGGAGTTGCAAGCGCCGGTGAGGTCTACGCCAAGACCGGTGAGGCCGAGATCAACGGAGGATCTCACTCCTGGCTCACCGGATACCGTGGAGATTTAGCCTTTGCCACGCTGATTGTCTTGGGCGGCGGCTCGGAGCACGCTACCTCCGTAACCAACACCTTCTTCCAAAATCTGGACGGCAAATAGGCAGCCCTAGTGGGGATGGGCGCCCTGCGCGCCAGCACCTTGCGGGAGGCGCAGGTACAGGGCGTACAGTAAAGACTCATGAGTAGAGCTGCACTAACCCCAGGCCAACCCACGCCGATTCGTACTGTTCCGGCCCATATCCCGCGTCCTGAATACGCGTGGAAGGATTCGGTTGCGGAAAATGTGGGAGAGCCGTGGGTGCAGGCTCCCGAGGTCATCGAGAAAATGCGCGAGGCCAGCCGGATTGCTGCAGAAGCGCTGCGGGAGGCGGGCGCGGCTGTCGTTCCTGGTGTGACCACCGATGAGCTGGACCGCATTGCCCACGAGTACATGGTGGACAATGGTGCGTACCCGTCCACACTGGGCTACCGCGATTTCCCGAAGTCCTGCTGTGTGTCTCTGAACGAGATCATCTGTCACGGCATCCCGGACACCACGGTGGTGGAGGAGGGAGACATCGTCAACATCGATGTCACCGCCTTCAAGGACGGCGTGCATGGCGATACCAACGCCACGTTCATCGCAGGTGAGGCCTCCGAGGAGCACGCGCTGCTGGTCGAGCGCACGGAAAAGGCACTTTGGCGCGGCATCAAAGCGGTCAAGCCAGGACGCGAGATCAACGTCATTGGCCGAGTGATCGAGAGCTACGCCAAGCGCTTCGGCTACAACGTAGTGCGCGATTTCACCGGACACGGTGTGGGCCCAACGTTCCACAACGGCCTAGTGGTTCTGCACTACGATTCCCCCCACGACCACACTGTTCTGGAGCCAGGCATGACCTTGACCATCGAGCCGATGATCAACCTCGGCGGCTTGGGTTACGAGGTGTGGGACGATGACTGGACCGTCCAGACCAACGACCGGAAGTGGACTGCCCAGTTTGAGCACACCCTCGTGGTGACCGAAGACGGCTGCGACGTCCTCACAGCCCTGGATAGCTAAACTGCCCAGCTAGGGCTGGATGCCTGCGGGGTCGGGACCAGTAAATTCTAGCCCCAACAGCGCGTTTTCCACGACTTCGGACAGTGATGGGTGTGGCCAGTATTGGTTCTTGGCCACTAGGCGCGCGTCCAAATCAAAGACCATCACGGTGATCAGCTGCTGAATCAGAGTGGTGGCCTGTGGGCCCATGATGTGGCTGCCCAGGATCTTGCCCGTCTCCGCGTCCGCGATGATCTTGCAGAACGTGCCACTTTCCTCCATCGCCCATCCATAGGCCACATCGGAGTATTCCTGCACCTTGACGGTGATCGCGCGGCCCGTTTCCTTTTCGTACACGCGTGCTTGGTCTTCCGTCAGGCCCACCGTGGCGATCTGTGGGTGGGTAAAGATTCCCGACGGCACGTTGGTGTGATTCAGCTTCTTCAAGTCCTCCGGGTGCAACAGATTGTGCTGCACCACGCGAGCCTCGGCGTTTGCCACGTGCTTGAGCTCGTACTTATTGCTGGCATCACCCAGCGCCCACACACCCTTGGCTGAGGCCCGTCCGTATTCATCGACAGAGATCCTGTCGTGCGAATCTACCTCCACACCGCCTGCAGAAAGATTCAGCAGGTCAGAGTTGGGGATACGTCCCAGTGCCACGAGCAATTCGTCGGAGACTACTTCCGTGCCGTCGTCCAGGACGACGGCGATCGAGCCATCGTCGTTGGTGCGGAAGTCCTGGAAGCTCTTGCCCAAAATGTTCGTCCACTGCTGCTCAGCTTTTTCGTTGAATCGCTCCACCACCGTGGAGTCCAGCTTCTTGAGCAGGTGAGGGGAGCGATTGATCACCGTGACCTCGGTGCCGAGTGCTGAAAAGACGTGCGCGAACTCCACGGCGATGATGCCGCCACCCAAAATCGTCAAGGAGTTCGGGAGCTTTTCGAGGCGCATGATGTCTTCGTTGGTACGGAAATTAACCCCAGAATTCTTGATCGCGTCCGGTATGAACGGGCGCGTACCCGTGGCCAAGACAATATTATCCGCGGTGATGGTGACCGGATCGGCATCGGAGTTGGCGTCGAAAAAAGAAACAGTGAGCTCGCGTGGCCCGCTAAAGGACGCGGTGCCGGAGTACAACGTGATGTTCGGGGTCTTTGGACCGCGACGGTATTCCTCGCCGCCGACGGAGATTGGGTCGATGCGCTCGGCGAATACCCGGCGCTGAATGTCTGTCCAATCGACGTTGGTGATCTCTCCGGTCAAGGAAAGACGCTGTGCGTCGGCGACCTCGCGGGCGACATCGGCGGTGTGGACGAACATCTTGGTGGGAATGCATCCCACGTTGATGCAGGTGCCGCCGAACACGCCGCGCTCGACGATGGCGATCTTCTTATCGTGGAGTTCGACTCCGGGGATGGAGTTGCCCGAACCGGTTCCGACGATGATGATGTCAAAGTGCTCGCTAGTCATGCACCCCAGAGTGCCATCAAACACGCGTGGGCGTGGCAGTGGGTTACTTGACCGTGGACTAGCCGGTGGGAGCGACTTCCTGCAACCACTCGAGGGTGACTTCGAAAGCGTGATCGCGCACCGGCTTACGAGACAAGAACACGTCATGCAACGCATCCGGGATTACGGCAACTTCCGCATCCTTGTTGGCGTGCGGGGCGAACCGGCGCATCTGCTCCGGCTTGAGGATCACATCCGAGGTGAATGCGCGCTCGTCCATCTTCCGCCCGAAGTAGTGCTTGTCGCTGCACAGAAGCAAAGTGGGTACACCGGTGGAGTAGTTGCCCGTTTGCAGCTCGCGGATCTCTTCGCCCACACCCGTGATCCAGGAAATGGTCTTCGGGCGGGCATATAGCGGTTTGAGCTCCACGTTGTAGTCCCACTCGCCGGCTTCGGAGGTGTGTAGGGTCAAGCCGTAGAGGGGATTGATCCCGCCCTTGATCACCATGTTCGGATGGAAGCGGCTTAGCACTGGCATCACCTTGCTGATGGCGAGGCGCGTGAAGGCATCGAATTGCAAACCGAACCACGGCGAGTTGAGGATAACGCCGGACAGACGGGAGAAAAGCTGAGCTTGCGGGCTCTCTGGCATGTCCACCGCATCGCGGTGCAGGCGGGCCGCCCACATGGTCACGCCGAGGCCACCGTTGGAATGTCCAAGGACAACGAGGTTCGGATGGGTCTTGGTGATCAGGGAGGCGGCGACGGTGAGATCCTCGCCGTAGAGGGATTGAGAACTGACGTGGTGCCAGGTTTGACCCTCACGCCACGATCGGCCGCATTTGCGCAGGTCGAGGCCGTAGACCGCGTAGCCTTGAGCGGTGAAGATCTTCGCCGCGTTTTTATGGAAGAAGTAGTCCGTCATGCCGTGGACCATGAGGATCGCGGGGCGGGCGTTCCACGCCGAGCCGTCAGGCTGGTCGTCTGCTTCTGGCCGGTAGCGAACCAACGTGAACCGAACGGGAGCTTCTTTATCTGGGTCTTTGCCCATCTCCACGTAGTGGTAGCCGAAGCCTTCGCCGAGCTCGTCTGGGCCGAACTCTAACTCACTCGCGGCGGGGGCGGATGGGTCATGCAACGCGCGTTGCACCGTCACTTTGCTGCTGAAATCACTCACCTCACTCATACTAATCAACGGGAAACTCCGCGGGGCGCTCATTGTGAAGTCGGAGCGAGGGCGTATGGTTAATGGGCACAACCGTCGTAAGGCATTCACCTCTAAGGCGTGAGTGTCTATCACGCCAGCGATAAAGGAACTAAGAAAAGTGTCAAGTAACGCTTCTGGTAATAAAGACTCGGTTGATGTCCTGCTCATCGGCGCGGGCGTCATTTCCTCCACCCTGTCTGTGATGTTGCAGCAGCTCCAGCCGGACTGGAGCCAGATGATCGTCGAGCGTCTGGACGTTCCCGGCGCAGAGTCCTCGGACCCATGGAACAACGCGGGTACCGGCCACTCTGCACTCTGTGAGCTCAACTACACGCCTGAAGTGGGCGGCAAGATTGATATCTCCAAGGCCGTGGGCGTCAACGAGAAGTTCCAGGTCTCCCGCCAGTTCTGGTCCTACTTGGTGGAGCAGGGTGTGCTGGGAGATCCTTCCGAGTTCATCAACGCAGTTCCGCACATGTCTTTCGCTAATGGCATGAAGCAGGTGGACTACCTCAAGGCTCGCTACGAGGCTCTGAAGGACCACCCACTGTTCCCGAACATGCAGTTCAGTGATTCCGAGGAGAAGTTCAAGGAATCCGTGCCTCTGATGGCGAAGGGCCGTGACTTCAACAACCCGGTAGCCATCAGCTGGTTCGATAACGGCACGGACATTAACTACGGCGCTTTGACCCGTCAGTACCTGGATGCAGTGGTGGAGCGCGGCGTGACCGTTCGCTACGGCACCGAGGTTAAGGACATCACTCGCGACGGCGCGAAGTGGAAGGTCACCACCAAGAACCTGCACACCGGCGATACCTCCACGGTCACCGCCAACTTCGTGTTCGTTGGCGCTGGCGGCATGGCGTTGCCATTGCTGCAGAAGTCCGGCATCCGCGAGATCAAGGGCTACGGTGGCTTCCCCGTGGCCGGCGAGTGGCTGCGTTGCACCAATGAGGAATTGGTGGAGCAGCACCAGGCCAAGGTCTACGGCCAGGCCTCCGTGGGCGCGCCTCCAATGTCCGTTCCTCACTTGGATACCCGCGTCATCGACGGCAAGAAGGGCTTGCTGTTTGGCCCTTACGCCGGTTGGACCCCGAAGTTCCTGAAGAAGGGCTCCTACCTGGACCTGTTCAAGTCCATCCGTCCAGACAACCTGCCTTCCTACCTGGGCGTGGGCGTGCAGGAGATGGGTCTGACCAAGTACCTGATTGAGGAAGTTCTCAAGGATAAGACCGCTAAGGTCGAGGCTCTGCGTGACTACATGCCTACCGCTCGTGACGAGGACTGGGAAGTTGTTATCGCTGGTCAGCGCGTGCAGGTCATCAAGCCGATCGGTGCTCCGAAGTTCGGTTCCCTGGAGTTCGGTACCGCCATGGTCAACTCCGCTGACGGCACCATCGCCGGCCTGATGGGTGCATCCCCTGGAGCGTCCATCGCACCGTCCGCCATGATTGAGGTTCTGGAGCGCTGCTTCGGTTCCAAGATGGGCGAGTGGAGCCCGAAGCTCAAGGAAATGGTTCCTTCCTACGGCACTCGCCTGGCCAAGGATTCCGCACTGTTCAACGAGCAGTGGGACCGTTCGCAGAAGACTCTGAAGCTGGGCTAAAATCCCCTTCATGAGTTTGCATCTCTCCGGCCTCACGGTCTTTGTCCCTTCTACTGCCTCCGCGGAAATTTGTGCGCGGCGGATTGCGGAAAGTGGGGCATTGCCGGTGGTCGGGGAGATTTCTTCGTTTTTATCCGACGCCAAACTCGAGTCCCCTTATTCTTTAGCCATGATCCCCGCGGATCTCGATGCCGCGGATGCCGAGCGCGTTGTGCAACGCGCTCGCGCGCTGCGGATTCCGGTGGATGATCGCCGCAGTGTGGGAACTCGACAGACCCCCACGAGCTCAGATAATGAGCTGGGCACCGTGACCTTGGTGGGTGGCGGCCCGGGGGATCCGGAGCTGATCACGGTCGCGGGTGCGCGGGCGATCGCCGAAGCCGACGTGATTCTGGCTGATCACTTAGGTCCGTTTGAGCTGGCAGAGACGGCTGCGGAGGAATCCGGTGCGGAAGTTATCGACGTGTCCAAGTTGCCGTATGGCAAACAGGTTGCCCAGGAACAGACCAATCAATTGCTGATTGAGTGCGCACAGGCGGGAAAAAATGTGGTTCGCCTCAAGGGCGGCGACCCGTTTGTCTTTGGCCGTGGCTTTGAGGAGTGGGAGGCATTGCACGCAGCGGGTATTCCTGTGCGGGTGATTCCGGGCGTGACCTCCGCAACGTCCGCACCTGCCGTGGCCGGACTGAGCCTGACTCACCGTGGTGTGAACCACGATTTCACCGTGGTTTCCGGCCACGTACCGCCAGGGGATCCACGGTCTGAAACCAACTGGGAGGCCGTGGCACGCCTGACGGGAACCTTAGTTTTAATCATGGCGGTCAAAAACGCCCCAGCTATCGCCACGACATTGATGAAGGTAGAGGGCGGCAAATCTACGGAAACTCCGGTCAGCATCATCGAAAACGCCTCGATGCCTTCGCAGCGTTTGCTAACCACCAGTTTGGGGCAGCTGGCCGAAGTACTACGCACGGAAACGGTGAAGCCTCCCGCACTGTTCGTTATCGGCGAAGTAGCCGATAAGCACATGCAGCTGGGCTGATTTTTCCGTGTTGTGCCTACCCTGCACCTGAGGGGTTTAGGCGCCCACTGTGGTTCCGAATACCCAGCCTATGCCGAAGGTGACCAGCAACGCCAGCCCTCCTCCCGCCACCAGCCGTGTAACGGCCTTGGTTCGACTACCTTCACTGATGCGTGCAGAAATGGAACCAGTGATGGCCAGCGCCATCAACGTGGCCACAATGGTCATCCAGGCTTTGGCTCCCTGCGGTGCAACAATGGCTACGATCAGAGGCAGAATCGATCCGAGGACAAACGAGAAAGCCGAAGCTGCCGCAGCCGCCCAAGGACTAGTGAGGTCCTCCTCGTCCAATCCCAGCTCCACACGTAAGTGACCAGCCAAACGCTGCTGCGGGGACATTTCTTCGGCGGCAGTGAGCGCGGTGGCACGAGACATGCCCAGTTCCTGTAGAGAAGTCACTATGTCTTTAGTTTCTGAGGCGGGATCTTTTTCGTGCGCCTCGCGGTGGATTGTGACCAACTCACGCTCGGTATCCCGCTGCGCGGAGACAGAAACGTATTCTCCGAGAGCCATCGAAACGGCACCTGCAGTAACAGCGGCCACCCCGGCCGTCAGGATCGCGGAAGCGCTGGAACCCGCAGCAACCACGCCCACGATAATTCCGGCGGTAGAGACGATGCCGTCATTAGCACCGAGGACCCCCGCGCGGAGCCAATTAAGTTTTGCAGCGAGCCCGCTATCTTGCTGGGCATTGTGAGTTTCATAAGACATGAACGCGAGCTTAGAAAGTGGTGTGACCTGCGTCAACGATGCATAGCCTGTGCACAGTGAGGAAATGCTTGCATTAGCCTGCAGTCCAGAAGCCAGCACGTGCAGCTGGATTAGAAGGGCTACTTCTCCGCAGGCACGATCAAGGTGACGTTTTCTTCATCGACTATTTCCGTGGAGAAGTTGGCGTCGGAAAAAGAAACCACGCCTGCCACCACATCGCAGAAGGCCTGCGCGGCACGGTCGGCAGGAATGGAGACGTCGGCTAAAGCCAGCTCGCGGGCCACCAAACCCTTGTAGTGCTTGTTGAAGTGGCTGACCACCTTGCGCGTGCCGTCCGGATACAAGGACTCCACCCGTAGCTTCAGAGAACCGGGCACGGGGCCGAGATTCAGATAGCCGCCGGAGCGCAGATCAATGATGGCGTTATCGTCCGCAGGCAACTGCGCCTGCCACTGCTCGAGAGCGGGAGTCAGCACGCCAGACCAGCGGGAACGAACGGTAACGTGATCAGCCTTGCCGCGCAGCTTGAGCTTGGAGCCGGCAGACAGGCGGTAGTAGGGGATGAGGTCCTCGGCGCCGATCACACCAAACAAAGCGGAACCGATGGCCAACTTTTCCCGCGCGGCGGAATTCAACGCGGTGCCGGTGCGCTCGCCGATGACATCCAGCGCGTCGTAGGCCACTCCCGTATAGCGCTCGATGGCGGGCATGGTCGGGGAGGTGAGCAACTCCTTATTGTGGCTGAGCTCGCCGACCTGAGAATCGCGGAGACCGAGTAGCGGTTGGGCCACCTTCGGGGACATGGAAGTCAGGCTCGTGGCGATCTGCTTGCGCACCGTCGTCACCGAGGAATCAACGTTTGAAAGGAACAGCTCCGAAAGTTCCAACGGGGCGGAATCGCCACCCACGGCCTTGGTTTCTGACGGAGGTAGGATGATCAGCATGCATCACATTTTAAGGGGTGCTGGATAAAAGCCCCCTTTGGGTATGTGAGCAGTGCCGCAGGTTGTAGGCTAGCCCTCATGATCACCCGGATGTCTCACCTATTTTTGCGCACATTGCGCGATGATCCCGCCGATGCGGAGGTCCCTAGCCACAAGCTTTTGGTCCGCGCAGGCTACGTTCGACGAGTGGCACCCGGTGTGTATTCGTGGCTCCCGTTGGGCCTGAAGGTACTGCGCCGCGTGGAGGACGTGGTGCGCAAGGAAATGAACGCCATTGGTGGACAGGAACTGATGTTCCCCGCCCTGCTTCCTCGCGAGCCATACCAGACCACGGGCCGCTGGGCCGAGTACGGCGATGCGCTGTTCCGCCTGAAGGACCGCAAGAATGGCGATTACCTCCTGGGCCCTACCCACGAGGAAATGTTCGCATCCATCGTGAAGTCCGAGTTCAGCTCCTACAAGGACTTCCCGGTTACCCTCTATCAGATCCAGACCAAGTACCGCGATGAGGAGCGCCCACGCGCCGGCATCCTTCGCGGTCGCGAGTTCGTGATGAAGGATTCTTACTCCTTCAACCTCGACGATTCTGGCCTGGAAGAGTCCTACCAAGCTCACCGCGGTGCCTACCAGCGCATCTTTGACACCTTGGGCATCGAGTACGCCATCTGCTTCGCCACCTCCGGCGCCATGGGCGGATCTGCTTCCGAGGAGTTCCTCGCAGTGGCAGAACACGGCGAGGACACCTATGTACGCTCCACTTCCTCTAACTATGCGGCCAACGTAGAGGCCGTGGTCACCGTTGCGCCCGAGGCCAAGCCGATTGATGGACAGCCCGAAGCAACCGAGTACACCACTCCGGATTCCGAGACCATCGCCGCATTGGTGGACTGGGCCAACGGGGAAGACGTCACGATTGATGGCCGCACTGTGGAAGCCGCCGACACCCTGAAGTGCATCGTGGTCAAGGTCACCGAGCCGGGAGTGGACGAGGCCGGACAGCCGCACGAGCCCAAGCTCACCGGCGTTCTGGTCCCTGGCAACCGCGAGGTAGACATGAAGCGCCTCGAGGCAGCCATGGAGCCCGCCGCTGTGGAGCTGGCGGTTGAGGATGACTTCAAGCGCAACCCGTTCTTGGTCAAGGGTTACGTGGGCCCACGCGGCTTGGCCGCCAACGGCGTGCGTGTGTTGGCCGATCCTCGCGTGGTGGAAGGCACCTCGTGGATCACCGGTGCCGACGCCAAGCATCGCCACGTTGTGGGTCTTGTCGCAGGTCGGGACTTCACCCCAGATGGCTACATCGAGGCCGCTGAGGTCATGGAAGGCGACCCATCTCCGGACGGCGAGGGCACCCTGACGCTGGCTCGCGGCATCGAGATTGGCCATATTTTCCAGCTGGGACGCAAGTACACCGAGGCCTTCGATGTGCAGATCCTCGATGAGTTCGGCAAGCGTGCCGTGCCCACCATGGGCTCCTACGGCATCGGCGTATCCCGCTTGGTGGCCGTCATCGCCGAGCAGATGCACGACGAAAAGGGCTTGCGCTGGCCAACTTCAGTGGCTCCATTCGGGGCGCACGTGGTCATCGCCAATAAGGATGCCGCCGCAGCAGAAGCAGCGGAAAAGCTGGCCGAGCAGTTGGATGACAAGCGCATCGAGGTTCTGCTGGACGACCGTCCGAAGGTTTCCCCGGGCGTGAAGTTCAAGGACGCCGAGTTGTTGGGCATGCCGCTGGTGGTCGTTGTGGGCCGTGGATTTGCCGACGGCAAGGTTGAACTGCGTAACCGTCTGACCGGTGAGACCGAGGAAATCAACTACGACGACGCAGTAGCGACCATCGAGTCCGCGCTGGACTAAAACCGCTGCGTGTTACTGATCCTGCGTGGCCTCCGCGGCGATGCGGGATTGCTCCTGTGCTAGGTAAACAAGCCAGTGGGCGGCGTAGCGTCGGTCATCGACTGCGCGGGACCCTAATGTGGCCTCCCGTAGATCATCGGTGACGGTGGGCGTGATCTGCTCGATAAACGACATGACCTCTGCTGAATTCTCGGGCTGCTCTAGCCCCTCGCGGAGGGTATAGCCGGCGGGAAATGGGGCGGGCGAGGTTCCGTCCAGTGATTCCGCGTGTGCGGTGAGATCTTCCTCCAGCGTGCGTAGTGCGCAGCGCAGCGGGCGAATCTCCCAGGCATGCGTGCCATCATCTTTGGCAAGACCCAACCCCGTGGCGAACCATCCGGCGTGTGCCGCTTCGCGAACTTTTTCAAACTCGGGGGAGTACTCGGTCAGGGGAAGTTCAGACAGCTCGTCTGGATCGAGGTCACCCAAGACGGGTGCCATGTCCGTAGCCAAATCTAGTAATAGCTCCGCGCTGGGCTGGTTCTTGTCTGGCTGGTCGGCGGTGTTGTTTGAGCTGGTTTCGCTGCCGTCCGAGCTGGAAGCGGCGATCGGTTCCGCAGAAACCACAGCATCGATCAGGGAATCGTTGAGTGAGCCGATGGTGATGCCAGGGTCTACGGCAGCCGCGTCCGCTTGCGCCTCATCAGTACATTCCGCGGGAGCATTGCCCTCGCTGTCTTCTCCACACAGGCGCAACCATTCTTCACGCACGCTGTTTGCTTGGTCCTTCAGCAACTGCCGGGTTGGTTTATCGATATTCGGAGAATCGATGACCTGTTGGTATTCCCCATATAGCTGCGCCAGCGTCTGGTTGGCCTCTGGCTCACCAAAGACCGAGCCCAACGGGTCCTCAGCACCGCACGCGCTCGCCCCCATAAGCAGAGCCGAACAACCTAGTGCAGCAGTGAACTTCCGAGCAGCACGGGGTGCGCGCTGAGTCCGCGAATTGGCTCGCGGAGCAGTCACCGCGACGGCGAGATCTGAATCTTGGGGCTGAGTGCTCACGCGTTCCATAGTGCCATCCCGGCATCCTGATATTGTTCTGGACATGGCATTTCCAACTCCTGAGCAGCTCACCAACACCATCGAACCCCTGCTCGCTCAGTTCGGCATGGTGGTCGAAGACATCAAAGTCACCAGGGCGGGCGCAAAGTCGGCAGTGAGGATCGCCGTGGATGCGGCAGACCCCACTGCCGAGCGACCTTCCCTGGACACACTCGAGGAAATCAGCAAGGCAGTCTCACAACTGCTTGACGATTCAGAGGAATCCGGAGCGCTCAATTTTGGACCCGGGTACACCCTGGAACTCACCACGCCCGGAGTGGAATTTCCTCTGACGTTGCCACGGCACTGGCAGAAGAACGTCGGCAGGCTCGTGAAACTGCCACAAGCAGGAACGGCGCGAATCCTCCAAGCAGACGAGAGTGGCGTCGTCGTACTCACAAAGAAAAAGAAACAACACACGGTGACCACACACGAATTCGGTGATGTGGCAGGTGCAGTGGTAGAAGTTGAGTTCAACAACGTGCCCGGCGATGAAGCCAAACTCATCGGACTGCAACGGCGCGAGTATGAGCCGCTGATCGAACAGGCGGACAAGGAGAACAAGTGAACATAGACATCGCCGCGCTGCGAGCGCTGGAAAAGCAGGAAGGCGTAGGTTTCGACGACCTGCTCCGCTCAGTCAAGTACGGACTGCGAGACGCCTACCGCGGGATCACCCGCTACGAAGGCGAAGTGGACGTCTCGATCGATCCTCGCAGTGGCGAAGTGGCGATATACCAGGTGGAACGCGACGAAAATCGCGAAGTCACGGGGCGCCTTGACGATACTCCCGCAGACTTTGGACGCGCCGGTGCACTGGCAGTCCGTGACGTGATCCGCCAAACCATCACCGCAGCGCGCGTGAACCGCAAGTACGATCAGTATGCACATCTGCGCTACACCGTGGTCTCCGGCGTGGTCTCCCGCGATGCCCGCGCCAACGAGCGTGGAATCACCGTGGTTCGCTTGGGCACGGAAGCAGATGGCCTCGACGGACAGATCCTGGCCGCCGAGCAGATCCCCGGCGAGAAGCTGGAGCACGGCCAGCGCGTGAAGGCGTTTGTCACTGACGTCATCAACAACGGCAACCGCAACGTGCAGATCAACCTCTCCCGTACCCACCCAGAGCTGGTCAAGGGTCTGTTCGCGCTCGAGGTTCCAGAAGTGGCCGACGGGTCCGTGGAGATCGTCTCCACCGCTCGCGAGGCCGGACACCGCACCAAGATCGCTGTGCAATCCACCATCAAGGGCCTTAACGCCAAGGGCGCCTGCATCGGGCCGCGCGGACAGCGCGTAGCCGCGATCATGGAAGAGCTCGGTGGCGAGAAGATCGACATCGTTGACTGGTCCGAAGACCCAGCCGTACTGGTGGGCAACGCATTGGCTCCGTCCAAGGTGGTCAGCGTGCGGGTTATCGACCCGGAAATGCAGATTGCGCGAGTGGTTGTGCCTGACTACCAGCTATCCCTGGCTATCGGCAGGGAAGGGCAGAACGCCCGCCTGGCCGCGCGTCTGACCGGATGGAAGATCGATATCCGCTCCGAGACGGATGCGCAGGCTGAGGCTGCGGACGCTGGGGCTGACGACGCTGGGGCTAACGAAGGTCGGCCGGAAGCGGTTAGCGAGTAGCGCGGAGATCCCACGCCAGCGTCGATCTGCCGGGCTTGGTTTCCCACGCCGAGACACTCGCCAGTTAACCGTTTGTTAAACAACCGCGTTATGATGGTTGATGGTCTTGAGCCACATTGGCCGGTGGACGAACCGCATGTCAGCGAACGAAAGGACGTGATGCGCTGGATGAATACTCCAGAAGTATTCCCTCGCACCATCACCCACATTCCGCAACGGACATGCATCGCCACCCGGAAAACAGCACCGCAGAGCCAACTTCTGCGTGTCGTGGCTCAATTCAAGGACAACGGAGACGTGAAGATCGTCCCCGATCCACTACGGCGACTACCCGGTCGCGGCGCGTGGATCACGCCCGAACTGCAGGCATTTGAGATCGCGGAGAAACGACGAGCTTTCCCCCGAGCGTTGAAAGTGTCTGCCAACGCGGACCTCGACGAGGTCCGTGCGTACCTCGTACACAAGCAAGAGAAAGTACCCGATCACTGATGAGCGCACGATGAAGCAGCATCTGCGATGAGCAGCATCAAGTACGGGAGCCGTACGTAGCCGGTGAATTGTCCGGCCTACGGCTCCAACAAACCAAAGGAGAGTAGTGCCCGGAAAGCTACGCGTACACGAGCTTGCGAAAGAGCTCGGCGTAACCAGCAAAGAACTTCTCGCTCAGCTCAAGGAGCAGGGCGAATTCGTCAAGACGGCGTCTTCCACCGTGGAGCCGCCAGTCGTAAAGAAGATGAAAAAGCACTATGGAGAAGCAGGGGAGTCTCAGGACTCCTCCGCTCCCGCCGGCGCTAAGCCGGGGGCTGCAAAGCCCGGTGCCAAACCCACCCCAGGTGCGGTCAAGTCCGCAGGAGCTAATCCTGCAGCTGCGGCAGCCAAGAGCTCCGCAACCCCTGGCCCCAAGCCGGGAGCCACAAAGCCCACCAATCCAGTAGTGGCAAAGGCAGCAACTGCACCAACCACCTCCGTCAAGCCAGGAGCCACCCCGAACACCGCAAATGCGGGCAAGCCGGGAGCTGGCAAGCCTGATGCAGGCGCCAAGCCGGGCGCGCAGGGCACGAAGCCGGCTGCGAAGCAGTCCGCTTCCGGCCAGCGCGGACAGCAGCCTGCCGGTGGCAGCGCTGCAGCAAAGCCAGGTGCTAAGCCAGGTGCTGGCGCTGCAGGAGCTAAGCCTGGCGCATCCAGGCCAAACCCAGCGGCTGCGGAAGCTAAAACTGGTGCGAAGCCAGGATCCGGCCCGAAGCCAGGATCTGCTGCCGGAACCGGAGCAAAGCCAGGCCCGAAGCCGGGCGGACGCGCGCCACGCGTGGCCAACAACCCATTCTCCTCGAACGCGGAGCGCCCAGCGCCTCGCCCACGCGGAGGACAAGCTGGCCCAGGCGATATGCCACGTCCGGGAGCTTCTCGGTCCGGCCAGGGTGGTCCACGTCCGGGCGGTCGCCCAGGCGGTCAGGGCGGTCCTCGTCCAGGTGGCACTCAGGGCCGTGGCGGTAAGCCAGGCGGCGCACCGCGCGGTGGCGCAGAGCGTCAGGGCGGCGGAAGCCGTCCATCGCCAGCAATAATGCCGAGCCATCCAAGCCCGGGTCAGATGCCCAGCAAGTCTGCGGCTGGTGGCCCAGGCGGCGGTCGCGGACGCGGCGGCTCCGGCGGTCCCGGTG
>NZ_OCTS01000012.1 GCF_900232865.1 Corynebacterium dentalis | reverse complement strand
CGACGATCATCTCAAGCACTGTGTGCTCGACGCAGCGAAGCTCAGCGACGAGGCGGCCGTCGAGAAGATACAGGAAGCCACCGACGCCATCAACCGACTCGTCCGCTCCTAATCCCGGACGGCGTGTCGGTGAGGATCAGGCGTGGAGGGCGTCGTGAGGGCTTCCCGCCGTGTCCTGGAACGCGGCCTCGGGGTCCGGGATTAGGAGCGGACGAGTCGGTTGATGGCGTCGGTGGCTTCCTGTATCTTCTCGACGGCCGCCTCGTCGCTGAGCTTCGCTGCGTCGAGCACACAGTGCTTGAGATGATCGTCGAGTAGACCGGTCGCGACCCCCTGGAGGGCGCGGGTCAGGGCGGATACCTGGGTGAGGATGTCGATGCAGTATTTCTCTTCATCGATCATCTTCGCGATCCCTCGGGCTTGACCCTCAATGCGCTTCATACGGCCGAGGTAGCGCTCCTTGTCGTTGATGTATCCGTGCTGATGAGAATCGGTGTCGACAGACATGGGCATGTCCTTACTTCTGGCGTTCCAGGACGGAACGCGTGCTGGCTTCGGGTGTGAGGTCGATGCGCCGCAGGAGTTGGGCGTTGAGCGCGACGACCACGGTGGAGGCCGACATCAGGATCGCGCCGATCGACATTGGCAGGACGAATCCCACCGGTGCCAGGATGCCGGCCGCAAGCGGCACGGAGATGAGGTTGTATCCGGCGGCCCACCACAGGTTCTGCTTCATCTTACCGTATGCGCGTCGTGAGAGCTGGATGATGGAGAGCACCGACCGGGGGTCGGAGCTGGCCAGGATCACCCCGGCCGAGGCGATGGCGACATCGGTGCCGGCGCCGATCGCGATGCCGACGTCGGCCTGGGCCAGTGCCGGGGCGTCGTTGACGCCGTCGCCGACCATGGCGACCTTCTTGCCCTCGTGCTGCAGTTGGGCGACCTTGGCGGACTTGTCCTCGGGGCGGACGCCGGCGAAGACGCGGTCGATGCCGAGCTCCCGTCCGACCTCGTTCGCCACGGCCTCGGCGTCGCCGGTGATCATGACGACCTCGACGCTCAGGGCGTGGAGGGCGTCGACGGCGTTGCGGGATTCGGGGCGGATCTCGTCGGCGAGCTTGAGGCCGCCGACCACCTGGCCGTCGCGGAGGACGTGCAGGATGATCGCGCCCTCAGAACGCCATTCCTCGGCTGTGCCGACCTCGTGCTGGCCGGTCTCCTCAAGCAGCCGGGGGCCGCCGACGCGGACCTCCTGGCCGGCGACAGTCGCGGTGACTCCGACGGCGGGCGAGGATGAGAAGCCGCTGGCCTGCTGAAGGGCGAGGCCCTTGTCCTTGGCGGCGGCGACGATGGCCTTGGCGAGCGGGTGCTCGCTGTCGGCCTCGGCCGAGGCCGCGAGGGCGAGGACCTGGTCGGCGTCGAGGTCGCCGGTCGGTTCGACGCCGGTGACGGTGGGCTCGCCCTTGGTCAGTGTGCCGGTCTTGTCGAAGAGCACTGCGTCGACCTGCCGCATCGACTCCAGGGCGAGGCGGTCCTTGACCAGCACGCCGCCGCGGGCGGCGCGCTCGGTGGCGATGGAGACCACGAGCGGGATCGCCAGGCCGAGGGCGTGGGGGCAGGCGATGACGAGTACGGTGATGGTACGGACCACGGCCTCGTCGGGCATGCCGATGAGCGTCCAGACGACAGCGGTGACCAGCGCCGCGCCGAGAGCGAACCAGAACAGCCAGGCCGCGGCCTTGTCGGCGATCCGCTGGGCGCGGGAGGAGGAGTTCTGGGCCTCGGTGACGAGCCGGTTGATCCCGGCCAGGGCGGTGTCGTCGCCGGTGGCGGTGATTTTCACCCGCAGGCCGGAGTCGGTGGCGACGGTGCCGGCGGTAGCTGTCTCGCCCTCGCCCCGAGAGACCGGGCGGGACTCGCCGGTGATCATGGACTCGTCCATGTCGGCGCGGCCGTCGACGATGGTGCCGTCGGCCGGAACGCTGCCGCCGGGGCGCACGATCACGACGTCACCCACAACGAGGTCGGCTGGGGCCACCTTAACGACGTTCTCGCCCTCGACGCGCTCGGCCTCGTCGGGCAGCAGTGCAGCCAACGAGTCGAGCGCCGAGGTGGTCTGGGCCAGGGAGCGCATCTCGATCCAGTGGCCCAGCAGCATGATCACGATCAGCAGCGCCAGCTCCCACCAGAACTCCAGCTCGTGATGGACAAGCCCGAGGGTCGCGGCCCAGGAGGCGAAGAAGGCCACCGTGATCGCCAGAGCGATGAGCAGCATCATCCCGGGCTTGCGGGACTTCAACTCGCTGACGGCGCCGGTGAGGAAGGGCCTGCCGCCCCAGACGTACATGACGGTGCCCAGTACCGCGGCGACCCAGCCCGCCCAGCCGGGGACCTCGTAGCCCAGCAGCATGGAGAACATCGGCGAGAGGGTGACCGCGGGGATGGCGATGACGAGGTTGATCCAAAACAGCCGGCGGAACTGGCCAACGTGGTCCCCGTGGCCGCCATGGCCGCTGTGATCTCCGTGGACACCGTTCTCATCGAGGCCCGTGTGGTCTGAGTGCTGCCCGTGGTTCATGGCGTGGCCCTGGTGTCCAGTGTGCTGGCCCTCGTGCGTGCCGTGCGCCTCCGCCGAGGCGTGCGCGGACACAGACCCGTGGTGATGCTCGCCGTGAGCGGGTGCATCGGTTCCGTGACCGTGGTGCTGGTGTGAGTTCGGGTCCGTCATCGTTCTTCTCCTTCGTCATCGAGCCATGCCGCTCACCCGGTCGCCGGGCAAGCGAACGTCGGCTCAGGGCGCTGGTTGGATCTCGCTCTCGACGACCCACTTGTGGTTCGTCATCTTCATGCCGTCCGTCTCGTAGTCGACCATGTAGACCGTCTCATCGGTGGACGAAGCGATGGTGGCCCTCGCGCCCTCCATGCCCTCCATGTGCTTGGCGAGCAGCGTCACCGCTGTGCCATCGGTCAGGCGCTCGTCGCCGGCATCCTCGATTTCTTCCTGCACGACCCACTTGTGGTCCGTGACGGGGTCGCCGCCACCTGCGTTAGTGTAGTTCACGGAGTACGTGTACGTGTCGAATGCGCCGGAGATCGTCGCTGTCGCACCGTCCATGCCTTCCATGTGGTCGGCCGTGAGCTGTACCTCTGTGCCGACCGGGTATGTGGGGTCACTGGCTTCGGCGATACCCTCGGGTGCCGGTCCGCCGTCCATCGGGTGCTCCATCGAGTGATCCATTTCCTCATCTCCGCTTTCTGCATTGTCGCCGCCGTGGCCCTGCTCCTCAGTAGCCGAAGGGTCGGTCTGCTGGTCTTCGTCTGCTCCGCTGCTGCAACCGGCGAGCACGAGTGTCACTCCGAGCACTCCTGCTGCCAGCCCTGCTCGCAGTCTCCTCTGCATGTCAGCTCCTTTCATCATGACACCTACCCTATACCCCCCAGGGGTACTAGTCAAGGATTGCGCGTTGTACCGGCGTGAATCGATCGAATTGTCCTTCTCAGAGGGACTGCTCATGTTGGATGGGCAATGCGGCGATGAGGGGATGGTCGAAGCCCGCCGGTCCGATCTTCGCGGCTCCACCGGGAGAACCAAATTCGTCGAAGAACTCGACGTTGGCCTTGTAGTAGTCAGACCATTCGTCGGGCAGGTCGTCTTCGTAGTAGATGGCCTCGACGGGACAAACCGGTTCGCAGGCTCCGCAGTCAACGCATTCGTCGGGATGGATGTAGAGCGAGCGTTCGCCCTCGTAGATGCAGTCGACAGGACATTCGTCGATGCAGGCGCGGTCCTTGACGTCCGCGCAGGGAAGCGCGATCGCATAGGTCATGGCTGCTCTTCTTGGTCGGGTGCGGTTCGGCGGCGAGAGTCGGTGGGGAGTTCGGAGAAGTCGTCAGTCTCTGCCGGATCTGCGGCCGGCTAAGGAATGCGCAGGCGTAGGACGGTGGCTGCAAGGCTGAGGGCGATGATGATCGCACCGAGGACTGTCATCGTTCCTGACAGGGTGAGTACCGGCACGAGCAACCCGGCGACGATGGTGGGCACGCCGAATGCCAGGTAGGCGACCGTGTAGATCACAGCCATCACGGCGGCGCGTTCCGACGATGCCGTGTGGGGCATGAGTGTGCGCAGCACCCCGAGGAACGCTGTGCCGAACCCGGAACCGACGATCGCGACCGACACGACGTAGGCCGGGTAGGAACCGAGTGCGAGGGCGACGATGCTCGCTGCGGTGCCGAATGCCAGGGCGCTGGTCGCATACAGGCTGATGGTGCGGGCGGAACGCCGCTGCAGGACGGACGAGGCGGTGATTCCGGAGATCGCCAGTGCGAAGATGACGATGCCCGCGTGGGTGTGCGTGGAGCCCCCGAGCTCACTGCCGACGAGGCCGGCTCCGAGCGCGAGGAAGAGTCCGTTGGTCGCCCACCCGGCGATAATCGCGGGCACACCGGCGGTGAACATGCGGCGCAGGTGCAGTGGCACCATAAACCGCGGGCGGAGGTCGCCACGTCGTATCCGGGTCTTGGGGACCAGTTCCGGTGTGCTCCACACCGTCGCTGCCACGGTGAGGAAGGCGAGCACGAGCGGGCCGAAGACCGCAGTTGTCGGTTCGGGGGTGAGATCGAGGAGCAGCGCAGCACCGAGTGCCCCGGTCCCGAGACCGATCATCGGCCCGATCGTGTTCCACAGGGCTGCGATGTTCGGATGCGACGGCGGCTCGAAGTCGATCATCATCGCCGACAGGGCCGGGATGAGCAGACCCGCTGCGAGTCCTTGCAGAGCGCGGGCGACCAGGAGTGTCGCGAGGCTGTCGGCGAACCAGAACATGGCCAGGCTGAGTGCCAGCGCCAGGGAACCGGCGGTTACGACCGGACGTCGGCCGATGTGATCGGAGAGCGGTCCGAGGTAGAGCAGCGCGGCCAGGAGGGTGAAGGTGTAGACCGCGAATACGAGTGTGGTGGCGACGGGGACGAGTCCGAGCTGTTCTGCGATCTGGGGGTAGAACAACGACGGCGCGCTGGCAGCCGCCATCATGAGAATGGTCGCTGCCATCGCGAGCGCGAAACCCCGCCGCGGGATCTGCCTCGTATAGTCGCCCGCCATCGTCTATGCCTGCAGGCCGTGGAGCTGCTGACCCCACTGGTAGACGGTGCCGACCGCGTCGATGCCGGTGACGCCGACGACGGTGCCGTCGGTCTCGTGGCGCACGATGAACTCCTCGCCGGCTTCCACCTGGGCGTCTGCACCAGCGGTGTACCCGACTCCGGAGATCATCTGACCGTAGACCAGCGCCATGTAGGGGCTGCGCGGCAGGTAGGTGCCCGGATCGTCGCTGATGTCGAGGTCGTGCAGTGCGGCCTGTGCGGCGTGCGTGCCCTGCGCGGCGGCGTCTTCCCAATGGTCGATGCGCCAGACGCCCAGTGCTTCGTCGTGATGCGTAGCTACACCTCCGGCGGCGTAGACGTGGTCTGCTGCGGCACGGAGGCGATCATCGACGTCGATGCCGTTCGTCCACGGCGACGGGGCTGCGGGCGTCGTGCCGAGCGCAACGAGGAGTAAGTCGGCCACGATGCGTTGATCGTCGTCGAGGGTGATGGCAACACCGGATTCTGTTTCGTCGACATGCTGGAGAGTGCGACCGAATCGAGTCTGCACCTTGGCGGCATGGTCAGCGGCGAGGCGCTCAGCCACCGGCGCCCCAAACGCTCCGATGCCGGGAACAGAACTGCGAGAGACCAGCATGACCATGTGTCCGTCGGCTTGCAGCGACGAAGCGGTCTCGGCTGCGATGATTCCGCCGCCATAGATCGTCACTCGCGCCGGCCGTGCCAGGCTGGTCAGCAGATCGCGGATACCCATGGCATCTTCCAAGGAGTGCAGAGCAGTGACCCGGCCTTGTCCGACGTCGTCGCCTTCGAGTACACCCGCGGGCAGAGAGCGGGGCACGCTCCCTGTCGCGACAATGAGCGCGTCGTAGGAGACCTGCGCGCCGGAGGTCAGTTGGACCCGCTTCGCCGTAGTATCGACATCGAGCACGGTGTCGGCGATGACCTCAATCTGAGGTAGCGGGAGCTTGATCATCTCCGGCGGGGTCGGGCCGAACGCGATTCCTTTGATGAGCATTCGCGTGTAAGGCGTCTCCCCGGTGCGGGTCACCATCGTCACCCGGACGTCGTCACGTGTGGCGAGAGTGCGGGCGGCTGCGGCTCCGGCTGCTCCTGAACCGAGGATGAGGACGTGTTGTGTGGTCATAGGGAAACTCCTGGGCTGCAGGTCGTGATCGATTTGGTGTGCGGGCGTCAGGAGCGAACGAGACGGGCGATGGCCTCGGATGCCTCGCCGAGCTTCTGCTCGCTGACTGGTCCACCGGCGAGGGCGGCGTCGAGGACGCAATGCTTGAGGTGATCGTCGAGCAGTCCGAGGGCGACGTTTTCGAGTGCCCTGGTGGCTGCGGAGATCTGGGTGAAGATGTCGATGCAGTAGCGGTCCTCATCGATCATCCGATCGATGCCGCGGATTTGGCCTTCGAGGCGCCGCAGGCGATTGCGGTACGTCGCCTTGTCGCTGATGTATCCGTGGACGGACGGATCGCCGTCGCCTCCCGCCGGGCAGGTGTCGATGTGAGGTTCGGTCATTGAGGTCGGGGTGGTCATGTCGGTTCGCTCCGATCAGGTGCCGGGGTGCCGCAGCGGTGCCGCGGCACCCCGGCACGCTGGTGGATTACGCCATGTTGGCGGCGTATTTGGCGGGGTCCGAATCAAATGCGGGGCCGCAGCCGGCGCAGCAGAAGTAGTAGCGCTCGCCCTTGAAGTCGCGGTAGAGGCCGGCGGCCTCGGCGGTCTTCTTGCTGACCGGGGTGCCGACCATGACCGGGCAGGTGGTCATGTCATCGGCGCCCCCGCCGAGCAGGTTCTCGCGTCCACCGTTCTCGGCGGCGGGGTTAGTCTCGTTCGTGCTACAGCAGTTGCTCATTTTCTGGTGTTCCTTCTGTATCGGATTCGTATGGATGGGTGGGTTCTGTATCGGATTGGTATGGATGGGTGGGTTCTCGTTCGTCACTTCGTGGCGACGCTCTTGAACCCGCGCAGGCGGAGGCTGTTGCCGACGACGAAGACGCTGGAGAACGCCATCGCCGCGCCTGCGAGCATGGGGTTGAGCATGCCCAGCGCTGCGACTGGGATCGCGGCGGTGTTATAGGCGAATGCCCAGAACAGGTTGGTCTTGATCGTCGAAAGTGTCTTCCGAGACAGACGGATCGCGTCGACCGCGGCCCGCAGGTCGCCGCGGACCAGGGTGATGTCGGAGGCCTCGATCGCGACGTCCGTGCCGGTGCCCATCGCCAGGCCCAGATCGGCCTGCGCGAGCGCGGGGGCGTCGTTGACGCCGTCGCCGACCATCGCGACGATCTTGCCCTCGCCCTGGAGACGGGTGACGACGTCGACCTTGTCCTTGGGCAGCACCTCGGCGATGACCTCCTCGATGCCGACCTCGGCGGCGATCTGGCGGGCCACGGCCTCATTGTCACCGGTGAGCAGCACCGGGGTCAGGCCGATCTCCTTGAGCCCGCGGATCGCCTCCGCGCTCGTGGGCTTGACGGTGTCGGCGACGACGAGGATGCCGCGCGCAGCACCGTCCCAGCCGATCGCGACGACCGTCTTGCCTTCACCCTCAGCTTGAGCCTTCGCCCGTGCGACCTCCGGAGAGAGCTTCTGTGACCAGTCGGCCAGCAGCGACTCGCGTCCGACGACGACCGGGGTGCCCTCGACGATGCCCTGCACGCCCTTGCCTTCAACATTGGCGAAGTCCTCGGGCGTGGGCAACTGGCCGACTTCCTGGGTGGCGCCCTTGGCGATCGCCTGCGCGATCGGGTGCTCCGAGGAGTCCTCCAACGCACCCGCGAAGCGCAGCAGCTCGGCACGGTCCACACCGGATTCGGTGATCACATCTGTCAGGGTCATCTTGCCGCTGGTGACGGTACCGGTCTTGTCGAGCACGACGGTATCGACCTTGCGGGTGGACTCCAGCACCTCTGGGCCCTTGATGAGGATGCCCATCTGCGCCCCGCGGCCGGTGCCGACCAGCAGCGCGGTCGGAGTCGCGAGTCCCAGCGCGCAGGGGCAGGCGATAACGAGCACGGCGACCGCTGCGGTGAACGCGGCGGCGACGGGGAATCCGGCTCCCAGCCAGGCGCCGAGGGTGATGAACGCGACGACGATGACGATCGGCACGAACACGCCGGAGATCGTGTCAGCCAGACGCTGCACCTCGGCCTTGCCAGTCTGCGCATCCTCGACGAGCTTCGCCATCTGCGCAAGCTGCGTGTCCGAACCGACACGGGTCGCCCGCACGACAAGGCGGCCGCCCGCGTTGACGGTGGCACCGGTGACCGAGTCGCCCTCGCGGACCTCGACCGGTACGGACTCGCCGGTGAGCATGGAGGCGTCCACCGCGGAGGAGCCGGAGACCACGATGCCGTCGGTGGCGATCTTCTCACCCGGACGAACGATGAACTCGTCGCCGACCTGGAGGTCAGAGGTGGGGATCTTCACCTCAACGCCGTCGCGGAGCACGGCGACTTCCTTCGCGCCGAGCTCCAGGAGGGCGCGCAGCGCGGCCCCGGCCTGGCGTTTGGAGCGCTTCTCGAAGTAGCGGCCGGCGAGGATGAACATCGTCACGCCCGCGCCAACTTCGAGATAGATGTTCGCCGCGCCATCCGAGGGAGCGATCGTGAACTCGAACGGGTGCGTCATCCCGGGTGTGCCAGCGGTTCCGAAGAATAGTGCGTAGACGGACCACAGCAGTGCGACCGAGGTGCCCATCGAGATGAGTGTGTCCATCGTCGCGGTACCGTGCTTGAGGTTCGTCCATGCGGCCTTATGGAACGGCCAGGCTGCCCAGATGATCACCGGGGCGGCAAGCGCGAGTGAGGCCCACTGCCAATATACGAACTGCAGTGCGGGGATCATGGCCATGGCGATCACGGGAACCGTGAGCACAATGGCGCCGACTAGCCGATGGCGCAGCGAGGTGAGCTCAGTGTCTTCCTCCTCCCCGGCCTCGGTCTCCGACGTGTTCGCCGTGGTGCCCTTGGGCTTGGGCAGCGCAGCCGTGTAGCCGGTCTTCTCGACCTCGGCGACCAGCAGGCCCGGATCGTAGCCGGCAGGCACGGTGACCTTGGCCTTCTCGGTGGCGTAGTTGACCGTGGCCGCGACGCCCTCGAGCTTGTTCAGCTTCTTCTCGATCCGGTTCGCACAGGAGGCGCAGGTCATCCCGCCGATCTCCAGCTCGATGTCCGGCCCACCGATGGGGGGCGCTAATGTACTCATCCTCTTCCTTCTCTCTTCATCTCTCGTGCGACGCCAGGCCCTGCGGGTCAGTGGCCGCCGGTATGCGAATCGTCTGTCTGCGAGCCGTCACCATGCTCGGCGTCGATCACGAACTCGGCGGTGTGCACCTGCCCATCGACCTGGAAGTCCAGGTAGAGCAGGTAACGGTCGGCGGTCGGGGCCTCCGCTGCGAATCCGATCTCGGGTCCGGCCGTGTCCCTGGCCTGGGGCTCGTCGCCCTCGGCGTGGACGTGCAAGTAGGCGAGGTCGCCTTCGCGCAGCGCCACCAGGTGGCCAAACGCGCCCAGGTAGGGCTCCAGCGTGGTCACCGGCTGACCGTCGCGCTCGACCGAGATGGTGAGCTCGCTTGAGGTGCCGGCGGTAAGGTCGCCATTCAGGGAGACGGTGTATCCGTCGACCTCGTCGGTGGTCTGTGACTCGGTCTCAACAGGGGCGAAGTCGCCCGCCACCTCGACGGCGCGAGTCAGGGTGATCCCTTCGGCTCCCTCGCCCTCGGGTGTGAAGTCGGCGTACACGCGGTAGGTGCCCGCCTCGTCCCAGGTCCACGGCACCGACCAAGTGCCTGTGCTCGTGTCAAGCTCGGGGTGCACGTGCTGGAAACCAGTACCATCGGTGCGAACGGCGATCAGATGCAGGTCCTTCTCGTGCGCGGTAGTGTACTCGGTCACCGCTTCGCCGGACTCGTCGAGGATCTGGAAACTCAGGTCTCCATCCTCGCCTGCAGCCGTGGGAGCCTGGACTGGGGAAAGTACGAAGCCGTCCGCGCTTGCGGAGACCCCGTTCAGAGTGGGCTCCGCAGTTTCTTGCGCAGCGCCGCCGTGTCCTTCACCGTGTGTGTTCACGTCACTTCCTTCTGCCCATGCTGCTACGAAGCTGTCAGGAATGACGGCGCCGGCAAGGCCGAAGGCCCCGCCGAACGCCACCACCAGCCCGGCCCCGTAGAGCGCAAGCCGTCCTCCGGCCTTCATCAGACACGCACCGCCGAGTAGCCGGCCTCCTCGACCGCCGCGAGGACCTTGGCATCGTCAATCTCGCCCTCGGCGGTGACGTTAAGCTTGCCGGTCTGCGCGCTGACCTGGATGTCCTGGACGCCGGGGATCTCACCGACTTCCTCGCGGACCGACATCTCGCAGTGCCCGCAGGTCATGCCCGTCACCTGGTAATTGTTCGAAGCCATTATGTATCCTCCTTGTGTCTCTGTAGTACCCCTACCGGGTACCTGTACAAGTCAACAGTATACCCCTGGCAGGTATTCCGCAAGAAGGGGGTGGTCGTATGAGCCACATCGCACGCGTGCTGCAGACGATGGCTGGAGCGTCCGACATGCGCCTCGTGGCGAAACGATGCTGCGGGGCGACCCGCTGGACGGTGTCGCTGCGCGTCGGAGAGTAGTGGTCCCGGTCTAATGAGAACCGTGGACTTCCTTGCCACGTCGGCGAAGGCAGTGACGACCGGTACGGGCCGGACACCACCAAACACCGATCAGTCGCTGGTGCTCATGGTACGAAGCCGGCCATGTCAACTGGATTCGCAGGCGTTCGAGATTGGTGAGTGGAACAGACGAATCCCAGCTGGAGTGCTCAGTTACGCCGGAGACAGTTAGCAGCCCCTGTGCAGGCATTAGTCAGGAAAAATAACCCCTCACAGGTTGCTGGCACTGACGCTTTTAAAAACAAAGGGTTCGGCGCACTCGTGCAGGCGGCCCGGGAGTCTCAGGAAGTCTTCGAAACCATCACGGCAGATCCAGGCAACCTCAATAAGTTCCTGGAGGTGCTAGCGCACATGATTGTCGCCGCCAAGGACGAGCAGCAGTCAAAGTAATCATCACGATAGGCACCCTGTATTAGTGATTACCGGTAGGGGTGCCCTCATCTAGTAGTTACGTGGCGAGAACGGATGATTACCGTAGGAGTTGCACTCTTAGTACTCTGAAGTGTTCGTATTCGATTGACTCAGAAATCATTAACGAGTTCTAGCCCTGCCTGAGGGGCGAGAGGCAGGGCTAGAACTTATACATAGTGGCCGTTCGGGGGGAAGCAGCCTATAACCATTGTGCGGAGCTTCGACAAAAGTCACAAGGGATTGTTCACTCCAGTGAGCATTGGCAGTGAGGAAGAAAGTACTGGGGTTTATCTATGTGGTTTCTCTTTAAAGGCTCTTTGGTTATCTGTAGTCCTGGAGGCTGTGGTGCTTGGAGTAGTCCTGGTTGCCTCGGTGACAACCAAGCCTTTGATTTGGACGGCAGTACACATGAGTACCGCTAACCCCTATGATCCATAGTCGATGTCTTGTATCTATGCAGGATACTCTGCGGTTTTAGCATTTGTTGCAATATATTTCAAACACTGTTACTGCAGGTAAAACATATCTTTATGTGTGTCTCGCACAAAATGACAGTCATGTGTTTTACAGTTGAGAGATACTAAAGACGAAAGAAGGCCACTCGGCGGCAACCAAGTGACCTTCGCTTATCACCCAGTAGTAGCTGGGGGAAAGCATGTGCATGATTCTATCTAATGATTCCTCTCCGGGCACTTTGACCGGTGCGCGTGTTGGTACGCCATCTAGAGTGCGCCAGGATTGCGCAGGTCTAGATGATACTCCGGCAAGTCAGCTTGACCGGGAAAAACTTCTCCAGCATCTTGGGCGTGATGCGCTACACGGTTCTATCAGCCGTGACTTTCAAAGTGCTTACCGTGTCGTGGTAGATGAAGAAACCGGTAAGAAGCGCAGCGTTCCGAGACTTTATCGCACTGATTCGGAGAAACTCGGTCGATGTGAATACGTCATGCTGACGAATAAGCAATATTCTGCGGTTATGGTTATTGATGTTGACCAGCCCGGAGAATCTGGAGGCCATCCAGTTCATCTCAATGCTTATGTTAAAAGCGTTATCTTCGCCCTTGTCCAGCGAGGCATTGGGCCAGCATGGGCCGGGATTAATCCGCTAAGTGGTAAAGCTCAGTTTATTTGGCTGATTGACCCGGTGTATACCGGCAAAAATAAGCATTCCAGCAATATGGAGCTGCTAAAAGCTACGAGCCAGGAGTTAGGCGCTCTTCTCGCACATGACCCGCACTTTGCGCACCGTTTTAGTCGTAGTCCTTTTTATACTGGTAAGTCAGTAGAGGCATATCGCTGGTATCACCAACACGATCGCGTCATTCGCCTCCAGGACTTTCTAAGGCAGGTGCGTGAGATGGCTGGACACCCTCAGTACGGTAAAAACATGCGTCAGCAATTTAGCTCTGGTCGTGAACTCATCAATGCAGTGAAGGCTCGTCGAGAAGAAGCCCAAGCCTTCAAAGCTCTTGCAGAAGATGTTGAAAACGAAATAGGCGCAGGACTTGATCAATATGACCCAGAACTGATCGACGGCGTCCGTGTCCTTTGGATTAGTCAAGGGTGCGCGGCCCGTGATGAAACGGCGTTCCGCCATGCTTTAAAGACCGGACACCGGCTCCGTGCTGCTGGACAACGCCTCACCGATGCGGCCATCATCGATGCCTATGAGCATGCGCTACAACACGCGCAGACGACACTCCTGGTGCAACCTTCTAGCCCCCGATGACTTCGAAGCACTCACATCAGCTACACTGACCCAAGCAGCATAGATAACCCCCGACGTGTCCACTTTCCGGGGGTCAGGCCCGTGATTCTTTTTAGTGTCGGTCATCTGTGTGTTCTCTGTATGTGTTCTGTGGGGGTTGCGTGCTGGTAGGGGTGTAGTTATGCGGCTGCGTTTTTGATGGCGTGACCATGTTTGTTGAGTTGGCCGGAGAGTTGGTTGATGACGCCGGGGATGGCGATGCCGAAGATGCCGTGGCCGCTAGTCAGTAGCTCGGCGATGTCGTCTGGTTGTGTACAGAGGTGGACTGTCGTGCCGTCAGACAGCACGGTGGTCTCGGCGATGTCGTCCAGGTCGTAGGTGTGCAGGTGACTAAGTGTGGTGCGCATTTTCTTAAAAGAGATGCCAGTGGCTAGCAGGTTGACGATGATTTGGACGTTGACGAGGTCGCGGTAGGAGTAGGCGCGGGCGGTGCCTGATCCGGTGCCGGGGTTGATAGATGCGGTGATGATTCCGGTGGTTGTCCAGTAGTCGAGCTGGCGGTAGGTGCAGCCTGTCAGTGAAGTGCCCTAGGTTTTGTTCCTAGGCATGTGCCTTGATTTCCATTATTCCTTGGGCAGGGTTGTGGCTCCAAAACTCTGATTCAACCTCAGCTGGCGTGCGGTACCCCAGGGACTGATGGAGCCTAGAATCGTTCCACCAGGTAACCCACTCGAAGGTTGCGATCTCCACGTCCACCACATCGCTCC
>NZ_OCTS01000016.1 GCF_900232865.1 Corynebacterium dentalis | reverse complement strand
TTCCACTGCAACAACTGAACGGACTGGAAACACTGGTCATAATCATGGTGGCGAATAAGTACGCGTTCTTGCAAATCACCAGAAGGCGGTTCCTGAATGAATGGGAAGCCTTCAAGAAGGTGATAAGCAGGAGAAACATACGAAGGCGCATAACGATACCACTGACCCTCAGCAATCTTAAACTTCTTAGACGAATCACCAGAACGGAAAACATCCTTCATAGAAATTTCACGCGGCGGCAAGTTGCCATACAAAACAGGGTCGCCAGCAATATCGGTATAAGTCAAAGCACCTTTAGCGTTAAGGTACTGAATCTCTTTAGTCGCAGTAGGCGGAAAACGAACAAGCGCAAGAGTAAACATAGTGCCATGCTCAGGAACAAAGAAACGCGGCACAGAATGTTTATAGGTCTGTTGAACACGACCAGAAAACTGGCCTAACGACGTTTGGTCAGTTCCATCAACATCATAGCCAGATGCCCAGAGATTAGAGCGCATGACAAGTAAAGGACGGTTGTCAGCGTCATAAGAGGTTTTACCTCCAAATGAAGAAATAACATCATGGTAACGCTGCATGAAGTAATCACGTTCTTGGTCAGTATGCAAATTAGCATAAGCAGCTTGCAGACCCATAATGTCAATAGATGTGGTAGAAGTCGTCATTTGGCGAGAAAGCTCAGTCTCAGGAGGAAGCGGAGCAGTCCAAATGTTTTTGAGATGGCAGCAACGGAAACCATAACGAGCATCATCTTGATTAAGCTCATTAGGGTTAGCCTCGGTACGGTCAGGCATCCACGGCGCTTTAAAATAGTTGTTATAGATATTCAAATAACCCTGAAACAAATGCTTAGGGATTTTATTGGTATCAGGGTTAATCGTGCCAAGAAAAGCGGCATGGTCAATATAACCAGTAGTGTTAACAGTCGGGAGAGGAGTGGCATTAACACCATCCTTCATGAACTTAATCCACTGTTCACCATAAACGTGACGATGAGGGACATAAAAAGTAAAAATGTCTACAGTAGAGTCAATAGCAAGGCCACGACGCAATGGAGAAAGACGGAGAGCGCCAACGGCGTCCATCTCGAAGGAGTCGCCAGCGATAACCGGAGTAGTTGAAATGGTAATAAGACGACCAATCTGACCAGCAAGGAAGCCAAGATGGGAAAGGTCATGCGGCATACGCTCGGCGCCAGTTTGAATATTAGACATAATTTATCCTCAAGTAAGGGGCCGAAGCCCCTGCAATTAAAATTGTTGACCACCTACATACCAAAGACGAGCGCCTTTACGCTTGCCTTTAGTACCTCGCAACGGCTGCGGACGACCAGGGCGAGCGCCAGAACGTTTTTTACCTTTAGACATTACATCACTCCTTCTGCACGTAATTTTTGACGCACGTTTTCTTCTGCGTCAGTAAGAACGTCAGTGTTTCCTGCGCGTACACGCAAGGTAAACGCGAACAATTCAGCGGCTTTAACCGGACGCTCGACGCCATTAATAATGTTTTCCGTAAATTCAGCGCCTTCCATGATGAGACAGGCCGTTTGAATGTTGACGGGATGAACATAATAAGCAATGACGGCAGCAATAAACTCAACAGGAGCAGGAAAGCGAGGGTATCCTACAAAGTCCAGCGTACCATAAACGCAAGCCTCAACGCAGCGACGAGCACGAGAGCGGTCAGTAGCAATCCAAACTTTGTTACTCGTCAGAAAATCGAAATCATCTTCGGTTAAATCCAAAACGGCAGAAGCCTGAATGAGCTTAATAGAGGCCAAAGCGGTCTGGAAACGTACGGATTGTTCAGTAACTTGACTCATGATTTCTTACCTATTAGTGGTTGAACAGCATCGGACTCAGATAGTAATCCACGCTCTTTTAAAATGTCAACAAGAGAATCTCTACCATGAACAAAATGTGACTCATATCTAAACCAGTCCTTGACGAACGTGCCAAGCATATTAAGCCACTTCTCCTCATCCAACGCGTCAGTTTTTGACAGAATCGTTAGTTGATGGCGAAAGGTCGCAAAGTAAGAGCTTCTCGAGCTGCGCAAGGATAGGTCGAATTTTCTCATTTTCCGCCAGCAGTCCACTTCGATTTAATTCGTAAACAAGCAGTAGTAATTCCTGCTTTATCAAGATAATTTTTCGACTCATCAGAAATATCCGAAAGTGTTAACTTCTGCGTCATGGAAGCGATAAAACTCTGCAGGTTGGATACGCCAATCATTTTTATCGAAGCGCGCATAAATTTGAGCAGATTTGTCGTCACAGGTTGCGCCGCCAAAACGTCGGCTACAGTAACTTTTCCCAGCCTCAATCTCATCTCTCTTTTTGCGTTCTGCTTCAATATCTGGTTGAACGGCGTCGCGTCGTAACCCAGCTTGGTAAGTTGGATTAAGCACTCCGTGGACAGATTTGTCATTGTGAGCATTTTCATCCCGAAGTTGCGGCTCATTCTGATTCTGAACAGCTTCTTGGGAAGTAGCGACAGCTTGGTTTTTAGTGAGTTGTTCCATTCTTTAGCTCCTAGACCTTTAGCAGCAAGGTCCATATCTGACTTTTTGTTAACGTATTTAGCCACATAGAAACCAACAGCCATATAACTGGTAGCTTTAAGCGGCTCACCTTTAGCATCAACAGGCCACAACCAACCAGAACGTGAAAAAGCGTCCTGCGTGTAGCGAACTGCGATGGGCATACTGTAACCATAAGGCCACGTATTTTGCAAGCTATTTAACTGGCGGCGATTGCGTACCCGACGACCAAAATTAGGGTCAACGCTACCTGTAGGAAGTGTCCGCATAAAGTGCACCGCATGGAAATGAAGACGGCCATTAGCTGTACCATACTCAGGCACACAAAAATACTGATAGCAGTCGGCGTGTGAATCATTAGCCTTGCGACCCTCGGCAGCAAGAACCATACGACCAATATCACGAAAATAGTCACGCAAAGCATTGGGATTATCATAAAACGCCTCTAATCGGTCGTCAGCCAACGTGAGAGTGTCAAAAACGATAAACCAACCATCAGCATGAGCCTGTCGCATTGCATTCATCAAACGCTGAATAGCAAAGCCTCTACGCGATTTCATAGTGGAGGCCTCCAGCAATCTTGAACACTCATCCTTAATACCTTTCTTTTTGGGGTAATTATACTCATCGCGAATATCCTTAAGAGGGCGTTCAGCAGCCAGCTTGCGGCAAAACTGCGTAACCGTCTTCTCGTTCTCTAAAAACCATTTTTCGTCCCCTTCGGGGCGGTGGTCTATAGTGTTATTAATATCAAGTTGGGGGAGCACATTGTAGCATTGTGCCAATTCATCCATTAACTTCTCAGTAACAGATACAAACTCATCACGAACGTCAGAAGCAGCCTTATGGCCGTCAACATACATATCACCATTATCGAACTCAACGCCCTGCATACGAAAAGACAGAATCTCTTCCAAGAGCTTGATGCGGTTATCCATCTGCTTATGGAAGCCAAGCATTGGGGATTGAGAAAGAGTAGAAATGCCACAAGCCTCAATAGCAGGTTTAAGAGCCTCGATACGCTCAAAGTCAAAATAATCAGCGTGACATTCAGAAGGGTAATAAGAACGAACCATAAAAAAGCCTCCAAGATTTGGAGGCATGAAAACATACAATTGGGAGGGTGTCAATCCTGACGGTTATTTCCTAGACAAATTAGAGCCAATACCATCAGCTTTACCGTCTTTCCAGAAATTGTTCCAAGTATCGGCAACAGCTTTATCAATACCATGAAAAATATCAACCACACCAGAAGCAGCATCAGTGACGACATTAGAAATATCCTTTGCAGTAGCGCCAATATGAGAAGAGCCATACCGCTGATTCTGCGTTTGCTGATGAACTAAGTCAACCTCAGCACTAACCTTGCGAGTCATTTCTTTGATTTGGTCATTGGTAAAATACTGACCAGCCGTTTGAGCTTGAGTAAGCATTTGGCGCATAATCTCGGAAACCTGCTGTTGCTTGGAAAGATTGGTGTTTTCCATAATAGACGCAACGCGAGCAGTAGACTCCTTCTGTTGATAAGCAAGCATCTCATTTTGTGCATATACCTGGTCTTTCGTATTCTGGCGTGAAGTCGCCGACTGAATGCCAGCAATCTCTTTTTGAGTCTCATTTTGCATCTCGGCAATCTCTTTCTGATTGTCCAGTTGCATTTTAGTAAGCTCTTTTTGATTCTCAAATCCGGCGTCAACCATACCAGCAGAGGAAGCATCAGCACCAGCACGCTCCCAAGCATTAAGCTCAGGAAATGCAGCAGCAAGATAATCACGAGTATCCTTTCCTTTATCAGCGGCAGACTTGCCACCAAGTCCAACCAAATCAAGCAACTTATCAGAAACGGCAGAAGTGCCAGCCTGCAACGTACCTTCAAGAAGTCCTTTACCAGCTTTAGCCATAGCACCAGAAACAAAACTAGGGACGGCCTCATCAGGGTTAGGAACATTAGAGCCTTGAATGGCAGATTTAATACCAGCATCACCCATGCCTACAGTATTGTTATCGGTAGCAAGCACATCACCTTGAATGCCACCGGAGGCGGCTTTTTGACCGCCTCCAAACAATTTAGACATGGCGCCACCAGCAAGAGCAGAAGCAATACCGCCAGCAATAGCACCAAACATAAATCACCTCACTTAAGTGGCTGGAGACAAATAATCTCTTTAATAACCTGATTCAGCGAAACCAATCCGCGGCATTTAGTAGCGGTAAAGTTAGACCAAACCATGAAACCAACATAAACATTATTGCCCGGCGTACGGGGAAGGACGTCAATAGTCACACAGTCCTTGACGGTATAATAACCACCATCATGGCGACCATCCAAAGGATAAACATCATAGGCAGTCGGGAGGGTAGTCGGAACCGAAGAAGACTCAAAGCGAACCAAACAGGCAAAAAATTTAGGGTCGGCATCAAAAGCAATATCAGCACCAACAGAAACAACCTGATTAGCGGCGTTGACAGATGTATCCATCTGAATGCAATGAAGAAAACCACCATTACCAGCATTAACCGTCAAACTATCAAAATATAACGTTGACGATGTAGCTTTAGGTGTCTGTAAAACAGGTGCCGAAGAAGCTGGAGTAACAGAAGTGAGAACCAGCTTATCAGAAAAAAAGTTTGAATTATGGCGAGAAATAAAAGTCTGAAACATGATTAAACTCCTAAGCAGAAAACCTACCGCGCTTCGCTTGGTCAACCCCTCAGCGGCAAAAATTAAAATTTTTACCGCTTCGGCGTTATAACCTCACACTCAATCTTTTATCACGAAGTCATGATTGAATCGCGAGTGGTCGGCAGATTGCGATAAACGGTCACATTAAATTTAACCTGACTATTCCACTGCAACAACTGAACGGACTGGAAACACTGGTCATAATCATGGTGGCGAATAAGTACGCGTTCTTGCAAATCACCAGAAGGCGGTTCCTGAATGAATGGGAAGCCTTCAAGAAGGTGATAAG